>JBAZMA010000034.1:0-3592 GCA_041649995.1 Candidatus Omnitrophota bacterium | reverse complement strand
GGCCCCCCCAAGAACGCCCCCGGGGGGGGGGGGGGGGCGTTTCAGATCGCGACGGTGCATGTGGGTTTGCGGCTCGCCGGTTCGGATGGCGGGGAGGTGGTCGTCGGGGGAGAGGATGCACGGACCGTGTCTGCTTTCTGGTCGTCCGCCGCGGGAGCCCGCTTCTCGCGGCGCGGTTTGCGCGGGGCCGGCGCCGGTGGGGGCTCCTGCGCGACTGGTGTCGGCGCGGGGGGCGGCGCCGGCGGAGTGTCCTCGCGTTTCGCCGTCTTTGGCTTTGTCGCGCCGTACAGGCACTCGAGGCCCGCCTCGAGCGCGGTTCGCTTCACGCCGGTGCTGTCCTGCGCAGCGAGTTCCGCCATCTTATCGTCGACGGCGGCGAGCTTGTGCATGAGATCGTCGACCGCGACCGGCAGCTCCCCCGCCATGGGCACGTCTTCGCCGCACATGAATTTGGTGAACTTGGTCGATGCCTCGGTCACGTCCGCGACCCTGGGCAGGAGCTTGACGAGCTTGAAGAATCCGTACGTGGACGGCTTCAGCGCCGTCAGCTGGCCCCGCGCGCTCGTCCACCGCGCGGCGATCGTGTGCAGCGTCTCCCGCATCTGCTCGGGCGTGCGCGCGGCCGTCTTGCTACGGCTCGACTTGTGCACTTCGCCGCCCGCGGTCAGTTGGTCGACGAGCGACTGGACGACGGCCGTTATGCGCGAGCATCCGACGTCGAGCAGTTCGCGCAGAGCGACGCGCGTCTGCCACTCGCTCGCGCGCGGCAGCGCCCGGTAAAGCGCTGTGGTCGTGGCCTCGAACGGCGGCGGGCACAGCGCGTCCAGACTGGCCGGGAACGGGCGCGCCACGACGTCGATGGGGTTGCCGCTGGCCAGCGCCTCGGCGGTCGCCAGGACGAACCGGTTCAGGGTGCACGCGGTCGGCGGCGACCCCGCAAGGATCGTCGGGAACCTGGACTGCGCCACCGCCATCGGCACGAACTTTGCCAACCCGCTCCGCGTCGCGGCCACGTCGAGCTTCACGAGATTCTTGGCGGCGCACGGCGCGCAGAGGATGCGACTGCACCCGGTCTCGATGGCCGCAGCGTCCAACACGAGCGAGTCGCCGCACTCGATGCACCCCTCTCCCGAAATCGCGTCCGCTATGGACGCAAGCGTGGCGCCGGTCAGCGATGGAATGTACGCGCAGAGAGCCCGCAGGGCGACGGCGCCCATGACCCGCGCGCGCACCCCGTCGGACATGTATATGCTGTACGTCAGCGCGGCGAGCACCTGCGCCAGCGTGCCGCGCGGGGCGTCCGGCGTGTTTTTGACGATCGCGACCGCGAGGTCGCGGATGCCCCTGCCGGAGCGGACAACCTCCACGAATGGCCGGATCATGTCGAGTGCGTCGGGGTACTTATCCGCCCACATCTCCGCCTGGTCGCCGGCGGCGCCGTCCGCGCTCTCGGCCGCCTCGGCGAATGCCCACAACGAATCGGTCGCCGTCTGCGCGACCGACGTCTGCGCTTGGTCATCTGCGGGTTTGTTGCTCATTTCCTTTTTTTGTTTTTCCGTCGCTGGTTCGGAGCTTATGTGCTATTGTGGTGTGCAGCCTTTCGCGTCGAAACCGTCCACTTTTTTTCTATTTTCCGCGTCTGCCCGCGTGCAAATTGGCGTCGCGGTTCGGTCCCAATTATATCCCGAGTGGTGTGACCGCGTCCCATTTTGATGCCAATTTTACGGGAAGGTTGCATCCAATTTTTACAGGACAGCGCAACGAAAAAGAGGACGTGACAAACACCCCCGACGACCTGGATGGAGCACAAGACTGCAGATTCCGAAGACGACGACCGTGCGATGGACGACGAAGGCGACGATGGCGAATACGACGATGCTGGCCCCGCGAAGAAGCGCCGCCACCGAGAAGATGAGGACCCCGACGAAGTGCCGGCCCAGCAAGAGGTCGAACCCGGGGAAGCATCTGAAGACGACGACGACGAGGAGAGCAGCGGCACCGACGACGATGGCGACGACGACGATGACGACGACGAGAGCGCCGACGAGGAGCTGCGCATCACCGAAAAGGCCGCCGCCAAGGTGGCAAAGGAGGCGCGCGAGCTCATCGACGACCGCAAGCCGGGAGATATCGCAGCCGGCGACGACCAGCGCCGGCCGACCCGGTCCGCGGCGAAGCGCGCGGCGCAGAACATCGCGAAGGTGGTCGCGGCCGGTTTCGAGGGGACGCCGGACGAGCTGGAGCGCATGCGCAAGGACCGCATGGATCAGATCCTGCTGGACTGCATGCGCGTGGAGAGGTTGGCCAGCGAGTTCATGTCGTCCCGCGACACGGACACGATCGACACGTACATGGAGCGCGCGCGTCTGATGGTCACGCAGGATGCGCCGGATCTGCGTCCGACGAACGCGGCGTACAAGGCGGCCAACGAGGAGCGCGAGCTGATCAAGTCGACGCTCGTGACGCTCATCGCGTGGATATACGGACCAGGGACGGGCATCATGAGCGGAAAGCACAAGGCGCTGTTCGCGCTGCTGAACCACACCGACGGGGCGATGTTCCTCCGCCAGGCGCACTTCCCGGACGGTGTGCTCGAGACCACGTGCGCGTACACCGGCGAGAAGTGCCCGACGGCGACCGCCAAGACGGTCAGGATCCCGTGCCCCGGAGTGCCCGGCGGGACCGGCCAGCACACGGTGAAGGTGGCGTCGCCCGACGCGGTCAAGCGGCTGTCCGACGTCGCGCACTACCTGTTCTTTGCGGCCGTGCTGGGCGGCAGCATCAACTACGCCGTGTCGTCGGCGAAGAACGCGACAGAGTCCGTGCTGAACGCGGCCATCCAAAAGGTCGTCGACGACGCGAAGGCCGCGTACATCGCGGGCCGGGCCGAGCTCTACAGCGCCGTGAAGGAGCTGGGCGCGATGCTGACCGACACTGCGGAGGAGGCCGCGATCGAAGCAGCCGAACCCGTCGACGTTGCGCCGGCGGCAGCGGCCGCTGCCGCCCCCCAACCCACATCCGCCATCCCACCCGACAGCGAAACCATCGGAGTTGCCGGCGTGACTCCGATCTGAAAAAAAAGCACGTTCATCACCACAAGATCGTGAGGACGAACACGGGTGAAGGGGGAGGAAATAAGACAACAACAACCGACAATGTCGTTCATGCCATGGAATTCGCAGGCGGGAGGGCGGATCGTGGGCGTGCTGTACGTGACGCTCGACAAACTACTGCCCGGCGAAACCGGAATCACGCTGTACGTGTGGGTGTCCGGTGCACGGGGATACCAGATCGTCCGCCGGCTGGTCGAACCCAACGCGCAGTTTCCAAACGTCCGCGGGTCCGGTCAGGTCGTGCGTTTCGCCGGAACGCCCGCCGTGCGCGTGCCGGTCGACTTTGAGGTCGGCGCCGAGCTGGCGCGTCCGGACGTGTCGATCGGCGTGGCGCTGGCGTGCGACTGGAGTCTGCGCGATCTGGCGAGCCGGACGCGGAGCGTCGTCGGGGTGTGCACGATCCCCGCCGCGCTCGCGACGGCCGCGGCCGGCCGGGGATCGCTGCCGCTGGGCTTTGCCATGATCCGCGTCGACAGCCA
>JBAZMA010000033.1:0-3865 GCA_041649995.1 Candidatus Omnitrophota bacterium | reverse complement strand
TTTATTCACTCGTCTAAACCTCATGAATGTTACTGAACTAGCCCGCAAAATTAAATTAACAACCTCGGAAATGCTGGAAATTTTACCAGAGTTTGGTTTTGATATTGGCAGAAAAGCCATTAAGGTTGATGAAAAAATTGCTCGCAAAATTTTAGAAATGGGCGACCAGATTCGTCTCAAATTGGAACTTAATAAAAAAGCTAAGTATGAAGAATTAAAAAAGCCGACAGTCGGTCTTCAGCCAGGCGCTGAGGTCAAGGAAATTCAAATTCCGCCAGTGATTAGTGTGCGTGATTTTGCGCAGGTAATTAATCGTCCGGTTAATTTGGTTATTAAGGAATTAATGAAAAATGGCGTCATGGCCTCATTGAACCAGAAAATTGATTTTGAAACAGCGGCAATTTTAGGTGATGAATTTGGTTTAAAATTAATTTTAGCTGCAGGGCAGGAAGAAGTTGAACAAAAACAAAACGTTAAGGATATTTTAGGCAAAGAATCCAAGTCTGATTTAGAAGCCAGACCTCCAATTATAGTTGTCATGGGGCATGTTGATCATGGTAAAACCAGATTATTGGATACAATTCGCAAAACTAATGTTATGGGCCAGGAAGCCGGCGGTATTACTCAGCATATTGGCGCTTATCAGGCTAAAAGAAAAGACAGAATTTTAACTTTTATTGATACTCCTGGCCACGAAGCTTTTACTGCTATGCGTTCTCGCGGTGCAAAAGTCGCTGACGTGGCGATTTTAGTTGTGGCGGCCAATGATAGCGTGAAGCCTCAGACAATAGAGGCAATTAAAATTATTCAGCAAGCCGAGGTGCCATTGATTGTGGCCATTAATAAGATTGATTTGCCAGATGCTGATATTGAAAAAGTAAAAAAAGATTTAGCTTCAATGAATTTAATTCCTGAAGACTGGGGCGGTAAAACAATTACCGTGCCAATTTCCGCCAAGGAAAATATTGGCATTGAAGATCTTTTAGATACTGTTTTATTGGTTGCAGAAATGGAAAAAGATAAAATAATGGCTAATCCCAACGCCACTGCCATGGGTACTGTTATTGAATCTCATATTGATAAAGGCGAAGGTCCTGTGGCTACGGTTTTAATTCAAAATGGCACTTTAGCCGTCGGTGATAATTTATGCATAGACGATGTTTTTTTTGGCAAAGCCCGCAATTTGCGCGATTTTAATAATGCAGACCTAGCTCAAGCGGTGCCTTCAGTGCCAGTAAAAATTATTGGTTTGAAATATGCGCCAAAAGTTGGCGATGTTGTTTGTGTCCAAAATGTCATTGAACGTAAAAATAAAAAAGCTAAAGCCTTTGATATCCGCAAGGAAGAAACCCATATTAATTCTAAATTATTTGCTGCTCAAGATGAAGACGGCCAGGAAGTTAAGAAAATTAATGTTATTGTCAAAGCCGATGTTTTGGGCTCATTGGAAGTAATTGCTGAATCACTGGAAAAGATAGAGTCTCAGGAAGTTAAAGTAAAGATAGTTTCTAAGGGCTTGGGGAATATTACTGATTCTGATATTAATATGGCTTTAACCAGTAATGCTTTGATAATTGGTTTTAATGTTAAAGCAACGCCTTTGGCAGCTGATATGGCCAGAGAAAAAAATGTAGAAATAAAGTATTTTAATGTTATTTATCATTTGTTAGATGATATTAAGGCCAGGATGTCTTTGCTTTTATCTCCGGAAGTTGTGCGTAAGGATTTAGGCAAAGCAGAGGTTCTGGCGATTTTTAAAACAGAAGCCAAGAATATGGTTGTCGGAGCGAAAGTCAGGGAAGGCATTATTGCCGCTACCAGTAAAATTGAAGTTGTGCGTAAAGGCGAGGTTATTACCAGGGGCACGATTAAAGAATTACAAGCTGGCAAGCAAAAAGTGACTGAGGTTGCTTCGGGTCAAGAATGTGGCATTAATTTCATTGGTAAACCTGAAATTAAAATAAATGATATTTTAGTGGCTTATTCCGAAGAGGAGCTTAAAAAGATTATATAAAGAAAAGATCGGCTCCAGGGGGGAGCCGATCGGGTTGAGGGGGGAATCGAGTCTTAGAACTTGCCGAAAAGCAGGTTGGTCAGCCAGATAAAACCCCAGAGGCAGAGCAGGGCCAGACCAAGGAGTATAAAGACTCCAACCGTAAAGCCTAAGATTGCGAGGAAGATGTAGCCGACTGCCAGGCCGATTTCCTCGTGATAGCAGAGCCAGACAATGGCCCAGACTATCAGGTTGATGATGGCGGTGCCCAGCACGTAGAGGGGCATGCGCCTGGTGCGGTTTTTCCTTGCACCGCGGAAAATGATGGCCACGGCAATAAACGCCACAGCCAAAATCCCATTGGAAACTGCCAGGTAACTGTAAAGCATCCGTGACCTCCTTTCTTATTCAGAGTAGTTTGTTATCTAAGATGCTTTGAATTATAGCACATTTTGCTTTTTTTGTCAAATATAATAACCTTAATTTATAGCTAATCTTATGTCAGAAATTACTCTAAATTCCGCTAATTTTAACGAACAAGTGCTCTCAAATTCCAATGTTATTTTGGTTGATTTTTGGGCTGAATGGTGTGGTCCTTGCCGCATGATGGGGCCGGTTTTAGATGAGCTGGCTAAAGAATTAAAAGATAAGCCCATTAGCATTGCCAAGTGCAATGTTGATGAAAGTGGCGAACTGGCTGAACAATATGGCATAATGTCTATACCAGCGTTTAAAATTTTTAAAAACGGCCAGGTCGTTGATGAATGGATTGGCGCTTTAAGCAAAGATCATATCCTGGCTAAGTTGGAACAGCATTTGGTATAATTTTGTTATTAAATTCCAATAATCAAATAACAAATTGCAAATAATTATCAAATTTCAATTTTCAATAATCAAAAGGTTTAGTTTTTTAATATTGGGTGATTGAAAATTGTTTGGAGCTTGTAATTTGTACCTTGGTCATTATTTATCATTATGTCTGAAAATATTTACGATTTAATAATTGTTGGGGCAGGACCTGCGGGTTTAACCGCGGGGATTTATGCTTCCCGCCGCAAATTAAAAAATTTAATTATCTCCAAAAATATCGGTGGTCAAGCGGCTTTAGTTGGCAGGATTGAAAATTATCCCGGCTTCATGGAAATCGAAGGCGTTAAGCTGACTGATTTATTTTGCCAGCAGGCAGAAAAATTTGGCAGTAAGGTTGTTTATGAAGAAGTGCTTAAAATTAAAAACGAAAAAAATAAATTTTTCATCCAGACTGATAATCAAACTTATCAGGCTTTAACTTTAATTTTAGCTTTTGGCGTTAGTCCGCGACGTATGGATGTGCCAGGCGAGGTGGAGTTTACAGGCAGGGGCGTGACTTATTGCGCTAATTGCGATGGTCCTCTTTATAAAAATAAAGTAGTGGCTGTTGTCGGTGGCGGTAATTCAGCCTTGGATGCAGCTGAGTATTTATCAAAAATTGCTAAACAAGTATATTTGATTCATCGTCGTAATTATTTTAAAGGCGACGAGATTCTAGAAGAAAAAGTAAAATATCTGCCTAACGTGGAATTAGTTTTGGAGAGCATGGTAACTAAAATTGAAGGTGAAAAATTTGTTAAAAGTTTGGAGGTAAAAAATGTTAAAACAGAAGCAGTTCGTCAAATAGAAATTAGCGGTGTTTTTGTGGAAATTGGGCATCATGTGGCGCCAGAACCGATTAAGGACTTGGTTAAAATGGATAAAGAAAATCAAATCATCGTTGATAATTACGGCCATACCAGTGAACCGGGAATTTTTGCTGCTGGCGATTTGACTAGCAGTGAATATAAGCAAATTATTATTGCTGCTGGCGAGGGCGCCAAGGCAGCTTTATCGGCCTAT
>JBAZMA010000032.1:0-5863 GCA_041649995.1 Candidatus Omnitrophota bacterium | reverse complement strand
CTTGCCTTTTTGCCCCCCCCCCCGACGCAGCCTCGTCGGTGACATCGTTGACACTCGTGGACCAAATGTCCATCAACGCGACCGCGACGGGGAGCTTTTACGCGCCGCACGTCAAGTTCGTCGATCCCGGCAACGTTGTCATCTCGGCGGCGTACGCTGTCTCTGGGCAGATCGACACCGTGACGTGCGCGCAAACGACCGGGCAGATGTTCGGCGGGTACGATTTCGCGGAGGGGACGTGGAATTGGGTCAAGTGTCTAACGGCCCAAACTTACGAAGGGTCTGCCGTTACCCCGGCTGCGCAACTCGGAGTCTACCAGGCATCGCACGTACTCGTCACCGCCGCGTTCACTGCGGCGCCGATTCCGTTCAGTTTCTGTGGCAAGAATCTGTCCGTCGGTCACTGTCCACTTTCTTCATCCACTTTCACTGACACACAACCACAGGTATTCGAACGGCATGGACGATCTATTCGTGATGCTCGTGTCGGCGTCGGATGGGGCATGCGAGGCGGTGGCAACGTGGGGTCAACCGCTGATCCACGACCATCCGATCGGAATTGGCATCGACAGTCTGGGAAATGTCGACGTCGGAGTCGTGTCGCACGTTCCGCTGGGCGCGGTGAGACATAATCTTGCACGGTTTGCCTTTGTTCGCTGCGCAAACGGCGTCGTTTCCCTGTCGTCCAAAGCGTGTCTATGTGACACGGGCCACGTCGGGCCCAGCTGCAGCCTGCTGTGTCCAGGTGGCACGGCCGCACCATGCACCAACCACGGCCTGTGCGTACCAGTCGGGGCGACTCCGGTGTGCCGCTGTTTCGACGGGTTTGTTCTCCACCCTCTCCGCCGGCGACTCGCACGGCCAACTTATGCCCGTTCACACAGATATTACGGCACGGCGTGCAACACCACGTGCCCCTGTCTATGCAGCTCGCATGGTTATTGCGACGACGGAAATTGTCGTTGCGAGACAGGGTTTGTCGGGGCGGGATGCAACATCAGCTGTCCGTCAGTCGAGGGAAAAGTCTGCAATGACAAAGGCATGTGCGATGCGGCGGGTGCATGTCATTGCGTGAGCGGATACGGCGGCCCGGATTGTGGGATGCCGGACAACTCGACGTGCCCTATGGGAACGCTGATCCGCGAGACCTGCAGCGGTCGGGGAGTTTGTCAGGAATCGACGGGGACTTGCATCTGTCTTTCCGGGTTCGGGGGATCGTCTTGCGAGCTCGAATGTCCTGGCGCGATCGCTGCAAATACGTGCAATGACCACGGCGCGTGCTCCGCGGTCGACGGAACTTGCTTCTGCGATGAAAACTGGGTCGGTTCGGCGTGTTCCGTCGAATGCCCCCGGTTCAACGACACCGCCTGCGGGAGCAACGGACTGTGCGTTCTCAGCGGCGCCACCGCCGAATGCAAATGTGTTCATGGGTGGACAGGCGCAGCTTGCTCGGAGACAATTACGTGGCAGAGTGATCCGAGCATCGCCGCGCTTAGCGCTCTGAGCACGTTCATCACTCTGGCCGGGACTGCATTGACATTCGTCGGCTGATGGTGGCGGGGGAGGCACACAAATGAACAATTGCTCGCTGATCAAATTGGAAAGGGTAGAAATAAAAAAAATGTCGGACGATGACGACTTTGGGGTGGACGTGACCTATGGCGATACCATCATCGCCAGCGACACCGGCGGGTACAGGGTCATGCCGGGAGACAGTGTCACATTCGATTCGGCGGGGAATGTGGCAGTCAGCCACGCCGTCGTAACGTCCGCTGCCGCCGCCGGCGCGATATCGTCGGGGTTGGGCACCGAGATGCATCTGGACGGGGTCACCCGTTCCGGTCTGGTCGGATGCACAATCTTTGGGGATGGCAACGTGCTGAGCGGCACCGGCCTGACCGTGGTGGGCGACAGAAACACCGTCTCCGGCACAAACGCGTCATTGCACGGAAACTTCTCCACGGTGACCGGCGTCGCGGCGTCGGCATACGGGAATCACAACCAAGTGACCGGAGTTAACGCGATGGCGCGCGGAGATTACTGCAAGGCGACTGGAGTGAACGCCGAGTGCACCGGCCGACACGGATCCGCGACCGGATTTAACGCCACGTACCGCGACAAGGTGGTCAAGTTGCCGAAGCGTCCACGGCCCGGCGCCGGTTCCGAGAGTCGGACTAGTGTCACCACGTTCGCTGGTCCCATGCACGGTTGCCAGATAAACGCGGGCATCATCAGGCCCGGGCTTCACGCCACGGCTCTCGGCCGCAAGAGGACGAGGAGGACGGCGGCGAAGAAACTCGACGCGGAGGAGGAGCCGTCGCCTGCGACGGCACGTAAAGTTGCGCAAGGTTCTGCCGGTGTCGCTGACCATGCGCCTGTTGCCGATGACGCTGATATCGTGCAGCTGACTCTGGTGGGCGATGACGTGCCGGCCGCGGACGGCGAAGCATCTTGCACCGTCTGCCTGACGAACAAGCGCCAGCTGGCCGCTGCCGAGTGTGGACACCTACTGTGCTTCGCATGTGCGCGTGCGCTGATCGATCGGAAGGACGCGTCCGAGGTCATGTGTCCTACCTGTCGCGGACCAGTGAAGCGCAAGATGATCAGGGTGTTCGTGTGAATGACACCACTCAGCTGAACACGAAGAGGGAATGGGGTGTCACGGGATGAAAACCGTGTTCTTTTCGCGTTTACCCCGTGTTGCGTTTCTCAGCATCACAACCACCAGATTCGCATCGCGCAGCATGAGCGAATGTGCACCCTCTTGCACGCGCTCCGCCACCCGCCGAGGCGTGCGCCCGTCGTTCGCCCGAAGCCGCGGATCCGCTTTCGCGAGCAGCAGATCTCGCACAGACAACGATGCGGATGCCGCCGCGTAATGCAGCGCGGTGTACCCGTTGGCGCTGCGCGTGTTCGGGTTTGCGCCGCGCGCCAGCAGCAGACGCACAAGCGACACGCGGTCGTCGTATGCGGCGAGGTTCAGCGGCACGTCGCCCATGCCGTCGACGACGTCGGGTTTTGCGCCCGCGCTGACGAGCTCCGCGACAACTGCCTCGGTGCGTCGCACCGCGGCCGGGTCGTGGTCGTAGCGGCGACACGCCGCGGTGAGCGGGGTGTACCTGTAGCGCCGGTCGTGCGCGTTCACGTCGACGGGGCACTCTGCGATGATGGCGCGCACACGTTCGGCGGTGGCGCCAAATGCGATGGCGTGCACGAGCTTGTCCGCCGAGCGATGTTTCGTCACGTTCGCTCCCATTGTTTTTTTCCGATGATGCTATTTTTCGGGCAGAAAAAGAATATGGGGTATTTTTTTCCGAGCCTTCCCTCCCCGGTCCTCACCAGAAATTGTCGTCCCCCCATTCGGTGTCCGGCACCGGGCGCTTTGGCGGTGGTCCCGCGGCGGCGGGTGGGCCGTCGTCCGGCGGCGGCGTTGGGGGTATGGCCACGCGGGCCGGCTTCTTCGCCGGCGGACCCGCGGCCGCTGCCGGCTTGCGGGTGCGCTTCGCCGTGGCCGTTCTCACGGAGCGCGCTGCCATCCACGCGGGCGCGAACGCGAGCGTCGAGACCTCGTCGCCAAACCCAAACGCATCGTTGGCATTGGACAGGTGCAGGTCGGTCATCTCTGGCATGCCGTGCCAGCGCGAGTACGCATCGTACGCTTCCGCGGCGAGTGCGGGTTCGGTCGCACCCCGCCTCGCCGTCCACCCCCACAGCGATGCCCCGTCGTCGTCCTTGGCCACCGGATCGCGCGACCCGACGCCCATGCCGTAGTAGTTCAGCGCGTACTGCGCCTGGAGGCACACCTGCAGGGCCCACTGCTGGTCGAGGATGCGCAGCGCGCGCGCCGATGCGTCGGCGGTGACCGCGATCAGGTCGGACCACCGCGGGAGCACGAACCGCTGCGTGTCAGCGTCGCGGGCGAACCGCATCTTGGACTTGATCTTCTTCGTGTACGCCGCGCGCAACCAGCGCATGACGGCGCGCAGGCTGACGGTGTACCTGAAGTAGTGCTCGACCGCGCTGGCCTCCGCCACCTCGGCCGGCGGTTCGGTCAGCTGCGCCGGCGGCGGGGACGGGGCCGACAGCGGCTGCGGGGCCATGGGGGAGTCTGCGCCCTGCGTGCTCTCGTCGCCGATCACGGCGCTCTGGGGATTGCCGATGTCGATGGTCTGCTGCACCATCGGCCGGAGGTCCGCGGCGACCTCTTCCCACACATCCCACGCGAACCGGCCGCCGATGCCGGGGATGGTGCTGCCGGCGCCGCCGTTCACGCTCGGCACGAGGTCGGACCCCATCATCAGCGCGATGAGCGCAAACGTCTCCGGCATCGTCTCGTATTCGCGCTGCATCGCATCCCACAGCTTGTGCACCAGTACGTACTCGCGCACCATCTTGCGCTTCGCCTTTGCGACGGGGGGCGCTGGCGCCGGCGCGGGACGCGGGCCGAGGATGTCCAGCAGGTCGGCATCGTCAGCGGATGCGAGGATCGCATCGAGCACGGCGTCTCCGGTGAAAAACTCGTCGCCCTCGTCGATCAGCGCACCGGGCGCGACCGCCGGCGCGTCGCCGGGCTCCGCGTCGGGCGCGACCTTCGTGTCCGCGACGTAGAACGTCGAGCGGATGATGACCGGCGGAACCTCTTCGCCGGCCGCGCCGGCACGCGCGACGATGAGACGCATCACCATCAGCAGTGCGATGATCAGGTCGCTGTCGGAGCTGTCGTTCATCACGCCGAGGCGCGCGTTGTACACGGTGATGGCCTGCTGCTTGAGCTCCGCCTCGCCGATCGGCCCAGAGTTGCCGACGTGCAGGCGGATGCCGTCGCCAAACGTCTCCGCCTTCAGCTGAGACAGACTCTGCGCGAGGTACGACAGCACGGCCCGCCGCCCATCCGGGATGGCCATGAAGTCGGTCCACGTGCACGTGATCGGCTCGTCCGACGTGAACGCCCGGACCTGCGCGTCCGCGTTTGGCGGCAGTGGTTTGCCGCGGCGGTAGCGCGCCAGGCGGCACATCTCCTTCGCCGCCGTCACGCCGTCGGCCGTGTCGAACGTCGCGTACACGTGCACCACGTTGTCGCGCGTGTCCGCGCTCTCGTCGAGCGTGTTCCGCGCCTCGATCGCGGCCGCGTGCATGCAGCGCAGGATGTGCGACAGGATGTCGGTCCGCGTGCGCGCCCAATGCGGTAACTTGAACGCGATCTGCTCCATGTCGAACGTGACCACGCGGATCCGCACGCCCTTTGGCAGGCTCCGCCGGGACAGAAAACAGTCGCCATATTTTGCGCGCAGATACTCCCTGACCCAACTGCCCACTCCCATTATAGTTTGATTTTTTCAGGCGGTGTTTTGTTGTGCGTGTTATGTCAAACTGGCGCCACTTGCTGACGCGCTGCCATCCATCTGGCCGCCTCCGCGTCCCGCACGCGCAAACGTTCGATGTCCGCCTCCAGGTCCTCGGCAGATCGCTTCTCGGCGTGGTGGTACATGTACACCTCACCGCAATCGGCGCACCACAGCGTGTCCACCGCGAGGTCTTTGTCGTCGCTGAGCGGCGCGCCCCATCCCCAGAATTGTCCGCCGGTGAGCACGTTGCCCTTGTCATCGAACCGCGTGCGGCAGTAGCGCACCGGCACCTTGGGTTTGTAGTCTGGCACGTACGCCTCCTTCTGGACCGACTTTCCCGAAATGACCGAGTTATGCGTGTCCTCGCGGATCGCGTTGCACACGGCCGTCGCGAACATTCCGTCCCCTGCGTGGCTGTCGAACTTCTTCGTGTCTGCGACGTCTCCGCGCAGGTCGACTTCCATCCGCCGGCCGCACAGCTCCGTCACATACTTCGTGGCGAGTTTCCCGGCGATCTC
>JBAZMA010000031.1:0-6635 GCA_041649995.1 Candidatus Omnitrophota bacterium | reverse complement strand
GAAGAAGAGCTCATCAAGCCTAACGCGCTCTCCCCTGTGGTATAGCCTGAACCTGAGCCGCCGGCGTATTGGGCCAGGGCTTCGCCAGGCAACAGGCCGCAGGCAACAGGCAACAGCAAGAAGAACAGGGCAAGAAGGCCTGCCTGCTTCTTTTGTTTACTCCGGATTGTGTCTGTCGGTCTGTTGATCATGTTTTTGCTCTTTGTTTTGCTCTTTGTTTTGGTTTATCTTTTGCTTTTACTGAACAACTGTTTACTGGCTTTTTCTAATTCTTCATTCTTAATTCTTAATTGTTCCTTCGTCCCTCGTGTTTTCGTCCTTCGTGCGTCCGCACGTCCTCACGTCCGAGCATCCGAAGGATGCGAACGTCCTACGTTAAGTGTGGACCATGGACTGTGGACCGTCGACTGTCTCGTCCTTCGGTTATTTCGCTTTAAGCCGCTGTCCGGGCCCCGCGAAAACCAACGTTCTGATTTCGGCCGCTATCCGTCCATACTCCATTAGTACGATTTGACAGAAGCTGATAAACCAAAGAACTGTCATAGAACCCGCCGCCGCGCAAACCCTGCCCATTATAAGTGGGCCACCCCGTAACATTGCCTGCGCCGTCAGAAGCTAAACAGCCATCGCCATGCAAACCCGTGTAAGCGCGGCCATCAGTGCTTCCCACTGAGATGACTTTCTCCCAGTTATTGCCGCTGAGATCCATGACCCCATAATAAGAAGCTCCTGATTGGACTCTGTTGGAGGCGGCAGTAGCGGCAAAGCCTGCCCTTAAAGGACCTCCTATGGCTGAGGGGTTATTGTAAGCTGTGTTCGCGCCGGATGGAGTCACTGTTTCATTTTTCGTACCGCTATCTGTCAAGCCTGTTGCTGCTGTTACGTCTGTTGTCCCCCAGGCATAGGCATCGGCCACAGGCGTGACGCCGCCGCCGCGCGCCGCTTTTTCAAACTCCAATTCCGTCATAAAACGCAGGCCTGCCCAATCCAAATACGCCCTGGCATCGTAATAGGTCGGATAATTACAGCCGACCCATTCCCCGTCGGATGCCTCATTAAAAACACCGTTATTATTCAAATCGCAGCCAAAGGTAATAGGCGTCGGAGACGCGGGAACAGGATTAGGATTGCGAATACCATTCCTGTAGTTGACGGTTGTGCTGCTGTTATAGAATGTGAAATAATTTGAATTCTGCGTATAGATCCTGTTGTTCTGCTGCGCGCGTGTCAGCGAATTCAAAAAATCCCTGTATTGGCCCTGGGTGGTTTCATACTTCATAACAAAAAATCCGTTGTAGCCTTTGGGAAAAGCGACAGGCAGCGTCCCCGTCGTTCCAATTGTGCTGTTGCCGCTGGTCGATACCCCCCAAAGATTGCCTGCCGTGTTGGCTATGCTTATAGCCCCCTCTGTCGTTATCTCATAAGGGGTGTTGGTTGTCGCGCCTTCTCTGAAGCGTCCTGCCTCTGTCCCGCCTGAGCCCACTGTGAATGCCCCCTGCGGTATATAGACCATCTCAATGGCAAACACCTTGACCTGGACATTGTCCCCGAACATGATGGCAGGGGCATTGATGCGCTGCTGGCCGGATTGGGAACCTGAGGTGTTGACGTTGGCCTGGCCCGGGCTGGTTGAGATGTTGAAGGTATTGGCTGTGGGGGCTTTGACATAATAGGTATTGCCGGCTGTGATGCCTGTGGGAAGGGCGCCTGTGGTTGAGAACGTGATGGGTGAGTTGGCAGGAAGCCCGTGATTGGTGTAGGTCACGACACAGGGTGAGGCGATGGTCAGGGTCACAGGCACATGGGTGTATTGCCAGACAAAGGTCTGGTTGGCGCCGGGTTTTAAGAAGGCGCCCACGCCGTCTGCTGTGATGCCTGTTTTGTCGGTTGTGTTGTAGGCGGCAACCGTCCCTCCTGTTGAGAGGGGCACGTGGTCCCAGACGCCTGTGTCCGCGCGATAGAACTTGGCAAAGACCCAGGCGCGGTCAAAGAAGGCCTGATCGTTGGCGTCGGTACCGTTAAAATAGTTGTCCCAGGAGACATCGAACTTGATCTCGATTGTTCCGGCTGCGGCATCCAGGTTCTGAAGCTTGACGTTTGAGACGCTGACGTTGTTGGCAAAGGCTGTATCAGGCAACAGGCCGCAGACAACAGGCAACAGCAAGAAGAACAGGGCAAGAAGGCCTGCCTGCTTCTTTTGTTTACTCCGGATTGTGTCTGTCGGTCTGTTGATCATGTTTTTGCTTTCTGTTTTTGCTTTTATCTTTGTTTTTACTTTTGCTATAAGCTATTAGCCATTCGCTATACGCCCATTTTCATTCTTCATTCTTAATTCTTCATTTTTAATTGTTCTTTCGTCCCTCGTGCTTTCGTCTTTCGTGCGTCCGCACGTCCTTACGTCCTAACGGTCTCTCATCCCTCGGTCACTTCGCTTCCACCGCGGTCAACTGGATCAGGGGCCTTGTCTGGACAAGCCTTCCCCTGCCGCGCACAAGCCTTTGTTTTTTGACGTCGACTTTGTATTTACGGCGGCCGGTCATCTGGCCGTCAGCGGATCTCTTGGGGCTCATGAGTTCATCGGCTTCTCCTTGGGTGAGATAAGCCTTGATGATGACGAATTGCTCCCTTTCCTGGGCGCCCCAGGGGTGTCCGGCCGGGCGGATCATGACAATGTCGCCTTCTTTGTAGGCGGCCCTTTTGTCTGTGTCGGCATTGGCTATTTTGGTGTCGCCGATCTTGATCAGGAGCTCATAGAGCTGGCGTGCGGCCGGGATTTGACGTTTATCTTTCAAGGATTCTTCTTCCAAGTCCTTGAGTTCCTCTTGTTCTTCTTCGGTGAGTTCCTCTTGGTCTTCTGCGGACTGGTCTTCTCCTGAAGCATTAAAGTTGGCGTCGGTGCCGATGGAAAAAACCTTGTCTGAGACATCATAGGCCTGGGAATCGAGGGAATCGGATATCCTCACCAGGGCTTTTGAAGTCTGGACTGCGGGGGCCTGCCAGACAAAAGAGCCGGTGTTTAGAACCTTCGGCGAGATGAGCTGATAGGTCTTGCCGGCATCCGCGGAATACTCAAGCTTCATGAGATAGGAAGTCTCATAATCCCAGGCCGTCCAGGTAATGCTGGCCTGAGCGCCGGGGGAGATAAATCCGCCGGAAGGCGACAGAAGCACGATGGCCCCGGGGTTGCACTGAAGAGACAGGGACTCGGCGTAAGGACGGGCGGAGGCTTCTTTCTTTAAGGTAAGCCTGGCCTTTAATGTCTGGGATTTGGCAAAATCTCCCCGGGAGGAATAATAGAAGCTGTCTTTGGAAAAATTCTTTTTGTAGGTCCTGCCTTCGTCCGTTGAGATCTCAAGAGAGGCCCCCGCGGCCTTCCAGGACAAGGTCAGGACGCGGATGTCAAAGCCGGGTTTGAGTAAAGGCGTGGTGTAGGAGCCCTGGGAGGCGCCCTGCGTCAGGATGAGCTCGCCCTTAGGGCTGATCGTTGTGTTGGCAAAAACAGGCAGGTCAAGTTTTTCTTCCGTGTTGATGGAGGCGGCGGCGACAAAGGGCTCGGGGTCGGCGTACTTACGGGCCCTGATCCAGCGCACCTTGGTCAGGCTTCTGCCCAGTCCGGGGCCTGTGGTCTTTAAGGCGAGGTAGCCTTTTTTAGGGCCTTCCTTGTCTGTGTAGGAGACAGAGGCCTGTTTTTCGCTGAAGGTCTCGTTGAAGCGCTCGAATGTCAGAAGGTTATCTGTGTCGGCGCTCAGGCGAAAGCCGTAATAGACGCCGGCAGAGATGGGTTTGGGGGTATTGGCCTTGACGATGTTGTCGACGACCAGGGCGTGTTCGACGTCTTTTAAGCCTGAGGTGTAGGCTGTCAGCGTCACATCCGAGGCTGAAGCCGGATCAGGGTCCCGGGCGATGAGACGAAGCTCATAGCCTGTCTGGGCGTCGGCGACAAGTTCAATGATGCCGTCTTTGAATTCAAAGGCCTTGGCCGTCACAGTGGAGGCGTCCAGAAGAAGGCCGTCTTTGGAGACCTGGGCAGAACCGCCCACGCCGGGAGAGACCGTCCATTGGGTTTGGTCGATCGCGGGCTCTGTGGTGAAGTCGGCGTAAAGATCAAACGTCTCTTTGGGCGAAGACAGACTTTCGGCAGAGGCATTGGCGTAATAAACGTAGAGGGCGATGCCTTCTTTGGGGATCTCAGGGATACGGACAAAGAAGGTGGCGACCCTGTTGGGCTTCTGGCCTTCGATCTTGATTAAGCTGTGAGGGATGAGGGTCAAGCCGTCTGCGAGCGTGAAGCGGACATCTTTAAAATCATTGAGGATGCGGTTGCCGGCGTGAAGCGGAGTTTTGGAAAAAGCGGATTCACCGAGCTGAAGCGAGACCTGATAGTTGTAGAGGCCGAGCGCGCCGCCGGCCACGATAAAAGCCTTGCGATAGAGGAATCCTGAGAGCGCGGGAGAACCAAAGGAACCGTTGGAACCGGCAACGGTCGTAACAGCCAGGGATACCTCTGTCAGGCTGGTGCCTTCGCCAAGCACAGCCTTCCATTTAAGGGTTGAGCCTTTTTCCAGGGCTTTGGAGACAGGCGTGCCGTTGACCACCCTTGTATAATGATTCCCTCCGTCCGCGCTCACGTACAAAGCCACAGGGCCTGTGGCCTGCCATGTGGCTGTCAGGGATGAGACGGAATCCTTCAGGCTCACAGGCGAGCTGATGTATTCCATCCTCTCGGCAATGACAGGGAGTTCGAAATCGCCTGTTCCATCCTGGCGCCAGGTGTAGGGGGAGGAATAACTAAGAACATCCGCAGAACCCGCGGCTAACGAAGGAAGAACGATCAATGGCAAAAAAAGGAAACATAAAAAAAATAACCAAAAGCTCATTGCGCTTTTGGTTTTAGATATGGGTGATGTTTGACGTATCTTCATCAAAAAAACACTTTCTTTAAACTGATGTTCAACGCTCCCTTTTGTTTTCAGTCTAATGGGTTGTGAGAAAAAATCAAAGGTTTTTTCTCTCTGATGAGCAAGCTTATTAAACATATGTTTTAAAAAGCTTGTCCTGGAGAAAGGATCTTTTGGGGACTGAATTTTTATCCTGATGAAATCTTTAAAATCGTTTGTCATCGACATATCCTTTTGCATAAATATTCATTTTTTACGCGACTTAAAAAACCATCCGCCATTCCCTTTGGGCTTTAAAGCCGCGTTTTTTAAGGCAAGGATCAAAAAATATGTAACCGCACCTTGACAAAATTAGACCCAACCTCCAAAAGAAGGTTTTCCCACGCATCGAGACTGTTTTCTTTAGAGAATTAACTCCATTTATTTCAACAAGTTAAAGCTGTACTCTTCATCCCGTGAATCAGCCTATTTCTATAACAAATATATAACAAATAAGCATGGATTGTTAACCGTTTTATTATACTTTTCTCTTGCATAATATACTCTAGCCCGCTCCCTCTCTCTTCAATAAAAAAGCCTGCCTTTTTCAGGCAAGCCTTGAATTTCCCCTCTTTATTTAACCGAAGAAAAATACCGCTTAAAATCTCACTTCGGCTGCTTCAGCCTCTGTTCAATATCGGAGATCTCCGATTTCCTGACCTCTTCGGCCTGCCTGCGCTCGGTCTTTTCCTGCAGGGGCGAGGCCTGGGGCTGGATGTTCTCTCCCTGGGGCTTGTAGTCATCGGGCGAGATGTTTGAGAGGCTCTTGATCTGTTTGAGCCAGACAATGAAGAAGGCCAGGCCCAGGATTCCTAAGAAGGCGACGATGGCGATGATGAGTTTCCAGGTCAAAAGCGGCGAGACCTGCTTGGCCTCGGTCATCAGCGTCTTTGCGGCCTGGAGGTCGGCCTTGACCGCATCCAGGAGCTTTAAGTTTTCGCGGTAATCCGAGATGTAGCCGCCCGGGTTGGGATTGATGAGGTTCTGGGTGCCTTCGATGCGGCCGAGCTTCTCATCGATGCTTTCTTTTAAGTATTTGGCGCGCTCGTAGTAGTCGGTGTTGGCCAGGATATCGGTGACCTTCTGGGTCTCCTCGCGGATGGAGGCGATCTCCTCGGCTGAGACCTTCCAGACGTCCTGCATCTCGATCTCGACTAACACCGATTCCCTGGGCTCGAGCTCGTAATCCTTGTAAACGAAGTAGGCGGATTCCTTGGGGTCATAGGCGATCTCCAAATCCCCCATCTCGACAATGTTCTCGGGCTTGACCTCTTTGGGCAGATAGGACTTGAAGGGGACTTTTCGCTTCTGGGTGGAAGGGTTGATGACCGCCGCGCGCACGACGATATTGGCTTCGGCCAGGCTTGAGAACAGAAGCCCGAGCGCAAAGAGCAGGCAAAAAATACCCAGGAATAGGTTTTTTTGTTTAAACATAGGATTGATAAGGACGATTTGTCCTCGGGATAACGGTTATTATTATACCACTATTTGCCGCAAGACAGAAGCTGGTTAATAGGCTTCTTACTTTCAATGTCAATTCTTCATTCTTAATTGTTTCTTCATCCTTCGTGTCTTCGTATTTTCGTCCGCACGTCCTCACGTCCGAGCATCCGAAGGATGCGTACGTCCCAACATTAACTGTGGCCCGTGGCCCGTGGCCTGTCGACTGGTTCCGTCCCTCGTGCTTTCGTCCTTCGT
>JBAZMA010000030.1:0-7043 GCA_041649995.1 Candidatus Omnitrophota bacterium | reverse complement strand
CCCGCCCAGACGGAGGATGGCAACTTTTCATACGTCGGAGACCAGCACTCACATGGCATCGGGGCGCGCCCGGTTCCCGGCGCGGAGACTGCCGGTGCCTGGCAAGGTGTGGTACACGGACTCGCTGTGGCGCGACGTGGCGGAGTCGCCAACCTTCATCACGGGGGGTTTTATGAACTCGGGACCGTACTTCACCGGAACCGCCCAGAGGATCATCACGACCACGTATGCCAACAGCATCCCGACGACCGCCCCCAGCCCGGCCTGGTAGAAAAACCCGAGCGTGTACGGCAGAATCTTGCCCCAGCAGAAGGCTCCTGCGCCAAAGAGCGCGGTGAGCAGCAACACGACGCAGTAGAGATGCCTCACGCGCGCCGCGCGCTCGTACAGGTCGACCGAGGGCGGGGTGGTGCCGGCAAAGTCGTCGTAGTCGACCCACTTGTAGCTGAGCATGAACGCGGGGTATTTGGCCATGAAGATGTACAGCCCGTACACGATCGCGACGAGGAACATCCCGACGAACATCGCGACGAGCAGGTCCACGCGGAACACGGTGCTATACCCGTGTAGCGTCTTGAACATGCCCCAGAACGTGAACCAGTATCCGATCCAGACAAGGAGGGGAGCGATGAACCACGAGATGATGAAGTCGAGCCGGAGGAGCAGATGCGGTTTGCTGTTCTGCCACACGCCAGCCATCCTGACGAACCTCGCGAGTTCGGTCTTCCGCTCCGTCTCCGACTCGCCCGTGAAATGGTAGGGGTGCTCAAAGTCGACGCCCCACTGGACAAACGGCAGCGCGCTCGTGAAGTAGCAGAACGCGGTACCGAATGCCGCACCGACCGCGTTCGTGATGATCATGTGCGCGATCCCCTGCGGGCACCACACCGTCGCGTAGATCGGAATGGCGCCGGTCACGTTGAAGACGCCGAACATGATGACCTCATTGAACGCGTCGATCAGCGACGAGACGATGAATGCCCACGCGGCGCCGAGGAAGAATCCGATCGGACGCGGGCGCGTGTACGAGTGGGCAAGCACCGCCACCACGGCGACGATCATCACTCGGTATATCGCCTGCAGGTTCGGGATGTTGATGAGCGTGCGGTCATCGCCGACGGTCGTCTCGTGGATGTCGTTTGCGAATGCGGCGTAGAAGCCGACGCTGGTGGTTCCGTTGGTCAGACTGCCGAATGCATCGACCAACTGTTCGATCACGCTGAGAGACATGATTGTTTCCGCCTATATTTTTTCTGTTGGCGCCGAGAGGCGTCGCCGCGGTTGTCTGTCGCGTGGCGCGTTTTTTCCCTCTCCCAGCGTCACGTACCGCACCCGCCCGCCCGTCGCACATATACCTCCCATCGTCTGTCCAGAATACCACGTTTTTGGTTGTGTTGGGTTGTTTCGTCGTGTTCTTTTCAACGTGGAGGGGGGGGGGTGTTGTCACATCAATTGTCCTTCTTTGCGAATTCGCTGGTATCGGGGATCTTGAGGGCAAAGTGCGCGAAGATGGCAACGGCGGCGGTGATGCACATCGCCGCGGCGAACCCGAACACGGGTTGCAGGAATTCGAGGCCGTTCATGTACGGGAGCATGCAGAACAGCCCGCACGCGATGACGGCGACCATGTGGCATCCCGCCATCCACAGCGTGCGCTTCCTGACGCTGCGGATGAACCGGGTCGTGTTGGAGGTCGACGTTTTCTTCTCCTCCGCAGACAGCTTGACGTCGGTGAAAAGGTACGCGACGCCGTATTTCCAGTTGACCGCGTACACGATGAACCAGAACCCGCCGCACCACGCGGCGAAGAAGAACGTCCAGATGAGGATGTCGAACCGGAACGACTTGGACGCGTCGCCAAACGCGGTCACGAACGTCAGTTGCAGCAGGGGGCCGAACGCGAGGAACGCGAGCGGGTATATGACCAACCCGAGCAGCATCGCGATTCCGGCGCGCATCCACCGGCTGTAGTGGCTCGTGGTGGGAGCGCCCTTCGTGCGCAGATCCTCTTCCTCGAGATTGTACACGCACGGCAGCCGCAGCGCGATCGACGTGACCAGCGCCCACGACACCGCGAACGTGTCGATGAGGATTTCGTACGCGATGCTCTGGGGCGTGTAGTTCGCGATGAGCGGCGGCGCGAGGGACCCCTCGACGAACGTCAGGTACGACACCTCCTGGAACGCGTGCCACAGGTACGCGAGCACCAGGGTCAGCATGGCCCCGAACATCTTGCCCACGTAATGTCGCTTCGTGCCCCCACTCAGCGCGAACACGCAACCGGCGACCGCGCACATGCGTGCCAGGTGCGTGCCCTGGTAGTCGCGGCTCCAGGCCCAGTAATCGTCCGTCACAAAGTGGGTCGAGTTGTCCAACGGGTGGTACCAAGCAATTTCAGAGATGGGCCACATGCCAAAAAAATGTTATGTGTTTTCCTGTGGGGTTTTTCCGTCACGCGGCGCCGCGGGTTGGGGTGATTTGTTCGCAAGCGACGATTTTTGCCAGACGACTGCAACGCTTCCAAGTCCACGGAGGATGGGGTCTTCCCCAAACATGCGCATGTGTGTTTCTTTTGTCCCGCCCACGTCAACGTATTTGTTTTTTTTGCAGCGGATGATGGCGAGGGAAGGGGGGGGGTGGCGGTGGGAAAGTCATCACTTGGCCTTGGCCATGATCGCGGAGAGGAGGTCGGTCGGCACCATGGACGCGGGCACGGTGACCGCTATCGCCGGCGGCGCCGGCGCCGGCGCCTCGACCGCCTGGCGCTTCAGCTCGATCTTGCTGGTGAAGTCGGCGCCCCGCTTTTTGAGCTCGTCGAGGACCTCCCGCGTGGCGGCGGCGTCGGCGCGGGCCACCGCGACGGCGTCGCGTGCAAGACGCGCGAGATCCGCGTTCTTGCTCTCGAGCTCGGCGGTCTTGCTCCTGAGCTCCTCGCGCAGCCGGACGTTCTCCATCGTGCGCTCCATGGCGGTATCCGAGCACGCGAGCACGGCCTGGAACTTGTCTTCCACCGCCGGGATGTCGCTGTCCGTGAGGGCTTCGATGTTCTTCCACTTATCCATGGCGTCGACCAGCTTTGGGGGGTACACTCCCGACGGGTGGAGTTTCTTGATCCTCTCGGTCATGCTCTCGTGCAGCGCCTTGAGCGAGGCGATGCGCACGTCGCGGGGAAGCTCGGGTGGGCCGACGGTCTTCTGGGCCTTGAGCAATTCCTCGTTCTGCGCTTTCATCTTGGCGATCTCCTCGCGGAGCGCCTTGGTGACGCCGTTCTGCTGGGTCAGCATCTCGATCAGGTCGGTCACTTTCACCTCGGGCTGATCGGGTGCGGGGGCCGCCGGCGTCTGGGCGGGGACGGCCGGGGCGGCGGCGGCGGCAGGGGCGGCAGGGGTGGCCGGGACGGCGGGCGCCACGACTTCCATGGGCACGGGCGCGGCCGGTGCGGGGGTGGTTGCGGTTGGCTGTGGTTGCTGAGACATTCGGTGGTACGATGCAACAAGTTCGACGAGTTCTCTCTTTGACGCGGCGGAGTTGAATGATTCCGGTTCTTGTCGGTCGCGCATTATGTCGGCACCCTTTTTGGCGTCTTCGGCGTTTTTCGGCCGGCGCCGGTGTTCGAGTATCTCGGATCCGCGCATGACGGCGTCGATCCGGCATGCCCGCCCGCGGCCGGCCTGCTCGAGCGGGGTGAAACTCACATCGATCGGCGGACCGATGGGTTCCCACCCCGGAACAGACGAGTCCCTCCCGAGCCTGCGCCCGCCCTGGTTGAGCGACAGCCCGTCCAGCGCCCCGCTCTCGAGCATCCGCCACACGACGTCGCGGTCGAGATCTTCACACTCCTTGCGGTTGTCCATTCGGCCGACGGCGCGCAGCGACCCGTCGCGGCCGATGTATGCGTGCTCCACCTCCCCCAGCGCTCCGGGGTAGTGCATCTCGCGGAGGATGGTACCTGGAAGGTCCTTGCTCACGGCTGGTAATGCGCTCCCGCGGTAGTTCCGCGGGAGCGGCGTGTCGGACGATGCCGGGTGAACGGTCCCGACAAAGTACAGCGCTTCCGGATCGATATCTCGTAATTCCGTCATGTGTGTGTGTCCACCCCCTGGGTGCTCGGTGAAACCGGTTGCGACGCATTTTCCTTTTCCGGATCCGCATCGGCGCGAAAAAGTGGGGAAAAATAATAGACGCGCAAAAAAAAAAATGACCACGACGCCCAAACGCGGCCTGTTCGTGTGCATTGAAGGGATCGACGGCGCCGGGAAGACGACCCAGGTCGACATGCTCGTCGCGGCGCTCCGCATGCGCGGCATCGCCGCCGTGGCCATGCGCTTTCCCGACCGCAGAACGCCGACGGGCCGCGCGCTCGACGCGTACCTCGCGGCGACGGCGAAGACGCCCGAAGACGCCATGGACCCGCACACGGCGCACCTGCTGTTCTCGGCGAACCGGTGGGAGAAGCGAGCCGAGATCGAGCGCACGCTCGCGGCGGGGACGACGATCGTGGTGGATCGCTACATCTACAGCGGCATCGCGTATTCCGTCGCGAAGGGCCTCGACCTGGAGTGGTGCAAAGCGGCCGACCGCGGGCTGCCTGTGCCGGACGTCGTCCTGTACCTGGCCGTGCCGACGACCGTGGCCCTCGAGCGGATCTGGGCCACCCGCGCGACCCGCGAGCGGCACGATTCGACCGAGGTGCTCGACCGCGTGGCGCGCGCATTCGACGATGCGCTGCTGCTGGACGCCGGCCCGGACACGTGGGCGTTCAAGGTGGACGCCACGCTGTACGCGGACATACTCCACGGACGCATTCTCGAGGTCGTGCTGCCAAAGGCGGCGACGAGGGTCACTCCGTGTTAACAAAAAAAAAATAGAATGTTTGGTATGTTCCCCCAGTTCAGTGCATTTCAGCCACCTCCCTCCTCTCGGACACGGCGAATGCGACGTGCGACACCACCGGCCGCTGCGGCGGCGTTTGGGCATCCTGCACCATGGAGTCGATGTTGTAGCTGCCCGCCGGGACCAGCGGGTGGGATGTGGTGATGGCGTCGATCATAAATTTGTCCATTGTACGTGCTTCCTATTTTGACCACTTCCCCACACCTTCAACCACTCGGAAGTTATACCGGAACGCGTTCACGAGCATCTTGATCTCGCGGTCTATGCGGTCGACGACCTGCACGGGGGTGTATTGCCGCTGGCCCACGCCGTCCTGGCTGAATTTCAGGCACAGCCCGCACAGTCGCGCGAACTGCGCGTACGTGGCGTCGTTCATCATGAGCACCTTCAGCGGATCGCTGCCGAGACTCTTGACCGCCCCGATGTCGCAGATGCGGCTGTACGCCACGTCGATGGCGCCGGACGCCGCCGGGTCGAGCTGCTCCAGACTCGCGCTCGCCTGGGGTGAGACGGACGCGACCTTGAGCTGCGCGTCGAGCATGAACAGCGTTCGGATGTGGCGCTTGACCTCGCCCCACCGCTCCGCGTCGCTAAAGTCGAAGAACCACGCACCGGGCACGCACGCCTCGGCGTTGAGCAACTGCACGACGTCGCCGATCTCAGGGGCCGTCTCCGCGAGCTGCGCGTGTCTGCGCAGCGCGCCGCCGTTCGTGTACGTCATCGCGTACGCGTCGTACGCCCGCCCGATCTCGCCGGGCTCGCGCGAACTCAGCGTGGCCATGAGGAACGCCCCGAGCTCGCGCGGGGACAGCCGCGAGTGGCCCTGGTGCCGGCCAATCTCGGCCGGGTCCCCGTCGCCCAGCGGCGTGCCGTCCGCGAGCGTCGGCTCCACGCGCCCGGTGATGGCGCCGGCGATCAGATCCATCGCGGCCATCTTCGTCGTCTGCACGCTCGCCAGCAGCGCGCCGCGGACGGTGTCGGTCGCGGCGCCGGCGTTGCGCGCCAGCACGGTCGAGCGGCCGGCGGCCGTCGCCATGACGGTGAGGAACCGCATCACGTGGCCGCTGCGCACGTTGGCCTGTGCAACCTTCGTCTCGCCCGCGTCGCGCACGTACTGCGGCAGGTCCGAGAATGGCCGCGTGTCGCGGTCGAACGCGCGGTCGGCGACGGGATGCACGTACGCCACGTGCGCTCCCGCCCGGAGAGCGTCCAATTGCGACAGCGTCACGTCGTCGTCGTCGTCATCGCCGCCGCCTTCGCTCGAGCGCATCAACTCGGCGAGCGTGTCTGGGGTGAAGGACGTTCGTATGCGTCGGTCGGCCATCTGTTTTTTTTCACCGTCGTTCTTTGCTGCGTGTTATGTGCAACCAACGAGTTTCCGCGCAGCGTGCTTAGTTTTTTTCCTCCCCACCATTTGTGTATATGGACGCCGTGGCGAGGGAGTTTCACCGAACTTCCAGTGTCCGCAGCATATCACGCACACGATCCGGATAGTTCTTTGCGTATTCGACGAAATACCCGAAGATGGTCCGATATGGATCGTGCGCCTCCGCCAGCTCCACATCTTGCATGTGGGACGTGAGCGCGGCCACATCCGCCGCCATGCTCGCGGGGGGCGGCGGCGCCGGGAGCGGTGCCGGTACAGACACCGGTGCTCGGGCGAGTTCCCTGGGCAGCATCGGCTCCATCGGTGGGAATGGGTCAATGCCGCGGATCTGCGCTTCTAATATCTCCATTTCCTCGGCGGTCACGGCCAAGTTGTACACGTGCCCAGAGTGCGTAATGAATTCGATCACGCTCCGCACGTACGCCGCGTAGTGAGCGGGGCTCGGGAAGATGTGCAGCGCGGGCGTCTTGTTCTCAAACCGCGGAATCGCCCCGCGATGGTCCTCGGTTGTCGCGCAGCACACGTCTGCCATCAATCCGTGCGTCTGGAAGGGGCACCGGGTGTTCGGGATGATCAACACCCCATTCACGATCCTTACCGCGTCAAAGTCTGATGCCATTTCTCGACAAATTTTGCGCGTGCGACGATGGGAAGTGCAGGTTGAAATTCGGATGCACGGCTGCGCGGTTTTTTTTTAATCCGCAACTCCCCCCCCCCCCCCCCCCCCCCCCCGCCCCCCCCCCCCCCGCACCAACAAAACCCC
>JBAZMA010000029.1:0-8056 GCA_041649995.1 Candidatus Omnitrophota bacterium | reverse complement strand
GGCCGGCGCCACGCGCGGAAGACGCACCGTCGCCATTTCGCGGCGGGCGGGCGGCGGGGCGGCTGTCGCGGGCGGCGGCGGCGGGGGAGGGGCGGCGACAGTCGTTGTTGCCGCGACGCCGCCGCTGCCGAGCATGTTGAGCATCTTCGATATGTCCCGACCGAAGCACCGCGGACGGGGCGGCTCGACGGGGACGGGCGGACCCGGCCGCACGTCCACCTTTGTCTTGGAGAACCGCGCGGTGCGGTGGTGCGCGACCAGCGCCTCGGCGCAGTTCTTCTCGGACTTGTAGAACTCGGATAGGACGAAGCATTCCCCGAGCGGAACGGTCACCTGCAGCCGGTGCAGCAGCGCGAGTGCCGCGTCGGTGTCCTCCTGGCTGTGCACGGTCCCGTCCCGATCGCACGCGCCGCGAATGGGCACCTCCGTGAATCCGCACGCATTCGCAAAGCCGTTCGCCTTGCGGTACGCGGAGAACGCCATCTCGATCAACGCCTGCGACGGGCACGCCGCGTCGATGAGTTCCCGCGCGGACGCGTGGAGCCTGAGCAGGTCGGATGGGACGATGTCGCGCACGTTCAGCCCGTACAGCTTGCTGTTGCCGGCCTCGGTGAACAGCAGCAGCAACGGCTGCTTGTCGAGGACCCGCACAAATTCCGCGCGCTCGTCGCAGCCGTGCGAGCGGATGTTGTGGTACGTCGCGCACCCGACGACGGACGCGATGGCGTTATCAGCCGCCGTCCACAGCGCGCTGATGAAGATCCGCTGTGCAGTCTTGTTCTGTATGGTGCCGACCACATCCTCGAGGAACAGCGCCTTCTTCGTCGGGCCCATGCCCGAGTCTTTGCGCAGCTTCGCGCCGGCGGTCTTGTAGTACGGGGTGCCCTCGAACACCGTGTTCATGGTGTCGCACGTGAGCTTTACGGCGTCGTGGCGGCCATCGGCGGTCCAGTCGCAGATGACCATGCCAGACGCGGCCACGGCGCGCACCGGCGGCTGTTTGTTGAGCATCTGGTCCGGGAGGAGCGTGTGGGCCGTGGGGTCGGGCGCCGCCGCGAGGTACGCGTCGAGCTCGGCCTCGTCGACCCGTATCGCGAATCTGCAACCGGGGAATGTGGAAGGGAACTTTCCGCGGATGTCGAACGGCTTGCCTTCCCGGGCGGCCGAAAACTGCACAGAGTCGCGCAGTTCCGGTACGCCGAGCAGTTGGGAAGCCTGCGCGAGTGCATCGGACATCATCCCGGGCGTCGGTGCGGGCTCGACGCTCTTGCACGCCCTGCGGGTGGGCGGATCCTCGTCGTCGACGGTCGGGGCATCCGGTGCGGCACGTTTTGTCGCCGCGCTGCCGCGCTTGCGTGCCGCGGCCAGCACAGCGCAAGCCTCGCGGAGGCGCGCCGCTCCAGGGTCTTCCTCGTCGTCGTCCTTAACCGCGCCGTCTTCACCGTCCGCGTCGTCGTCCTTGGCGGATTGGTCGTCATCGCCGTCGTCGCCATCGTCACCGTCGTCGGTCGGCGCGTCCCGGTCATCGTCCGATCCGCCGAGCGGTTGGCCGACGACATATTCTTCGTCGTCGTCGGCCTTTTCGGCCTCATCGTCGTCGCCATCCTCGTCGTCTTCATCGTCGATGTCCTCCCCGTCGTCGTCGTCGTCGCACTCGTCGTCGCAGAAGAACGCGGCGCCCGAACGACTGACTCGTCTGCGCGGACTCGTCGGCTTCGCCTTCCCCCCGCGCGTGCGCTTTTTTGCGCGCTTCTCACCCCGGTTTTTGTAGAAGCGGCCGATGGGTCCGCACTGGATCACCACCGACACGACATCTTCGCCGGGTGCGGCATACTTCCGCGCCTCGGTCGCGATGATCGGCTGAACCAGTATGAAGACCATGTTTTGCGATTTCTTATTTATTTATTTAATTATTTTTCCGAATTGGTGCCCGGACTTTGCTATTTTATTGTGGCACCCTTTCCCAATTTATACTCATTCTGCGAAATCCGAAACCGTCCAACGCGACGAGCAACGCGCAAACCCCACCGCAAACCGGGAAAACATGACTGACGACGATTTCATCGAGCGTGGTGCGGCGGACGGGGTGTCTCTCGACCAACCCAGCCAACCGATCGGCGTTGCCAGACGCGACGACATCGCAGACGGCGACGCGGAGGCGCGCGTGACGTCCATGGCGGGTCACGCCGTCGCGGAGCGGCTAAGGCTCGCGCGCGGATCGATATCGTTCAGAGCGGTGCAGATGACGGTCGATGGGTTCTTCTGGGTGCCCCGCGCGATCGTCCGCGGCCAGCGATGGTGGTCGACGAAGACGACGGCCCAGCGCGCGATCGTGAAGCGTAACTTCGCGTACTGGGCGGTGGGCCTGGCCATCATCCTCGCGATGGGCGTGAATGCGTGGCTCGGACGCCGCGCAGAGGCGCGGGAGGCGCTGTTCGCGGCGCGCGGTTCGTGCGCGGTCTGCATGGACACCGCGGCGACCGACATTTCCCGGGCATGCCGGCCGGTGACGGAATACGATCTCGGGCCGCACCGCCAGCAACTCCGCGACCTCATCGCGGTGCTGGACGGTCGGTTAGCGGCGGAGCACGACTCGTGTCTCGCCGCGGCGATCGCGGGTTCGCCGGCGTGCATCGGCGTGCTCCGCTACAGGCCGCCGTCGTGGACGCGGTCCGAGGTGCTGATCTACATGTACAATCCGCAGGAGGTGCCACTCGGCGAGGCGGGATCCACCGAGGGGCCGCGGCGGGCCGACGACGGCGCGGTTGCGCCGGTGACGCTGGCGGAACGCCAGCAACGCATCGATCCGGACCCCGTCCCCGCCCACACGGCGCAGAAGCGGCCGGCCGCGTTGCGGATCCGCCGCGAGACGGTCGCCGCACCTCCCCCGCCACCGCCACCGCCGCCGATCCCATCGCCGGCGCCGATCGCCGCCGTTCCCGCCGCGCCGGCGGTGGAGTACTTGACCGTCGACGAGCCGTCCGACTTCTTCGCCGACGTCGTATTGCCACGGCGACGTCCGACGCCGGTGCGCATCCGGTACAGCGCGCCCGACGAGCAGAGCGGGGCGTTCGTCACGCGCTACATCACGCTGGCCAACCACGAGGCCGCGTGCATGTTGTACGTGCTGGAGGTGTTGAACGGGACACACCACGCATTGTACTCCCGGGGAGCGTAAACCGGAAAAATACACACACGTGCACTTCACTTTGCCTTTTCACGTGGTTCAAACAGTGACCCGGTAGCAGCCACGCACTTGCGGAGCGCGATGGAGTACGGCGTCGACCCATCGTGTGCGCTCTTGTGTTGCGATGCGCCGCGCTTGAGCAGAATGTCGATCGCCGTGGGGTTACCCGTGCTGCATGCGTGCCACAGCGGCGTGCGGCCGGCGTTGTCTGTCACGTCCACCGGTACCGTGGCGCGGGAGCGGGCCGCGACCAGCGCCTCGACGATCCGCGGGTCGATGTTTTTCATCGCCGCCGCCGCATGTAGCGTGGTCAGCCCGCCCGCGTCGCGGCCCCCATCCACGCGCACGCCGCGCACCGCGAGCAGGCGCGTCACCGCCTGCGCGCAGTTCGCCTCGACGGCCATCCTGAGCGCGGTGTGGCCGCGCGTGGCCGTGGCGTTCACGTCCGCCCGCGCCGCGAGCAGCAGGTTCAGCACGCCGATCGCGCTCGCGCTCGCGGCGACGATAAGCGGCGTGGCGCCCCCGAGCGAGTCGCAGCGTCTGTTGACGTCGGCGCCGGCGGCGATCAGCAGCTTCGCGACGTCCACGCGGTCGTGCCGCGCCGCGGCGTGCAGCGGCCCGCCGACGCCGCCCAGGTCCGCGCCGCATCCGTACCCGAGCAGCAGCGCGGTGGTGCGAAGGGCGCCGGCGCCCGCCGCGACGTGCAGGCCGAGAAGGATCTCGTGCGTGGCGTCCGATGCATCCGGCGCGAGCGACGCGCGCGCCGCCTCCCCCGTCATGCCGAGACGGGCGGTCGACAGAAACTCCGCGACGATCGTCACGCGATCCCGCTGGCATGCGACGAGGAATGCGGACGGGACGCTGCTCGAGCTGCGCCCAAGTTCCGCGCCCACCGCGAGCAACGTGCGCACGCACGAGATGTGGCCGGCGCACGCAGCCGCGGCGAGGGGCGTCACGAACGGACTGCCGTCTGGCGCGCTCACGCGCGTGTCCACGCACGCGCCAAACCGCGACGCGAGCACGTCTATCACGTCGGCGTGACCGTGCCACGCCGCGCAGTGAATCGCGGTCCACCCGCGCGCGTCGCGCGCGTCGACGTCGACCATGCCCGCCAACACGACCACCGCACCGACCCGCCCGTGCCGCGCCGCGCAGTGGATCGGATACCGTCCCCAGTCGTGCGGGTTCGGGAGGTGCGCACGCGCGCCCAGCTCGGCGAGCACGCGCATCGCGCCCAACCGGCCGCGTTCGGCCGCGATGTGCATCGGAGTCCGCCCGTCGTACGTCCTCGCGTCGAGGTCGGCGCCGCTCCGCGCGATCGCGCGTATGGCCCACACGTTGTCGCCCCACGCGGCACAGTGCACCGCGGAGATGCCGTCGTCGGTCACGGCCAGCGGATCGACCGCGTCGTACTGCCGCTCCGCGATCGTGACGGCCATGCGCGGGCTGATCGCGCACGCGGCCATGAGTGGCGTCCAACCGCACATCGCGGGCAGGTTGGCGTCCGCCCCGCCGTCGATCAGCAGACGGACTACCTCGGGGCGACCGGACAGGACCGCGCAGAACAGCGCGGTCAGGTCGCCGTCGTCCTCGCGCACGTTCACGGACGCCTCGGCCTCGAGGAGCAGCCCGACGATGTCGGCGCGGCCGCGCAGACAGGCAAGCATCAGCGGGGTGACGTTGCCGACCGTCGCCAGGTCGACGTCGGCCCCGGCGCTCACCAGCAGCTCGACGATCTCGCGACTTCCGACGATGCACGCCATGCACAGCGCGGTCACCTCGCCAACGTCGTACTGCGCGTTGGGATCCACTCCCGCGCACAGCAACTTCAGAACTCTCGTCGCGTCCCCGTCGAAGCACGCGCACATCATCGGGGCCACGCCGGGCAAATCGCGTTCTTCGGCCATCTTTATTAGTCTTTGCCAATTTGAAGAGACTTGTGCTCGAATTGGACGTTGTGGGTGTCGATGGGGGGGGGCCCATTCATTCACGTCTGTGACTGGCTGTGCACGTCTGCGCGCCGCGCCTCCCTACGATGGGCGGAAATGCAGAACAGCGTACAGGCACCCACGGCGGACATTGCGAGATACACCCACTCGTAGCACATGGTGCACGCCGACATCGTGTTCACCGTGCCACCGCACGTCGCGTGTGAGCGCGAATAGAATGCCGTCAGACAGACCAGCGCGGCCAGGTAGAGGAGCCCGGCGACGACCAGCACCGCGACGGCGCCGCCAATGCGGGTGCAAAGTTCCACGATCTGCGTGACGCATGCACAATCGGCCGCATCGTCGCCGGGATCGGCCAACCTGCGACTGTCCGCGCGGCAGTGGACCCCCGCGACCGCCGCCATCACGCAGCACACGCCGAGCGCGAACACGTGCGACACAACCGTCAGCAGCAGGCCCAGCGGTATGCGGCCGCACGCAGCGCTCGTCGCGGACGAATCCGGCCGCCCGAGAGACGCGGTCAATCCGATGCAACACAGGACGAGCGGAATGAGCAGCGTCGCGGCGAAGATGGAGTATGTCAGTATGTTCCTCCCATGGGTGATCATCTTTCGTTCGCTCGATCGTTCTCCCGAAAAGGGACCCCGGAGTTGCCCGGTATATATATATATATATTCAAATCCGTCTGTGACGGCAATCAGTCGTGTTCAAATTGGCGGTGGCACGGTGTGGACAGGGTCACTCAGTCCGGATGTCGGAATGGACGACACTGATGCGGTCTCGTCGCTGGGGATGCTCGCGGAAGGCGGAGTGGCGGGGTGGTTCGCGGCGATCGCGCGGTCCAACGCGGCTGCACGGGAAATGTATCGAATCATCACCTCGGCCATCCGGGCCCGTTTTGACCGTCCCCGGTAACGCGCGTCGGCCCCAACCTCCGATGCGATGGCGACGAATAGTCCCCAGCTTTCCGGTGACATGCAGCGCGACATCTGAGATTTTTCTCCCCCGCACGGAACAATCGTGTGAGAACGTGTATATTTTTTCGGTGTCTGTCGTTGTTCACGTGCCACCATCGCGGGTCATGTATGACACTACGAAAGGCAGTGCTGTGGAAATATGACGCTCGTCCAGAACGAACGACGATCGGTAGTAGCGAGTTTATGTAGCTGGTCGGCGATCAAACGGCTTATCTGATTGCGTTCGTCCACCGGTGGGGGACACGGATTATCCGCGACCGACGTCGCCGATACGACGACGTGCGGTGTGTGATCGCGGGTAGTGACCGCCGAAATTGTTTTGTCGGGTATCGTCGCACTCGCCTCCGATGTCATTTTTTTACCAATTGCGATTGTCGTGCGTGCTTCCCTTCCACAATATTTAAAACGGGCAAAATTGGTCCCCGATTCACACGCATTCGGGTAAAAAAAATATGACCGACGTATACTTTCGGCCGTACGGGGTGATGCACCGCGGCCTCGGAGCGGTCGTGTTCGGTCGCACGGTCGGCGACGGTGCGAGTTGTGCATTTGTGATCGGCGAAGTCGACCGTCGCGCGTTCGTTGCGCTGGCGCCCGGCGCAACGACCGAACGCATTGCCGACGCGCTCGACGCGCTCGGGTTGGCCGGGCTGCGTTGGAAGATACCGACATCGACGGACGGGACGCCCGAGTGGAACGTTGCGTACGGCGACATGACGCTGTACGGCGCGGTGCCCACGGTCAAGGCGTTCTTCTCGCGCAGATGCCCGCCGCTGCCGGCCGCGTGCACACCGGGAGTGTTTGTCAGAGTGCTGGCAAACGGCTCCGCCGATGCGGTCGAAGAGATCGCGGTGGGAAGGCAGCTGAGGACGCACGACCGGGCGCTTGCGATGGGCGCGAGCATGGTACCGGACGCATCCAAGACCACCAGATGCACGAACGAATTCGCGATCGAACGAACGAAGCAGCTGTGCGCAATCGACGATCCAGATCGTGACGGCATCGTCCCATTCAAGATCGCGTTCGTGAAATACCGCATCGGAGCCACAATCGAGGTGGCCACAGCCGTCGCGACATTCCGCGAACGGGATTTGGACAGTCCGTGGATCCGACCAGAGATCAGCGACGTGGTGACACCGGAGCATGGGCCAATCGCGATCCTGGATGCGGGCGCCGCGCTCCGCACCGCCGCACGGTTCGTGGACGGCGGCGATCCGGATATGGTGGTGTTGGACTCTTCGACGGAACTTGAGGAGCTGCAACGTCTGGTCGACAGCCACTGCCCGGCCATCAGCGGGTTTCCGGTCGACGCGCGCAACGTATGCTTTCTCGCGGATTGGTCGGCGACGGTCGGCGACTCGGTATTGGCGACGGTGAACACTTTTTTCGGCGAAAACGTGCTCTGGCGGGCCCTATGCGGTGCCCGAGACTCGAGAACGCTGCTGCGCGAGGCGCTCGGCGCCGACGAACCGCATCTCGCGGAGATGGCGCTGCTCACCGAGCTGCGCGCATGCAAGGTGCTCGCGCCAGATACGCCCCCGCGCCAGGAAGCGCACGGTCGGCGGAAGCGCGGCAAACCGAAATACAAGGGCGGTCTCGTGCTGGACGCCCGGTGCGGCATGCACAGCGATGTGCACATTCTCGACTTTCGGCAGCTGTATCCGTCGCTCGTACGCGAGCGGAACATCGACGTGACCAACCGCACCCACGCCGTGGCGCCGGACGATCCGAATCCGCCGCACCTCATCCTTCCCACGATAATGACACGGCTCATGCACGCGCGGGCCAGACTGCAGGCATCCGCGGCCGACCACGCCGACGACGTTTCGCAGATCACGCTGGCCGCGGTCCTGTGCAAGCTGGTCGCCAACGCCGCGTACGGGGTTCACGGGCAGCCCGGGTCGCGGTTCGAATGCATCCAGATCGCGGAGGAGATCACCGGG
>JBAZMA010000028.1:0-8628 GCA_041649995.1 Candidatus Omnitrophota bacterium | reverse complement strand
TCGCTGAATTGTACATTAAGTCGCTCACCCCGCTTCGTTTCACTTGGCGGGATTTCGCTGAATTGTACATTAAGTCGCTCACCCCGCTTCGTTTCACTTGGCGGGATTTCGCTGAATGCCGACTGCGTCGGCACATTAAGGAGCTCAATGGTCTATAAGTTTATTACGCGGTCAAAGGGGGTTGTTATCTTTTCCATCTCTTTGATCGCCCTCGGCGCGTTTAACGCGTTCCTGATGATTTTGTCCATGGCCTTGATGTGCCTGAGGGACTATCCGGAATTCGCAGCCGTCATTCCTTCCGGCACAGTGGCTATGCCTGCGTTCTGGCTGTCTTCTGTCCTGAACCTGCTTATTTTCCTTTCCTGGGTTATTTGCGGTATCGGCGCCCTCCACCTGAAAGAGTGGGCCCGACAGGGCCTGAGGGTGGTTATGGCCGTCTATATCATCAACCTGGTCATCAACATCTGTTTGAATATCTTCATGGCTGAAGAAGTCCTTCTGGAGGTCCCCATAGGGTTTCTGCTGGCCGGGATCTTCGTTTCCCTGACTTATTACGTGGCTGTCGTCGGTTTCTTTTCCCACCCCCAGATCATCCGTCAATTCAAATACAAGAGCAGGGAATATTGATCCGGTCTTTTGCCTGGATAAGGAAAAATCGCAATGCTTTCGGACGTTAAAAAGACCATCGAGGGCTACGGGATGTTTGCCGCTTGCGACAGGGTCCTGGTCGCTGTTTCCGGCGGGCCGGATTCCATGGCTCTCTTGAACGCGCTTAAGAGTCTGGAACCTGTCCTGGGACTGGAGATCTTTGTGGCTTCTTTTGATCATGGAGTGCGCAGGAATTCTTCCCGGGATGTGCGTTTCGTCAAGACGCAGGCCCGGAAACTGGGCCTGCGTTTTTTTGAGGGTTCCAGGCGTCGGGGGAAGCCTCAGGCCGTTTCCGAAGAGGCGCTTCGCAAGATTCGCTACGCGTTCCTGCTGCGGACGGCAAAACTGGCAAAAGCGGATTGCCTGGCGCTGGGACATACCTTAGACGATCAGGCTGAGACAGTGCTGATGCGCCTGATCAGAGGCAGCGGCCTGTGGGGGCTGGCTTCCATTTTGCCCGTGCGCGTTCTGGGAGGGATAAAGGTCGTGCGGCCATTGATCGGGATCAGCCGTCGGGAGGTCATGGCCTATCTGAAAAAAGAAAAAATCGCTTTTCGTACGGATGAAACGAATTCCCAGGATATTTTTTTACGTAACAAGATCCGCGGGAAGCTTCTGCCTTTTCTGGAAAAGGGATTTAGCCCGCGTATCCGAAACAATCTGGCCCATATCGCCTTAAGCGTGGGGGCTGATTACGCCCATCTGGCTGTTGAGGCCTCGGAGTTTCTAAAAGCGAACAGCCGGCTGCGCAAAGGGAGGCTTTTTGTCCAAGAAAAAGCGTTCAAAGACCTGGATATTTCTTTGAGACGAATGGCGCTGAGGATGGCTGTGGCGTCTTTGAGTTCCGCGGGGCTCTCGTTTGCGCATAGCGAGGAATTTGAAGATCTGCTGTGGAAAAAAAAGGCCGGATCGCAGCTCCATCTTCCGGACGGATGCCTCGCGCTGAAAGAACGTTCAGGAATTACATTCTTTAGGCGAGCGCAGGGTCAAGGCTCTAAGACTCACCCGGGGTGAACAGGGCGGGACATGAAACCTTCGTGGATTTTCATTTGCTTTGCGCAGGGAAGGATTATATAATACATCTACTATGAAAAAGACTTCTACGCCTCTCATGAAGAATTCTCCGTCGCAAAAGATGAAAAAGGGCAATTTTTCCGTTTTTCTGTGGGTCCTTTTTGTCATCGGCACCCTTTATCTGATGGGTGTCCTCCAGAACAATGCCTCTGCCAGGAAGGAATTGACTTACAGCGAATTCTACAGGGTCCTGAAAGAGGAGCCCACGCGTCTGAAATATGTCACTATGTCCGAGGAGATCCTTCAGGGCGAGTTTACGGCCGGGTCGCGCTTTTTTGTGAATATTCCCGCGGATGATAAGGACCTGCTGGCTCTTTTGCGGACGAACGCCCCCGATTTTCAGGTTAAACCCGCCCGGACGCTTTGGGCCAATCTTTTGTTTTCTCTTGGTCCCGTATTATTGTTCATCGGTTTCTTGTGGTATTTCAGCTATCGCGGCGCGGAAGTGGGAAACAGGATCTGGTCTTTCGGAAAGGTCAAGGCGCGCTTGGGCGGCGAGAACAAGGAGAAGGTGACTTTCAACGATGTGGCCGGGGTCGACGAGGCCAAGGAGGAGCTCCAGGAGGTCATCGAATTTTTGAAAGACCCGAAGAAATTTCAGAAACTGGGAGGAAAGATCCCCAAGGGCGTTCTTTTGGTGGGGCCTCCGGGGTGCGGCAAGACGCTCATCGCCAAGGCTGTGGCCGGAGAGGCCAACGTTCCGTTTTTTAATATCAGCGGTTCTGATTTCGTGGAAATGTTCGTGGGCGTGGGCGCATCGCGTGTCCGCGATTTATTCGAACAGGCGCGCAAAGCCGCCAAGACATTCGGGCGCGGGGCGATTATTTTTATTGATGAGATCGACGCTGTCGGCCGGCTGAGATTTTCCGGCATCGGCGGCGGGCATGACGAACGGGAACAGACGCTCAATCAGCTTTTGGTGGAGATGGACGGGTTTGACCCCCAGGAAGGCATCATTCTGATCGCGGCGACAAACAGACCGGACACGCTGGATCCCGCGCTTCTGCGGCCGGGCCGTTTTGACAGGCATGTCGTCATCGACAGGCCGGACATCAAGGGCAGGGAGGCGATCCTCAAAGTCCACTCGAAGAAGATCAAGCTCTCGCCTGAAGTCAATCTGGAGTCCATCGCCAGGCAGACGCCCGGTTTTTCCGGAGCGGATCTGGCGAATCTGTGCAATGAAGCCGCGCTGCTGGCGGCGCGTTACAGCAAAGAATCCGTCGGAAAAAAAGAAATGGATGCCGCTATTGAACGCGTGATCGCGGGCCCGGAACGAAAGAGCCGCGTCATCAGCGATAAGGAAAAAGAGATTGTTTCTTATCATGAATCCGGACACACGCTGGTATCGCTTTTGATTCCGGATGTCGACCCCCTCCATAAGGTTTCGATCATTCCCAGGGGCGTGGCCGCGCTCGGCTATACCCTGCAGCTGCCCCTTCAGGACCGCTACATCATGATGAAGAGCGAACTGATCGGCCGGATCACGGTCCTTTTGGCCGGCAGGGCGTCAGAAAACCTTTGTTTTAACGATATCACGACCGGCTCAGAGAACGATATCGAGGTCTCAACCCAAATGGCCCGGCGTATGGTCTGCGAATTCGGCATGTCGGAAAAAGTGGGTTATCTGACCCTGGGGCATCGGCAGGGTCTGGTTTTCCTCGGAAAAAATCTTTCGGAAGAAAGAAATTACAGTGAAGAGACGGCCAGGCTTATCGACAGCGAGGTCAAGATCATCATCGACAGCTGTTACGAGCGGGCTAAAAAGCTTTTGGAGCAGAATAAGGACAAATTGACCCTTTTGGCAAACACGCTGCGCGAACGCGAAGTCATGGATGCCGAGGAAGTCAAGAAACTGCTGGGTTTGGCGTAATGCCCCAGGGGGCAGGATTTAAAAACAACGCGATCCCGGTTCGAAGCTTAAAGGGCTTATGATCCCGCGCGTCCTTGCTTTTAAAAATACCCAGGATATTGTCAGGGAATTCAGGCGGATCGGCGTGGACGCGGGCGGTATACGGATCATGCGCGGCAAGGCGTTTGAGCGTGCCGTTAAAGTGGGCCAGATCCCCAGTTTTTGCGCCAATATCCTGAAGCAGGAAATGCTGTCTTTGGGAGGCGACGCCGCCCTCAGCAGGGGGTCCATCACAGGCGCTGACAAAAAGACCGAATGCCTTCTTCTCGGTAACCTTTCGCAATACTCCCAGCTCATAAAAAAACTCAAAGAACAACCTTTCGGCCTGGCGCTGCTGGCAGGAAGGATCGGCGCGTGTTTGTCGGCTTTTGACAGGCCTGCCAGCCTGCGCATCGGCGACAGGCATTTGTATTTCGGCAGGCGCACGCACGTGATGGGCATCATCAACGTGACGCGCGATTCTTTCAGCGGGGATGGTATTTTGGGCCTGGGGGCCGCGGATGCCCTGGCGCGCGCGCAGGCCCTTGTTCGTGAAGGCGCAGACTTCATCGATGTCGGCGGGGAATCCACGCGTCCGGGCGCGCGGGGCATCAGCGCCAAAGAGGAAATGGCGCGCGTTCTGCCGTTGATCAAATCCTTCAAGCGATCCCTGAGGGCGCCTTTTTCCATCGATACGACGAAAGCGGATGTCGCGCAGGCGGCGCTGGATTGCGGAGCCGCTCTTGTTAATGATGTTTCCGCTCTTCGCGACGACAGCCGGATGGCAAAATTGATCGCGCGTTCCGGCGCGGGCGTTATTCTTATGCACCGAAAAGGCCTCCCGCGGACGATGCAGGTGCGGCCCCGCTATGATGACTTGATTTCAGAGATTTATGTTTTTTTGAGGGACGCCGTAAAAAAAGCGCTTGATAGCGGAATCAGAGAGGATAAAATAATAGTCGATCCGGGAATCGGTTTCGGCAAGACCCTGGATCATAATCTTGAGATCCTTCGGCGCCTTTTGGAATTCAGGAGCCTGGGTCGCCCCGTGCTGGTGGGCGTTTCCAGGAAATGGTTCATCGGCCGCCTTCTGGGCGCGGATGTTTCCCAAAGGGCCTGGGGGACGGCGGGCGCCGTCGCGGCTGCTGTCGCCAACGGCGCGGACATCGTCCGCGTGCATGATGTGGGTGAAGTCAAACAGGTTGTGAGGGTGGCGGACGCGGTTCATAAGCGAGCGACGCGCTAGAGAAAGGGTTCAAACAGGTGTGGAATAACCTTCTGGGTTTCGTTTCGATTTACTGGTCAATTTTAAAGCCCCTGATCGAGATCAGTATCCTGTGGTTTGTTTTTTTCAGGATCATGATCTTTTTTGAAGGGACGCGCGCCGGCCAGGTCTGGAAAGGAATTTTTATCCTGGTGATCGCGTTTTTTCTCGCGCAGAAGCTGGGACTAAATACCCTGGACTGGATCTTGACCAAGCTATTCGCGATCTCCGTGATCGCCATCATTGTCATTTTTCAGCCGGAACTGCGCTTCGGCCTGGCTCGCCTTGGACAGCCCCATCTTTTCGGGGCAGCCCTCAAGGAAGAAGATGTCGACGAGCTCGTGCGGCAGTTGTCTTCCTCGCTGTTTTTTTTGTCCCAGCGAAAGATCGGTTCTATCATCGCGATCGAAAGAGAAGACAGGCTGAAAAGCTATATCAGCAGCGGGATCCCGGTGCAGGCCAAGGTTTCTCCGGAACTGGTGGAAACGATCTTTACGCCTTCTTCGCCCCTGCACGACGGCGGGGTTGTTATTCAGGGCAATACCCTGGTGGCTGCCAGCTGTCTGTTCCCGCTGGCGCAGAACCCTTATTTGAGCCATGCTCTCGGCACCAGGCACAGGGCCGCTTTGGGTTTGAGCGAAGAGACGGATGCGATCGTCCTGATCGTTTCCGAGCAGACGGGTCTTGTTTCGCTGGCTGTCGGAGGCCGCCTGACGCAGGGTCTGACGCGGGAAGAGTTGTCGCAGAATCTTCGCGACCTTCTGACACCCTTAAAAGGCAACGCCTTTAAAAACATGAACCGGAGCGGAACATGAACTTTCCCAAAAATGTCTTCGAAGACCTCAAACGGTGGTTCACCTATTATCCCCTCTATAAAGTTCTCGCGTTGATCCTGGCCTTTATTATCTATCTCTATGTTAACGGTGAGTTTAAATGAGGCGCGCGGGTTTTTGCGTGAATCCATCCCATGCCTAAGCTGGGCGTGAATATCGACCATGTCGCGACCCTTCGCCAACAGAGGCAGGCCGGTTTTCCGGATGTCCTGTTCGCGGCGAACGTTTGCGAAAAGGCCGGGGCGGATTCCATCGTGGCCCATTTGCGCGAAGACCGCAGGCACATGCAGGATAAGGACATTTTTTTGCTGCGCAGGGGCCTAAAAAAACGTTTCAACCTGGAGATGTCCATGGCGCGCGATATCGTTGATATCGCCTGCCGCGTACTCCCGGACCAGGCCACGCTTGTCCCTGAAAAACGCAGGGAGCTGACGACCGAAGGCGGGTTGGATGTCGTCGGACAGCCGCGCAGGGTCGCACGGACGGCCGCGCGGCTCAAAAAAAAGGGAATAGAGGTCAGCCTTTTCATCGAGCCTTCTGTGAAACAGATCGAGATGACGTCCCGGCTGGGAATAGGCATCATTGAGCTGCACACGGGGCGTTTCGCCAATTGCCGTTCTCCGCGCGCGCGCGGCCGTGAATTGAGGGTGATCAGGGATGCGGCCGCCTACGCCGCCAGCTTGGGCCTTGTTGTCAACGCGGGGCATGGGCTGGATTATTCAAATGTCTGCCCCATATCTTCCCTCAGGGAGATTTACGAATTGAATATCGGGTATTCCATTATTTGCCAGGCTTTGTTGACAGGGCTTGAAGAAGCCGTTCGCCAGATGAAGGCCCTGGTGAAATAGCGTTATGAGGACATATGGTTAAGGGAAGCGGAATCGATATTGTTGAAATCAAAAAGCTGGAAAGGGCTGTCGGTCGCTGGGGGGATATTTTTCTCAACAGGATTTACACGGACAGGGAGCTGGCTTATTCCAGGAACAAGCGCTATCCGCTTCAGCACCTGGCCGCCCGCTTTGCTGCCAAAGAGGCCATCTTCAAGGCCCTGGGCAACAGTCCGAAATTGAATTTCAAGGATATTGAGATCATCAATGATGTTCACGGCAAGCCCTATTGCCGTATCAAAAAACGACGTTCCGCGATCGCTTTGTCTCTTTCTCATACGGAGAATTATGCGGTGGCCTGCGCGATTCTTTAAACGAAAAAAAAGCGCTCATAAGGGCGATTACGGCCATGTCCTTGTTTGCGCCGGGTCCAGGCGCATGACGGGCGCCGCTTTTTTATGCGCCCAGGCCGCCATGAGGTCTGGCGCGGGTTATGTGACGCTGGCTGTGCCGGACGTTCTGCATAAAGTTTTCGCGGCGGGCGTCCGCGAAGTCATGACGCTGCCTTTGGCCTCGACTGCGGATGCTTCCATTTCGCAAAAAGCGCTTGGTCAGATCATTCCGGCCCTGGAGAAGGCCGATGTCCTGGTTTTGGGATGCGGTATGTCGCAAAACAGTTCCACGCAAACGTTTATTCGTTCGTTGATCAGCCGGGCCAGGATTCCCCTTGTGCTGGACGCCGATGGGCTTAACGCCCTCGCCGGGCATGTTTCCATGCTCACCAAACGCCCGGCTCCGACTGTCTTGACGCCTCATCCAAAAGAAATGGCCAGGCTCCTCAAAAAAGATACCGGTCATATCCTGGCCGCCAGAAAAAACATTGCAAAAGATTTTTCACTTCGATACAATAGTACACTGATTTTGAAAGGACACAGGTCCCTGGTTTGTGACGGAGGCCGTGTTTATGAGAATTTGACAGGCAATCCGGGTTTGGCTACGGCAGGCTCCGGTGATGTTCTTTCAGGAATTTTGGCGGCGTTTATCGGTCAAGGCATGCCTGTTTACAAGGCGGCTTGCCTGGCGGTCTTTATTCACGGCCTTGCCGGGGATATGGCCGCAAAGGACAAGACCCAGCCAGGCCTGGTGGCTTCGGATATTATTGAATATTTGCCACAGGCATTTAAGGTTGTTCAGCGGCCGCCCAGCGCACGGGCATAGCGATTTTTTGCCGAAGTAGCTCAGTCGGTAGAGCAGCTGTTTTGTAAACAGCGGGTCGGGGGTTCGATTCCCTTCTTCGGCTTTAATTTGGAAATCCGTACTGAAAGCGGAAATAACAGGCTGGTTGGGTTCGCCCCGTATAGCTCGCTTTGCTCACACGGGGCAGGCCCGGGGTGAGTGAAACGAACTTTACGGGCCGATTCCCTTCTTCGGCTTTGATATGATGGTTGTTGATAGTCCCTTGTCTAAACATCTCTAAAATTTTTCCAGGGCGAACCGGATAAATTTTCGAGATAGACTTCGGGACAGATTTTGCAGGGTAATAGACCTAAAATTCAAAATCTGGACGGGTACCCAAGTGGCTAAAGGGGGCAGACTGTAAATCTGCTGCACACTGCTTCAGAGGTTCGAATCCTCTCCCGTCCACAAATTTTTCACGACAAGGGAAAAATTTGTGGATGCTGGAATAAGCGTAGCGGAGCGATAAGCGAAGCAGCTTAGTCCAGCGCCACAACCTTAGTGTTCACGACAAGGGAAAAATTTGTGGATGCTGGAATAAGCGTAGCGGAGCGATAAGCGAAGCAGCTTAGTCCAGCGCCACAACCTTAGTGTTCACGATAAGGGGAAAAATTGTGGATGCGAACGAAGCGAGCGCGTCGAAGGATTCAGAGGGGAAATTTGCGGGAGTAGTTTCCGCCGCTGGAAGCGGCGAGACCTCGCCTCATTCGCCGGAAGGCGAATTCATGAGGCGGGCAGTGGTGGTACCTAAATTTACTCCCGCTGCCTTAAAATATTTGCGGGAGTAGTTTCCGCCGCTGGAAGCGGCGAGACCTCGCCTCATTCGCCGGAAGGCGAATTCATGAGGCGGGCAGTGGT
>JBAZMA010000027.1:0-8959 GCA_041649995.1 Candidatus Omnitrophota bacterium | reverse complement strand
TCCACCGCGCCGCGCGCGGCCTTCTTCGTGGCGGTCCGCGGCTTGGTGCGGCCGACGTTGAACGGCTTCGCGGGCACGCTGCGACGGGCGGAGCGGCGCTCGGCGGGCCGCACCACGGCGGTCTTCCCGTCGGCCGACTGTTCGAACACCACCTCGTCCGGGTGTTCGGCATGCGTCGGGTCGTCCACATCGTCTTCGCTGGCCTCGTCGGTGTCTGGCGTGAAGTCCGAGTGCGGGGACTGCGGCGCGGGGGGTGCGGCCGCCGCGGCCGCGGGCGGGTGGATAATGATCGTCGGCGCCTGTGTGGGCGCGGGCGTTGGCGGAGGTATGGCGTCGGACATTTTCGTTTCTTCTCCTTCTTGCAGGCGGCGGAAAAAGTGTTGCGTGTTCGTCTCTCGGCGTCAACCCCCCGAAACGGCGTCGAGTTGGAAAAACCCCGAATTGCGCACTCCAATTTCCTTTTGACATGGGCACGGAAAAGCGCACGATCGATGCCGATCTGGCAAAGTTGCGGTGGTACGTGCCGCGCGTGTACGCATGGTTTCTGATGGTTCTGCTGGCGCATGTCCTGTGGTCGCTGACCGTCCAGGGTGGGCCGTTCCTGATATACCTGTCGAACTGGCTCTACATCGCGAACGCGCTGTTTTACATCGCGGTCGTCGCCGGCGAGTCGATCCCCCAGATGCAGCGCGTCGCGGTGTTCGCGTGTTACCCGCTGCTCTCGTGCGACATACTCTGGACGGTGTACTCCATCGGCCTCGCGATATACGGCGCGTCGTGCTTTGGCAACACGCAGCAGTCCACGTTCTTCTACTACGTGTTCTCGTTCTGTCAGGCGTACGGCCACGTGTCGCCGCTGCTGCTTGTGTGCCTGTTCGCGATCGCGTTCTTCGAACACGCCGCCGCCGAGTGGGCGCGGGTCTTCGACGTGCTCATCATGCGGTCGTCCGCGCCGGTCGCGGCATTGACGGGGTTCGCGATCGCGGTGGCGTGGTATGTCGTGCCCGCGTTGCCGTGCCTCGTGTATTCGTATGTGATGGATCCGCTCGTGGTCTACGGCATCAGCGTCACGTTCGTGCAGCTCACGATCATACTCGTCGTGTCGTTCATGACCGAGGTCGTCGTCGGGTCAATCGCACTCTGGCATATTCTGATACACCACTCCAGATTGCGAACAAAGTGATACCTATTATTTTGCAAGGCCACCCACTGCATCAAACATCTCTTGAATGGGTTCGATCCAGTTGTCGGTCTTGGCGAGGAGACGTTCTTCCGCGCGCTGCCTGTCCCGGGCGAGTCCCGGGCTGCTCGCGGCGACGTTGATGTGTTTGTAACGGGTGGAGGCCGGCAAGTGCCCGGTGGCCAGCCACGCCGCCATGTACGCCGCATGGTACCCGCACACGTTGACGGTCGTCGTCGGGTGACCGGTCGTGTACAGCGGTTTACGCGGCGGTGATACGCCCTGAGTTCCGGCGACGAGCGCGGTGCGGACTTTCGCTTCCCGCAACCCGGAAACGAGCGCGGTCGTGTACGCCGTCGGCACCACCACGGGGTCATAGACTGTGAGAGCGCCGCGCGTGGACGCCGCGACGACAAAATGCCGCGGATACTCGCCCTCGTACACGATCCACACCTTGTCGCTCGCCTCGTCAATGTTCGACAGCAGCAACGCTCTGGTTCCATCCACTGACTCGCCGACAGACGATCCGCGGGCCGTGATGAAGTGGATCTGGCGGATGCTGTGCACCGCGTTGTGCACGCCGGCTTCGATGATCAGCCACTTGTAGATGATCGCCAACGCGGTCACGACGTTGAACCCCGGCTCCACCGGTATGCCGTGGCTGACGACGCGTTCGGCCGCCTCTCCCTGGATGATGTCGGCCACGGCAAATCCCTCGTGTGCGATTTCGGCTTCCAGTTCGGCGAACGCGCCGGGGGGAATGCGTTCGCGGAGCGGACCCGCGCGGCCGAGCCGCTCGACCATGATCTGGGCGATCGCGATCAGTTTGGCTTCTCCCTCGATCGTATCAAACCTGCTCTGGTAGCGTCCGCGGATTCGCACTGCGCGGCGCTCGGTCTCTTCTGCGTACGGAGTTTCGGTCGCGCGTCGGTCGAGAGCGTTCATCACCACCAACAGAGCCAGCAGGTCCACTCGCGTCAACACGGTGCCCGAAATCTCGGGTACGGGCACACCCGTCGCGTCGCGGATGAATTCTATCAGACCGGTCATATTTTTTTTTGCAAGTGTGTGGATCGGTCATGTTTTTCACTTCACAGCATCGCCTTTTTTTTGTTCACACTGGGGAACCCTGGCGGGGCAATCCGAGACCGGTCATGGCGTCGTACATCTCCTGTATCGGCTCCACCCAATTGTCGGTCTTGGCCTTCTCGGCGGCGGCGGCCAGCGCTGCCGCCACCAGGGGATCTTCCGGAGCTCCCGCGGGAATCGGCACGTCGACGAAGCGCGCCGACGCCGGAACGTGCCCGGTGGCAAGCCATGCCGCCATGTACGCGGCGTGGTAACCGCACACGTTGGTCGTCGTGGTCGGGGTGCGCGTCGTGTACAGCGGGGCGCGCGGGAGCACGACGCCTTGCGTGCCGTATCTGGTGGCCGTGCGGCAATCCGCGTCGGCCAGCGCGATGTAGAGAGCGTCCGTGTACGGCAGCCGGCGCAGGGTCTTCACCATGGGCTCGTACACGGTGGCTTCGATTCCGTGCATATCCACCACCACAAAGTGCGGATTCTCCGCGTCCTCGAATACGATGAACACCGTCCTGTTGTCCGACTTTGCGCGGTTCGCGTGCTCGATCCCCGCAAAGTGCGTCGACAGAATCTGCCCGGCGGTGGCGGTTGCCCACGCGGTGATGCTTGCCGGGGTATACCGCTTCGCGGGGTCGTGTTCCTCGTTTAGCACGGATATCGCGTGTATCGGCGTCTCCCGGGACGCGGCCCCGCACGCGATCACGAACCACTTGTAGACGATCGCCACGGCGCACACCAGGATCAGTTCCGGCTCGCCGTCCCCGCGGTCCTGCGCGGCCCTGGCGACCAGGCCGAGCATGTCCGGTTCGGTCTGCGCGGCGAGCAAGTTCAGCGCGCGGATCATCTCGTCGGTCGCGCCGTGTGGCACCCGCGCCCGCAGTGGCTTCTCGGGCTGGCCGAGTTGCTCTGCCATCAGCTGCGCAAGCGCGATCAACGTGCGCTCCTCGTCGTACGTGGGGAAGTTGGTCTGGCCCCGGTACAATCCCGCGAGGGAGCCGGCACGCTGTATGATGGTCGCGTCAACGGGCCGAACGAACGACGCGGGCTCGGGTGTGACCGGGACATCGATGGACATCGACGCCGACACGCCGACCAGCGCAGATACGTCCACCGGCGTGGCCACCGTCACCGCAGCCAGAGGCTCGATGGGTGCCGGTGCCGCGGCCGGCGTTGGCGGGGGCGGCGGCAGCGGCTGGGCGAGCGGTGCGCGCACGACGGGCGCTGGGTGGGGATGCTCCACCAACGGCAACTTATCCAGAATCACCAACAGCGCGAGCAGATCGATCCTGGTCAGCGTGGTGCCGCTTATCTCGGGCAGCGCGGGGTCGGCATCGGTGACAAATTGGGTCAAACACGACATTGTTGTTTTTTTATGCGCGATGGGGGTTTTGCGTGTGGGTGTTGTTTTTCCGCGGATGCGTGCGCGGTGCGCGTTTTTGTTTACATGCTCGCCGGCGCGCGGGTGCACGACAGGAGCTCGCCCCACTCTGCCTGCACCCCCACGATGCCGGTCGCCGCATGCACGCCCGCGATGCGCGTCCACTCTATCACCACCGAGTGACCGGGGCACGCGGCCGATGCGCGGGTGTTCTGCGAGTGACGCATCACGACGCGCTCGTCGGGTAGGGGATCGGGCGGTCTGTCCGACGCGAGGACCGGCCGCCGGTAGTACAGCGCGGGTTCGCTGCTCGTCAGTTCCCTCCCGATCGAGTAATGCCGTCCGCGGTTGTCGACGAGCTCTGGGTTGAAGTGCGAATAATTGGGTCCCGGGCGCAGCGCGCGATAGCCGGTGCCGACCACCGCGCGCCGACCGCGGCTGGGCGGGAGCGGCGCCCACGTGATCCCGGCGCCCGGCTTGATGAAGAAGTACGGCGGCTTGCCGAACGTCGTCCGGATCTCGTCAGAGACCTGCGACGGGTCCGCGTCGGGCCAGCCGCGCAGGCGGACGAGCGTCTCCCACAGCTGGGCCAGCCGCTCCTCGGAAAGCGTGCGCGTGGCCGGCCAGACGTAAGCGTCCGGCGCGGCGCCGTCGCGCAGCGCGAGCGCGCGCAGAATCGCGACGAACGGCGACGCCGGCGCGAGCGGCGCGACGGTCGGTGCCGGCGGCCGCGGCGGGAAGAACGGCGCCGGGAGGGGGACGAGCGGCGTCGGTACCGGGGGAGCGGGCGTCGGCGCGACGACCGCGGGCGACGGCGGGGTCGGCATGGGCGCCGGCGTCGGGGGCACGGCGGTCGGCCGGAGCGCTTCGATGAACTGCTGTATGCGGTCGAGGGCCGCGCGCAGGGCGTCCCAGTCGGTCTCGTACATCCAGACGTCGAGCGGGTCGGCGTCGGCGCGGTCGGCCAGCACCTGCACCGCGATCACGGTCTCCGCGAGCAGCTGCAGCAGCGCGAGCGGCGGCGACGTGCCCACGTTTTTCAGCGTGAGCGCGAGTATACCCTGCAGCGTCGCGCGTATCATCTCCGACACTTCGATCGCCTGCATGGGCACGGGCCCGGGGGGCGGATACACGGCGGTGCCGGAAAACAGGCGGGGCAGCACACCCACCCGCTCTGCCACCGACGCGGCAAACGCCGCCTTGCGCCATCCTTCGATGCTATCCGGCGGCAGGATGGGCCCGAACGCATCCTCGATCCGCCGCAGCGCATCTTCCACGTTCCGTCCGGTCGTCGGCGCCCGCGGTTTGGGGGTGTACACCGTTGTCATATTCCCCTCGTCACGTGCGTCGGGTTTGGGGGGGAGGGAAAAAAAAGTTCGGCTTCGTCACGACGCTGCCAGCGCGGGGGAAAAAAACATAATTGGGCGAGCCAGACGTCTACGATGGAAACGCGCAGAAAAATCATGCGGGCATTGGCCGCGGCCCTGCTCCTGCTGACGTCGGCCCGAGCGTTGGGTTGCGGGGTCTCGTTCTCGTACCAGGTGGATTCGGTCGCACCGGGCATCCACGCGGCGGTCCTCATGCAGTGGAACGTGACGGGCGAGTTGCTCGAAAGCGCGACCGTCGGGGCGGTGCCGGCCGCGGGCGTGCGCGCGATCAACTCGTACGTCATGCGACGCGCCCCCACGGCCCTGGCCGCGGCGGTGGTGCGGAATGTCCGCGCGCGGTGCAATTCCGCGCGGGAGGACGCGACGTGCGCGGTGACGATCGTCGTCGGCGACCAGGGCGGCGCGCCGGTGACGCTCGACCTCGCCATCCCCGCCGGCGTCGACATGCTCCTCCCGGCGGCGCGGTTCTGGATGGCGCTCGACGCGCCGGGGGTGCTTCCCGCGACGGTGACATTCGTCGGCACGCTCGCGTGCGCGGACGGGGACGAACCGACGGCGACGGTGTTCGACACGTTCGACGTGGTGCAGGACCCACCGCTCTCGTACGTGGCGATGCTGCGCGCCGCACAGGCATCCACGCCGTGCAGCGCAGAGTCGTGCCTGTTCGAACTCGAGAGCAGCCACGGACCGTTCTCCACGCTCGGTGCCCACGCGGTGACCGTGGCGGCCGAGCTGTACACCGCAGACGCCGCGTCGCCGGGGGTGTTCACGACCGCCGGCATCATCACGCACGCAGCGCGGTTGGTGCTCTCGAACGTCTCGTGCGCCAGGTCGCCGGACGCGTGGCGCGCGGCGATCGGCTCGGGGCTGTCGCCAATCGTCCGGTTCCCGCGCGCGACGATCCCCGGCACCGTCGCGCTGTCGGAGCGACACCTGACGCGCCTGCTCCGCCTCGCCGCGCGCGGGAGCACGATCGACAAGATATACGCGATCGCGATCGCGATCGAGCTCGACGTGCGCGCGGGGGTGCGGATACCGACAGCCGTCGCCGATCTGGTCACCGACGCCACCGACATCATGGTCGATTGCCCGCCAGACGACACGATGGTGTGGTCTGCGGTCAAATTCACCGGCAGAGTGTGCGCGGGCAGGGACGAACCCACACTGTTCGGCGTCTACGCGGCACTGCTGTACCATGCGTCCGGTCGCTCACCCGAATTTCCGGCATGTCCGTCCTGAATGGCTGGGTTGGGGGGGGTATCATAAAACAGCAGAACGAGGGAAAAAAATATACGTGTTCGGCTTTTGTCGGATCTGGTGCGAGAGGAGTTCACTGTGGTGCGGGGGTGGTGGTTGTGAGATGCTCCTTCATGCGGGCGATCGCGACGAGCGCGTGGTGCTCCTCGTCCTGCTGCTCGAACGTGTCCTTCATGGTACCGAAAAACGCTTCGTTCACGAGGTACACGCAAAACAGCAACGCGTGGAAGATGATGCGGACGATGAAAAACGTGTCCACCGCGTCGACGGGGGGAACTGCCTCGGTGGTCGACTCTGGCCAGACAGACGGCTTGCCGCACATACACGCGAATACGACGAGTTTCAGCAGCAGCAGAACGATCGCCAGGATGTTGAACACATGGGCCGCTACCATGAACAGAAGCCCGGGCGCCTTGCTGCGATAGCCGGCCGTGACGTACGTGATGGCTGCCTGCGGTCCGATCAGATACACGACCTCGAGAATCAGCAATATGTGCTGTGCGCCGAATCGCTCCTTTGCCCAGACCAGCAACCCCGGCTCCGTCAGCCAGTCTATGGTCAGCCCGGTCTTGGGGTATACCACCGACGACGCGGTGAGAGCGAGTAGCACGAAGCATATCATTTCCAGCAGCATCTGGACCCCGATGAATGCGAGTTCCATCATCGCGTGGCCGATGTCGTCGCGCGCCGTGACGCTCATGTCGCCCTTCATGGCGCGCGCGGTCTGCGCGGTCTGCACGACATATCCGTCGATTATGTCGCCGTCCAACCAGAGCAAGGCCGCCGCGACGAGCGACTCCATGATCCGGGCAAAGAATGCCCGCCTCCCCGCGATCGTGCCGAGAACCAGCGACTCTCTCGTGCAATCCGGGACGTCCGCGCACCACATCGCGGCGATCATGTATACGACGAACTTGGCCACGGCGAACATGATGCCCGCCGCGCAGAGCACCTTGAATACCAGACGCAGGATCCTGGTCGCCTGGGGTATGCGCCGGCCAGAGACGACGATGAGCACCGCAGTCTGCGGCGCCAGAAAATACAAGAACTCGAGGAACGTGAAGACGTGCAGCAGACCCCAGCGACCTCGCAGCCACGCGAACGTGTCTTGCGGGGCGGGCAGCCACCCGATCGTGAGGCCGGGTTTCGTATACACCACGGTGCCGATGTTGACCGCGTACATCGCGAGGAAGTACGCGAGCAGGACCGCCTGGTACAGACCGACGAGCAGAGCGTGGTCGGTGCCGAACAGTTTCATCTTCATGGTGAGACGCTGGAAGCCGGACGCGACCCGCTCGCGGAACTTGCGCTTGGGCGCCTGAGCCTTCTTCCCATCCGGGCCGTCGTCGTCACCGCCGACCGGCGGTTGCATCTCCACGCCCTTTTCCGGGTCGGTGACCGGCACGGGTCGGCGCATGGTCAGCGTTGTCGCTTGTTCGGTCGTCATGCGTGTTTAGTTTGTTGCCAACTAATTCACTGGCGGGGTGTGGGGGTGCGGATGTCCGTTTTTTCCCGCGATCGAATTGCACCGGAGTTTTTTTCTCTGCACGTGAGAAACCGCGACGACAAAAAAAATAATCCCGGCAGATGGAAGACACTGAAGCAACCACGGCGCCCCCGCCGGCAGCGGTCGCGTACACGCCACGGGAACCGCCACTGCCGCCCGGCGCGGTGCTGCTGCCGGTCGAGATCGGCACCACGCGGATGACGTATGCGATGCAGATGGACAACATGATGGGCGTGATGCCGGTGCCCATGCCAAAGTTGCGCGTCGTCGAGGTGCTGTTCAGGGACAGTGCGCACGCCGCGCTACCGTCACACGCGCCATCGACGCACATGTGGGGACTGTTGCGGGCAGCCCTCATTCGGCTGAGCCAGTGGGAGACGGATGCCGTGCCAGAGGTTGCGCGGCCGGAGCTCGTGGGACTGATCGATGCAGCGGCCAAGACGTTCGAAGAGACGCAGGTGTACGTGCAGTACGTGGCGGCCATGACAGAGATACGGGACATGGTCGACTGCACCCCGTCGTACAAGGTGGGGTGTGCGGTGATCGCAATGCGCAGATTGGCGGTCGGCCGGTCGGTGGCGCTGATCGAATACGTGCTGGCGCTAGCAAAGGCGCGGCAGTTGTACCCAACCGATTCGTGGCCAAAGCTGGCCGCGGCCGCGCGCGACGATCTGGCAGCGCTGCGCGCCGCGCCCGCCACCGACCCGGCGTTCGAGCCGAGCCTCGGCATGCTCGGGACGGATGGTCTCGCCGCATACCAGACGACGCTGGCCGGGTACGTGACCGGATCGAGAGTGGTGGCCGGGGGAACCGAGCCATCGTCCGAGACCCCATGGGCCGTCAACGACCTGACCGTGCCCGGCATGCGCGGTCATGTGTGGTTCCACGCGATCAACCCACAATTCCTGCTCGAGGAGGTGGGTCGCGTTTCCGGTGGCATGTTCGGCCCGGATGCGATCCGCGCGATGTCGGAACGGATGGACGAGCAATCGACCGTGCCGCCGGCCATGCCCACGCCCGTGATGGTCGAGGCAGTGAACCGGCCGGCGGAGACTGCGTTGGTGTTCCCGGAGATCGTGCACATCGCGCCGATGCCGAACATCCGCGCGGTGCTCGAATCCGCCGCCGCAATGCGCCGGGCCTCGAGCATGCAATGAACGGTGGGG
>JBAZMA010000026.1:0-9800 GCA_041649995.1 Candidatus Omnitrophota bacterium | reverse complement strand
CTCATACATCTCCCTCTCTAGGAACGGAGCCTGCTCGGGGTCAACGTGGGGGTCGAGCGCAGCGTTTTCAGACACCACGAACGCACGGACCGCGCCGGCCTTTACCCCATGCACGTGCATGTCATTAACCCAGTCTGGCACTTCTGGCGTGGGGTCGTGGAGCAGACGCCGGTAGACCGTGGCCGCGCCCAGGGGACCGGGCACCATCTTGGAGTTGCAGTCGACGCCCATGCCAGCGGCGACGAACAGCCCATGCACAATGGGCATGAACGGCGGCCGCGAGCCCTTCTCCTTCGTGGACATGACGATCCTGGCGGCGCGAACGGCGGCGCCCGCACCAAGTTCCTTCAGACGCACCAGGATCTCCTCCAGCACGGCCCCGCGCTTGTCCTGGGGACACTTCAGGGCGTAGGCCATGCACTCGAGCGCCCCGACGATGTCGCGGTCCCCGGCCTTTGCACACATGCCAGAGATCCACCCATCCACCGGCGCTTGACGGGGCGGAGCTTCGGGGACGTCGAAAATGGGGCCCACGTGACCAATGCAGGCGTGGTCGCACACCCTGCTCTTCGGGGCGGCGCACAGCATACGGACGAGGGCGTCGACGTCGGCGCGGATAGCCACGACGTTACGCAGATGCTTCCACGCTCCGGGCCCCTTAAACTGCACGCTCCTGAGGACTTTGTAACGCTCCGCGGCGGCGACGACCTGCTCGAGCGCGGAAGTGTCCGCGGGGCCAATGTCCTCGCAGGAGATCACGAGCAGCCGGTTGTACAGATTTGCAACCTTGTGCGACGCCAGCAACACCGCTGCCCAGTACCTCGCAGCGGCCGTTTCCCCGCGGCGGATCGACTTTTGCAGCGCCGACTTTGCAACGGCCATCGAGACGCCGTTAAACCCCACCCTGTAGTAGGACTTGGCCAGATCATCGTCGGGGAACTTCAGATAGTCGGAGACCTTGGCGGCAGCCCGCGCACATTGCTTCGCTTCCATTTTTATTTATTTTTTGACAAGTTTTTTTAAAATAATTGGGAAAAGATATTCAAATCTTTATGACGTCATAATACGGTGACCACCCCGTCGACGTCGATGTGCTCGACGGGGATGGGGCACATGAAGTCGCGACGAATGGCGTCCATCCCGCGAATCGAGTGGGAGTGGAGCACATCATCCACCAACACCGTTGGTCCGGGCTGAAGCATCGTGCAGACGAACGGGTGCACGAGAATATCCCGGTCGGCATTAGCGGACGTCAGCACTGGGATCGCGACGCCGCGGCACGTCGCGGTCTCCGGGGTGGATACGTCGAACGGCAGCGCGTAACCGAACTGTGGCCACGTAAGGCCGAGGCTCGTTCCGGTCGGCTGGCCCACGTCCGGCAACCTGAACACCCATCTGTGAGAGACTGGTCCGGGAGTTGGATATCCACAGCGCACGAACAATCCCACGGCGTTGAACGCGCGTAGACGCAACGATTCTTGCACCGCGACGATGGACCAATACGCTTCCGCGATCATGTCGCGTATTCCGGACGCCGGGCGCACTCGGTGCGTTGGATACTCGCGGAAAAAGTGTACAAACGATTCCGGGCAGACCTGCATCACTCTCGGAACTGGAAGTTCGGGCAGAGGATCGAGCTCGGGAATGACCGTTCCGCCACGAAGCACGAAATAAGAGCACTGCCCCGCGAAGCGTGTGCGCAGCAACTGCGCGATGCACGCCGTCGTCAGACGCGGGCCATCCAACCGAGGGTGCGCACGCACCGCGGGATGTGATAGTATGCGTGCCACGATTCCGCGTCTGGACAGCCGTGCGCCCGCGTGCTCGCCATCCACGTCGACCGATCCGAAACTGACACCAAGCTCGAGCACCGGAGTGCGTATGAATGGGATCGTGAACATGACGCCGGAGTTTTCTCGTTCGCGTGCTCGTATTTTATATTGTCGCTATCGCCAGACGACCATCGTTCCGAACGGAAAAAATGTACACGTCAGAGTTCGCCATCGCGTACCAGACGGCGCGCACGGCGGTGACCGTCGCGCACGAGAGGCTCGACGCGCTCGAACGCCCCGATGTCCGGGTCGGCACCGCGCAGATCGAGCAGGCGGCGATCGCGGTCGCCGTCGCGCGCGCCAAGGTGGCCAACATGGTGCAGGCCGCGGATGCGACCGCCATCTCGCGCGCGCTGACGCTCCGCGATCGGTGCGATCTGGCCACCGCGCGCCTGAGCAGACTCCGCGGCGTCGATGGCGTGTGCCTCTTGCTGCCGCTGCGCACCGCGTCGCCGCCCGCGGAATCGGTGGGCGTGTTCGACCCACGGTCCCGGCCGGCCATCGCGCGCAGCATCCGATGGGTGAGAACGCACCGATCGGCGCTGCTGCTCGCGGCCGTCGTGGCGTCGTTCGCGGCCGGCACGATCATACTTCTGACCATGTGAATATGGGGAAAAAAAGAGATCGCGGTGTATTTTCTTTTGGACTGCCCGGAAAGTGGTGTAGATGGTTGCATTCCGGCAAGGGTGCTGGCGGAACTGGTTCGAATCCAGAGTCCGGACACGTCCATTTTTTTAGTCATCCTCTTCGCTCGTGTACGGCATGCCCACCCACTCCTCCTGTGCGCTGGCCGGCGGGGCGTGGGCGCGCTTTTCCGTAGGCGGGGTCCCGTCGTCGCTCTCGTCTCCCGATGCCCCGCAGTGCCGCGCGGTGTCCGGGCTGAACAACAGCGTCGTCGTGGCCGCGGTGGCGACGACGCACGGCTGCGCCGCGGCGCGCTGCTGTTGCTGCTGGCGGACGAGAACCTGCATCCGGGATCCGCCCGGCTCGGCCGCGGCTCGCACCGGCGTCGGTTCGACCGGTGGCGGCGGCGGCTGCACGACCATGTCGGGATACCGCGAGGACAGCAGCTCCTCGGCAAACGCCTCGGGATCGGCGGCCGCCTTGACGGCCGAGATCATCGCGCACTCGACGGTGGGCGCGGACGAGTGGTCCCCGCGTCGGCGGACCTCGTTGCGCAGGTACGCGCGCACGAAATCGCGCGGGCACTCCTTCGACCCGAGGCGCGAGGCGATCTTCGCCTCGACCCGGTTGTGGTAATACGGGATGGCGGTCATCGCGTACTCCTTGACGTCGTCGGGAAACGGGATCGTCCCGATGCGATCGAAGAACGCGCGGGTCTCCACGTCGTAGTTCAGCAGCACGATGTCCACCGTGTGCGGCGGCGCCGAGCCGTGCACGCTGCAGTACAGCGCCGCGTCCGTCGCTTCGTTGGGCGCGTTGATGGTCACGATCTCCGAGCACCTTCGCGGATCGGGTTTGATCGTCACGATGCTGTGGATCTGCGGAAACTCCTGCACGAACCCGCCGGTCGCCGCCGGCGGAGACGCCACGTCGACGGTCGGCGCCACGCGGTCGGCAATGGTCAGCGCGGCGAACTCTGCCTCAAAGTTCTTCATCAGCGCGTCGGGGTTGGGGATGCGCACGCGGAGCGGAAAGACCGTGACCAGGCGCGCCGGGGTCGTGTGCTTGTTGCACAGTCGCGACACCGTCGCGAGCAGGATGGTCATCGGCGTCGCGCCTTCCTGGATCAGCAGATCCTGCGCGATGTACGTCACGTGCTGACCGCGCACCGTCTGGTCGGCGATGAGCGCCCTGATCGGGTGCGTTCCCGCCTGCTGCGACTGGAACATGAAGTCCAGGACGCCCTGCCGCCGCGGTTGGCCGTCCATTCCGGCGATCACGTCGCCGTCGGGGTTCCTGTTCCTGGCCTGTATGGTCGTGGTCTGCAGCTTCTTGAACAGCTGCCGGATGAGCTGTATCGGCGGCTTCGGCATGATCGTGCGCACCACCGCGTCCACGACCCGGTTCACGTCGCCCGACAGCAGGATGTAGTCGTACGCGTTGAACCGCAGCGGGGGCGCGCTCGCCGCCGGCGGGTCGACGGTCGCGACGCCCATCCGACGCTCCGCGTCCGTGATGTCCGCCGCCGGCGCCGTGGGAGCCGCGGGCGCCGCCGTCGCGCCGGCTCGCCGGTGCGCCGCGCCGAGACGCCCGCCGGCCGACGACAGCGCCTGCGCCGTCTCCGGCGCCATGTACAGCGTGCTCGGGCACGTCGTCGCGGTGTCCTCTGGCACGTTGGTGTCGCACCCGGTGATCGCGGCCCGGATGACGGCCTGCTGGAAGTCGGGCACGAGCATCTGGCACATCATCGACAGGGCCATGGTGCACGTCTCCGTCGTCGTGACGAGCAGCGGCTCGATCGCGCGGAGGAAGTTGTCGGTCCACGGCGCGTCCATCGGGATCGCCGAGCCGGCGCAGAGGAACAGCCGGTTGACGGCGTCGACGATGGCCATCGTCCGGCAGATGTTGCGGAAGCGGTAGATGTCGCGGTACACGTACGGGATGTCGTGCGCCTTGAGCACCGCGCTGAACTCGGCGGCAAAGTTGCCCGCGATCGTCATGTCCACGTCGCGGAACGCGCCGACCTTGATGAGCTTCTCGGTGAGGAACACGAGCGCCTGGACGATGCGGATGCGCTCGATCGCGATGGCTTCCGCCTCGGGATCCTTGAACCACGCGCCGTCAAAGAACGCGGTCGGGTCGATCCCGTCGCGGGTGATCGAGTTGCACGCGAGCACCATGAGCCGCTGCGACATGGCGTCAGACACGTTCGTGAACGGATCGTTCGACGCCCCGATGTACACGCAGTTCATCGGGATGATGAACCGGAACGTCTCGCGCTGGCGACCGTCCGCCGTCGGCCGGTTCATGGTGATGAGCGCGTACCCCGAGCCCATCGCGGCCTTCTGGTACGAGTCGTCCGGCTGGGCGTTGCGCCCGTAGCCGAGCCCGAGCAGCGACTGCCGCACCTCCTCCTCGAGTATTATGCAGTCGTTGAGGTTGGTGTTTGCCGTCCGGTCGGCCTTGTCCGACTTGCTCGTCTGCATCGTGACCGTGCCCATGATGAAGCACCGCTTCAGCATCTTCAGCAGCCACGATTTGGAGGCCCCGCTCATGCCCGGGAGCAGCATGCTGAACTGCAGCTCGTCAAAGTTGTGGTGGTACGCTTGCAGCGCGACCATCATCAGGATGTCAAAGTGCGGGTGCGTGGAGTACGTCCGCATGACGTTGTCGACGAACGTGCGGATGTGCATGAAGTAGTTGCCAAACGGGCCGATCGTCGGGTCGATCGCCTTGAAGTCGCGCCGGAGCGTCGGCAGGCCGTTCGTGCCGTTGCCGTCGAGCAGGCCGACGTAGTACTTGCGGATCTCGAGCATCTCCGGGGTGCAGACCGCCGGATCCACGCTCCGGAACGCCGTCACGTACCGCGCGAACGCGTCCTGCGCGTGCTTTGCGAGGGCGGTCTTGAGCAGATCGGCCAGCTCCGCCCGCCGGGCGTCGGTGTCGGCCGGCCCGGCCGCGAACCGGCGGCGCAGCTCCTCGGCCTGCGTGCGGTTCTCGAGGCTCATGCGCGTCTCCCAGTCGCGCTCCGCCATCATCATCTCGATGTGCGACACGCGGCTCTCCACCGCCGCGGCGGCGCCAAACAGGATGTTCGCCATCCCGGCGCCGACCGCGTCCGGGTCCACCACGCACTGCTCGGGCCGCGGGAGCGACCACAGCTTCTCGAGCATGAACGGCATCACGAGGTACACGTCCTCCGGATACGGGAACGTGAGCGTGTACGCCTGCGTCGACGTGCCGTCGCCGACGGCGCCGGGATCGTGCGCGTTGAACGCAGACGCCGCGGCGATCGCCGACCGGCCGCTGCCGGGCGCGCGGATGTACTCGGAGAACCGCCGGGACCGCTCACGCGGGGTGGCGTCCGCCGGCCACCCGGGCCGCTCGATCTCGCGCGCAAGCCCGAACTTCAGCGCCGGGTTCCCCGGGTTGGTCGCGTAGTCCAGCGGGCGGTTGGCGACCGACGCGAACTGGTTCACGCGGAACTCCTCGTCGACCAGGCACAGGAAGGCGTAGAGCGTGTCGCGGCTCACGACGCGCAGCGAGATGCCGTCGACCGACGTGCTCACGGCCGAGCCAACGTCGCGCGCCTGTGCCACCGACCCCGAGCGCCCGCCGCGCCGCAGCTCCGCCTTGCGCCTCGCGCGGTTCTCGTCAAACAGCCGGTCCAGCCCCGCGCCAAAGCTGAACTCGGTGGAGGGGGCATGCGATACAAAGTACACGCGCCACCCGACAAAGTTGTACGCGTCGTCGCGCAGCGCCTCGTACAGCACCTCTGGCGGCGCGTGCCTCGGCCGGCTGACGGGGGCTGGCCGGGGCCCGCCCCCGCCGACGGCGGGCGCCGCGGGGCCGGGCTGGGGATCGTATATCTCAGTCAGCGCGACGCGCGTCAGCAGATCGATCAGCGCCATCTTGGCGCGCGCGCGGTCGGATTGGTTGAACCCGCGGAACATCGGGCCGGATATCTCGGTCGCGTCGACCGAGAGCACGACCGTCTGTTGCACGTCGTCGACGCTCGCGACGGGTGTGCCGATCTGCGGCCACTTCATCTCCCCGGGCATCGTACCATCGTTCGAACTCATCTGCAGGGAGGTTTAATTCGTGTTATTCGTGCCTACCTTTTTTTTACGAACGCATAGACACCTGGCGAATTGCGCGAGGTTGTTGCCGAATCGGAATTCGCATTTTTTGTTCCCCGGCCAATTGTGGATATTTTTTCCGTGGAAAAAAACCGCGGACACCGTGAACCGGAAAAAAAAAGAACGTCGCAGCCTTCGGCACAGACCTTCCCCCCCCCCCGAACAAGACCATCCACACGGACGGACGCACCGGAAAAAATATGACTACGCAGATCGAAGTGAATGCGCTCGCCGCGACGATGACCGGCCGGTTTGACAGCGCGGCGGCGCTGAAGTGCGTGCGAACCCTCGTGCGCAGCGCGACCCCGGCGTCGCTCGTGCCGCGGGCACTGTATTCGGCGGTCGACACGCTGAGCGAGATGCGCTGGGGATCGGTCATCGCGTGGGCGGCCAGCTGCCTACTGAAGCGCTGGAAACGCCAGTTCGCGGAGGCCGAGGTGAAGATCGTCCACACGCCGTACATGAAGGCCCGCGACCTGTTCGAGGAAGCGCTCATGCGCGAGGAGCGCCAGGCGAGCGACATATTCCAGACGCCGTACGAGCTCGCGGTGAGGCTGGCCGGCACGCTCGAGTGCGACGAACCGGTGCCCGGCGCGTTCCGCGCACACGTTCGCATGCTCCACGCGAACCTCGCGAACATCGACAGCGACATGCGGTGGATGCTCCTCGCCGGGCACATCGAACCCGAGGCCGTGTGCAAGATGACGTCGCGCGAACTGCTCCCCGAGAAGACGCGCAAGCGCGACAAGGCCGCCGCCGACGTTCTCATGGCAGCGGCGCAGATGGTGACCGGTCTGGAGGACACCCCGCCGGGCGCGATCGTGTGCAAGTGCAAGTGCAACCGCGTCGCGACCTGGGAGAGGCAGACCCGCAGCGCCGACGAGCCGTCGACGGTGTTCTGCCAGTGCGCCGGCTGCAACCGCCGCTGGCGCCTGTGAATGTGAAAAAAGCAAATTGGCGAACGACGAAAAAGGGGGGAAAATGGACGGGATGTTGGAAGAAGACGACACGTTGGCTGCCCGCATCGTGCGCGACAATTTTGGCACCGCGGGTGCCCCACGGCGATACAAAGCGATACTGCGACAAATAGCCGCGAGTTTGCCGTCGCTGCCCGCATCCGAGCACGTCCAGCTCGCGCTGACCGAGTACATCCTCGAGGGCAACGGCATTCCCGTGCCCACTGCCGCGCCGGACCGCAAGCGACCGCGCCGGCCGCCCATCGTCGTCGAGCCGGACGGCGACCGCGAGAACCGGTTCGGGCCGTGGACGATCCGCCTGACGGCCGCGGGGCACAAATACACCGTCTCGTACACCGACCCACCGGTCGAGATCGTGCGGCCGGACCGCGTGGGCGTGACCACGCTGGTCGCACAGCTGTTCCCAGAGTTCGACAGCGCCGGCGGCATCGCCGCGATGAACCCGGACAAACGGGATGTCGTGTACGGGAAGATGACGGACGCGGAGATCGTGCAGTTCTGGAAAGCAAACGGTGAGCACAAAGCCGCGCTGGGCACGCTGATGCACGCCACGGTCGAGGCGTGCATCCGCTGGACGATGGACACGGGCGAGTACTGCGCAGACGTGGCCATCCCGACCGCGCCAGAGCCGCCGGCCGCGTCGCGCGACGCGTACGATCGCGTCGTCGCGCGGCCAGAGCACATCGCAGAGGTCGTCGAGGTGCTGCGCGGGCTCGGACTGGTGCCCGTCAGCACCGAGATGTGCATGTACGACGACCGGATGCACATGTGCGGCACGTTCGACGCCCTGTTCCGCGTCGACGGCACGACCGACCACGTGCTCGTCGACTGGAAACGGTGGAAGGAGTTCCGGACGCGGAGTCAGTGGGGAGAGCGCGGAATCCGCGGCACGCCGACGGCGGCCATGCACAAGTGCGAGTACAGCAAGGCGCTCGTGCAGCTGAACCTGTACTGCTACATGATCGAGCGCTGGATGGGCGTCAAGATCGTGCGGATGTTCATCATCCCCGTGCACCCCGATCTGCCGACCATCGTCAAGCAGGAGATCCCCGTCGACCGCGCGCTGCAGCAGGAGCTCGTGGCGTGGCGCGAGCGCCAACTTGAACCCACACGCAAAATCTAACATAATATGACATCCGAGAAAAGTGCGACTGTTTCGATCGACGCCGGGGATCTATTCAAGGCCGATGCCCAGACGTATGTCAACACAATAAACTGCGTTGGTTGTATGGGGAAGGGTGTGGCATTGGAGTTTAAGCGACGCTATCCGGCGATGTTTCTGGACTACGCTCGTCGATGCCGCCGCGGCGAGGTGCGTCCGGGCGTACCATATCTATACGTCGATCCGCACAGCGGTACACGCATCGTGAACTTGCCGACCAAGGATCACTGGCGGGCGGGATCGAGGCTCGAATGGATCGACGCCGGGTTGGAGTATCTCGCCGAACACGTGCACGAATGGCACGTCACGTCGATCGCGATGCCCCCGCCCGGCTGCGGGAACGGCGGCCTACGGTGGGAGGACGTCGGACCGATCGTGGCGAATAGACTTGGTTGCCTCGAAATACCAGTGACCGTGTGCATGGGCGGACAAATGAAATGACCCCTTCTTCCCCTCAACACCAGCGTCAGTGGAGGGAAGCTTCAATACGACCGAGATGCGCGAGGATCTTTAGGAGCAACTTCGATGTCTGCTTCGTCGACTTGTGTGGCGCCGCGAGCACCGCGCCGCGTTCTTCCGCGGACAGCATCGTGTGTCGTGGGGAACTGTGTATCACCGTCGCAGTGGACCACGCGATGCGTACATACTTGAGTTCGTTGTTGGCGATCTTCGCGATGCGTTGGAAGAGCATCGCCCGGGCAATGTGCAGTCCGTCGCCGTTTGGACGCATCATCCTGTGCATGACCACCACGGTGTTCCATGGTGGGTACGCGAGCGCGATCGCGTGACAGCGCCGCGAGACGCGCGAGAACCTCGCCATGTCGCGAATGAACCACACAACCCGTCCGTGGTTGGGAAGGATCGCACACGTTGGCTTAACGATGTCGAGATCTTTGTGTGCGTATGCCCGTCCCGGCACCTGCAGGCAGTCGAAAATGTCGAACCACATCGCGTCCGACAGCATGGCCGACAGATCCGGACCGTCCGCCGTCTTTTTGCGCCGATTGGGAATGAGATGTCGTTCCATCGCTTCAAAAATCCGTTCCAATTCGCCGCAAAGGGGGGG
>JBAZMA010000025.1:0-15251 GCA_041649995.1 Candidatus Omnitrophota bacterium | reverse complement strand
CGGACCCACACTTGGACCATCCACAGTCGAGACAACTCTCGCACCCCGAATGGCGCACGAGGTTCAGGCTCTCGCAGTCGGGACACGCATGTGGCGGGGTGCGGTTGGTGGGTGGCATGACTGGCGCTGGACTACGTTCTGTGCTCGTCTCGGTGGTCGACATGTCTAACTTTTTTTCGATGTGTTCTGCGCAAAGACGAATTCGTTCGCATTCACAAATTGGGAGTTGCGCATGACAATCGCGGTGAGACAGAAAATGAGCCAGATCACCTTCGCCACCCGCGAGCGGCTGTACATCCTGCAGAGACAGATCGACCGTCAACTGCGCCACATTGCGGCAGAACGGAAACGCGCCGAGGGCGCCGCGGTCGCGGGGCTGGTGCCGTGCGACCAAGCCGCTCGCGCGATCGCGCAAGCCGACGTCGATGCCCGCTTGCTGGAGGAGCAGGCCGCGAAGATCCGACGCCAGATCGAAATCGCGGAGCGCGGGATTCGTCCGATCCCCGAAGACGACCGACCGTTGAGCGATGCCGAGGCGCTGCTCGCCGCGTCGCTCGCCGAAAAACGCGCAGACGAATTGGATGCCCGTGTGGCAAAACTCGGGACATTGTGAAAAAAAAAGAAGTGGACGATGGGGGGGGTGTCGTTAAAACAATTTGAACACGAGCGGAATCAACTCATTCAGCACATTGAATGCGCCGCGCATGGCGAGCATGCCACGCGCCAGAGAGTGGTAGAGCATCTTCACGCCGCACGCGCGGCTCATGTCGCCGATGACGCCGGCGGTCGCGTTCACCGCGGTCTCGTTCCCCAGCGACTCGATCGCCGATAGGAGCGCCATGCACTCGTCGATGCCGTGTGCCATGTGCACAAGCTGCACCACCGCGATCGCGAACACGATGATCGCCAGCGCATGGTGGTAGAACGCGCGTATGGCAAACCCGACGACGGGCAGCAGGACCGACAACAATGGCAGTACCGTGGATAGAGACCCCAACATGACGGGAGTTTATTTGCGAAATGTTTTCTATCTTTGGCTCTTTTCAGATCTTCCCGTACTCCTGGGGGGGGGTCGCCCTCATTTTGCCGTGAACACCACCGCGCTGGCGGATAGCACCGTTACGGTGCTGGCGATGGAAGCCTGGACGGGCGAAGGCAGCGTGACGACCAGTCCGCCGGGCATGTGCGGATCGGACACCAGAGGCGTCGGTGCCAGCGTGCCGATGTGCAAGAGTATCTCACCCAGCTGTTTCCTGACTTCGGCAGTGTTGAGGGCGGCCAGGTACACCCGGTTCGCGATCATGACGTATCTCACGGTGTCCGGTTTGATGGTCTTCGTGATGCGCTCGTATGCCATGTACCTGCCGATCGGGCTCGCGCCGTTCAGGTACGCGCTGAACAGGTTCTGCACCACGATCACCCCGACGCCGCCCTGCGCCGACTCCTTCGGCACGGCGGCGTCCCTCGCGAGCGCGAACGCGTCGTAGGTCTTGGCCGGGTTCACGAGGAACAAGTTCACCCGCGCGTGCAGGTCCGCCGCGTCGATGTTGACCCAGGCCTTTGTCGGCGTGCCGACGTGACACTTGTCCAGCCCGGGGAACCCGAGCGACCGGTTAACCTGGTCCATGCACCGCAGACGGGAGTCGATGTGCATTTTCGCGCACGGCGGCGCCACCCCGTTGATCAGGATCCACGTGTAGTACATCATCGACGCGCTGTCGATCGCCAGCACATGCCCCGCCGCGGGCTCGGATTTGCGTGTTTCTGCCATTCGTCGCGATGGGTATGCGGATTTTTGCCAGAGTGACTTGCGCGTGGATACGTGCACGATGCGACCTTTTTTTGCCGGTTCTCCCCCCGTGCGTGGTTGACTGGGGAAAAATGCCGATGCCTGACGCACATCGCCGCGCTGCACGTGGTTCACGACAAAATCCAAAGCAACAACCGAAAAATGACGGATGTAATGGGCTATACCCGCCCGATGGCGGCTAGTGACAAACACCGGACGTCCAAGATCCGGTCTGCTACGTGGCAACTCATCGTCGGACTCTGCGTCGGGTTCCTGTTCATGGTGACGTGGATCATCCTCTACGCGATCGACGCGTCGCGGTTTGTGTCGTACTGGTTCCGGCCGGTGCCGATCCTGGTAGCGGGCGTCATCCCGCTGCTCCTCGCGCTCATCACGGTGCGCAAGTGCTACGGATACACCAGAGTGAATTCGACGTCCAAACTGGTTCTGTGCATCGTGCTCATCGCGTACATGGTGCTGTGCGCGGGGGAGGCGCTGCTCTCGAAGGCGACGTACGATGGCGCCGACTGGAACACCTACGGCATCATCGGATCCGCGCTCGTCGCGCTCTTCTTCATCATCTTTGGCGTCGCGTCGATCACGTCCAGGTTCCGTGCGACGATCGGCAACGAGGTCGCTCCGACGTCGCGAATCATCAAGAGGGCCTGGAAGTGGTGGCGCTGGTGGACCGGTCTCGGCCTCGGCTTCCTCGCGCTCGCCGGCGGCCTGACCGCGAGCATCCTGCTCTGCGTCAGCACGTGCATGGACAATGGCGGCGCGAGCACGGTCGGCAAGATCATGGCGTTCCTCTACTACACGTTCCTGGCGGTTGAGGTGTTCGTCATTTGCATGACCTGGCAGGTCTGGGCACTGTCCGCTGCCATCGGCGTCATCCTGGTCGAGGCTGGACAGATCCTCCACGTCACTCTCCTCGAGTGCACCACGGCGATCAGCCCGGAGAAGAAGCTGTGGTTCGTCGTCCTTCTGCAGTGGGCGGGATACATCTGCATGGGTGTGACGGTTGCGAAGACGCTCATCATATGGGCGGGGGACACGGAGACGACGCCCCGTGTCGCGGACCCTGTCGGAAATAAGGACGAATGAGGGGAGGGGGGGGGGTCGCAATAACAGACGTGAACACTGCGAGACCGGGGGAAAAATAGAAAACATAAAGACGTGCATTCTCCTCCATCTGATCATTTTTTTTTCATCTTGACCCGGGAAACACCGCGCCGGCGGGTCTCTGCGGATTTCGTACACCGGCGCCGGTCACGGCCGAGCCGGGCGTCGCCGCGCGGATCGCCCTGGCGGCGGCGACCGACGTGCGGCCGGCGCCCCGCCCGGCGACCGGGGGCTCTGCGGCGCTGTGATCGAGCGATCTGAGCACTGCCTCCTTCGCGGCGATCGTCTTCACGAGCGCGCCGATCGCTTTGATGTCCGGGGTAACCGCGCCCGATATCGAGTTCTGGCGGACGTACGTCTGGCTGAGGAATTCCTGGATCTCCTCGAGGACCACCACCGATCGTCGCCGCGACGCGCCGGGAAGCACGACGTGGCGGAGGTGTTCGCGGCAGACCTCCCTGGACAGCGACGGCAGTGGTCGGCCGCCGCCCTGCGACGACGGTATGAAGACGCTCCGCTCGTAGAACTGGCAGAGCGCCGTGATCATCTGCTCCCGCGCCAGCGTGTCGCAGCACATCGCCAGCAGCGCGGATAGCTTCTGCCGCACGTCGGTCTGGTCGTACCCCGCGCATAGCTCGTCGTCGGTCATCGGCTCGATCGTCAGAATGCACAGCGGGCACTCTGCCGAATGGTCGGCCGCGCGGAGCGTCTGCATTCGGACCATCTCCGCGTGCTTCTCCTGCAGCAGCATCGAAGGGCATGTGTTCTTCCACGCGTGGCGGGACGCGGCCGGGTCGAACCCGAGCACTTGCTGGAGCTGCGAGTTCGCCGCGGCGCGGTACCGCTCCGTCTGCGCGGCGATCGAGCCGGACCCGCCGCCGTTCTGCTGCACGCGGACCTGTCGCAGGTCCGCAACGCCCATCGGCTGCACGCCCGCGCACTCGTCTTCGCCTTCGTCCAAGATCCCGGCCAGCGCGGCGCGCAGTTCGCTCCCGTGCACCGCCTCGTCGTCGCCGTAATTGCCATCGCCGGTTGCCATGCCAATAATCGTGAGCGTTTCTCGGGTGACGCACCCCGGCCGACATTTGAGCGTATTGCGCCGTTTTCGGGAACACTTCTCCCCCTCACTGCATAACAACGTATTTGGGTCATGCTCTCGTATGTTTTTTTTATGGTTGGTTGTCCGCGGACGATTGGGTGAGGCTTCTTTCCCACCGTCGGGGGCAGTTTGTTCAGATTTTTTTGTATGTCGCGAGGTGGTGTTCAAATCACATAGCCGCCGCCGAGCATGATGTCGAACGCATTGCCCGGGTCCGCTCCGGTGACCGCCCGGCCGAGGATCGCCGATTCTGTCTGGGCCATCGCCGACCGGCCCGCCATGCTGGCCCACGAGAACATGTTCCGGAAGCTGAGCATGAAGTCGCTCGACGCCGCGAGACCGTCGAACGTATCGACAAGCTTTGTCTGAACAGAGAGCTGCGCATCGGGGTCGGCCGGTCCGACCAGTCCGAGGCGCTTGCCAACGGCCACCGGGGTTCCGCCGCCAAACTCGCTGGCGTGCGCAACGCCCAGCCCAAACGCGAGGAGCATCGCACCGTACAGGGACGCGTTTGCGGCACCGACCGCGAGGCACTCCTCTATCGCGTCCGAGAGCAGGTGGCCGGCCCGGAGACCTCCCCTGAAGTCGGTCGAGATCCTGTGAACGGTGTCGACAAACTTGACCGTCTCAGACTCCATGCCCCCGGACCCAAACTGCAGCGGGAACGTTTCCGGCCGCACGACGCCCTCCTCGTTCGCTTCGCATCGCTGCGACGGGGTCTGGCTCAGCGGCGGGCGGACCGCCACGAGCGCGCCGGGGGGGATCGTCACGGTGCCGGTGTTGACGATCGTGCACACACCGCCCGTCTGGATCGCGACCGGCTGCATGCCATCGTCCGACGCCTGGTCGGTGATGATGACGCCCAGCGGGATCGGCGGCTGCTCCAGCGTGGACTTTGCCAGGAAGTTGTACGCGACGAAGAACGGGGGCAACGACTCCACCTTGTCGGACATGTCCTCGAACGAGATGTTCGCGAGCATCGCGACGAGCCCGCGACGCAGACGACCGACGATGGGCGCGCCGGCCGCCCCGAGTTTCGTGATGTAGTAGCCGTTGTCGGGACGCGCGAGCTGCGTGCGGAGGAGGGTCTGCGCCAGTATCCCGTTGATCGTCCTCACGGCCTGCTGCGCCGGAGTCGCGTTCGTGACCATGCCACCAGAGTAAGACATTTAAAAGATGTGCGTGAGAAATTTTCCGCGGATGTGCTTTCCAAGCTTTACGGTGTGCGCCTTCGCCATATGTTCCAAACGAGCGCGTTTTGTGCTTTTTTTGCGTGGATCCCGCCTGCCACCTCCGCGCGGCGGACAGCGCCGTTCCGCACCCCGTGCGCGGCGGGGGGTGCGCGTGTGTGTGTGTATGGCAAAAGGGAAGTGTTCGGAAGAACTGCGCCGGTGCGCAACGAAACCCCAACACGGATCGTGGAAAAAGTCGCACTGTTAAGGGTACAATAAACCGCCGCCACACGAACACCAGACATTTTCTCGAACAAACGAAAATCCCAAAGAAACGATGTTGCGCTCGTCCACTGTAAGCACGTTCGGAGACGCCGGCCAACTGCCGGGGGGAAGCCCCACAAGTCCGAGCACGTTGGCCACGGTCCAGCAGTACGGAACGTCCGCGCAGGTCGGCATGCCGACCGGCCGCGGCGTGGGCATATACGGACCGCCGATGGAGAGCACGGGTGCGGCGAGGCCGACGCTCGCGCTCAGATCCGCTGAGATGCCGGCCGACGTGGGTCCGTTCATGCACGGCACGTTCCGTTCCACGATCTCGTCGATCGACACGAACACCGCGCAGTTCACCACCAACACCCCGATCAACGTCACGCTCGAGATCCAGGTGCCGGCAGCGTACGAGGGCATTCCGGGCCTGTACCAGCCGGGAACGTTCGTGTTCGTCAGGAGCCAGGCGCGCGTGGAAGTGATCAAGATGCGCGGATTTGCGACGCCCTCGACCGTGCCGATCGGCTCGGAGGCGCTCACGCTCCCGATGCTCAACGCGGAGCTGGTGTCCAGAGCGATCGAGAGCCACCGGAACGGCAGGAAGTTCGATGCGACCGACATCTGCCGCGATTACGCTCCGATGGGCGTGGTCAAGACCATCGAGGGCGACTCTGGCGCGCCGTTCGGGCGGTACACGCAAGGCTCGCAGGCGATCAATGCCGCCGTCACGGCGGGCGGCCCCGCGTACCTGCTCGACACGTGGGGCGCGGCCGGTCTCAACAGCCGCATCGGCACGAACCTGTACCTCGTTCTCCGGGCGTTCCCCACGGCCGCGCTCGACGGGGGCGCGCTCACGTACTGCCCGGATCCGTCGGGCGGCAACGCGGTGCGATTCACGATGGGCGACATCGCGGGGATCACCGACCTCTACCAGGTCGTGCCGTACATGAACGCGCAGGACGGCGGCGCGCCCGACGACGCCGCGACGATGTACCGCACGAGCGACGGTGCGTGGCATCGCAGCGTCGTGTGGCGGGTCGGCATCCTGCAGTTCTGCGACGCGCTCAGCCGACGGAGGCCGACCGCGGTCGCGGCGCAGTCGTCCATCAGGTGGCCCCGCGAACAGGTCCGTCACATGAACAGGATGCACCAGCTGAACAGCCTCGAGATGCTGATGGACACGAGGCCGGCACTGCTTCTCGCGGACACCACCGGTTGGAACCCCGCATCCGGACGGCCGGGAAACACCCCCCCCCCCTCTCCCATCGATGGATGAAGAGCGGACGTTGGTCAGTTTGGGGCAGTGATAGTTGGTAAAAAAACTTTGATGTCCGGGCGAATGTATGTGTGTGTGTGTGTGTGTGTCAAAATGCGGTGATCGGTCCCTGCGGCGTGCACATCGTCACATCCTTGGAGGTGGTGTAGAACGGCACAGCATCGGCGCGCACGAGATCGTGGACAAGGCACGCGGCGCCGAACGTCGTGGCGCAGCGCTGATCGCACATGTCGTAGCGCCGCACGCCGGCCGCCGTCGGCACGTACGTCCACACAACCTGGCACGGCGTCGCCTTGCCGCACACGCTGCACTGGTGTGGCGCCATGGGCACCGCGGGCACGACGAACACTGACGAACCGGACGCCGGACGCTCGCCGTGCCGCGCGGGCTGCGCGATGCAGACGGGGTCGGGGATCGCGGTCCGCGCGGCCGCGATGCACCGCGGGTGGAAGCCGAGGGTGACACCATCCGCGGTGCATTTGCAGCACAGCGCCGATCCGATGACCGCGGCGCCCTCGAGCGGGTCGTCGGGGCCCGTCGCGCCGAGGCACCACGCGCAGCGCCCGGCCGTGTCCGTCGCGACGAACCGACCAAAGAGCCGCGCGTCGCGTGGCGGCGCGAGCGCGCCGCTGGATAGCCACAGCGCGCCGACGCCGTTCGGCGTGTCGTCTGCGCGGAACCGCGGCGGGGACGGTGTGCACAGCGACACGCCCGCGCCGCCGAGCGTCTCGGGCCGCGGCTTTGCGCGGGCAGACGGCCAGTCGACGTCCGGCGTGAACCCGGCCAGCACGCGCTCGCCGCTGGCCAGCGTGACGATCTGCGGATCGGTGGAGTGCACGATCGTCGCCCCGAACGCGTCGCACGGCACGGTCGCCGCGTCCTGCGGGGGCGACGTCGGCGGGGTCCCGTCCGGCGTTGCGCCGGCGGCCGCCGCGGCCTTGCGCGCCTTCTTTGGGTGAACGACCGGCGCGGCGGCGCGTGCGCGGCGCTGCTCCGGCGTGGGCCGCGCCGGCGGCACCGTGACGTGCTTGTACATGTCGGGGCCAAACCGCAGGACGAGTTCGCCGCCGTCCGTCGCGGCGGCGAATGGCTGCGTCGCGCCGTGCGCGGCAACGTCGACGACGACGCGCAGCGCCATCGTCCCGTCGCACGCCTCGTTCACGCGGTCGAAGACCGCGTCGATCGGCTCGCCATCGGCCACGACGACCGTCGGCCCGCCGCCGTGCTCTCCGCAGCTGGCATGGTTGGAGGTGTGCGGATGCTCCTTTGGGAACGCGCACACCATCGGGTCCCCGAGCGGGGTGGTCAGACAGGTGAGGCAGCAGAACAGCACGCGGCGCGCCTGGGCGTCGAGCCGGGCATCCCCGCACAGCTTGTAGTACTGGGTCAGCGCGGCGCCGCAGCGTATGGTCAGCGGTTCGGCCGCATCAAACGCGGGCGACGTGAGGTAGTCCATGACGGTGTTCATCAGCAGCCCGTACACGAGATCGCCGATGACGCCGCGCCGCGCGCTCGGCTCGATGTCCGCGGCGTGGATGTCGAACGACGACCCGGCGTCACGGAGTTGCGCGGTGATCACCCCATCGATCAGCCCGTGGAGCATCTTGACGAGTCCGAATGGCAGGCAGTGCCGGCGGTCGTACGAGAGGAACCCGATGATCGCTGCCAGCAGATTGCTGTGCAGCCAGCGCGTGTCGTCGGAACCGGGCATCGAATACTCGCACATCGCCGACTGCTGCATGGGGATCGCCGCCGCGACCGGGCCGAGGCGCAGTCCGTCCATCCTCCGCTGCGCCTCGGCCGGCGCGTCGTCCGCGCGTTTCTTTGCCGCCGGCGCGGACGGTGGCTCGGCCTCGCGCGGCATCTGGTGGATGAGGTACAGATCGTGCAGCAGCCCGTGGTCGGCGCCGAAGATGTCGCCGTGGTACAGCGAATCGAGGATCCGGGGCAGCAGCCGCAGCTGCGCCCCCAGATCGGCGCCGTTGCGAATCTGGCAACCCTCGTACAGATCCGTCTGGTCGCACACCACGGTCCGCGTGTACTCGTCGAGGCTGTCTGTCGGGGCGAGTTTGCGCCGGTCGCGCATCGCCGCGTCCAGCCTGATCTGCGGTATCATGGGCTCCGGGTTGACGTCGCGCACGAACATGTGGCGCAGGGCCACCGCGGCATCCACCACGTGCGACAGCTGGGTCCTCGGGTCGAGGAGCGCGCCGATGATCGGGTCCACGCGGCAGCACGTCGTCGCGCCGCGCTCGGCCACGAGCGGGCGCTCCGGCACCGTCGCGACGAACGCGTCGATGCACGCCGCCTCCGCCGCGAAGACGAAGCGATCGGGCAGGAGTCCGATGTTGTAGCGGTCGATCTTCTCGAGCAGGCGCAGCGCGACGAGCACGCTGTCGAGCACCACCGTCGGCATCACGAGGCACGACGCGCACGACGCGAAGCCGCCAAACGCGCGGAGCGCGTGCGCGGCCCCGAATCGCTGGCCGTCCGCCAGCAGTTTCACCCCCGCGTCGAGCGAGATGCGACGGAACGTGAACGCCATGCAGCGGCTGTTCCGCATGCGCTTGCGCACGACCGCGCCGACCGCCCGCTGCACCGCGGCCGCGACGGCCGCGTAGCGCTGCGTGGGGGGCACCGCCCCGATGACCATCGCGCGGAGACGCGCGCACTCGTGCTCGACGTCGCTCAGCACGCTCGCGTGTTCTTGCGCAAACGCGACAAACTCGGGCACCGCGCTGGCCAGCCGGTCCCATCCGCAATGCTCGAGCCAGTCCGACGCCAGGTCGTACAGCTGCGGTACGGACAGTTCGCGGGAAACCTCCTCGTAATAGCGCACGCACAGCTCGAGGATGAGCATGCCGAGCGTGGTCGACCCGATGCGCTCGGGTACTTGGCCGACCGGCGCGGTGGGGTCGAACTCCGTGTCGCGGAACACCCAGCCGTCGGGCAGCGCGTCGCGCGATGGCGCGGTCGCGACGACGGCGCGCAGGAAGGCCGTCATGGCCGTGATGGGGAACCGCACTCCGTGCACGTCGCCCGCAGACTCGGGCCGGCTCCGCTTTCCCGGGGCGGCCGTGCCGGCGGCGCTGTGCACGCGCACCATGACCTGCAATCCGTTGCGGTCCTGCGTCGGAGCCTCGAACTTGGCGGGCATCTTCGTCGCGCCGCCGAGGCCCACGTCAAACCCGAATTCGCTGTAGTGCGCGGGGGCATACAGCGGTTTCATGATGCTGGCCGGCGCCGGTGCGGCGTCGACGACGGGTGGTTGTTCGGTGGTCATTTTTTTTCCAGATTTACGCGTTGACAATGCGTGGTCTTCCTTCTTTCACGATTTTTTTTATTGGACGGACAATCCAAATTGGCTGCCCAATTTTTTTTAAGGGTCCCAGCTCGGCGGCCCTGGAAAGGCGGTGGGTGGAAAAAAACGCGATTCCGCGAACAGCCACCCAGCGGGGGAGGGTGCAGCTGAACAACGCTCGACAGCACCATCCGGAAAATAACGAAAAAATGGCAACTCGCCCTATAGTGTACGACGACGACGGTGCGATGGTGACCATCCGCGGCCAGGTGGCCACGTCGCGCAGCGTGGCTGTGGGATTCCGTGCGCAGATACGCATGCCGCTCAGCTTCACGATGGCTGGCACGATCTTCGGCGAGGTCAAAGTCGACGACCCGGATTCCGCGGACGCGACCGCGGTGAACAACGCGTACGCGACGGCGTGGCTGATGCTGATGGCTGATCTGTTCGGGAAGGCCTACGTGTCGCCGGCGAGGCTTGATGTCGGCGTCCACCTCGTTGGGTACTACCCGCTGGACCGAACGGTGAACCCAAAGTTCGCCAACCGCGAGGGGATCTTCACGGTCGTGCGCGTCGACGCGAACGCTGCGGGCATCCCAGGCGGCCTCTACATGGCCATGACAAACGAGACCGGGCTGCTCAACGCGTGGGAGTTCGATCGCGCGGCGAACCCCATGTTCATGCCAGGCACCAACGTGTACATGTTCCAGGTCGACTCGGGCGACGTGGGGCTGTTTGCGCGGATCGCGGACATCCGTCCCATGCGCGGCGTCAGGCTGTCCGAGGCGGAGGAGGAAGAAGAAGAGGTGGAGGAGGAAGAGGTGGAGGAGGAAGAGGAGGAGGAGGAAGAGGAGGAGGGTGAAACCTCACCCGAGGAGGGGGAGGTGGAAGGCCGGATGCGGGCAATCGCCCTTCCCGCCGAGCCGGAGGAAGAAGAGTCCGAGGGCGAGGAAGAAGAAGAGGAGGAAGAAGAAAGGGAACCATACGTCGACGACCCGGTCTCCGTCAGACAGATCGCGTTCGCGGAGAAGAAGGGCGATGCTCTCGAGGACGTCGAAGATGAGGAGGAGGAAGAGGAAGAGGAGGAAGAAGAATTCGAAGAGCTGTGAATGGACCCTCCCAATGATCACCATCTTCCCACCCCCACAGAAACTATGAAAAATGCCGTGTCGTGGTTCCATTCATCACAATGTGTTCACTTGCGATCGTGCAACTCCTGCAGCTGGTTCACGGACGATACCACGGCTTCGGTGGCCTGCACGATCGCCACGATATCCTTGTCCGTCAACTCCGGAGCCCATACGCCCGGCACGCTGCTCCGCACAGAAGCGAGGAACATCTCAAGCGCTTGGTTGGAAGCGGCAAATTTCTGCTTGGCCTCTTCGAGGCGCTTGCGCGCTGTCTCGACCTCCGAGGTGAGGCGCGCCATGGTTTCGGCGTACTGCGACGGTTGTATCGATCCGGACATCGTATTGATGGTCACTGTCGTCTTTTATTTATTCCGTTTTTTTCGGTTATGAACGGCGACCGCAATTGGGCAGCCCGTCTCCAATTGTCCCGCGGGTCGACGCGCTGGCGGGGAGATTCCACGCCGGCAAAGGGGCACGGCGACGCACGACAGTGGAGTGAGAGGGGTCGGCATACAGGAAAGGGTTGTTCGCGGCCGGATTTTTTTCCAATAGGGTGCGGCGGCTCCAACGGAAAAAAATTGGCGTGGAAAAAAAATACGGCACCAACATGAGCGACGCGAACGAGGTTTTTGTTGCCGCCGTCATGGGCGATAGCGGGTCGAGCTCATCGACGTCGTCGTGCAGCGATAGCGACGGGAGCGACAGCGACGATTTCATGACCGCGCGCGAGATAGAGCTGCGGGACCGCGGCCGACGCGTGCCGACGGTGGCGGATTGTCCGGTCGTCGTGGCCGCGGCGCCGGCAGCCGCGATCCATCCGCCGCCGGTCTCTCGGCCGCGGCGGCCATGTCCGACCCGCCGACCCCGGCCACCGACCGCATCCCCGTCGTCGGCGGGGCGCCGGAGCGCTCGCCAGACGGACCGGTGGTCGGAAACGGTCGGTCCGGACCTCTGCAAATTCGTGCGCGATAACCGCGATGCGGCACTCGCGTGCGACGGGTGCGATGCGGCGGGGGACACGATCTCTCTCATCGTACGTGCGGTCATCCGCGGGGTGTTCGCGCCGAACGACCACTCTGGCGCCGTGTACCGCGGTCGCGCCGCGGCCGTGCTGACGAGCACGATCCCGCCGCTGACCGGCGAGTTGCTCTCTTCGGCCGTCGAACGGGCCGTGAAGAACGTGTGCATGGAGTGCGGCGTCGAAACGATCACCCGTCCAGCGATCGTGTGCGAAAACTGCGCGATCTTCGCGGTGCGGATGCTCGACGCCATCAACATCGCCGGCATAGGGCAGGTGTGTCGCGCGATCCCGTCGTTTCGCGTGCAGGATGGCGGTCAAGCAACGCTGTCCGCGGTGTACGGTGCCATCGTCACGTTGACCGGCGACACCCCCGACGGGCTCGCTCGGTACGTTCGCCAGAACCGCGCGGTTCCGCCGGACGAGCCGCCCGCCGAGCCGCCTCGTCCGCCGGTAGCCATTGCGGCGACGCCCGTTTCCGACGCGCTGCGCGCAACGGGCATCACTCTCGTGGACCCCGACGGCGCGGCGCAGCTCGACGACATGTGCGCGGTGCTCGACGATCCGATCAGAGCGTCCGTTATCGATCTCATCGCCCGCGCCGGCGCGGCGAGCGACGAACCGCGCGCGCCGAAGCGGAAGAGGGCCGGGAGCGGCGGACCGATCGCCGCGATCGTCCCGAAGGCGACGACCAGCGCAACGTGCCGCGTCCGCCTCGACCACATCGTGCGGCGGTGGAAGGCCGTCCAGGAGGCGGTGGCGACCGCGCACCCGACGGTGACCGGCGTGTTCCTGCGCCGTCCGATCATGTTCCCGACGTGCGGCGCGGCGAAGGGACTGGCCGGCGGATGGTCGCGCTGGCTGCTGGCGCTGGACGGCGTGGCGGTGGACGACGTCAACGACATGGAAGCGGTCGATGCCCCGCCGCCAGAGTTTGGCGGTGCGCTATCCGCCGCAGTGTCCGCGCAACGCACGGCATCCCAGATGGACGCCGACCCGGTGTTCCGGCGCGTCGCGATCCTGCGCCCGTTTTTCAACGCGTCGGTCGCGATCGCGCTGACCGACAGGGTGGACCCCGCAGACGAGGCAGCCATTCGCAGCGCGTTGGCCACTCCGAAGGAGGATCGGCCGCCGCGCTCCAGATCGCGGGCGGTACATCCCCCGACCCCGTCACCGCCGCCAGCCGCGGCAAAACCATGAAAGGGGAGGATGTGTAAAACCGGAGTTTTTTTCTGGCAGTTCACTCCCCACCAAAATTGAATCCGAGCCTGTTCAGCAGCGGCGCGGTCGAGTCGCCGGCCTCCAGCATCGCGGTGAGCAACCAGCAAAACGCGTCGACCACGTCGGTCGCGTGGCAGCGCGGCCTCATGTCAGCGTCGAACAGGACCCAGAAATTGCCGGTGCGGACGATGCACGGATACGTCACGTCGTCGGCAGACCACCAGCCAAGCTCGCGGCACTCGAGGTCCGAGTAGTTCTTGACGTGTCGGCCGATGGGCGCGGAAACCGCGCGGAGGGTGCAGAACATCGCCGTCGCCCGGAGCAGCACGACCTCGCGGGCGAACTGCGACAGCCGCCACCGGACCGGCCTCGCCATGTCGTGCGGCCAGCAGTTGTCGGTGCCGCGCACCGCCTCCGCGACGCCCACCCTGAGCTCGGCGATCGCCTCGCGGTACACCGACCCCCGCTCGCTGTGCACCACCTCCGACGGCCGGCACGGAACGAACGCGGTCTTCCGCGAGTAGTGCGCGGTGTCGCCCGGCTGCGTGGAACCGTCGAGGTACAGCTGGTATATCGATTCCACCAACTGCGACGTGTCGAGCGACGGCAGCAGGTTCGACGCGATGCGGTCGATGACCATCGTCCGCACGGATGCCTCCAGGTCGGCGGCGGCGGTCGCGTCCACGCACGCCTGCACGGACAGGAAGAACGCCGCGCGCTGCAGCGCCCAGCACATCGTCTCGAGTTGGTGGAACGCCGACTGCGTCAGCTTGCCGGACTCGTCGTACCAACCCGCGCGATCGCGTGGGATGGTCGGCTCGCCGGCCGCGTCGTCTGCGACGATCGCCGCGCACGCCGGCTGGACCGTCCGCGCCACTTCCACGAACGCGGCAACCGGGCCCGGCCCGAGCAGCACGCGCGACACCCACGCGTCGCTGGCGTTCGTGAGCGCGCTCTGCATCAGCGTCGCGCCGGGTGGACCCACCATCGTCCGCATGCCGAGCACGTCCCTGCCGTGCAGCCGGCAGACCGCATCCGCGAACCGCTGCACCGCCGCCGGACGCCAAGTTCTCGGGGCGTCGCGTGCGCCGGGGCCGTCAGAGTGCGCCCGGAACAGCCCCCGGCACAGCGGCTCGGCCAGGTCCACCACGTGCTGCGCGACGCCGCTGAGCGGCAGCATCCGGAGCTTCCCCCGATGCAACACCCAGAGTCGCTGCGCCGCGTCGGCGACCACCCAGTACGCCCGGTTCCCGGTGTCGTCGGTGAGCAGTATGTACGCCGCCGCCTCCACGCTCCGCGAGCTCGGCTCGTCACTGGACATCATTCGGCCGTACGTCTCGTTCGATGCCGGGCACACTCCGGCGAGAAAGTCCACAGCTGCCATTGGCTAGAATGTATTTTTTTCCCCTATTTTTTTTCTTCCGTCAAAACAACACGCCGAATGAGGGGTCATTCTGCCCACCCCCACACCGGTGCACACGGCTCACCGGCGTTAAAGTCGACCGGCACACCGATCGGGACCCCATCCCAGAATGACACGGCGGAGTCCACGCTTGGCGGCGGGGGAGTCGGGGTCTCGTGCATGTCCGAGGGGAACACGAGCCCGGGCATGGGCGATTCCACGCGCTGCAGCCTGCCGCTCTCGCCGACCTCCGCGAAGATGCCCGTGGCGGGGTTGCAGATGAGGCGGTAGTACATGACGTTGCCAAGCGAGGCCACCTCGAGTTCATGCAGACGCACGCGACGATCGGGCGTGTCGAAATAGAACGTGGGCCCGTCGATCTCGGCCGGCAGCACGACGTCCGGCCGCGGCGGCGCCGCCGGTTCGGCGGGCTGCGTCCGTCTCGTGCGGG
>JBAZMA010000024.1:0-15920 GCA_041649995.1 Candidatus Omnitrophota bacterium | reverse complement strand
CCAATGTTCGTGAGTTTCACCACCGTTTCGCTTTCAGTTTTGTTGGCCGACTGGGAGACACTGAGATGCCGATGGCAATGACCGCAGTCGTCAACAACACCACCGTGCCGACGGAGATCCCGGCGATGATCGCGACGACCCCGGGTATTGTCCCGACGCACTCCGCGGTCGGCAGCAGCGAATGCTCGCACGTGCCGGCAGCCGTGCAAATGTCGCCGGTGCACGCATTGCCGTCGTTGCACGCGCGGGTGGGCATCCACGAACACTGCGAGAGCCCGTTGCATGCCACCGTAGCGAGGTCTGCACACGCCGGCGGCGTGATGCTGCATGCGGTGGTATTGGGGAGGGTGCACGTACCGTCGCGGTAGCACGTGGCCATGCCGCATGCGGGATCCGGCGTGCAGCCGCATCCGGCGGATGGATTCGATGTGGCGGTCAACGTCGTAACGACGCACGCTCCGGTCCGACAACTTCCGATGGCATGTCTGGAGCAATCCATCGCCGCAATCTCGCTAGCCGAAGGGATGCACGGCGAACCGTCGCTCATCACGCTCGGCACGCACCGCCCGGTCGACACGGAACAGCGCTCGACCACGCAGCCATCCGCGGCCGGCCTGCAGTCGGAATCGGTCGCACATCCGGACACTATCGGCACGCACGCGCCCGCGACGCACGCGTCTCCATCTGTACAACGCGGACTGTCCAACTTGTCGGTCACCACCGCGCAGTCCCCGGAAGCCGTGCAGAAGCTGGCCTGGGTCTCGCCGTCGGACGGAAATAGGCTCGTGTTGAGCATCCCGCATTCGTCCGTCTGCCGTCCCGAACATGGCGTGCCGACGTCCGCGAGGCCGATGACGCAGCTTCCGTTGTACAGGCACTGCCAACGTCTGCACGTACCGGCGACCACGGCGTTGCCACCGTGACGGTTCGCGGCGTACTCGACGCACTCGGTGTCGTTCCGGCACGGGGGCTCCAGTCTGCAGTCGGCATTGGGTACGCACGACCCGAGCCCGTTGCACAGACCAGCCACTCCCCCGGCCGAACACGCCGACCCCACGGCCAGACTCGCAAATACGCAGCCAATATCCGCGCAGAGTGGTTGTATGCACTCGTTGTCTCCATTGAACAGCACCGTGCAGTCCGCGTGTACGACGCATGCGGTGTACACGTACGGCACGCACATCCCGCCCGTACACGTACCGTTATGCACACCGTATTCGCAGACAGTCCCGTCGGGTGCGGCCACCAGAATGCAGTCACCTACCGGCGTGCACTCGGCTGCCGCGCAGACGTTTCCGGTTAGCGGGATCACCGCCGCGCAGTCGGACGCCGTTGCGCACACCGGCGTGGCCACGCACGTGCCGGCGCCGTCGCACTGACCATTCTTCGGGCCGGTGACGCACGGTGTGCCGGATGATGCGGCGGCGACGAGGCACGATCCGTTGACGCAGCGCGTCACGACGCACCGTTCCGCCGTCATGTAATACTGCGCGCATTGCGAATCGTTGGCGCACGGTCCGTGCGGGCACGAGACGGCGCATTTTCCGCGTACGCATGTGCCGTTAACGCCCGCGAGATCGGTGCACACAATGCCGTCCGTCGCCGTTATTGTGACACACCGGCCGAGCGAACACGACGTACGGACGCACGTGCAGTTCGCGTCGATCCGGTTCGCACAGTCGGCGGTGTCCACGCACTCTGGCGCGTCCACGCACGGCTCGGGTACGCACGTCGCGTTGTTGCACGTTCCGGTGATGTTGCCCGTGATGGCGCATGGGGTGCCGGGCGCCGCGATTGTCATCACGCACGTGTGCGACGCGCATATCATATGCGCACACGGTATCGGGATCGTCGATCGCGCGTCACAATCTGCGTCCACGTCACAGTCCTCACAGTCGGCACAGGGGGGCGGGCTGCACTCGCCGACCGCGGTGCACGTGCCCGTGCGATTCCCGATGCTGCATAGCGTCCCGGTCGATGCTGGCAACGCGAGGCACGTTCCGTTCGTACACGCGGCGATCGTGCAATTGTTAGATATCTGGATGCGCGAACCGCAGTCGTCGACGGCGATGCAATCGACGCACGACCCGCTGGAATCGCACACACCATCCATGCCGATGCCCGCCGAGCACGGCGTGCCGATCGGTCTGTACGACGGACGGCACGCGCCACCAGCACACACCGGCACGATGCACGTGGTGTTCATGGGGATCCCGGATTGACAATCCTCGTCGTCGAGGCAGTCCATGCATCCCCCGAGGCCATCGCAGCGCCCCACCATGGCGACGCCAGAAGCGCACGGCGTGCCGAGCAGCACGGCGGCCACTCGGCATGCGCCGAATTGGCACACCGGAACGACGCATGTCGAGTTGATCCGGATCTCCGCCACACAGTCCGAGTCGTCGATGCAGTCCTGGCAGTTTCCGACACTGTCGCAGTACCCGGTGTACACGCCCGCCGTACACGCGACGCCCGGCGCCAGATACCGCGGACCGCACGCGTTGTTGATGCACGACGGCACGATGCAGGACGAACTCATTGGGTACATCGTGCCGCACTGATTGTCCGTCAGGCACCCCACGCAACTACCGCGCACGCAGTACCCCACATAGTTGCCAGCAGTGCACGACGTGTTATCGGCCCGGATCCCGACCACACACGCGTTGTTCACGCACTTCCCGTACGTGCACGTGTCGTTCGACGCCGCGACCCGGGCGGTGCAATTCGCGTCGACGGTGCACTCAGCCACGTACGTGTACTTGACGGTCGACGTCGGCGCGATGTTTACCCCGAGATAGCGCACGTTCACCGTCACCGGACCGGCCGACGCAGCCGGGGTGAGGCAACGGACGGTGCCGGCGACGTAGCTGGCGTCCACCACGGTGGAACCGAAAACGCACGCCAGCGATGGCGCATCCCACAAGGTCACGCTGACCGTGATGACGACGGCGGATCCCCCGGCCGCCGTGCCGTACGTCGGTGCGATCGTGCCGATCGTCGGAACGGTGCCGGTGCATCGGTTGGCCAAGCCGCCGGCGCATATCGACGCGGCGGCGGCGGCCTTTAGTTGACACGTCTGGCCGTAGTGGTACCACGTGCAATAGTACGTGTCGGTCAGACAACTGGTGGCGGTGCCTCCGGTGCACGCTGCCACCCGCACGGAAGCCATGCTGGTGACCGAAACATCGCCGCAGAACACAAGCGCGAATCCCACCACCGGGAAGGTCTCGATCCGGACGAGTCTGTTTGGCACGTCCTCCGGTGCGGTGCGACCGCAAACCCCGTCGGCTATCCTGGACGAGTGCACCCTGGAGAACGTGGACAACGGTGCGCGCGTCATGCTGCCGTCGTGATGTGCTTCGTATACCATCTGTCCGGGTGCGTCGATCTCGATGGCGCGTATCATCGCACCTTCGTACCAATTCGCGACGTCGTCGACGACCGGTTCGGTCATCTTCGACGGTACGCCGTCGATCTTGACGAAATTGGCATCGTAGTCGTACGTCGGGGCACCGTCGATGGTTCCACCGGCTCCCATGACCAGCGCCAGGCTGTCCTCGCTCTGCACTGACAACCGCACGACGTCCTGCACGATCTTGAACGCATCTGTGACGGCCTCGTCGATGGACCGGTAGAGGTTGAAGGTGATGGTTCTGGTCGGCGTCGAGAATGCGTAGCCAATGCCATCATCCGAGAGTTGGCTGTACACCGGGTTTGCAGCCGACCACACGTCGCCGAGCGTTTCCGTGTATAGAATGGGCGAGCAATGCGTCCCGAGGGCATGCGACAGCTCTTCCACCGATCGGGGCATGTCCCCGCCGAGGAATCGGCAGACTATGATCTGGTCACCCTCTATTTTTTGGATGCGGAACAGCATCGCATTTCCGCCGTACAGCGGATTGTGTGCGCACGCATCGAGCTTCCACTGCGAATCGCCCAACGCACTGCCGACCGATATCTCCACCCCACCTCCGGCAAGTGTTTCCGTGTATTGCAGCATGTCCCGTCTGCAGATCCACGTGGCCTCCGAACGATCACCCGCCAGAATGCCGGTCAATTGCGTGTGATCCGCACCCGAGTAGTGCGATGCCGTGCCAATGCTCGTGAAGAACCCGGCGCTGGTCAGCCGACCGTATACATGGAAACATTCCGAGTGATGATCGCCGGGGGTCACCCCGCACGATACTCTGAAATCGCCGGGAGATCCGGCTGTATAGACCGAGATCATGCACGCGGGCGTGAGAATGCGGGACAGCCCATCATATCCGCGTTCGTCAACCTGATCGACGAGCTCGAATGTGAGCACGCCCCGTGCGACGGAAAACAACTCCATGTGCACCAGGAGGAAGATCGCGAGCAGCGATTCAAGAGAATGCATATTTTCGTCGTCTTTGCGAATTCGTCGAGCAGATGAGAACCGTTCGCCGGCCGCGCTTTTTGCGCTCCTCCCCGGCGACACGCCACAGACATGCACGCTATTATACGAGGGTAAAAAAATGATTTCACGGTTTTCATGCGGCTTTCATTCGGTGATTGTCCACGAGCATGACCACGCCGACCTGTAACACCACGCTGAGGAGTGCCACGGCAGTCACCCCCGCCACGATCGCGCGCACGCCCGCCAACGACCGCGGGCACGATGGTGCGAGCGACACTAGATCGCACACGTTCGTGGTCGCGTTGCACACGCCGATCGCGCACGATGCATTCGGGCAGAACGCGTACGATGACGACCACGCGCACTGACCGCGTCCGTTGCACTCCCCTCCGCCGGGATCCACGCACGCTGGCGGGTCGATGTCGCAGTCCAGTTCCTCGACCGTGCCGAGCACAACGCACGTGCCGTTTGCGTAGCACCACGCGCCGTAGCAGTGCACATCCGGGGCGCACGTGGCGGGTGATGGCGTGGACACGTTCAGCGTGCACACTCCCGAGACGCACGTTCCAGTCTGATCCGCGCTGCACGGCTGTGCCTCGGTCTCGGCCAGCGTCGGCACGCAGCGAGCGCCGTTCGCGAGTTCACGCGTTTCGCACGTGTGCGACGTCGCCGAGCATGCGGTCGTCGTGCACCCAGATGCCACGATCTCGGTGTCGCCGCCGTTGCAGTCCGCGTCGGTCGCGCATCCGGCGTACATGTTCGTGCATTCCGCCGCCACGCACGACAGGCCACCACCGCACACCAGACTCGGGACCGCGTCGACGTCCGCCACGCACGTTCCGTTGGCGGTGCACGCACCGGTCCCCGTCACGGCGGCCGCGAGGTGGTCGACCGAGCAAGCGTCGGCCGTCGCGTATGTACACGCTGACCCGGCCGGGAGCAGCTCCGGCAAGCACGTGCCGTTGGACGAGCATCGCCACCGCCTGCACGCGCCGAGAGACGACGCGGGGCCGCAGTCTGCATCATCCGAACAGTACGGCTGCACGCAGTTGCCGTCGGCGTCGCACGATCCCGCGATGCCCACGACGGTGCACGCGGTGCCCAGCGAACGCGGATACACTTCGCACGTCCACTGCACGGTGCATCTGACGCCGAGGCAGCCGTTGTCGGCGCCACCGAGCAACCCAGTGCAGTTCGCGGCGGACGTGCACGCCGCCGTCGATGTGCAGTTTTCGCCGGGTGGGCACGGTGCGACGCAACTTCCCGAGCCATCGCATGTTCCCGACGCGCCGTACGCGGTCACGCACGCCGTGTCGTTGGTCGCCACACCGGCGACGCACGCGTCGTCGACGCATGCGATCGTGATGCAGACGTTGTCCGAGACTGCCGTGCAATCCTCGTCCGACACGCACGGTGGGATCGCGACGCAGCGGCCCTCGCCATCACACTGACCGGTGTGCGCATCGTCGATTGCGCATGCCGTGCCCACCCCGGTGAGCGCCACGTCGCAGACATGCGCAACCGTGCAGTGCGGCCGGACGCACGTGTTGTTGCCAGCGTACCGCGCCGCGCAGTCGGCGTCGATCGTGCATTCCGGCGGCGGTACGCACGTCCCCGCGCCGTCGCACATCGAGTCGGTGTGATCCGGCAGTTCGCACGGCGTCGAGGCGTCGAGTGGCACTGCACGGCACTGGCCAAACACGCACTCGGCCACCATGCAGTCGTTGTCGAGGCCGACCAGCCACGATGTGCAGTTCGCGTCGGACACGCACCCGTCCGGACACGCGGGCGCGGTGCATCCTCCACGGCCGTCGCACGAACCAACGCCCGCGCACACTGTGCCGGCCACCGCAGTCGCGATCACGCAGTGACCGCCATCGCACTGCGCGACGATGCACGTGTTCGTACCGTTGTATCGCGGCGTGCATTCCGCGTCGGTCGCGCACTCCGCGAACAGACATGCACCGTCCGCGTTGCACACGCCAGCCGCACCGCCGACGACGCACGCGACTCCCGCTTCCACGTTGTCCACGATGCACCTGAACCCGGCGTCGCACACGGTCAGGACACACGTGTCCGGCGTGCCGTATCGATCCGTGCAATCGGTGTCTGTGCTGCACTCGTATAGTAGACAGTTGCCCCTACCATCGCAGGTGCCGGGTATTCCGCGATCGGGTACCGTGCACGACACCCCGTCGTCGACGATCTCTGCCCCGCACGTTCCGACGATGCACCGGGCAATGGTGCACGTGCTGTTCAGCGGGTACAGCACTGCGCAGTCTCCATCGTCAACGCAGTCGGGATCCCGGACGCACCGACCCACGCCATCGCATTTACCCGTTCTTCCACCAACTACACACGCGGTGTCGAGCGCGACGGGGGACGGTTTACACTGTCCCGATGAGCATTTAGCGACGATGCACGACGCGTTGATGTCGACGAGCCACGATGTACAGTTGGCATCGGTCGTACACTCGAGCGGCGCGAGACAGTTCCCCCCGCCGTCGCACATACTCGCGACTCCGCGCGAGAAGCAGGCGGTGGCGGACGATGACGGATACGTCTTGCACTGGCTGGAGTGACACTCGGCCTGTACGCACGTCGTGTTGAGTCCGACGAGCCATGTAATGCAATCGTCGTCGACGGTGCACTCCACCGGGCACCCGGCAGTGCTGATGCACGTTCCCTTGCCATCGCACACCCCCGCGGTTCCGTCGACGATGCATTCGGTCGCCGGCGGCGCTGGCACGGCGATGCACTGTCCGAGCGTGCATGCTGCGAGCACGCACGTGGTGTTGATGCCCACGAGCCACGCAGTGCAGTTCGCATCGACCGTGCACTCGATCGGACACGCGATCACACAGTTGCCCACGTCATCGCACTCGCCAGCGCTCGCTCCGATTGTGCACGCGTGCCCTTCGTCCATTGGCGTCGTCGCGCACTTGCCGAGCTGGCACGTCATCTCCGCGCAGTACGAGTCGATCTGGTAGTAGTCGCCGCAGTCGTCGTCGATCGTGCATTCGGGTGGTATGACGCACCGACCGGCGTCGTCGCACAGACCGTCGTCCGGTTCGCGGACCGTGCACACGGTCGCCTCTGCTGCAGGCTGCACGACGCACGAGCCGCCCGCGCAGTCTGCGACGATGCACGTCGTCGAGAGTTCCGGCAGCCAACCCGCGCAGTCGTCGGCGATGGTGCACTCGAGCGGCGGTAGACACCTCCCCTGGCCATCGCACGTACCCACCATGTTCTGAGCGATGCACACAGTGCCGGGCGCTGCGGCGGTGGCCTTGCAATGACCGGTGACGCACCCCGCCACCACGCATGTGGTGTTGAGGCCCACGAGCCACGACGAGCAGTTGGCATCGGCGGTGCACTCGGTCGGACACGCCACGATACAATTACCGGACCCGTCACATTCGCCCGCGGATAGGTCGATTGTGCATGCGTGCCCCTCGCTGAGGGGAGTGACGACACACTTGCTCAGTTGGCATGTCATCTCCGCGCATTCCGAATCCATCTGGTAATAATCGCCGCAATCTCCGCCGTCCGCGCACTCTGGCGGTATTATGCACCGACCCGCACCGTCACACAGACCGTCGTCCGGTTCACGTACGGTGCACACGGTCTCGGCCGCCGCGGGCTGCGCCACGCACTCGCCGTCGACGCACCCCGCGACGACGCACGTGTCGTCGATGCCGTTCAGCCACGATGAGCAGTCGCCGGCAATCGTGCACTCTGGCGACGGTACGCAGTCGCCGTCGCCCGAGCAGGTACCGTTCCTTGTTCCGACTGTGCACGGCTGTCCGGGGTTAAACACCTGTATGCAGTTGTCATTCCAGCACACTGGGAATATGCACTGTGTTCTGTCCATATACGAGCAATCCGCGTCGGTGGTACAAAACGCCGCCACCGCGCAGTCGCCCGCGCTGCTGCATTCCCCGAGAAATACACCGTCGAAACACTGCGTGCCCGGCGTCACGATCGTCACCATGCACGCGTTATCGATGCATTTCGGTACCACACACTCCGCCGAGCCCTCGTAACGCATAGTGCAGTCCGCGTCGGCCGTGCATTCCCGGCACCGACCCTGCCCATCGCACGTGCCGACCATGTTCCGGACGGCGCACGCGGTTCCGACAGCGGCCGCGGTGGCCTTGCACTGGCCGGATGCGCAGCTGGCGACGACGCACGTGGTGTTCAGCCCGACGAGCCACGCGTCACAGTCGCCGACTACCGTACAATCCGGCGGCTGCCGACAGCGACCCTGGCCATCGCACGTGCCCGCGACGTTGTTCACCGCGCAGACGGTCCCGAGCGCGGCCGCGGTCGCCACGCATAGACCGTCGTCGCAGCTCGCGACCACGCAGGTCGTGTTGAGCCCGGACAGAACCGCGGCGCAGTCGCCGACGGCGCCGCACTCCTTGTAGTACGTGAACTCCGCGTAGCTCGTTGGTGCGATCGTGACGCCAAGGTACTTGATGTTGACCGTGACCGTTTCGACCAACGTGGTTGACCATGTTCTGGCGGGCGACACGCACGACACCACGCGCGCGGCAGAGTTGTACGTCCCATCCACCTCCGTCGCGCCGAACACGCACTTGATGGTCGCGCTCGTCCACAGCACCGGCACCGTGACGTTCACCGCGGTCCCGCCCTCCCACCAGCCGGCGGCCGGCGTGATCGTCGTGATGTTCTGGTACGCGTCGATGCACCGTTCCGCGGTCGCGCCGGTGCAGTCGGTCTCGGCTGTGAGCCGGGTGATGCACGTCTGCCCGTACAGATACCACGTGCAGTAGTACGGATCGGTGAAGCAGTCCGCGATCGTGGACGCCCCGGTGCAGTCGTTCGTGCGGAACGTGGTGAACGTGTAGTTGTCGCCCGCGATGCAGTGCACCAAAACCACGTTGGGTACGGGCGCATGGATCGAACACACCGACGTTGCGGCAATCGTCGTAACCGACTGCGACTCGCCATCGATCGAGCCAACGTCCGCGAGCGGCCACCGCGTGAGATATCCGCCGACGCGAACGGCGTACACGATCCGCGCCGGCCAGTCGATGAACACCATTCGCGGTTGGTATGGAAACAGCACGCTCCGGACGTAGGTCATCGCCTTGGTGTTCACGTCAAATGTCCCAAACTGCACGAGCGAGTTAGCGTAATCGCTCGACCCGGACAACACACCGCCCATGTGCACAAATGTCGAGCCCGCACCGACCGTTCCGGCCAGCGGCGGCACGACGGTGTTGGTTGTCCACGCCCAACACGGACCGGTTGCGTTGGCGTTGACAAGGCACCTGTCGATGTCGAACAACGTGATCCGGTTCGGCTCGGGCATTGCAAAGAACTTTGCGTTGCGGGAGACCGTGCCCATGTATGTGGGTGGTGCCACCGGCGCGATGTCGGTCCAGCCCGACCGCAATTGGCAATATGGCGTAGATATGTCCCAGGGCGTCCCGGAGGGCAACAGCGACGAACCGTACCGGCACACGTAAACGTTGGTCGTCTCGGTGAACACCAACACCGCCGCTCCGGTGACCGTATCCTGCCCGCAACCCCGCGGATACACTGTTGCGCCACCCTGCCACCGCACCGCGATCGACGTGCGCGTGGCGCCTATGCGACGATACACCGTCGTCGCGCTGCACACGTACATTGCGGCCGCGTCGTTGACGATGCCGACGATCGCTTCGGTGATCGCCGACGTCGACGCTTGCAGCATCGACGAAGCGCCCACCGATACGACTCCTGCCGCAGACACGTTCACCGCGGTCGTGATAACCCACGGTGCGATGGTACCCGTTGTGCGGTAAGGCACTCGTGCGAAGAATTGGACCCCGCTGAGGGGATACATGACACCGTGGTCGAGCGAAGTCAGCCGCGTCAATGTCGTGCTTGCCACGGTGCCCACTCCCGTGTTGATCCTGCTGAATGTGGGTGCCCCGACCACGGGCATGCACCAGATGCACGCCAGCGCGATACCCAGCACGACGCCTGCACACCGTCGAGCCATCTTTGTCGCGCATGCTGACATAATGTTCTGTTGTTGTTGCTGTTGTTCGGGGATGGAACGCGCATCCGCCGGAAATGCTTTTGCCGATTGGCGGAGTTTTCTCTGGCAAACCTCTAAACAACCACACGAACAGACAGGAAAAAATGTACGTGACCGCGACAATCTTCGGAATACAGGCGACGCTGTACCTCTCGGCGGCGATCCTCCTGGCCATGATCGGCAAATGGCTCATCGTGCGCGTACAACGCGGACACGTGTGCGTGGTGCGCACGGTCACCGGCGGCGTGCGTTGCATCGAGGGACCGGCGTGGGTGGTGCACGTCCCGATCGTCCGCCCGGTCAGGAAGCTGTGCGTGTCGCTCTCGCCGTTCGACGTGCCGGTCCGCCGGCGCGTCTTCGCGTTGAACGGCATCGCCGCGGGGATGCACGCCGGATCGGCGGGCTCTCCGGCACTCCTCGTCGAGGCGGTTGTGAGCATCGATCCCGCGCGCATCGTGTGTGATGCGGACGTCGTCGCGCTCGAGAAGATCCACGGCACGGTGCACGATCGGTTGCTCAACGCCCGCGCGGAACTGCCGGGGTTTCTCACCGTCAAGCCGACACACGGCGAGCGCGTCGAGGCCACTGCGCTGGGGCTTCCACCGTGCGTCGTATGCTCCGAGCGTTTGGCCGCGCGGGCAAAGGCGTACGCGGCCGCGTGGCGGGGCATGAACAGGGAGACGCGCGCGCTCGCCGCCGAATTTGCGAAGATCGAAGCATCGCGTACCGGACACTGAAAGAGACACGCACAACACCGCGATAAAAGGGTTCACAACATGGAAGATAATTTGAGCGACGAGCAGGCAGACGTGTGCACGGCGACGGAACTCTGCGAACGCAACATCGCCCGCGCATACCGCCGCATGTCACCGGAGGACCGCGCCAGGATCGTCACCATCGTGCGCGAGTGCGTGAAGCAGCTGGAATGGGATGCGCGCGTCGTCGCGGAGAGGCCGGCGCTGTTCGTCGAGGTTCGCCGCACGTCAGAGACCGACTTCATGCGCGGTGCTCCGCCCCAGCGGACCGTCGCGCATCTGCACGGGTACGCCGCAGTTCTCAACCACAGATTCGCTCGTCGCGGATTTCATACCGTGCTCGTCCGCATCCGCGGGCGCGATGAATGGTCGCTCAGGGTCGGGTTGGTTCCCATCTGAAAAAACCGATCATTGTTTTTGCCCTCCTTCCCAACCTGTGTGTGCGATGAGTGGGAAGTGTTTCACTTGCCATTGGGCTTTCCCACGACCCGGACGACGCGCTGCTTGGTCGGGCGCGGCTCGTCGCTGTCTGGCGCGGCGGCCGGCGGCGCGGCGGGGGCGTCGGTTGCGGGTGGCGCGGCTGCTGCCGCCGGTTCATCGCGCGGCCGCTTGGCCCCGCTCCCGCCACGCGCGTCGAACCCCCCGGCCGGTGCGATCTGGTGCACGGACGCGATCCGCGCGACGTGATCCTCAAACTCGGACAGCTTGCGCGTCGGCGTCCCACTCACGCTGTAGATGAGCATGCGGAACTGCGCCTTGTCCGCGGCATCGTCGTACATCTTCCGGACCCACGCGGTGCCTTCCTCGGGCGTCATGTCGCGGAAGACCGGGACCTTGCTGTAGTCCTGCACGACGCCCGCGACCGGATCCTGACGCGTGGTCTGTATCGTGCTGACCATCACGTGGTACGACACCACCAGCGGTTGCGACTCCTTGATGGTATCCGCGTACTTGCTCTTGGACGCGTCGTCCTTCGCCTCTGCCAGCTTGCGCTGGCACTTTGCCACCGTCTCGGCCGTGTTCACCTGCTGGATGACCGCGCGACTGAACTCTGCCCACGCCTTGTTCGACTCGCAGACGACGCGGCACCGCTTCGAGTCGCCCGGCGTCATGATGAAGTCGGGCTTCACGTCGCTCGGCGTGGTGAGGATCTGCTTCTCGGTGAGCAGCGGCGATGCGCCGGCCTTGCCCACGCAGAACTCCTTGATGAACTCTGGCGTCACCGGCGGCAGGCACGAGCTGTAGAACGTCTCGCCGTCAAACAGCACGGTGTCGAGCATCACCGAGATCGCGCACTTCATGCCGTCGGGCAGGTCGATGGTCGACGGGCTGTTGTCCGCCATGTTCGGCGACACGCCGCGGTCCACGCTGCCGACCATGATCAGGGGCATCAGCGGCAGCCACTTTGCCGCGACCTCGTTGAACATCACAGAGTCCCGGAACCCGATGAGCCGCTCCGTCACCTCGCGCCACATCGTGCACGCGATCGTGACGTACTCCTTGAACGCCGTCGGCTCCGGGTGGAGCGAGAGCGCCCGCCCACCGTGCGACCCGTCGCTCCACTGCTGCATGATGCCGTTGTAGTTCATCGTCATCTTCTGCTCGACGGCGCTGGTCGTGTCCGCCCCGGCCGCGGCCGCGTCGGGCTTTCCGCCAAACGTCCGCACGGCGGGCACGTACGGCTTGGGCACGAGCACGGTGATCACCCCGGTCGGCGCGGTCTCCGGAACCGGCGCTCCGATCTGCATGTGCGCGGAGCACGGGCAGTTTGGCGGGTTGTAGCGTATGAGCACCCCGTTGCACGCGGGCGCCGGCGTCTGGCGCAGGTTCGGCAGCATCCACGCCTCATGCGGCAGATGGCGTCCGTACGCGTGTAGCAGCTCGGACATCCCGTACGGCACCGAGCCGGATATTCCGTTGGGCGACGGCATGTGCGCACGCACGGACTGGCGCAGACCGTTGAACGTCACCGTGTTGTACAGCAGCGACGGTGCCACCGGATCGAACGGGAAGTACAGCATCGGCCGCAGCAGGTACACCGGCACGTTCGCGTGCTCGTCCAGCACCGCCACATCCCCCGCCGCCGGGATGGGGAGCGCCACCTGACCGGCAGGCGCCGGGGTCTTCGCGACGGTCTTCTTCGAGTCGTAGACGGGGACGTGCAGGACCGTGCGGTCGACGATGCCATCGTCGGCCGGGCGCTGCGCGAGTATGGCGACGCAGATGTTGGTGCGCTTGACCTTCGACGTGCCGATCGAGAGGATCGCACCCTGGCACGACTGCCCCACCGCCCTCGCGGCGGTGACCTGCGTGAGCGCGGCCGCCGCCGCCCCGTTAGCCATGGACAACAATTTATCGGACATGATTCGAGATATGGATGGTATGCACTTTTTCCGTAGATGGCACTTCTTGCTTTAACGTCTGTATTCGGAATTGCAGTTGGCAGCCGCGGCCAATGGACGCCCAATCCCACCACCACCGCGGCCGAATTGGCGGAGTGTGTGTACCACGGTCGCTTTGCGCCGAACTCGACAAACTGGACGGAAAAAAACAATAATTGGGACCGTCATGTCCGGACACGGATTCCAAACATCGGGCTGGTTGGACAAGATCGACCAACTCCGCCGGCTGCTGGTGCTGTTCACGATCATCGTGCCGAAGATTACCGGGGTCGAGCAGGTGATGCCAGATCTCAGGGCAAGCGCCCGGTTCGCGTACGAGCCGCGTTCGTCTACGCCACCGCTGCCATCACCGCAACCGCCGCCGCCTTCTCCGCGCGACGATTGTAACGTCTGAAACCAGAACCACACAGTGAAAAAAAACCGAGAGAACCCGCCACATTGTTTTTTTGCGTGCATAAAATGACAGAACCGCGGACAGTGGGTACCATACGGACGCTCGATCCAGACAGTCCGGAGAGCGTCGAGATGCAAGTCGCGCAGCTGCAGAAATTCTTCATGCGCATCGTGCCCGGCATACTCACCGACACCGCGCGCCAGGCGAAGCTGCTCGCGAATGCAAAGTGGGCGGAGGAACGGTTTCCGACCCCCGAGGACGCGGACCGGGCAGTGCCGTCGCCCGACGCGATGCGCGCGGCCGCGAAAGACGCGCTGGCCACGCGCAAGGCGCTGCTCATCAACCGCATGAGCTTCTGCCGCAACGTGATCATGTTCAACCGCGCCGACGCCGCGGGGAAGAACGTGCTGAAGCCGCGGACCACGACCCCCACCGCCATCCCCGGGCCGGCAGAGGCCCCTCCGCAGAAACGTGTGAAATGTGGGAAAACACGCAAATGACTCTTTTCTTTTTTTCCGCTCTCTCTCTCGTAGATCTTCACCGCGGCCGTCTCGGGGTGACGATGAACTTGACGAGCAACTCGCCGCGGTCGGGCCCGAGCGAATTGACCATGCACACCGCTCCGACGTCGCCGAGACGGCGCGAGTCCGGCAGCACCGCATTGCATATCATCGTGAGCGCGCGCGTCAGGTCCTCGCCGCCGGTCGGCAGATTGGAAAGGCCGATCGAGAGAACGATCTCGTGCTGACCGGGAACCATCCCGAGGATGGTCCGCGAGACGTATGCGCACGTGGACCAGCAGCCACCCTGCCCGAATATGCCCGTGATGATGGATGGCACGTGCACCGGGCGCGCAAACGCCGTGAGGTAGAAGTTGTCCGCGGGCGGCAGATGGCGCTCGAGGAGCCGGGCGGCCGTCTGGACGATCGGCGGCATGTTTGGCCACTTCATGATGCCAAAGTCCCGCTGACCGGCGACGGCGCGCGCGGATGCGCCCAGCACGTTGGTGCGCCTGCCGGGGGTTGTGAACGATGCGCGGCAGTGCACGAACGGGCGCGGGAGACCGACCACGGGCCACGTGTACATGTGAACGAACGCGCGGTAGAACGCGCATCGATCGGGCGTGTCCCTCGCAGGCGTCATGTACTCCAGGCAGAACTGCCGCACGGCGGGATCCGGCGACCCCGCGAGCGGCGCGATCGTGGCGTCGACCTCGCGCATGTGCTCCTCGGCCGCGACCACGATCGTCGGCCCGCCCTCGCGCACCGCGTACTCCCACCCCCGCGTCTGGCGGTGGATCGCCAGCACGGGGTGCACGAACCCGGCGCCGTCGATGGTGAGCGACGGGGGCAGCTGGTACTTTCCGGCCGCGGACCGCGCCAACGCGGCGTCTCCGGCGTTTCCCGCGCACGCCCGCTGGTAAACCTCCGCCGGCAACCCGATCACGGTGAAGTGCGCGCTGCAGTTGACGCTGCGATCCACCTCGTCCAGCTGCGCCAGCGCGGTGCCGGCAGCCGAACCGGCGCCGAGCGGCACGTGGCACAGAACCACCGCGAAGACGTACGTCCGCGCGATGGCCGCGAGCTCCGCGAGCTCGGTTCCCTCCGCGAACGTGGGCGCCATCCGCTGGAACGCGAGGCACGCGGCGATGGTCAGCTTCGCCGTCTCGTCGCAGTCGCCGGCGGCCACGAACAGCGGCTCGACAAAGTGGTCCACGTGCTCCGTCTTCCCATCCGGGAGGAGCACCACGTCTGGCGTGAACACGAGCATCTGCGCGAACGAGGCGAGCATGCGGCCGAGCAGCACGCACGCGCAGAGCATGGCGCCCGGCGAGTCCGGGTCGGTCGGCCTGTTCGCCGTCGCGCACCACGCGAGCACGCGCTCGCGCTCGACGCACCCGGTCACGAACCGCGCGCGCTCGAGCGCGAGCGCGTGC
>JBAZMA010000023.1:0-17071 GCA_041649995.1 Candidatus Omnitrophota bacterium | reverse complement strand
GCTCAACAGGCCCGCAAGCGGCGGCGTCGCGGCAACAACGACTGTCGCCGCCCCTCCCCCGCCGCCGCCGCCCGCGACAGCCGCCCCGCCGCCCGCCCGCCGCGAAATGGCGACGGTGCGTCTTCCGCGCGTGGCGCCGGCCGGTGGCCGCGCGGTGGCGGTTGCCGCTGCGAGCGCCGCGCCGACCGCGTCGCCCGCCGGGCCCGCCCTGCCGCCAGAGCTCCAGACGCCGATGGCGCTGATCGAGGACGAGAGCGGCGGCGGGCTCGTCGTGATCGACTGCGATCGGCAGACGCAGCTCGCGATCGCGACGGTCGTGATGTCGAGGTACTCTGACCGTGTGCTCTTGGTGTCGTTCCGCCGCAGCGACTCTGACATCGACTTTCCGCACGCGGTGCCGGCGGCAAACATCGGACAGCTGCGGACGCGGTGCGCGGCCGCGCAGCCCGACGTGGTGATACTGGGCTCGGCCGACCAGGCCGCGACCATGTCGTTCATGTCGTGCTTTGGTGCTGTGGTCACCGACCACACGCGCGCACGGTGCCGCGTGGTGATCATCGGCGACTCGACGCAGCCGCCGATCCGCATGGCCGGCGCGCACAGCGACTGGGGCCACCCGTTCGCCGCGGTGCTCGCGTGGGAATCGCTCGCGCCGAGGCCGCTGCGCATGCTCTCCGCGCGCGCGTCGGGCGGCGAGACGCCGTACGAGGTCGTGGCCCGCATGATCGCGGACGACGTCCCGAACGCCGTGGCCGACGCCGAGTGCCGGGCCGTCTTCGCGTCCGCGTCCGGCCCCGTCGTCGGGCGCCTCGAGGAGGCCGAGGCCGAGCTGCTCGCGCACCTGTTCGACCCGAAGACCGGCGACGACGACGCGACGGTCGTCGTGTGCAGCTGCAAGGCGGTGTTCGACGCGTGGCACGCCAGGTTCTGCAGCCAGCACCCCGGCGGCGCGACGACGTTCCACCGCAACGAGCGGGTCGTCGTCACGCACGACAAGCGCGCGGTCGCGTCGGGCGCGCTCAGGGACGTCAAGCGCGACGGGCGCAGCGTGCTGGGCGAGGGCGGATCGGTCACGTTCCCGCTCGCGGCGCAGACGGTCGTCGGCTCGCTCGGGCTGCCGCACACGAAGAGCGTGCGGCAGTTCTTCCCCGCGACGTTTGTCAACCTCGCGATCGCCCTCGCCACGAACGCGGGGGTGTACGAGGTGGCGACCACGGCGCCCCAGCCGCTCGAGCACCTCGCCGTGATGCGGGTCGGCGAGGCCGTGATACCCACCGTCTCCCGGGTCGTGCTGCTGCTCTGCAAGCACACGACGCGCGGCCACCTGGCATCGGCCGCGCGGGCGGCGGCGCGCCAGCTCGTCGTCGTGAGGTCGGCGGAAAAGTGCGGCATGGTGGACGGCGCCCGCATGCTGGCGGCCGCCCGCAACCACGTCGACAGACCGCTCAGCGCTCTCCGGGACATCCTGGCGCAGATGCACTGAGTTGAAACATGGGAAAGGTGGTTCCCATTTCTTTTTGTTGCTTTTAAAACTGCCCCGCCATTTTTTTCCCCATCTCATTGTCATCGACACGACGGGAGTGGAGTGATCACGGGATGAGCGTGGTGACGGCTTGCCACTCGGGGAAGTACGGGACCGACCCCATCCTGACCGCCGCGCTGCCCGGCATGCTGCCCGACTTTCCGAGCGGCCCCGCGTTTGGCGTGTGGATGTCGCAGTGCTTCGGGGACCGCGCGCTGTACTGCTCCCCGCGCCAGCACATGTGCGGCATCAGCGTGGTGCCCTGGTCGTCGCCGTACAGCGGGACGAGGCGATCCGCGGTCTCGTAGTACTTCTTGAGGATCTTGGCGTAGTAGCCGTCGCAGCACATGTGCGGCTTGCGCGTCGGCTCGTCCACCTCGTTCGCGCCGTACCGGATCGTGAACTTGCCGATGGCCGAGATGAGCGTCGGGAGCTGCTGGTCCTCGTTCTCGCGGCACGGGAACTCGAGCACGTCGTAGTAGCTGGTGATGCGCGAGATCATCGACCCGGCCTTCTCCGCGACGGCCGCGTCCATGCACCAGTCCACGTCAAACTGCCTGCACGGCTCGGTGTCCAGGATGTTGCGCACGACCTTCTGCGCGCGCGCGTTCCACACAAACGCCATGGCGTGGTACGTCAGCGACGCGATCGCGTAGTGCGCCTGCGCATCCCACGCCGCCTTCGTGTCTTCCTGGCCAAAGAACGATGCGCCGAGGTCGTACCCGGCCTTCCCGATCCAGATGCCCTTGGTCTGGTGCTGGATGAACGGCCGGACGATGCTGATCGCCAGCGGGGGCATGACGTCATTCTCGAGCATGTTCTGGATGATGTCGCGATGGATGGGCAGCATGCACAGCACGGTGGCGAACGTGCGGATGAGCGGGGTCATCATCGAGTTTGACATGTACAGACCGCGCACGCGTTCGCGCGCAACCTCGCTGTTGCCGACGTCCGACAGGTTGAGCGTGCGCGCGCCATACCGCGCCTCCGGCCCTCCGACAAACTTTACACCCTCGCCGAGCGCCGCGATAGTCCCCGTCGCGCGGGTCCCGATCCTGAGTCCGGGTTGGATCGGCATCCACGCGGTGCGCGGGATGGACCAACCGGCGCACGGATCTGCCGGTGCGATGATCTCGCTGGCGCCCGGCGACGAGGTGTAGATGGTGAGACCCTCGCCGAGCCCGAATATGGTCCTGCACCACCCTGCTCCGGCCACGGTTGCCAGCTTGCCGGCCAATTTTTCCGCGAGCACCTCTGCGAACTTTTCCGCGGTCTTCACCTCTGTCGTCGGTGGGACATCCCTGCGGTACTGGATGCTTTCCATCACACTGAGAGCATACGCACGAACCACCGCGTCGGTGACATCCTGGAGCGAGCCCTTGAATTGCCCAACCACCTTCCGCAGCAGTTGGTTATACCGCCCATCCTTCTCGCGCTCGGGGACAACCTCCGACACGATCCGCATGATCCGCTGAATGTCAGATATGTTCACCGCGAAACTCTTGATGGTATCCACGTCGAATTCTGTCGTCGCGGTCGTGCCACTCACCACATTTCCAATTTCCCTGGGGTCGAGGAACTCCAACAGCAGGAGGGCGTCCCTGCGCACACCCCCCGCGCCGGCCCCCGCGGCTTCTCCGGCCGCCGCCTTGAGGAATACAGGCGGACGCGGGGCGCCGATCATCATGTTGAACAGTGCGCAGCACCACTGATCGAGCGTGTCGTCCTTCGCGAGACAGTCCATCTGCCACTCCGGTATCCACGCATCCAGGATGCGTTTATGGCCCTGCGTCTTGGCCGCGATGCTCGCGACGTGGGCCGCGCACGCGGCGATGAACTTGGTGCACTCGCTTGCGATCGCGGCCGACTTGGCCCACCGAGAGGTCGCGTTGCCGCTATGCCGTGCGAGAGCTTTCATGGCCATCCACGTGCAGACCCCGATCGGCACCGATCCCATGTCCCCCGCGTCGCCGGGAATCAGCATCGTCTGGCCGGGCGCCACGGTCCAGATGCCGTTCGCGAGCTTCACCGTGAACCTCTTCTGGTTCAGATCCGCGAGCCTCGTGAAGTACTCGGCGGGAGCATCGCAGTTGTTGTCCGAGTTCTGCACCAATGCGCGCAGGCTCTGCACCAGCCTGTCCGACTCGGCCGGCGTGTAGCCGCGGGATCCCAGACCGGTGCACATGGTCGTCGCGCACTCGTGCAGGAGCGCGTCGGGGAAGCAATGGGAGGGGCACAGCGCACCAAACACCTCGGTCTTGCGCCACCCGACCTTCGGTTCGCGCATGTGGAACACGTCGTGGCGGTACCGCGTCCCACACGCACGCTCGGTGGAACTGTGCTCCCTCGCGTCGTACGCGGACATCTCGGGCGTGCTTGGGTCGTGCTCCGGGCGGAGATCGCCCTTGCGCGTCCAACGCATCGACGGATCGCCAAACGCCGCCGCTCCGCGCACCTTCGCGTAGTTGTCCATGCTCTCGCAGTGCAGGTAGATGTTGAGCATGTTCGAACGCCACCCGTCGTGCGACCGCCCGACCCACGTGTCGCCGATGACGTAGTGCTGGCCAGTGTACGAGGTGCTCGAGAACGGCGAGAACCTCGGGCGGCCGTCCTCTCCGGTGACGCTCTCGGTGAAGAAGATGCGGACGTTGCCAAACATCGTGGCCTCGATGATCGAGTCGACCTCGGTGATCTTCCCCTCGCCGTCCACGGTCGGGAACTTGACCGGGAGGCGCTTCGACATCTCAAACAGGCGCCTGAGCTCGGCCGGCAGGATCACCGTGTCCGGCGTCAGGCCGCTCACCTGCTGGATGCCCTCTGTGATGGCCGTGAGGATGCCGGCGAGGTTGAGCGGACCCTTCTGTGCCGCACCAAAGTACGTGGACTCCATGGCGAGAATGCGCTCGGCCGACTCGTGCTCGAGCTTGCCCGTGCGATCCAGCTCCGCGCGGAACGGGTCCTGCGCGGACGAGAGCTCCTTCGCGACAAAGTAGTTGAGCGTCTCCTGCACCGTCCAGCGCATGTGGTCGAGCTTGTCCTCCAGCTGCTGCCTGCCCGCCGACGCGAACTGGAGGAAGTCGCCCTCGAACTTGGCCTGCACGCCGCGCCGCTGCGCGCTCTTCTCGGCCTTGTACACGCGCTCGGTCAGCATGCGCGCCGATCCCTCGTACGGGGCGGCGGCGTTGATGCTCTTGTTCCACACCCTGTACGCGACCGCGATGTGGTGGGCGTCGAGCTTCGTGATCGGGAGGATGACCGCCGTCCAGAACGCGGTGCGCACGGTGTGGACGAGCTGCTCGACCATGTTGCGGATGAGCGTGCTGATGCCTTCATACGCCTGTCCGAGGTTCTGCGCGGTGATGGGGCCCTGGAACGCGCCAGTGTCGCTGGACGTGAGCGTCTTGCCAAAGAACATGTTGAGGGTGTGAACCTGGGCCTGGGAATCCGTGACCACGGTTGCGTGCCCAAACGCCGCCTGAGCGGTCGACAAGTCTGTCATATGATGCTGGTTTTGCTGGTTGTTGCGGTGCCTTTGAGGCTCTGCGTTATTTGTTCGAACAGTGCGAAACGTGCGCACCCGGCGCCGTTTAAGGATCGCGCGTTTTTGGCCGGTTCAGGCGCTGCGTGCGCACGAGCCGGCCGGATCCGGCCGTTCCCCGTCGTTCGCTCCCCCCCCCTCCCCAAACCTGCCCATTCGTGACCAATGGCACACACCAGTGTCGAGCGAAAATGTTTCCATCTTTTCTTTTCACGTGTCCGTCTCTCACACATTCTTCATTTTTCACCTCGTCCCGGCAACGGACTGCGCAGATTGCAGGATCTGCCGGAGAATATCCCTCGTCTCCCGCACTTCTATCGCCATGGCTATTATGAGTTCCCTGAGATCCGCTGTCGCGGGCGGTCTCGTGGATGGGACTGCCGGCGCCGGTCTCGCCTCGAATTTCGACCGCTCGATGACTTCGGCGAGTTGCGCTGCCTCGGTCGCTGCCATGGGCTGCACGGCGGGCTGCACGACGGGCGCGACTCTGGGAGAAAATGGTTCATCGGGTGTGAAATAATCCATCGAAATGCTCTTTACCGAAATGGAGAAGAATTTTGTGAATATCCCCGAATATTGCCGCGGTGCTTTTCTTTTTTTCCCCACTCGCAGAACCGCGAGAAAAACCCGCCACGTTGATGCGCACCGTGCGCACGGTTCCACGTGCAAACACCGACATGGCGGATGAAACAATCGCGGCGCACAACAGCCGGGTGTCGGGCTTCCTCCGAGCCGACGACCGTCCGGCACTGGCAAAATATCCCACGCTCCGGGCCGAGCTGGCCACCCGGAAGGACAGTGAACTCAGTCGGCTGCACACGTGGGTCGTTCGTCTCAGGCGACTGCCCACCGACTCCATGGCCACGAAGGCGACGGCGGCCGCCCAGCTCGAGGACGCGGTCATGCTGTACCGATCCCGTGATCTGTTTCGTGTGTGATGAGAGAAAAATGGTGGCGCGTGGATGTGCACCAAAGTGTGCGTGAAAAAACCACCGCACAACCGCAACACAATTGAAAAAAAATGCCCGTAGAATCTCGATTTGATCAACTCTGCAAATACCCACCGTTAGCGTGCACCGCTGCCGTGGTCGCGTGGGCCATCGCAACCATGACGTTTCTCGTGGCCACCCGGTACGTGCTGCTGCTGTACTGGACGACGCGGGCAGCGAACTTCGTGCTGTGGGGATCCGCGGTGTCCGCGCTGTTCCACGCGATCGCGTACAGCGTGCCCACGGCGCCGCTCGCGCCCGCCGCGCTTGCCGGCGCGCTCTGCATGTCCGCGCCGCTCATCTGGTTCGGCGCCGAGCCGAGCCTGTTCTATCCCCTCGCGTTCGCATTGTGCGGAAATCTCGCGTGTTGGCAGGGGTTGTGGTTTGGCGGACACGTGTACACTCTGCTGCATCCCCGGTCGCCGTATCCCGGCGTCCGCCCGCCGGACTGGGACAAGGTTCCGTTGCGACCGGTGTCGTTCATTGCCCGCACGGTCGTCAGCGGGGCGGGGGCGGCGGTGGCAGAGGGTGACCATAGTTGAACATCCTCCCCCCCCCCATTCACGCGCCGCGAACGCAGACATAATAGAAAAGAATCCCCCACACGACACTGCTTTTTTTTGCACAAACAATCATCTTACGCGGTCATGCTAACACTCGCAACCACACACACATAGGGCGACAACCTCCGCGGTGGCGAGGCCGATCTGATAATATGCGAAGAGGCCGCGCAGATACCGCCCGAGACATTCGCGACGATCATCGTGCCGATGATGCTGATCGCCAAGACGACGGCCATCGCGATCAGCACGGTCCTTGGGAGCGACAACGTGTACACGAAGCTGATGGAGAAGACGGACCGCGCCGGGCAGCCGTACTTCATGCTGGTGAGCGTGAATCTCAAGTGCACGCAGCCAGAGTGCGCGCACAACGGCGACATGTGCTGGCACACGGCGCACCTCATCCCCACGTGGCACACGATCGGGATGCATGAGGCCGCGCGCGATCTGCTGTCCGACTCGCCCGCGACGCGCGACCGCGAATTGCTCGGGCAGATCGCCGACGAGGGCCTGCGACAATTTCCGCCCGATGCGATCGACCGCGCGTTCTCGGTGCCGACGACGGACTCGTCGTGCACGATCCGGTTCGTCGTCGTGTCCGTGGATCCGTGCAACTGCGGATCGTCCGACTACGCGGTCGTCTCCGCCGCGTTCACGACGAACCGCATGCTGCTGGTGGGAATGGACACGATCTCCCCACCATGCGAGGCCGAGCAGATGGAGCGCACGTTCAAGGCGCACATCGCCGCGCTGACGACCCAGCTCGCCGGTGCGCACATCTTCCTCGCGGTGGAAGCGAACAACGGATCGGACATCGCGGGGCTGCACGACCAGTGGATGGCGCAAGCGCTCGTCGACAGTCGGATCGGCTACACGTCGCTGCGCGAGCGCAAGGCGCCGGGCGACAGGCGCGGCGCGCCGACCATGCGCGGCATCTGGACCACGGACCTGTTCAAGGAGGGCGCCACGAACGACTTCCGCAACTCGCTCAAGGCGAACCGGGTGTGCACCGTGCGCAGCCTGTTTTCGGTGCAGCACAAGGACGTCGTCTCCATCGCGCGCGAGCAGCTCAAGCGCTGGACAAAGTTCTACAAACCACCGCTGGCCAGCGGCGGCCAGGCGCGCACGTGGATCGGGGGAAAGGGCAAGCTCGGCGCACTCAACGACGACCTCGCGATGTGCATACTCATCAACAACGCGATCGGCGGCATGCTCTTTGGTCGCCTCGCCGCAAAGTACGCCACGCACGCGATGAATGGCGCATTCGTTGACCGTGTAACAGTGTCCGATGAGCAATGAAACGAAATGGGGAATTTAAAAAAAACCAGTTATTTGGTCCCACACGCTGTGCACGGTGCCCGCTGGAGGATGTCCAATTCATCCGGACACCCCCACAGCGGCACCGGTCCGTCAACCGAGTTGACCGTGTCGACGATGCCCGCGTCGAGCTTGGTCACAGCTTCCGCGAGAGCGTGTATCGCGTCTGTGCGACGGTACGCCATGGCGGCGTCACCCGCCGCGGTCATTTCGGAGATCAGTTCGTCCACGTTTGGCGGGCGGGTCGTCTGCGGCGCGGCCGGCGCGGCCGCTGCGCCCGGGAGGCGCCGGCCGCACATCGGGCACAGTGCGACTGCGGGTTGGCCATACGCGAGCCGGTCCATCCACTCGCGCGGCGGCGTCGGCGGCGTCTCGACGGAAGCGAGCGCGGAGCGGAGCCCGCCCATCGCATCGATCGCGGCGCCATTTCCGACGCACCCTGCGATCGCCGCCGTCGTGCGGCCCAGCGCGGCGATCGCGGGAGTTGCTACCGTCTCGCCGAATGCGGTGGTCCCCCGGCTCGGCGGGTACACTGGTCCGGGATCCGTGCGTGTTTCCATACGGCGTGCGTCTTTCCGTGCGTGTGTTGCGCGCGCGAGCGCAAAGCGACACCACACGCCGAAAAAAAAATGGGCACGAGCGCAACACCGGTGGATCCGTGCAACACCTGGCTTGGCCGGGTATTCGTCGGGCCCGACGTGATACCGTGTCTCCAGCGGCTGGTCGAGCCGCTGCTGCGGATCGTCAGGAACGAGTACGACGGGCACCTGGCACAATTCTACCCGATGGCGTGCGAGCTCGTGAACAACGCGCTCATCTCGGGCAACCCGCTCTCGCTGCAACTCATGCTATTCTGGTTCATGGACACGCTGCCAAAGATGCAGCTGTGGGCGATGGACATGATGGACGGGATACCGGTGCTGCCGCCGGCCAGGATCCCGTCGTTCTTCGACCACCTCGAGGCGCTGACTCGCGACCTCGGGTGCAACGTGATCGACTGTCCCACGTACGTGCACGAGATCTTCATCGTGATCATGACGGGAGCCCGGCTGGGACGTCACGCGCTCCCCCGGCCGCTCCGCGGGGACGAGTGGATGCGCCGCTTCGGGGCCGCGAAGAACGATCCCGACGTGCTGCTGCTCGAGGATGCGACCGCCAAGGCGGCAGCGGAGAGCGCCGTCGCGATGCTGCTGCAGACCGAGGAGGGCATGCGCGAGTTTGACGACGGCGCGCTGTTCACGGGGGGTGCAGATTGAAACCATACACACACATACATTGACGCCGTTGGGAAAATACGCAGCGCCCCCTCCTCCCGATGTTCAGTATCGTAAAACGTCTGTTTGGCGCCGACGAACCAGCGCCGGCGGCGGCCGCGGCCCCGCCGCCCACGCGCCGCAGGACCGCCGAGTGGGCCGAGATCCGCGAGCTCGAAGAGCACCCGCGGAATGCGCGCGTCCGCATGTCCAACGCGGGCAGCGTGCCGAAGCTGTGGTTCGACGGCGCCCGCTGCGACGGGATGACGCGGTTCATCCGCGCGATCTTCTACCCGGACTACGACTACGAGACCGCGAGGCACAACGACACGTCCGTGCCCGAGGGCGAGTACACGATCCCGCTCGCGGTCGACGGTGCCCGGAAAGGCGGAAAGGCGACCGTGACCGGCGCGGCGCGTGGCACCGTCGTCGACGACGACCTGCGCCTGTGGGCAAACGACCGCGTCGCGTTCTGTCGGAAGCGCAAGCACCCGGCGATGACCCTGGACATCATCGCCGCGCTCGAGCAGTGGAAGTTCGACGGGCGGTTTTCGCAGTTCCCGCTCGTGGCCGACGACATCCGGATCTGGACCCCCGTCGACATGATCGCGGTCCACGAGGTGACCGGGCGACCGATCCTACTAGAGTTCAAGACCGGCTACGAGACGTACCTCAACAAGTACACCACCAACATGCGCGGGCCGCTGTCCGACAAACACGACACCCCGCTGAACCAGTTCTACGTCCAGCTGGGCCTCGAGATGATCATCGCGCTGAAGTACTACGGCTTCCGGTTCACCAAGAATTTCGTCCTGCAGGCGATGCAGTCGCGGGGCGTCGTTCCGCACGAACTACCCTCGTGGGTGTTCGAGCGCAGGGACGCCATCTGGCAATTTTTCTGCGACGGGGTCCGTGCGGTCCGGCTCTCCCGGACGACGGCAAAGGCGCATCGCGTGGCCGTTGAACGCAGACACCCAAACTTCAAGAAGCGCACATGAGTCCATTTTTTTGTGTACTGGTGCCCACTCTCACGTCGTGGTGATGGAGCGGTGGTATGGGGCATAATACGAGGGATGGTCGGACCGATCCGTGTCGAACACGACCGGACGGACCTCGTCCTCGCGGATCGTCGCGGGCGCCGCGGCGATGACCCGCCGGCGGCGGAGGATGCATGCACAGACGCCCCACGCGATGCCGACGACCAGGACGGCCAACGCGACCATCGCCACCGACCACACCGCGATCACTGTTCGGTCTTGCAGCCATGCGTCGGTGATTCCAAACTCCGCGAGCGGATCCCGGTTGACCTCTATCTTCACCATGTCGTTTTGTCTGTTGCTGTGTGAAAAAGTTGGCGTGCTTGCGTCGTTGTCTGTCGCGCCACAGGTGGCCGGAAAAAAGCGGGAATCGTCAGAAAAAGCGTGCTGCCTGGTGCCGTTCAGCGTGCGAGAAATCCGATACAGGAGCCTTCCCAACCATCCACCACCACCCCCCCCTCATTTCATGACGTCCACGCAGATATTTCTGGCATTGGGGCCCACGCGCAGTCTGGTCCACGATCTGCAGACCGCGCAGCCCGCCGAGATGGCGCCGAAACTCGACGCGATAATGGACCGCTTCCTGGCGACGGACTGGACGGGCGCGGTGTTCAGCGGCGACGAGCGCACCCCGGCGTACCGCGAGAACCTCTCACAGATGAAGACAGACTTTGGCCATCTGTACAACTACGCGAGGATAATGGACGACGATCCCTCCCGCATGCAAACCACCAGAGAGCTTGCGCTCAAGTTGCGGGAAATGCTCGGCGCGTTCTTTGACCAGCAAAGCACCTTCACCGCGGACCGTGCGCTGCCGTTTCTCGGGGTGGTCATCCCGTTCGCTTCGTGGAACGGGGTCGTGCACCGCATCGCGGTCTTCCAGCTGCTGGCGCACACCGACCCGCAGAATTACATGTACATCACGACATCCCCACTTCCATGAGTACACACGCAAATAAAACCAAACCCTTCACGGACATAGGACGATCTTTTGTGGTCTTTGAATGCCGAGTATTTCACGGACCCTGCACGGACGCATGCCAAACTCGGCCGCAACCGCCGACACGTCTCCCCCCGTCCGCTCAAACGCGAGTCGCACCCGGTCCGCGCATTTGTAACCGCGCGGGCGTCCCCGCGGCCGCTTCTGGCACGGTTGCGAGACGGACGGCGGCTCCGCGACGATGCATGTGAGGTGTGCGGGATTCACGCACCCCGGAACACACCCCGGCTGGCAGGCGATCGTGTCACCAATGCCCACCGGTCCGCATGCGCACCGGTACACGTTCTCGCGCATGGTCGCGACCGCGTTGCGCGGCCCGAACGCGGGACAGCACTCGCCACCCCGCGGCACGATCAGACGCACGGGCGTCAGTTGCAACGCCGCGTTGGTGGCGCACGCGCAGACGCCCGCGAACGCACCCACCGCATCGATCGACGCGACGTTCGGCAGCGGATAGTGCGTCACGGCTTCGCACGGCATCGCCACCATCGTCAGGGGCATGGACCATTTATCCGGTTGCACGTCACCCATCGCTATATATCTTTTCGGCGCCTATGACCGGCAAATTGGGAAGTGCAATTATTTTTTTTATCGGCCAATTATTTTTGGCGTGTCACGGTTGTTTGGTGTCGCCCTCGGGCTCCCGGCGCTGTCGTTTGGTTGGCGTCGGACCCTTCACGTCGGCGGTGGGTAAGATCGGTTGCGCGGCCGCACCCCGTTTTACCGGGGCGATCGGCACCCCGTCGCCGTCGAACAGCGCGGGATCGACATGTATTTTTTCGGCGAGCAGCCGTTTGGCCGTGTCCAGCGACATGTAGCCGTCCGCGCGGTACGAGCGAATGTCGTCCGGCGTCATGTCGTCGTCAAACGACACCGTAAGCACGTATCTGTTCGTCTGCAGGATCGCGTCGGCGTCGACCCGCCCGTTCTCCCCAACGAACACGGGATCGAACGAGTCGTGCGAAGCCGCATCATCGTCGTCGCCCGTCCCGCCACCATCCGCCGGGTGCTGGGGCACGTCGTCTTGCATCAGACCCAACGCCTTTGGATCCTGCGGCACCGGCGCTTCCTCGTGCCCGGACGGCGGCGTGCGGGGTCGGCGCCGCTTCGCCGCGATCGCGGCGGCGGCCAGACGCACGGAATCGCTGACCTGGTAGAGCGCGTTCATCGCGTGCTCCACGGCGGCGGCCGCGTCGGCGATGCCGGCGATGCACATGCTGCGCGCGACCCGCAGCGCCTCGTCCGCGGACGTCTTGAACCGCGACGACACGCTCTCGGGGTGGAGCAGCGTGACGGGGATGCCGAACAGATTGCACAAAACGTCCTCGCCGTCCGTTCTCCACATCTTCGCGTCCGTGAGCACGCGCGGCCCCTCGGGTCTGGCGACCCGGCAGCCCGGGGGGATGAACACCTCGCGGCCGTGGTACGCCCCGATCGGGTGCTCCGACGGCCATGTGCCGGCGAACGTGTCGGGGAGCAGCATCGTGTCCCCCGCGGCGCGGGGGTCGGCGCCGGTCTTTGTGCCGTACGCCTCCGCCATGGTCTGCGCCATCGCCGCGCGCATGCGGCTCATCGTGCCGATGATTCGCCGGTCGTCCTCCTCGCGCTGCTGCGTGCCGCCGCCGTTCGCCGAGAAGTCGTCAAACGCTTCGGCGGTTATGCGTTCCGTGGGGTATTCGAGCGGCAGGGGCGGCCGCGCGGCGAGCGTGGCGGCGAGCACCTCCGAGTTCATCGCGGTGAGGCATGCCCGTTGGTGCATCAGCACGCCCGCGAGCGGGGAGCCCGGTCTGCCGTCCTCCTCGGGCGCGTACAGATCCAGCCACGCGACGTTGTACGGCGCGGCGCGGGGATCGATGCACCCGTCGCGCTCGAACTTGATGTCGACGAGCACCCCATCGCGCCAGGTGGTCAAGAACTCCCCCTTGATCGGGGAGATCGCGCGGGGGATGGTCTGGGGTCGGCCGGAACCGTCGACCACGACGACCGCTTTCCACGGCACCATCCCCACCGCGAAGAGTATCCCGTAGAACTTCGCGATGGTCGGCCGCAGCAGTTCGACGTACGCCGGCCGCAGCGTGTGTCTCCGATTCCACGTTCCCCCGATCTTCAGGTTGCGCGTTATCTGGCCCGTCACGACGCGGGCGCAGCGGGTGCACACGTCGCTCTCCCGGTAGAACGACCACAGCCGAAACACCGCGGCCTTGGAGATCCTGACGACCGCCGTGCCGTTGGCTGCCCGCGCGCCAAAGTACTGCTCGAACCCACCGAACATGCTCAGTAGCGTCGACATTGGTTTCCACCGCAACTTTCGTGTTTTTCGACTGCCAACCAACAAACGCCCATTTTCATACCGAGGCCCATCACTCTTTTTTTGGTGCCACACGTATCTTTATTTTTTTCCCCCGTCTGTGTCAACGGTGTGCATATGAACGATTCTCTCTCTCCCCCCTCTCACGCGGTCGGACGCAAATGGTAACGACGCACGCCCGCTATCGGGACGGCGATGGACAGGGCGATCGCGAGTATGCCCACCAAACCCAGCCCCCACCACCACTGGGAGTGCGGTGTGATGCCGCCGTACGTCCGGACAAACGCCGGCGTCTCGAGCACGACCGCGATGGTCTGCCCCGCCCCGAGCTTCGGCGCCTCCGGCTCGGCGACAGCGACTGGCTCGGCCGGGACCTCCTCGACCTTCTTGTCCGGCTCCGGCGCGGGTTCGGCGGGGGCCGGGGCCTCTGGGTCCTCTGCCGGGGCAGGTTCCGGGACGGGCGCTGCCGCGGTAGCGACGAGAGCGACGACAGGATCGGGCACCGCATCGTCGGCCGTGGCGGCGGCGATCGTGAGCACCGTCTTCGCGCCCGCCGCCTGGAACATCGCGGCCATGGGCAGCTTCTTCGTCTCCCACACGTACTGTACCATGTTTTCGTTCGTCCTGTCCCGCTCGCTGACCATCACATCGATGTCCACGGTCGAGACCTCGCCAAACATGCTGGTCGCGCGCACCCTGCACCCCGGCGCCGCGCCGAGCCATTGCACGATCACGTCCGTGCCGCGCATGGCGCCCGGCTCGACGCACACGATCGTCATGACCAGCGGGTGGACGGCACCTTCCCGCGACACGTTGAGTTTGCATTCCATACCATCGACCCCGCTGAACGGGGCCGACCACACGCGCACCTGCGTGGACGTGTACGTTGGCGCGGTCTTCGCCACGAGCGTGTGCACGGCCGTGTCGGGGACCGTGACGGTGGCCGCCGTCCGTCCGATGGGCGTCCAGTCCGGAGTGTGTATCGTGCGCGTCGTCTGGGAGATCTTCCCCTTGTACGCCGCCGGCGGTTCGAACAGCAGTGCCGTCGGCTGCGCGCTCGGCAGACCGGGCATCACGATTGTCCATCCGTCGGCCGCTCGCCGGATGTTCGGCATGTGGTGGCCTTTCGCATCGTCGGCAAGCGCGAGGATCGCCACCGCGACGACCGCGATCATTTGCAGTGTGTTTCGCTTCATTGGCTCTGTTTGGAAATGGGTGGGGGGTTTTCCGACTCTGAATGTTGGAGTGCCGCAGACGCATAAATGGAAACAACGCGGGTGCGAGCTTTTGTCTTCCCCCCCCTCTCTCCATCCATCCACTCCAACCGACGTGCACGTGCATGCCACCGGCGTCCGTGTGCCGTCCCGCGGGCAACACCCGGCCAGTTGCACGTCCCAATAGGTGCACCGCCAGCCGAAAAGTCAAAAGTGTGCCTCGGTTCCCGACTTTCCGTCCACCGGTGTCCGCGCCACAACCTCCGGTCAGTTGGGGACGGATATTGACGACGCGAGGCTCTGGTGGCGCCGGCGTCGACGCGGCACCCAATTGGCAGCCTCCGAAGTGTGCCGTGCACGGAAGAGGTGGGTGCCCAAGTGCAACCGGCGGACGAGTGGCGCGCCATGCCGACGCTGCCGGAGTGCGACACCAATTGGTGACCATGTTAACATCCATCGGCGTCCAAGATCCCGGCGAGAGATCGGCCACCGTCTCCCGGTTGGATTCCGAATTAGGCGCAGACGAAAAAAAGAGGAAACCGGCAAGGAAAAAACAAGATGTCTCGGACCAAGCCTACCCCGAAGAAGACCCCGAAGAAGACCGCCGTGGACCCCACCGCACCAGTCGCCGGCAAGGGCGCGATCGGCCCCGCGGCCGGCGCGGCGAAGAAACCGCACCGGTTCCGCCCGGGCACGGTGGCGCTGCGCGAGATCCGCAAGTACCAGAAGAGCACGGACCTCCTGTTCCGTAAGCTGCCGTTCCAGCGCATCGTTCGCGAGATCGCGCAGAACATCGGCCTGAGCTCGGACGTCAGGTTCCAGTCCAGCGCCATGCTGGCTCTGCAAGAGGCCGCGGAGGCGTACCTCGTCAAACTGTTCGACGACACCAACACCTGCGCGTTGCATGCCAGGCGCTGCACCATCGCCCCGAAGGACATGCGTCTGGCCAGGCGCCTCCGCGGAGACTCGGACGTGGACCACGTTAGCAGCGCGACGGCCAGTTCCTGACAGATACGCTTCCTCCCACACGCAATTGACGACGATGACCATTTGGGGAATCACTGAAGAAAAAAGCGCCATTTGCGTCTACTTTGTGTGTGTGGGTGTATTCATCAGCTCAGAGCGGGCATGTCCGGCACGGGCGACTGTGCGTACGCAAGTTCCGCCGCGGACAGCGCGGGTGGCCCGAGCACGTCGGCCGTCGCCGGTTGTGTTGGTGCGGACGGTGGTTCGGTGACCGGACCGTTCCCGCGGTCGGTGATCTGTTGGACGATGTCGCCAAACTCGCCGCTGTCGTACACGAACACTCCCCGGGCGTCCGTCCGGATGACGGTGAGGACCTGCGAGCCGGTGAGCTTCGCGAGCTGCATCGCCTTGCGCAGCAATCCGGCCTTGCGTTTCATGAGCGTGACGCGGCGCTTCTGGTCATCCACTATGTACATCGGATCTGTCGCCGAACGGATCTTTTTCTCTTTTGGCATTTTTTTCAGGATTCTACGGGACCCCCGCTTCATTCCGCCAATTGTGGGGGGGTGGAGCGTCAGTGTGGTATGAACAGCAGCGCGTCCGCGACGAACGGGGGCTGCATTCTGCCACACCCCGCGTAGCGCATGATCCGTTCGTCGCGGTCGCCGAGCCGCAGCGCCGACCGGATCATCGCGACGCTGTTGCGCATGGTCAGCATGTTTTTCGTGGTGTGTAGCGGAGAACATTCGAGATCGTCTGGCCATATCGGCGTCGGCGCCGACGGCACGGTGACCACGCAGATGGTTTGCGCTCCCGCGGAATACTCCTCGATGCTCGTGGTGGGACCGGTGATGTGGATCGCCGAGACGGCGCTGGCAGAGTCAAAGGGCCGCCCGATTGCCGCCAGTGCACGCGAACAATCCGTGACGCCGGTCTGGCCCCGGAATCGCTGGATGTCCATGAGCATGACCCGCCGGGGCTGGGCGGTTGTGACGGGCGCCGTGCGGTCCAACGCGATGCGCTTCTCCACGCGCGCGATTTCCATCATGCCAGCGGCACCAAGTTGGCCACATGCACGCACCAGCGTCGGGAACGCGTCCATCGGTCGTCCGCCGAGCCGTCCGCACTCCGCGTAGCGGGCAAGCCGCACGCTCTTAGCACCCCCGAACCATGGGATTTCCTTCCCGCTCAGCACTGGCGCCGGGAGCGTGGTGTGTTGCGGCATGGACAGCATCGTTCTGCCGTGCAGCAGCCACAGCGCCATCGACATTATGTCCCCGAATACAACATCGGATTTCGACATGTTTGTCTGTGTTGTGCGATCGTGGTGCACGCCGCAGACGCGGGGGGTTTTTTTACTCCGCACA
>JBAZMA010000022.1:0-23765 GCA_041649995.1 Candidatus Omnitrophota bacterium | reverse complement strand
TCGCTGAATCGTACATTAAGTCGCTCACCCCGCTTCGTTTCACTTCGCGGGATATCGCTGAATCGTACATTAAGTCGCTCACCCCGCTTCGTTTCACTTCGCGGGATATCGCTGAATCGTACATTAAGGAGCTCAAAAAAAATCCGCCGTTTTTGCGGCGGATTCTTGTAAAACTCTGTCGATCGCTGCTTATCTCTTCGTCCACTGGAAGCGCTTGCGGGCGCCCTTCTGCCCGTATTTCTTGCGCTCTTTTGTGCGAGGATCTCTCGTCAGATAACCGCCTTTTCTTAAAATGTGGTGGAACTCGGTATCGATATGTGACAAGGCGCGCGAAATACCATGCCTTAACGCGCCAGCCTGGCCGGTCAATCCTCCTCCATCCACAAGGGCCGTCACATCGTATTTATTCTTCGTGTTGGTGGCCTCAAAAGGCTGATGCACGATGATCCGGTCCGTTTCTCTGACAAAGTATTTGTCGAAAGCGCGCTTGTTGACCACAATCTTACCGCCGCCGGGGATCATACGAACCCTGGCGACCGCTTCCTTGCGCCTTCCTGTTGCGATAAAAACAATGTTTTCTGTGGGCATATCAGACCTCTAAAGAAACAAATTTAATTTTTTTATAAGGATGTTCGCTCCCCGGAAAAACTCTCAGTTTTTTGAGCATATCGCGGCTCAAGGGGCCTGATGGCAACATCCTGCGCACGGCGTGCCTTATGACATCGGCCGGCTTGGTCTCCAGCATCTTTTCAAGGCTTGTGCTCTTGAGACCCCCCGGATAGCCTGAAAAACGAAGATACTGCTTTTCCTTGAGCTTCCTGCCTGTCACGCGGATCGCCTTGGCGTTGATCACAACCACGTGGTCCCCCGTATCGAAATTGGGGGTATATCTGGGAGTATGTTTGCCGCGGATCACGGTGGCCACCCTAGCGGAGAGACGACCGAGGATCTTGCCCTTGGCATCCACCAGGAACCACTGTTTCTGGGCGGCATTTGTGTTTGTTTGGTTCGCCATGTAGGTTTTCATAAGAGTGAAAATATAACATAAGCGTCATTTCATGTCAACCCTTTTTTTAAGAGAACCAGCTCCAGGGACCTGCCCTGGCCGATCGGCTCACGCGCCAGGACACGGGCCCTATATTCCCGGCGCAGCCTCCCCTCCACCTCTTTTTGCCCGGGAACCCCCTCATGCCACCACAAATCCTTGAAAAGGACGATTGCCTCGGGCCATGGGTCTATCTCGGCCAGGACAGCAGGCTGAACAGCCTGCCTCTGCGCTGTGACAATGACGATAGCAGGATTGGCGCTGATCACATAGGCATCCGCGGGGATCAGGTCTCCAGAAGCCCTGATGAATTCCTCTTCCCGGTAAAGGGGACTGGAAAAAACCGGATCCAGCAAACCAAGGAAAGAAAAGTATCCGGTGACAGCCAGCGCCGCCAGGCACAGCCCCTTGAGATATCCTTTCTTTTCCAGATACCTCCACACCTGCTTTAACCCAGCGGCCGCCAAAACCGTCAAAGGCAGATAGACGCTCATGGCGTAACGGTCGGAGACGCCGATATAATATGAGGCATACAGGAGAAAGAAAAAAAGGATCCAGACAAAAGCCCAGACAAAAACCCGTCGACGTGTTTTCCAAAGAACCAGAGAACCCCAGACAGCAAAGAGTGTCAGGACCCAGGGAAAATACCCCAGAAACCAGGAGGCCAGATTGGCCCCAACATGCGCCTTGACAGACGCGGCAGCCCCCTGCCACGCCCCGGACCATCCGGGGACAGGGAATACGAAAATGTTGGCGTAAATCTGCAGGAACAGCGCAAGGGCCAGAAAACCGCAGAAAAAAAGATCCCTGCCCCTGAAGCGCCGCCCGGCGCAGACAAGGAAAAAAGGAAGCAGAAACACATTTTCAGGCCGCGTGTAAACGGCAAGGCCCGCCGCGGACAAAAACATACCGAAAAAAGCCGGCTTGCCGATTTTGCGAAAAAGCAGGGCGCAAGACAAAGCCAGGACCGTAAAAAAAACAGAAGGTATTTCCAGGGCAGTCGTCCCGCTGTATTTCAAATGAACAGGCAGCACGCAAAACAGAGACGCGGCCAAAAGGGCCGTCGTTTCATCGTCAAATAACAGAAAAACAAACACAAAAACAAGCGCCAGGGTCAAAACAGACAAGACAACCGTAAGCCCGAAAGCCAGGGGTTGACTGAACCCGAAAACGGAAAAGAGCGCGCTGAGCAAAACATGATAAACCGGGGGCCAGAATGACAAAATGCCCACATCGCAGTGACCCGGCCCTCCGCAGGCCGTCATCCAGAGCCGGCCGGAAACAGACAGGTTTTGGGCGATGTTGAGATGATCGACCTCATCAAAGAACACATGATGCATGTGCGGCACGCCGTAAGTTCGCACGAGAGCCCCTGCCGCCAGGATCAGCGCCAGCGCGATCAGGCTCCTTGAGGAAAGTCCGGCGAAGGCCTTTGGAATGTCCTTAAAGGCAAAAACGAATGCGGCCGCGAAGGCCACAAACAGCATCTGCGCGAACCAGGGATAAAAGGCGCTAAAAAAATGGAGAAAAAATTTTTCCATAGATTATCGGGCTCGTTTCCACAGCCAACCTTCCAGAAAAATGGCGGCCGCGCCCGCCAAAAGAAAGGCCAGACAGACAACAAAGGGCACGCGGGCGGCTTTGATGCTTCGTTTTTCAGAAGCCTGAGGATTTGACAACAGGACGGCAATTTCTGTCTCGTCCGTCTTTCTCAAGTCATAGGCCCGCCTCACAGACTCCAGGGCATCGGCGGAAAGGCCGTCGGCATCCTTAAACCAAAGCACCCAATGGGCGCTGGCGATCTGGTCAAAATCCCGGAAAGGCCGGACTTCGGAAAGCATGGCGGATGATGTGGCCCTCCCGGCCAGCACAGCAACCAGCCCCCCGCCATAATCATAATTGGAGTAAAGAATATCGTCGGGATCTGAACGCTCCACGACAAGGCGCGCGCATTCATCGATCCATTTGGGATAATAGATCGTCTCCGCCTTGATTCCCGCCCGGGCCGGCTCCCTGCCCATCCAATACATAACAGGGGTATCCGCCCAGGTCCAACGCGCCCTGCTACCTTCAGGATCCCAGGAAATTTTAGGCCCGAATACCTGGAAAATCAGCACCATGGCTATGAGGGCGGCAGGCCGCACCTTTACGGAAATCTTGCTCCAAATGAAATCCACAAAGGCGGCAGCAAAAAAAGAAAAGAATACTATGCCGTGCCCCGACAGAAGCCGGCTGCGATGCGTAACCATCAAAAAAAGAAAAATCCCCGCCAAAAGGCGGAAGAAACGGAAAATGCCGGCCCTGCGCGCGGACAGCCAAAATCCCGCCAGGGCGCCGAGCATAAGAAGAGGGTCAAAACTGAGATAATAAAAATCCAGGGGCTTCACGAGCCGCACAAAAGAAAGAAAGCGCGCCTGATGCGCGAGGATGGGAAGGCTGAGGACAAAAGCCGCGAAAACGGCCTTCCAGACATCCCTGCGCTTTTCCAGCGCTCCCCACAACAAGAGCGCCCCCAAAAATAACCAGGGCATAAGGCTGTGCGTGTAGAAAGCGGCGGTCAGGGCCAGACAGGAAGAAACGGGTCTATCTTTGAGGAGGGCGTAAAAAGCCAGAAGGCCGAAACAAAAGGCAAGGGTGAAAGGAATATTGTTGATGACGGCCAGATACAGGGATTCCGAGGAAAGAAGGAAAAAAGACGCCCAGAAAGCCATGCGTGGGCCTGCCTGCCGGCGAATGAGCAGCCACGCGCTTCCAAGGAAAAACGGATACACCAGGACATTGGAAAGCCTGGCTACGGAAATCAGGTCCGCACCCAGGCTGTGCAGGAGCCATTCCAGGATATGCCATAAAGGCGGGTACAAGTGCGGCCTGCCTACAGGCGCGTACTCCCAGAAAGCCTCGCCGACCCATCCCCCCGCTTCGCTGAAACCCCGCAGGACGGACAAATGGTAATAATCATCCAGAAAAAGGGGAAATCTGTGCCAGGCGGAAAATTGAAACAACAGGACGGTCAAAAAAATCAGGAAAGAAAAGAAATCCCAGCGGAAGACGCGGGCAAGTGAATCTTTTGATTCTCCAAGCGATTCATTCTTCATAAAAGCAAAAGAACTGGCGTTGTCCCTTGGGCCTTGTCAAAGCACCCCTCGGGCCAAAAAAGATCAGTCTTTCCCGTAACAAACCTCTGTCAGATAAAGCCCCTGGGGAGGCGCGCACGGACCGGCAAAGCGCCTGTCCCGTTTTTCCAGGATATCCTTCACGTCTCCCGCAGCCAGTTTCCCGCGGCCGACTTCGATCAAGGTACCCGCGATATTACGCACCATACCTCTTACGAACCCGCGCGCCTGGATCTCGATGGTGATCAACCGGACGCCTTTTAAGAACGGCAGGATGTCTGACCCAAGAGATTCGCGGACCTTGATTTTCATGACCTCTGCGGTGGATTTCCGCGCGCTCCTGTCAGAGGCCTGAAAAGAGGAAAAATCATGTTTTCCGACGAGGCACGTCGCGGAACGGCGCATCAGGCGAACGGACAGGTCATATTTGGTCAGGCAGACATACCTTTTCAAAAAAACGGAACGTTCTGTTTGAGGAAGAATGACGTAGTGATATGTTTTTGATCGGGCGCAAAACCGCGCGTGGAATCCGGAAGCAACGGACTCTGAGGCAGTAACGGAAATATCCTGCGGCAGGAACCTGTTCAAAGCGTTCCTCAAAGGGACAGCGGGGATCTTGCTGGTCGTCGAACAGTGGACCGCCTGGGCCACAGCGTGAACGCCGGAATCGGTCCTGCCGGAGCTCTCGGCGCAAACCTTGTGGCCGACGACCCTTTCCATCGCCTTTTCCAGTTCCTCCTGGACGGTCTTCAATCGGGGGGATTGTCTGGGCGCGCCGCCACGGCTGGTCTGCCTCTGCCAGCCGGCATACCGGGTTCCGTCATACTGAAGGGTCAGCTTGAAGGTAGGCATAAAAAAATCGTTATAGTATTATTGAGTTTTAGCGCTATAGGGCAAAAGCGGCAACCCTATAACCCAATAACGCTATAACGATATTATCTTTTGATCAATAACTCGGCGATCTGAACCGCGTTCGTGGCCGCGCCCTTACGCAGGTTATCGGCGACAATCCACATCCACATCCCCTTGTCGTTATAAGGGTCCTTGCGGAGGCGGCCGACAAAAACTTCATCCTTGCCCTCGATCTCCACAGGCAGCGGAAATCCGCAGCCCTTGACATCATCCATGACCTTGATCCCTTCGGACTGGGAGAGGATTTTTTTGGCCTCTTCGATGTCCACGGGCCGCTTCGTCTCCAGATACACGGATTCGCTGTGGCTGGTGCGCACAGGCACGCGCACAGTCGTGGCCGACACCATGATCTTCTCGGAATGAAGGATCTTGTGCGTCTCTTTGATCATCTTCCATTCTTCGCTGGTGTAATCACAGTCGGCAAACCCGCCGATCTGCGGGAAGATGTTGAAGGCGATCCTTTGCGGCAGGGCCTCAGGCCTGACATCCTCATGCCCGGCCAAAACAGCCCGGGTCTGTTCAAAAAGTTCAGTAACAGCCTTGCTGCCGGCGCCTGAAGCCGCCTGATAGGTTGAGACGATCACGCGTTTGATCTTATAAAGCTTATGGATCGGCGCCAAAGCCACGACCATCTGAATAGTGGAACAATTCGGATTGGCGATAATCCCCCTGCCCTTTTTGGCCAGCTTGATATCCCTGGGATTGACCTCAGGCACAACCAGGGGCACATCAGGCTCCATGCGGAAATCAGCCCCGTTGTCGATCACGATCGCGCCGCGCTTGACGGCTTCCGGCGCGTAAGTAACGGCCGCACCTTTTTCGCCTTCGGTTCCGGCAAACAAGGCAATGTCAACGCCTTCAAAAGACTCCGGAGAAATAGCCTCCACATGGTAAGAGGAACCATCGACAACGATATCGCGTTCGCTCCTGGCCAGGACCTTAAGGGTTCCCACAGGAAAATTCCTGGATTTAAGCACCCTGAGCATTTCAATGCCCACAGCGCCTACCCCCACCACCGCGATATGATATTTTGCTTTTTTTCTCATGATTTTCCTCGTTAAATTTTCAACGGCAGCGTCTCAAAGGTTCTTAACGACCATATCTCCGATCTGCGTCGTTGAATATCCCATTTTCCCGGCCGCCAGGCTCTTGACTTCCGTCTGAACAAGCTTGATCACGGCGTTTTCAATGGCCCGCGCGGCTTTTATTTCTCCCAGGCTTTCCATCATCATACCCGCGGCGCAAATCGCGGCCAGCGGATTAATGACATTTTTTCCCGTGTATTTCGGAGCGGAGCCCCCGATGGGCTCAAACATGGAAACGCCGTCCGGATTCATATTGCCCCCGGCCGCAATTCCCATACCCCCCTGGATCATCGCCCCTAAGTCCGTGATGATATCTCCGAACATATTGTCGGTCACGATCACGTCGAACCACTCCGGATTTTTGACAAACCACATGGTTGTCGCGTCCACATGCGCGTAGTCCGTTTTGACATCAGGGTATTCCCTGGCCACTTCGTTAAACGTTCTCTGCCACAGGTCCCAGGCAAAGGTCAAAACGTTCGTCTTGCCGCAAAGCGTCAGCTGTTTCCTCCTATTGCGTTTGCGGGTGTATTCAAAGGCGTAACGGATGCAGCGCTCCACCCCCTTCCTGGTATTATAGGAAAGCTGGATCGCCACTTCGTCCTTGGTGCCCTTGTTCTGGAATTCACCCATGCCCTTATAGAGGCCCTCACTGTTCTCGCGAATAACCACAAAATCGATATCTTCCGGCTTCTTGTCCTTTAAAGGACAAAAAATGGAATTGTAAAGTTTGACAGGCCTCAGATTAATGTATTGGTCGAGCGCGAACCTGAGTTTCAGCAAAACACCTGTTTCTATGATGCCGGGCTTTACATCCGGGTCGCCGACAGCCCCCAGATAGATCGCCTGATACGTCTTGAGTTCCTCGACGTCTTTATCCTCAACGAGCTTTCCGGTCTTCAAATACCGCTTGCCGCTGAAATCGAATTCTTTTGTCTGGTACTGAAAACCGAATTTTTCGCCCGCCGCCTTAAGGACCTTCAATCCCTCAGCCACCACTTCAGGCCCTGTCCCATCGCCGGGAATCACTGCTATCTTATACATCTGAAACCTCCAATAAAAAACGAAGAATTAAGAATTTGATCCTTCCTTCTTCATTTTTCATTCTTAATTGTTTTTGATTTCACCCAATTCACAAGCCCGCCCTTTTCGACGATCTGGCAGACAAAATCCGGGAATGGAGCCGACTGGTAAACCTTTCCCTGCGTCAGATTCCTGATCTCGCCCTTGCCGAGGTCCGCTTCCAGCTCGTCTCCCGCGCGAATCTCGCCGGCTTCCTTCAGGGCGATGATGGGCAGGCCGATATTGATGCTGTTGCGGTAAAAAATCCGCGCGAAATTTTTGGCAATAACAAGGGAAACTCCGCAACCCTTGAGAGAAATGGGCGCGTGTTCACGCGAAGAACCGCAGCCGAAGTTTGTTCCTGCGACGACAATGTCCCCCGGTTTCACTTTTTTCGGGAAATCGGCATCCAGGATCTCCATGCAATGGCTTCCCAGTTCCTTGGGGTCAACGGTATTCAGATAACGGGCGGAAATAATATCGTCCGTATTGACGTTCTCCCCGAAAATGTGCGCCTTCCCTTTAATAATCATAGAAATCAATGATGAATCAAATCAAATTTTGTTTCAAACTCTGAATTCTTAATTTTTAATTCTTCGTTCCTACGGCATCCGGGTGCGTGATCAATCCTGTCACAGCTGATGCCGCCGCCACCGCCGGATTGCATAGAAAGACCGAACTGTCCTTGCTGCCCATGCGGCCCATAAAATTCCTGTTGGTCGTGGCCAGGCACGCCTCCCCATCCGCCAGGATCCCCATATGGCCGCCGAGACAGGGACCGCAAGTCGGCGTGGAAACAACTCCCCCCGCCTTGACAAAAATCTCAAGCAACCCTTCCTTCATGGCCTGCAGGTAGATCTCCTGCGTGGCGGGGATCACGATGAGACGAACGCGGGAAGAAACTTTCTTTCCCTTCAGGATTTTCGCCGCGATCCGCAAATCGGAGATACGGCCGTTCGTGCAGGAGCCGATCACCACCTGGTCCACTTTCACCCGGCCGGCCTTGCTGACCGGCTTGATATTGCTGGGCAGATGAGGCAGGGCCACGACAGGCTCCCAATTTGTGACATCATACTCGCGGACAGCCGCGTAAACAGCGCCTTTATCCGAATGCAATTCTTTGAACAAGGACTCCCAGTCCTTCTTTTTCCTATGCCCGTCCGGCCGGCTCATCGCGTATTCCAAAGTCAATTCATCCGGAGCGATAATGCCGGACTTTCCGCCGGCCTCAATGGCCATATTACACATCGCAAAGCGGTCATCCATCGGCAATTTCTCGATGGCTGGCCCGGCGAATTCCATGTCCCTGTACTGCGCGCCTTCAACGCCGATATCCCCGATAATGCTCAAAATCAGGTCCTTGCCGCTGACCCATCTGGGAAGCTTGCCGCGAAACACAAATTTCATTCCCTCGGACACCTTGAGCCACACATGCCCGGACATCCAGGCGACAGCCAGGTCCGTGGACCCGACGCCTGTGGAAAAAGCTCCCAGCGCTCCATAGGTACAGGTGTGTGAGTCGGCGCCGATGATCAGATCTCCGGTCTTGACCAGGCCCATTTGCGGAAGGAGCGCGTGCTCGATCCCCATGCGGCCCACTTCGTAATAATGGCGGATCTTGTGCCTGGCGGCAAACTCCCTGAGCCGCTTGGCCTGTTGAGCGCTTTTAATGTCCTTGGCAGGGGTGAAATGATCCGGGATGAGGGCGATCTTTCCGGGGTCAAAAACCTTCGCGAACCCGGATTTCTCGAATTCCTCAATGGCGATCGGCGCGGTGATATCGTTGCCTAAGGTAAAATCGACCTTGGCCCAGATGAACTCATCTGTTTTAACTTCTTTTTTCCCGCAATGCCTGGCTAATATTTTTTGAGTAATTGTCTGAGGCATATTTCATTCACCTGCGGCGAGTTGCACAATCTTAATTTTTGAACTCTTTCACGACGACCGTGGCATTATGGCCGCCGAAGCCCAGGGCGTTGGACATCGCCGCTTTCACGGTAACAGCCCTGGCCCTGTTCGGCACATAGTCCAGATCGCACTCGGGATCTTTATTCTCAAGATTGATCGTTGGAGGAACCAGGCTGTGGCGCATGACCAGGCAGCAAACGATGAACTCCACCCCTCCGGCGGCGCCCAGCAGATGGCCCGTCATGGATTTCGTCGAGCTGATCGCCACTTTATGGGCATGGGCCCCAAAGGTCTTCTTGATCGCAAGGGTTTCAATCTTGTCGTTCAGAAAAGTCGAGGTACCATGGGCGTTGATATAATCGATATCTTCGGGTTTGAGACCGGCGTCTTTTAGGGACGCGCGCATGGCCCGCACGCACCCGTCGCCCGAAGGATCCGGCGCCGTAATATGGTAGGCATCCCCCGACATTCCATAACCGCCGACTTCGCAATAAATTTTCGCGCCACGCTTAAGCGCGTGATCCCTCTCTTCAAGGATCACAATCCCCGCGCCTTCACCCATGACAAACCCATCGCGCTCCAGGTCAAAAGGCCTGGAGGCCCTCTGCGGCTCGGCATTGCGGCAGGACAGGCTCTTGAGCGCGCAAAATCCGCCGATGCCCATGGGCGTAACAGCCCCTTCCGTGCCTCCTGCGATCATAACATCCGCGTCGCCGTACTGGATGATGCGCGTCGCGTCTCCAATGGCATGGTTGCCCGTGGCGCAGGCTGTCGCCACGCAGCTGTTGGGGCCCTTGAATCCGAACTTCATCGAAACATGACCCGAGGCCTCGTTAACGATCAGCATAGGGATCAAAAAAGGCGTCAACTTGGACGGCCCTCTTTCCAGAAGGACTTTGTGCTGTTCTTCTATGATCCTCAAACTGCCGATCCCCGAACCAATCAAGACGCCGCAGCGCTCCAAATCAATCGACTCTGCCTTAAATCCCGCGTCCGTGTAAGCTTCCGTCGCGGCAGCCATCGCGTAATGGACGAATTTCTCGGTGTGCTTGACTTCTTTTTTGCTCATGAAGGTTTCGGGGTCGAATCCCTTGATCTGTCCGGCGATTTGCGCGTCGAAAGCGGTGGTGTCAAAATACGTGATTTTGTCAACACCGCTGACGCCGGAAATCAGGGATTTCCAGAATTCAGGCACCGTATTGCCCACAGGCGTCAAAGCCCCTACCCCTGTCACCACGACTCTTCGTTTCATCAATAAGCCCTCATGATCTTATCCATCTGTTTTGCGGCCTTTTAATCGGACAGCAAAGGGAAAAAAACCGGCCCTAATAAATACCCCGACTCTCATTAAGGAAAAGTCGGGGTATGGAATCTTATGATCAATACGCAATCCGCCAGGTTATTTTTCTCTGCGCAATCCGCAGTCCGCTCCTGATTGAGGCCGAACAATGAAGTCTAAGAAAATATTCCCGCCTTCATTTCTTCGCGATCTTCTCTTCAATATATTTAACAGCATCCCCGACGGTCGTCATCTTCTCGGCGTCCTCATCCGGAATCTCGATGCCGAATTCCTCTTCCAGCGCCATAACGAGCTCGACGGTGTCCAGGGAATCCGCACCCAGATCTTCGACAAAAGAAGCCTCAGGCGTTACCTCTTCAGGCTTGACGCCCAACTGCTCTGCGATGATCGACTTGACTTTGTTCACTGCATCTGTCATTCTTCTCCTCCTGTTTGCCTTAGAAAAGGCGCGTAAGTCACGTTGGTGATGCCTTACATACACATGCCGCCGTCCACAACCATCGTTTGCCCCGTGATATAATTCGCGTCTTCGGACGCCAAAAACAGACACGCCTGAGCCACATCGCGGGGAACACCTAATCTATTCAAAGGGATATTAGCCAGCATCGCCTTGCGTTGCTCTTCGCTCAGCTTATCCGTCATGGCAGTCTGGATAAAACCGGGGGCAACGGCATTAACATTAATATTACGGGAGGCCAGTTCCCTGGCCACAGATTTCGTAAAACTGATGATGCCGCCTTTGGAAGCTGCGTAATTAGCCTGGCCGGCATTCCCCATAATGCCAATGATCGACGCGATACTGACAATTTTGCCGCCCCTCTGTTTGATCATGGGCTTGGAGACGGCCTTGGTGCAGTTAAAAACGCCTTTCAAATTCACCGCCAGCACTTTATCCCAGTCATCTTCGCTCATTCTGAGCAAAAGATTGTCCTTCGTTATGCCGGCATTGTTAACTAATATATCAAGACGTTTAAAATTGTCAAGGAATAAATTCACCATATCTTCAACCGCTTTATAGACAGTGACATCCGTCGCAAAACTCATGCTTTTTCGGCCCAGAGATTCAATCTCTTTCTGCGTGGCCTGGGCTGTTTCCAGGTTCACGTCGCAGATGGCCACGTCCGCCCCCGACTGCGCCAGGAGCAGGGCGATTTCACGGCCGATTCCCCTGGCCCCTCCGGTTACCAAAGCTGTTTTTCCCTGTAGTTTCATCTGATCCTCCGCTGCCTTTCTCTAAGCGCCGGCCCCTTCTCCTGCGAGGGCCTCCATCTCAGGCCATCGCCCGGCGTTGATCACGCGGACACTGGCGTCGATTTTTTTCATCAGGCCCTTCAAAACAGAGCCGGGGCCTATTTCGTAAAACTCATCCATCCCCTGTCCCAGCAAATATCTCATGGAGGCCTCCCAGTAGGTGGGAGAATTCACCTGCCGGATAAGATTCTTTTTGACCACCTCAGGATCTCCCTGCTGTCTGGCGTCGACATTGCTGATCAGGGGAACAGTGGCCTTTTGAAAAGGGATCTCTTCGATCTCCGAGCGCAGTCCTTCGGCCGCTTCATTCATCAGGGAACAATGAAAAGCGCCGCTGACATCCAGGGGAATGACACGCTTGGCGCCCGCCTGCATCGCCTGCGACGAGACCGTTTCCGCGCCCGGCTCACGGCAAGAGACAATGATCTGACCAGGCGCGTTCATGTTGGCGATTTCACAGCCGGAAATGCCGCAAACCTTCTCAACCTTCTCCTTCTCCAGCCCCAGGATACAAAGCATTTTCCCCGGATGCTTGCGCGCCGCTTCCTCCATCAGCTGACCTCGTTTGCGCACCAGGCGCAAAGCATCTTTAAAACGAACGATGCCCGATGCCACCAGGGCCGCGTACTCCCCCAGGCTCAGGCCCGCCGTATAGGAAGGCTTCAGGTCAGGCCGCAACGCCTCTAAAACGACAAGACTGGCAATGCTGGCCGTCAAAACCGCCGGCTGACAATTTTCCGTGCGGGTCAACTCCTCAAAAGGCCCTTCAAAACACAGCCTGGAAAGCCCAAGGCCCAAAACGCTGTCGGCCTCCTCAAAAACCTCCCTGGCCCTGGGAAAATTGTTGTAGAGATCAAGACCCATACCGACAAACTGGGCGCCCTGACCTGGGAATAGAAAAGCGATTTTCCTCATAGATTTTTGAAGTCAAATGCGGACAGTCCGGGCATTATTTTTGCCACTCGATAACCACCGCGCCCCACACCAGCCCCGCTCCGAACGCGTCCAAAACAACGATATCTCCGCCCTTGATACGGCCGGACTGATACGCTTCGCAGAGGGCCACCGCGGTCGCAGCAGAAGACATATTTCCGTATTTGGCGACATTAAAGAAGATTTTTTCCGAGGGGAGCTTCATCTTGCGGGCCACGGCGTCGAGGATGCGCTTGTTCGCCTGATGGGGTATAAAACAATCGATGTCTTCAACCTTCAGCTTGCAATTTTTAAGCGCGCGACAGGCGGCGTCCGACATGATCTTGACCGCGAGTTTGAAAACCTCGTTGCCGCGCATTTTGATGTAATGCTGCCGTTCGTCCACCGTCTGACGGTTAGCGGGCTTCCTGCTGCCTCCGGCCGGAATCATCAGTAACTCCGACATCGAACCGTTGCTTCCCAGATAGCTGGCCATGATGCCGCCGCTTTCTACCGGCGCCAGCACCGCGGCCCCGGCCCCGTCCCCGAAAAGCACGCAGGTATTCCTGTCCTCCCAGTCCGTAACACTGGAAAGTTTCTCGGCACCGATGACAAGCGCGTTCTTGTAAACCCCTGTCTTCAAAAACTGCTGGGCCATGACCAGCCCGTAGACAAAACCCGCGCAGGCGGCGCTAATGTCAAAACAGGCGGCGTTGACCGCCCCGAGCATATCCTGCAAAAGACAGGCCGTGGCGGGAAAGGGCATATCAGGCGTCACGGTCGCCACAATGATCAGATCAATATCTTCCGGCTTAAGCCCGGCATCCTTCAAAGCGTTTTGCGCCGCGTTAAAAGCCAGCGTGCTGGTAAATTCCGAAGCCGCGGCAATGCGTCTTTCTTTGATACCGGTCCGGGTCGTGATCCATTCATCGCTGGTCTCGACCATCCCCTCCAGATCCTTATTGGTCAAGACCTTCCTGGGAACATAATACCCGAGGCCGATGATCCCGATCTTCTGTTTGGTTTTTTTCATCTTACGCGCGAGAAAGCAGTTTTTTGGCCTGTTCGGTGATATTCTCGTTGATATTGCGTTCGACCTCATCCTTGGCGAACCGGATGGCATTCATGACCGCCTTGGCGGTCGAGCGTCCGTGGCCGATGATCACGATGCCGTCGACGCCCAGCAAAGGGGCCCCGCCGTATTCGGAATAGTCGATCTTCTTCTTGAATCGTTTAAAACAGGGCCTCGCCAGAAGATAACCCAGCTTACCCCAGATGCTCGATAAAAGTTCCTTGCGCAGAAAATAAGCGATCGTCTCGGAGATGCTTTCGGACACCTTCAGCGTCACGTTCCCGACAAACCCGTCACAGACGATCACGTCGCAATGACCGGAAAAAATATCACGGCCTTCCACGTTCCCGATGAAATTGATCGGGGCCTGCTCTAAAAGCTGATACGTTTCCTTCATGAACTCCGTGCCCTTGCTCTCCTCTTCGCCGACATTCAGCAGGCCCACGCGCGGATTTTTTTTGCCCAGGATCTGTTCATAATACGCGCTGCCCATCAGGCCGTATTGAAGCAGATGGACCGGCTTTGGGTCAATGTTGGCGCCGGCGTCTATGATCAGCGACACGCCCAGAAGACTCGGCATGACGATCGCGATCCCCGGCCGCTCGATGGTCTCCAGAAGGCCCAGCTTAAGGGTCCCTCCGCAAACGACAGCCCCTGTGTTGCCGGCGCTGAAAAACGCGTCGGCTTTTTTATCCTTGCAGAGGCCGAGACCGAGGCTGATCGAGGAATTTCTTTTCTTGCGGATTGCTGCGGCAGGGGGCTCATGCATCTCGACAATTTCATCGGCATGAACGATTTCAATACGGGAGGCGTCAAATTTCCTGTGCTTGGCAAGCTCGGCCTTGATACGGTCAGCCGGACCCACCAGATAGACGAACACGTCGAACTTTCTCACGGCCTGCACGACACCCTGGACAACGACTCCAGGAGCAAAATCTCCCCCCATGGCATCAACGGCTACCTTGACCATGCTCACCTTTCGGCCTTTTTCTTCTTTTCTTCCTTCTTGGCCCTCTTGGCTTCAAAATTCAGCACGGGTTTCCCATTATAATACCCGCAAACCGTACAAATACGATGCGGCAGTTTCGGAGATTTACACTGGCTGCAAACCATCAACTGGACGGTTTCCAGCTTCCAATGTGTTCTTCTCCTGCGGCCCCGGGCCTTTGAATGTCTTCGTCTTGGATTTGGCATGTGATCGCTCCTTGGTCGTTCGCAACTGACAAGTAAAAAATCAAAACCCTTCTTATTGCTTCTTCTTAAATCATTCGTCGCGCTTGCATAGACAAGCGCCTTTGTTCAGATCCGCGCCGCAACGCGGGCACAAACCCTTGCAATCCTGGCGGCAGAGTATCTTTTGAGAAAAGCCCAGAATCAACTCTTCCCGGATATCTTCGTCAATATCGACGACTGTCTCCTCCATGTCCAGGGAATAGGCCAGCTTAAAGGCTTTGTCCAAATCCTCGGTGAAATCCTCATAACAGCGCGCGCACGTCAGGCGCATTTTTGACTGGACGGAAACCTCAAGAAGGGCCAATCCGCTGTCGCGCCTGGCCTCCACGCGGATCAGCAAAGGTTCCACAAAGCGGATGCCCGGGCCGTTGACATCCTGCGCTTCGGCGTTCCAGGATGCCGTCAAAATCGTGGGCCGCTCTTCGGAAAGCCTGGCCAGATCGATCTTCATAGAGAGACCCAAATCTTACCCGAACGCTACGCCCGGCCCTTTTTCTGTTTTCTTTTCAAGGCCTCTTCCACACATTCAGGAACAAAAGCGGAAAGATTGGCGCCCAGGGCGCCGGCCTCTTTTAATAATGTTGAAGAAACATAGCTGTAGGATTCCGAAGGCATCAAAAAAAGCGTCTCGATCGAGTCATCCAGTTTCCTGTTGGTCAGGGCCATCTGGAATTCGTATTCGAAATCCGACAGCATCCTTAAACCCCTGATCAGGATGGACGCTTTGCGCGAACGGGCAAATTCCACAGCCAATCCGTCGAAACTCATGATGGAAACACCCGCGACGTCCTCCAGGGATTTCTTCAGAAGGCCGACCCTCTCTTTGGCTGAAAAAAGAGGCTTTTTGCCGGGGTTATCGGCAACAGCCACCGTCACTTCCCCAAAGAGTCGAACAGCCCTTTTGATGACATCGATATGGCCGTAGGTAACCGGATCAAACGTCCCTGGATAAACGGCTTTCTGGCACATGGATTTTACCTTTCTTCAATGAGCAGACGGCTTAGGGGATACGCAAGAAATAAGTCGCAGGCAAAGCTGTCTGCGGAATTGAACCCTCGCGCCGCGTTTTGCTCAAAAATCCACACCCCGGCACTTCTGTAAAAAAGTGCCGGAGAGATCAAATGCGGGCTACCTCATTTGAAAAACGGAGACAGTGATGTCTCCGTATTTCATCTTTTTGATGAGAGTATAGGCCTCTTCTGCCCCATCCAGGGCATCTGTTTTGGCATGCTCCACAACTACCAAACCGAGAGGGGTTAATATACCACCTAAGGCTATGACTTTCAAGGCTTTTTTTGCCAGGTCCTTATGATAAGGAGGGTCGATAAACACACAATCGAACCTGACCTTCTTTTTAGACAATATCTTAAGCGCCCGGAAGGCGTCATTGACATAACAGAAAACGCCCTGCCGGCCATCCTCTCCCATCTGACGCAAATTCCGTCTGATAATGGAAACACAGCGTTTATCCTCATCGATGAAATACACCATTTTTGCCCCACGGGAAAGACTCTCCAATCCCATGGCCCCGCTTCCGGAAAACAGATCAAGAACCCTGCTGCCTTTAATGACCCCGGAAAGAACATTAAAAATGGCCTGCCGGACCTTATCCTGGGTAGGCCGGATATGGCTGGGGAAAGAGAGCAACCGCCCCTTATGCGCGCCGGCAATGATTCTCATGAAGAGACCCTCCCCTTGAACCCGGCGTAGAGATGACTGATCTCGATATTTCTTTTTGAAAAACCACAGCCACCCCGGCATTCCTTAAAAAAACGCCTGTATTTCGCCTTTTTCCGGTAATCCATGAATTTTCCCGAAAACCAGATGTCCTTGAAGGAATCCTCGTAAATGTTGCCGATTTCCAGCCTGTTGAGATTGCAACAAAGGCTGACCTTGCCGTCCAGCGTGATAAAAGCGTAATACCATCCGACAAAACAGGGCTTGGGGTTTGCCGGCACTTTTTTGGCACGAGGTCCAGGAACCGCCTGTGCCAGAAAAAGATCTCCGCGCAAATCCTGGCCTCTGGAAGCGTCCCCGGCACCGAGATTCGCTCCGATTGCGATCTTTTGATTATTCCTGTGCAGGGACATCCTGTGAAAAATAACACGGCCGCCCTGCCTGGCGGCAAACTTCGACACCTCCCGCGCCTGGCGAAAATTCAGCTTATTCAAAACAACAAGAAATTGCAGCGTCGGAGAAGCAAGGGAATCCGCGTTCCTGGACAAGGCAATGGACTGAATATTTTCAAGAACCCGTCTGAAAACAGCCGGTCTTTTTGAAGACGCGCGGACCTGCAAAGCGCCATAAGTGGCCTGATCAACAGAAGGCAGGTTAATGACCAGCTTGGCGGCCCTCAAGACATAAGGAACCAGTTCCCTGCGAAAAGTCGCGTTCGTAAAAAGGGCGACAGAAAGCCCTTTACGCGTAATATGATCGATGATGTCCCTGAAGCGGGAATGGGCCGTAGGTTCCCCCTCTCCTGAGAGATAAATCGCATCAACCCCCATGGCAGCCGCATCGTCCACAATGGCACGGATTTTCGAAAAACTCATTTCCGTAGGGCGTCGCAGGTCTTTTAGCCTTCCATGGTACCGGCAATACTTACAGGAAAGATTACACTTGTCGGTAATATACAGGTGGACAACCTGAGGCCCGACAAAAACCCTGTCTTTAAGGGCGCCGGCCAGCCGCAGGACGTCTCTGCTGCCACGGCCTGTCTGTTTTTTATGAAATGGTTTATCCATGGATCCTGTCTATCGTTCTCCAGGCAACGGCCATCGGTCGATTTTCGCCTCAACCGCCTTCACTTCACGCCTGGCGAGCTCGGCATCCCAAATCTGCACCCCGAGAAATTGTCCCAGGATCTGGGCATCCTTGCGCAATTTTTCAAGGCTGCCGTGATCTACGACATTGACGCGACTGGCATCATCCAGCACGGCGTTTAATTCGTAACTGTAGTAGGAACTTTTATTCCCCCGGCAATGCTCCGAAAGGATCTGCAGGGCACGGATCCTGCACAAATCGACAACAAAACTCCCCTTGTCTTTGCCTGGCTTGCCGCGCCCCTTGCGAAAAGCGCCTTTTGTCTTGTCAAAAACTATCGGCCGTTCCGCTTTATAAAAAGCCATTATCCCAATCGCAGAAAAAATCAGGCCGAACAAGGCGTTCCAGATCAAAGGCGCCTGAAAAGCCTTGTGATGAGATAAGGCGGCCAAGGGGATCCCGGCGAATGCCATACCGAAAAAAATAAAAAAAGAACAAAAGAGCTTCATGCCCAACGTTGTCTTGAATTCCATCCGCAGCGAATCGATCTTCCTGATCCCGTGTGAGCAGAAATTGCTCCCTCCTGATTCCAAAGGGACCCAGGCTGTCGCCAGGGCAAGGGGATCGCCAAACACGGACGGATCAACGGGTTTTTCCTCTCCGACCAACAGCCGCGACAGAAACTCACCCCATTTACTGGCCATATTTTTCCTTTCCATGCTGCCGCTAATGAGCTATTTTAATTCCTCTATGTTGTTTAAAAAAGTAAATTTAGCATCCAAGTTTTTGAGAACGCTGGAAAACGAACGGTCTGAAAAAAAGATCCTGTCTTTCCTTTCTTTCATCTGAGTTAATATTTTAAGTATATTCTCGGAATTCTGATATCTATTTTCTAAATCCTTATAAAATTTCATATCGTCATCATTTAGAGCACAATCTAAACATACTAAAGAATTCAAAAATATTCCAAATTCAGGGTTCAGTATTTTATCTTCCTCAAGGGTTAATTCTTTAGAGAAAAAAGCCATGATTTCGTTCATTTGAACCTCTTTAGTAATGATTTTTTTGTAAAAGAAATAATTTTTCTTATAAATTAATATCAAAAGAAAAATTATTTCTGGATACAAACAATTTATTGGTGGCGTCATTTGCAGAATAACAACAAAGGTTGTGAAAATTTTCTCTGCTTCTCTTAATGTAAGATTGAATTTTTGCATTAAAAAAATGAAATGTTTTTCTATTGTCTCTGCTTTTTCTGCCACAATAATACTCTTGCCTTCCTCCCTTGTTTTAAAATAAGAGGCCACATCAAATCGATAAAATAATTCATGACAATAATCGTCTACTCTGGGGTTCGGCAATGTAAAGCTCATGTCAATAAAACGCTTTAAATATCCATCTGCATCGATTTCTTCGCCATAAATATGTTTTATGCTTGTTTTAATCTGTCTTTCGTCCAATGAAAGCACAAAAATTATTCCATCAATATCAAATAAATGTTTTATTGTTTCTAAAACTTCTATTGCATAATTCGGACGACATCTGTCAAGTTCATCTATAAAAATAAATAACGGTTTTTCTCCAGCTATTATTTTTGTGTTTTGTCTTAAAATTTCTTTAAATTCCTTAAGCAAATCTTTTGTCTTCGAATACTCCTCGATTGTTGTTTGTACAGTTTTCTCAAGAAAATTTGAAATCATGTCTTCACGAAAGTCATCTATCTTTAATATTCCCGAAGCTGCAATCTTTACGATTGCTGGTAAAGCTGTTTTAATTACCTTACCACTAATTTCTAAAAATTTTTCATATGAACCTGAAGCTAATGTTTTCTTTTTCTCAGGCATTAGCTTAAGCTTCGCTTCCATTGCCATTCTTAGCTCAGCTATTAAACAAGCAAGAGAATTATCAACATAATCACTCTCCCAAGCATTAAATATAATTGTATTTATATCAATTTTCTTTAAATAATGAGACCAAAATTTTACAAAGGTTGTTTTCCCTTGTCCATATGGCGCATTGATTATAAATACGAAAGACTCGTTAATATTTTTGAAAATAGCTGATAGGTTTATTATTGTTTTCTCGCGATCAAGCTTGTCATGTTTAAAAATATCATCAGGGTCTATTTCTATTGCAACTGGCTTTAGACGCATACTTTCTCCTTCTGTCGCTTCGTACTTGGTATCTTCATGCCTGCTATTGATTACTCTTTCTAGTCAAACAATAAGTTTTATCAAAGAGTTTAGCAAAAACTTCATTAGTCCGTCACCAGTTAATTCATAAGAGAAATTATACGCTATTAGCTATAAGCCAATTCTTCATTCTTAATTCTTAATTTTTAATTGTTCTATCTCGTCTGTTGCCTGATGCCTACTGACCCGATGCCTGAAATCACCCCACCTCAATAAATCTCTCAAATTCCGAAAACCGACGGTGCATCTGCCGCTTGAGCTCGGCGTTCTTGGGATCAGCCAATTTAGGGTCGCGCTCCAGGACATGATGCGCGTCTTCACGGGCGGCTTTCAAAAGGTGCATCTGGGCCAGAGGATCGGCAATCTTCAGATTCGTCAGGCCATGTTGCCTTTCCCCGAAAAATTCTCCCGGGCCGCGGATCTTTAAATCTTCTTCGGCGATCTGGAAGCCGTCTGTTGTCTGAGTGAAGGCCTTCAGCCGCGCCTGGGCATCTTCGGTCCTGGGGTCAGCCAACAGCAGACATTGCGATTCATAGCTCCCCCTGCCTATGCGCCCCCTCATCTGATGCAGCTGGGCCAGGCCAAAACGTTCCGCGTGCTCAATAACCATGACTGTCGCGTTAGGAACATCGATACCAACCTCAAGGACCGTGGTCGCCACAAGGATATCCAGCCTGCCTTCCCTGAAACCCGACATCGCCTTTTCCTGTTCGCATCTTTTCATCTTCCCGTGCACCAGCCCGATTTTCAAATCCTTAAAGACATCATTTTTAAACTCTTTATACATGGTTTTGGCCGCGCTCAATTCCAGCCGCTCGCTTTCTTCAACAAGAGGATAAATCAGAAAAGCCTGCCGTCCCTGACAAACCTGGCCCCGGACCATTTCATACACCTGGGACCGGTTCTCCCGGGAAAACAACCTTGTTTCGATCCTGCCGCGTCCTTTCGGCATTTCAGTGATGACGGAGATATCGAGATCTCCAAAAAGCGTCAGGGAGAGCGTGCGGGGGATAGGCGTCGCCGTCATGATCAGGACATCGGGATTGACGCCTTTTTGAGGCAGAAGGGCCCGCTGGGAAACGCCGAATTTATGCTGTTCGTCGATAATGATGAGCCCCAGCTTCCCGAAAGCAACCCCTTCCTGAAGAAGCGCGTGCGTGCCGATCACAATGTCCAGCTCCCCTGCTTTTATCTTGCGCAGCACGTCTTTCTTTTCTTCCTCGCTTAAACTGCTGGTCAGCATTCCGATTTTAATATTTTTCTGATGGCTGAGGCCAGACAACAGATGCGTGATTTTTTCAAAATGCTGCTGCGCAAGAATCTCGGTCGGAACCATCAACGCCGTCTGATGGCCCGATGAGGCGGCAATCAACGCGCTCAGAAGGGCGACGACGGTCTTGCCGCAGCCGACGTCTCCCTGCATCAGCCTCTGCATCGGCATCGGGGCGCTCATATCCTTTTTGATCTCCTCAAGGACAAGGCGCTGCGAAAATGTCAGCGAAAAAGGCAGGACCGCCGTGAAAGAACCGATGAGACCCTCATCCACGGAAAAAGCGATCCCTTTTTTATCCCTGCGTTTAAGCTTGCGAAGGATCAGCGGGATCTGATACAAAAAGAATTCTTCGAAAGAAAGCCTTTGGTAGGCCTGGGAGCGCAAGAGCGCGCTCTCAGGAAAATGGATGTGCAAAAGGCTTTGGGCGATATTAAGGAAATGATGTTTTGTCCGGATATCAAAAGGCAGGCTTTCCCTGAGGTTTCGGACATGCAAGTCCAGGCAGGACTTTACCAGTTTACGGAAAACCCTTTGAGAAAATCCTTGCGGCAGGGAATAAACAGGCACAATGCGCCCAATATCAAGGCCTGCATCCTTGTCCTCTAAGACCTCGAAATCCGGAGAAGAGAGCTGGATCCTGTCCTTGTAAAGCTCGGCCTTGCCGTAAAGGATAACCTGGTCGCCGGGATTAAAATATCTCTCCAGATAGGCCTGATTAAACCAGACGGCAAAAAGTCGCCCCGAATCGTCGGCGACGGAAATTTCAAAAATACCGAAACTTCGCCGCTTGAAACTTCGCCTGGACTTCTTCGAAAGGATCTCGCCTTTGACGGAAACAAAGGAACCGATCTCGATCTCGCGGATAGGCTGGAAATGAGACCTGTCTTCATAGCGTCTGGGAAAATGATACAGGAGGTCTTCGAAAGTGCGGATACAGGCCTTAGCCAGAATCTCCGCCCGCTTCGGCCCGATGCCTTTGGCGTACTGGACCGAAGAGCTTAAGGAAGGGATCATACACTAAAGGATTTTTTAAGAAACGCAGTCACTGCCGGAGCATCCCGTCCGGTTGCCGCTGGCATTGAATGTATAAACGGCATTACCGCCGTTCACACCGATCGTAAAAGATCCTGCGCCTGCGCTAACCCGGTAATTGCGGAAATAGGCATCCTGGATTTTAAGACCGAGCTGGGAATTGGTCGTGGCTGTGTTTGTCGTAGCGCGATAGGCCCGGAAGGTCAGGAAATAAAGCTGTTCAGCGGCCACGATAGCCTGGACTTGCGCGATAGCGCTCCTCAACTCACCCCTGCGCCTCTGGACATGAAAACCGCTATAGCCCAGCGTGGCAAGAATCCCAAGGACGACAACAGCCACGATCAATTCAGTAAGGGTAAAACCGGAATTTTTTCTCAATGGATATTCCCTCTTAATAGGCGGAGGTATTAGTGATAACGCCTGTCGCCAGGTTGATTTCGATATATCTGCCACCTCTGGTCGCCCGGCAAGTGCTGGGATTCGTGGAGCCGGCAGGAGAAAAGGTGTAGTTGAAATAACGGTCAGGCCTGGAGTTGGGGTTGCTGAGGCCGAACTGGCTCCATTTATTATTGTCGATACCGACGATCGCTTCTCCGTCATCCCTGGCCCTCTGGTATCCCGCGTAGGCCTTATAAATGATTTCCCTGGCTTCCGCGCCCCGGCTGCGCTCGGCAATCGCGATAACCCTCGAATAAGCCATGCCTGCCAGGATCCCTATAACGACCAGAGCCAGCATGATCTCAACCAGGGTGAATCCTGCGCGAGACTTCATCGCGTCTGAAAGCGTCGCGTTTCTTTGAACACGTCGGAAAATCATGATAAATCAATTGTAATACAAAAGACCCTCAAATGCAATAGCACAGAAAGCAGCACCATAACAAAAACTTCTTCCCTTGATCTTAATCATATTCAAGCTGAAGGCTTTAGCATCTTTTTTGTCTAAAAAATGCGGGGCTCTCCCCTAAAAAAACAACCCCCGCGATATCCGCGGGGGTTGCATATTTAAGAGGCGCCGTTCTACTCTCCCAGGTCCTTGCGAACCAAGTACCATCGACCTTGAGAAGCTTAACTACCGTATTCGGAATGGGAACGGGTGTATCCTTCTCAGCATGGACGCCTCAAAATTTGACAAATCAAATTTTGGCTCTTGAGAATATCTCAGATCCTTCGTCGCTTTCGCTCCTCAAGGATCATTGTTTCAAATATTTACATATTTGAAACAATGACAATTCTTATCAGTTTTTCTCGAAGACATCGAGCATTCTCTTAAAGAACATTAAGTGGTCAAGCCGATCGACAATTAGTTTCCTTTAAGCTAAAATCCTTACGGATCTTACACTTAGGACCTATTAACCCGGTAGTCTTCCGGGTGTCTTCACTCGTCTTGCGACGAGAGGGAAGTCTATTCTTTGGGCGAGCTTGGCGCTTATATGCCTTCAGCGCTTATCTCTTCCGAACATGACTACCCAGCCTTTGCCCCTGGCGGGACAGCTGGAACACCAGAGGTTCGTTTGTCCTGGTCCTCTCGTACTAAGGACAACTCCCATCAAACTTCCTTGCGCCCACACTGGATAGAGACCGAACTGTCTCACGACGTTCTGAACCCAACTCA
>JBAZMA010000021.1:0-29747 GCA_041649995.1 Candidatus Omnitrophota bacterium | reverse complement strand
CGAAGAGCGAGGAAAAGCCTCTGGCGTCAGCACGTTTTGCCAGCCCGAAGCGAGACCCTCCGGGTCGAGCGCAGGGAAATCCCATCGTCCCCGCCAAATAAAAAAGGCCCCCTTTGGGGGCTTTTTTATTGTGGGTGGTTTGGGATTTGAAGCCAAACGTGCGCCGAGCGAAGAGCGAGGAAAAGCCTCTGGCGTCAGCACGTTTTGCCAGCCCGAAGCGAGACCCTCCGGGTCGAGCGCAGGGAAATCCCATCGTCCCCGCCAAATAAAAAAGGCCCCCTTTGGGGGCTTTTTTGTTTGTGGTTATGCGAGGGGATTTGAAGCCAAACGTGCGCCGAGCGAAGAGCGAGGAAAAGCCTCTGGCGTCAGCACAACTGCTTTTGCCATACGCCATATGCTATAAGCCATCGTCGTCCAGCCAAGCGGACGAACCACGAAAAAATATGGGCGATAGAGGACTTGAACCCCTGACCCTCTGCGTGTAAAGCAGACGCTCTAACCAACTGAGCTAATCGCCCTTTAAAAGCAGACAAAAGAACTCAGAGCTAAGAATCAGGATTGAGGATGACTTATCGCAAAAGTCCTGGCTTAACTCCTGCTTCTTATCCCAATTTCCCGATGATCCCCATGGCAAACGCCATAACAAACAAGGCCACCGTTTCGATGACGCCCAAAACAACGATATAATTGCCGAACCCTTTGCCTGTCTCGCCCATAGCGTCGGAGGCTACAGCCCCGGCTTTTCCCTGCATAAAAGCCGACAATCCCATGGCCGCCCCGCAAAATATGCCGATGCCCCAAAGATAAACGCCTTTGGCAGCCAGGGTTGCCATATTATTCATAAGGATCATGCCGTAAATCGTCTGGGTCAAAGGAGCGCCGACAAACGCGACCAGCATAAAAGAAGCGGCCTTGTTCTGGGCAAAGGCTTTTTTCCAGGCGCCGACAGCAGCCATCCCCGCCACACCCGTGCCAAGGGCTGAACCCATGGCAGACAGCGCCAAAACCGCGCCCAATCCCAGATCCTTAAATTGCGCCAATAATCCTGTTTCCATTGTCTTCTCCTTTAAATTAGGCCGCTCTCTTTTCGGCGGCCGGATGAAAATCAGGCTCTTCTCCCCGAGCCAAAGGCCTGTAAGCAAAACCGCTCCATTTGATATCCGCCTGGCCGCTGAATTCCAGGACATTCAATCTCACGCCATGGACCAGAACAGCCATGGGCCCGAGAACAATATTCAGCAAATGCCCCAACAAAAGGATCAAAACAGACACGGCCCCTGAAATCATGCTGCTGAATCCCACACCCATAGCCATGCTGTTGAAGGCATCTGCCACAGCGACCGTGGCAAGGCCGACGGCAAAAAGGCGGATATACGACACGACATCCGTAAAACTATTCACAAAATTCAAAAGGAGATTACCCGCGCCCGACCCCAGGCTTTTGAGCTTCCATGGCTCACCCGAGGAAAACAGGACGACCAAAAAGGGCCCGGCGATGAAAAACCATTTGGCAAAGCCCGGAAATTCCATCCCTGTGATCAGCGTCCTGGCCAGGAAAAACGCCCCCCACAGGATGGAGCTCCAGCCGACATCCGCCAGCGCCGACAAAGAAGGCCATTTCAGGGCGGCCCTCCAAAGATGGGCGATCGTCAAATGCAGGGCGCCCAAAAAGAAACAGAAAGACTGCAGGGCCGTGTTGTCCCGCAAGGCGGGCACCAGCGGGCCTATCCCTGGCGGAAGCCAGGCCTGTCCGAAATACGTGCCTGATAAAATTCCCCACAAAACCGCGCAGCCGCTGAAAATATATGAAAGGATAAACGGACTCTTGTTTTTTGCCTTGCGGCCAAGTTTGCGCTGCATCCAGAAAGTCAGGGCCAGGAAAACAACGCCGTAACCGGCATCCCCGATGAGCATGCCGAAAAAAATCGAAAGAAAAATAAGGACCCAAAGGCTCATATCCGCCTCCTGATATCCGGGAACAACTTCTATGACCTTGAATAAAGGGGCTATGACGGAAATCCAGCGCGGATTGCGGATCAGCGTGGGAACGCGGTCCTCAGGGGCCGGGTCCGTGATAAAAACCGCCCAACTCGCCTTGCGGCCGTCTGAAATGAGGTCCTGCGTCTTATCAAACGGCACATATCCCGTCAAATAAGACAATGAACCCCTCTCGCCCATCCCCAGCCACGCGTTCAGAAATTCCAGGTCTTTGCCGATGGCCTGCTTCTGCCGGAGAAAGGTTTCCTTAAAACCCATGCACGCGCGCACATCATGCACGAGCTGTTCCATGAGAAGCGTGTCTTCCTCCTGGCGCGCCTTCATGGCCCTCAGGCTCATTTTCGGAAGTTCGATTTCCTTGAACGGGACTTCCAGGGGTTTGTCGGAGACCAGGGCGCAATAAGCCATGCCTCTTTCCACCTTCAATACCTCAAGGACAGCCCCTTTGGGAAATTTTTTGACTTCGGCCGCGGGCACCTCGTAGAGGCGCACGATAATGCCCTTCTTTCTGAAATCCTCGAGGCGCTCAAGGTCGAAATCGCCCCAGGGCTCCCACTGACTGATCTTGGCGGAGAAGTTCCTGGAAAACTCCTTGCAACGCTCATAGCGTTTGGCAAGATCGACGATATGAAGCGCGCCGGTTTTCCAGTCCTTGGGTTCCTTGCAGGCGGAAACCTGCTCCCCTTTCACAAAAACATCCTCATCCAGCGCCCTTAAGGCCCCTTCCAAAAGCTCCAGGTCCTGTTTGCGGGCGTCGATGTCCTTGCCCACGGGTGCCCGGCTGGCCTCCACATGTACGACGCCCAGCGACGCCAGCTGGTCCACGGTCTTCCTGGCATCCTTGGCCTCCACGATAATTCCGGCCTTTTTCATGGGGACGATCATGCCGCCACCTCCTCCATGACCCGCTCGATTTTCCGCTTGGCGATCTTGCTGCGGCCCACAGCGTTGGACAACTGGTCCCCCAGATAAATCTTGATAAGACGGATGGTTTCATCAGCCTCCGGGATCTTGACCTTTTCAAAAAGATTGACCCGCTGCGTGGTCACGCGCAGCTCCTGGCGAAGGATAGCCTGCGCCTTATTGCTGACAGCGATCTCCTCTTTGAGGGAGATGAGTTCACGCAGGGCCAAAATGGCGGCGTCCACCCAAAGAGGCGCCAGAAACAAATCATATTCCGCGGGGCCGAATTCCACGCGTTGGAAGACAGGAAGATCAACCCCCGCCACATTACGCGCGCTGACAACAACCTCAAGAGGCTTGAGCCAGGAACGCGGGAAGGCTTTTTCTTCGGCCAAAAGCCCGGCCCAGCCCAATCGCGAGGCCTTTTTGCGCTCTTCCTTCCCCCGAAGCTCCTCCAGCAGATTGCTCAGCTTGAGGATCTCCATCTGCAGCTGCTGTTTCTTGAGCTGCAGCGTCGGAAGAAAGCGTTCGTACTGGCGCAACGCGTCCCTTTGCCTCTTCAATTCCCCTTTGGTAAATTTAATCTTCATGATATGAGCTTATGGCTAACTGCATATGACACATGGCAAAATCAAAAACCAACAACGTCGCGAGCAGAGTCGAGCGACCCATCCAGATTTAAGCGAGCCGAAGGCGAGTGATTCAAATAAAACTTCCACCCTCTCACGAATGCTGAATTTTTTAAGGACGAAATCAATTCTTTTTGGGTGAATTGGACCGCAGCAGCGAAATTTTTGCAAAATCGAATGCTGCGAGGACCAGCTGAACGAAAAAAGGATGGTTTCGTCCCGCTTATTTCTTCGGCCAGAATTTTTCGATCAGGGAACGCTTGATGCCGGTTTCTTCAGGCAAAAAACATTCGCTCAAAATCTCCCATCCGCGGTCCAGGGCTTTTTCCAGAGGGATATTGACCTCCAAAGACATCATCTCATTCTCAAACCGCGAGCCGTACTGCAGCAGCTTCTTGTCCCAGGCGCTCATCTGAAAACCCATGGCCTGTTTTTCCATGGTTTCCCTGTAGCTGGCAAAAAGCTGGACCATCGTATCCATGATCGTCCTGTGGTCTTCCCTCGTGCGGCCGTTGACCTGCTGTTTCAAGCGGCTCAGGGACCCGAAAGGCTCGATGACCTTGTTCTTGAGGTAAAACTGCCCCTCGGTGATGTAACCGGTATTATCCGGGACCGGATGCGTTACGTCATCTCCGGGCATGGTCGTGGCCGAGAGAATCGTGATGGAACCGGCCGTATCAAAATCCACGGCCTTTTCATAACGCGCGGCCAGCTGGCTGTAAAGATCGCCGGGATATCCGCGGTTGGAAGGGACCTGTTCCATCGTAATGGAAACCTCCTTAAGGGCGTCGCAGAAATTCGTCATGTCGGTCAGGAGCACAAGGACTTTCTTCCCCGCCAGGGCGAACTGTTCGGCCACCGCCAGGCTTAAGTCCGGAACAAGCAGGCATTCGACCGTCGGGTCAGCCGCCGTGTGCATGAAAAAAATGGAGCGCGACAACGCCCCTCTTTCCTCAAGGGTGTCCCTGAAAAACAGGAAATCGTCGTATTTAAGCCCCATGCCCCCCAGGATGATGATATCGACTTCAGCCTGGATGGCGATACGGGCCAAGAGTTCGTTATAAGGTTCGCCCGCGATGGAAAAAACAGGCAGCTTTTGAGATTCCACCAGGGAATTAAAAACGTCGATCATGGGGATGTTGGTCCTGATCATATGCCTGGGAATGATACGTTTGATCGGATTGACCGAAGGCCCGCCGATATCCACCAGGCCCGCGGTAAGTTCCGGCCCCTTGTCCAGAGGCTCGCCGCTGCCGTTAAAAATGCGGCCCAGCAGATTGTCTCCGCTGGCGACGCGCATGGGATGCCTCAAAAAACGGACCTGGTCTCCGGTGGAAACACCGCGGCTTCCGGCAAAGATCTGCAGGGAAACTTTCCTGCCGTCGATGCGGATCACCTGCGCCAGGGAATGCCCGCGCCTCGTGAGGACCTGGGCGATCTCAAGATAAGCGACATCATCGGCTTCGACCGTTATGACGTCGCCGGCGATCTGAATGATATTGGTATAGACTTTTTGCACGTTGACCTTCCTTTTGCCTGTTTAGACAAAGCCCTGCTGCTTTCAGGGCCTTCTACACGCTTTTCATCAGGGCCGGGCGGATAAGCTCTCCGACTTCCTGCCCGATCTTCCTGAATTCATCCGAATCCCTGGGGGCGGAATTCCATCCCCGGAACAACTGCCTGAGTTTCTGAAAGAACCGCAGCGCCTCTTCCTTGTCGTTAAATCCAAAATCATTTTTGAGAATGTTCTTATGGATAAAACCGAACATGTATGTCTGCCGCTCGGCCTCCGTGGCCTCGTCAACCGGATCAAAGGCGTTCTGCTGCAGATAAACAAAATCGAAAAATTCGCCTTTCAGGTAATCGATATAATCCTTCAGGGAAACACCTTCCTCCCCGATGACCTTCATCATCTGGGACACCTCGTGGCTTTTGCGCAGGATCTTGTGGCCCGCGGCCGCGACGTCAGGCTCAAACATCCCGGCGTATTTGCTCCAGCTGATCAAAGGATCGATGGCCGGATAACGCCTGGCGTCCGAACGCTCCCTGGACAGGCCGTGAAACGCTCCGACGACCTTCAGGGTGGCCTGCGTCACCGGCTCTTCAAAGTTTCCGCCGGCCGGGCTCACCGTCCCTCCGATCGTCACAGACCCTGTCTTGCCGTCAAAAAGCCGGACGACACCCGCCCTTTCATAAAAAGACGCGATCCGGGATTCCAGATAAGCCGGGAACGCCTCTTCCCCGGGGATCTCTTCCAGGCGCCCGGACATCTCGCGCATGGCCTGCGCCCAGCGGGACGTCGAATCAGCCAAAAGAAGGACATTCAAACCCATCTGCCGGTAATATTCGGCGATGGTCACGGCCGTGTAAACGCTGGATTCCCGCGCGGCGACCGGCATGGAACTGGTATTGCAGATGATCACGGTCCGGTCGCTCAGGGGTTTTCCGGTCCTCGGATCGGTCAGCTCAGGGAAAGTCTTTAACGTCTCGACGACTTCTCCGGCGCGCTCCCCGCACGCCGCGATGACCACGATGTCGGCGTCCGCGTGGCGGCTGGTCAGCTGCTGAAGGACTGTTTTGCCCGCGCCAAAAGGACCCGGGATGCAATACGTCCCTCCCTTGGCCACGGGGAACAGGGAATCGATGATCCGCATTTTCGTGACCATGGGCTCGGAAGGCTTGAGCTTCTCCTTATAGATATCGATCGGGATTTTGACAGGCCAGGTCTGGCTGAGCGCGCACTCCTGCTCTTTGCCTTCGGGGTTTCTGAGTTTTGCGATCGCCTGCTTCAACCGGTAACGTCCGGCCACAGCGATATGGACCACTTCCCAAAGGCCGTTGAGCGAAAACGGCGCCATGATCGCGTGCTGGAAGATTTTTTCAGGGACCCATCCGAGCTTTTCGCCGGCGCGCACCTTCTGCCCCGTTTTTACGCAGGGAGTGAACGTCCATTCGCTGTCATCAGGCAGGGGATCCAGGTAAACGCCCCTTTTTAAGAAAAAACCGCATTGTTCCGCCAGTTCAGGCAGGGGATTCTGAAGACCGTCAAAGATCTGCCCCAGCATCCCGGGCCCCAGCTTAACGGACAAAAGCTCATCGGTAAATTCCACGGGTTGCCCGACTTTCAGCCCGGCGGTGCTCTCGTAAACCTGGGCCTCGGCGGTATTGCCCCGGATGCGGATGATCTCCGCCTTCAGGCGCTCTTCGCCGGCAATGATAAAAGCCACTTCGTTCTGGATGGCATATCCGTTAAAAGCGATCGCCACCATATTTCCGTTTATCGCCGACACGCGGCCGGCCCGTTTTTCCGTCATAATTTTCCTCTTCCTTGCGCTCTTTTATTGTGATCAGATATCAGCCTGTTTCGTCCTTCGTCCCTCGTGCTTTCGTTCCTCGAGTTAAGATCCTGACTTTGTCCCAGCCAGCGCTTCTTCCAGTATTCTTTCCTTGTCCGCTGACGCGATCCTGTCCCAGCGCTCCAGGATCAAAAGTTTCAAAGCGTAAGCGGCCAGGACGTCGAAATCAAAATAATGCCCCAGGCACAACTCATCCAGCCTCCTCCAGCGCTCTTCATCCATCATCTTCTCGGCGTCCAGGATGGGCTGCCGGATCGCATTGGAGGCGGTGTGGATAATCCCTGAATCCCAGAAGCCTTCGGGCCTCACATACGCCGCGGGATCCTTCTGCAGGCGCGCGGCCCTCAGCTTGACCAGCTCATTGCGCAGGCTGATCTCAAACAACCTCCAGGACGAAAGAAGATTGCCTTCGGCATCCAGGGAAGAAACCCTGTCCCACGCCGGGAGTCCCTCTAAAACCAAAAGTTCCTTCTCATCCACCAGCCCCCGGCAGGCGGACAAAAATCCCTCATAGCGCAAAGGGGCTTTGCGCCCGAAATCCAAAAGGGGCAAAGACGATAAAATATAAACGTGATATCCTGCCATGCCTTAATCCTGTTTTTGACTTTTAGGAGGAAATCTCTTCCAGTGCGATCCGGGCCAGGAGGGGTCTGAGGGTTTCCAGGAGATATCCGGCCAAGGCTTTATCCGAAAAATCGAAATGCGACTTTCCTTCGTCAAAACTGATGACAAACCCGGCGGCAAGTTCTTCGGAGGCCTTCAGGACAATGGGTTTTTTAAGCTCATCCTCAAGCTTCGCCAAAAAGGCGTTTTCCAGGCGGCTGAGATCCTCAGGTTTAAGCGATACGCTGACAGAGGCGGCGTCTTTACGGCCGTACTGCTCCACGGCGACGCGGATCAGGGCCGCGAGTTCCTCAGGCTTAAGCGAAGCGCCCACATTCTGCGCGACGATCTTTTCCAATATCTGGTGGATCTCTTTTTTCAAGGACAGGACGAGGTCCCGGCCTGCCTGCTTCAATGTGGCCTGGGCCGCCTCTTCTTCCCGGCGGATCTTCTGGCGCGAATCTTCCAGAAGTCTTTGCGCCTCTGCCTGCGCTTTTCGCAATGTTTCTTTCGCCTGTTCCTGGGCGCGCTCCTGGATTTGACGGGCGCTCGTTTCAGCGGCTTCAACGCCTTCTTTTTGAATCTTGTCTATAAGCGCTTTTAATTCTTCTGCCATGATGTTGCCCTTTCGTTTACAGATAAATCAATTTTCAGGAATAACCAATAGCCAAGATACAAGCTCCAAACAAATCCCAAACCCCAATCACCAAACTATCATTCGGACTTCAAAATAATGGATGATAATATATTTTTAAGCTCTCCCGCCTCTTTCATCAACGGGGCAATATCCGTCTCTTTGTTCTTATTTGCCTCCAGGACGCATTCCAGCCAATGAAGGCTTTCCTTTGCTTCCCTTCTGGATATTTTCAAACGATGGATAAAATCTTTTTTTCCCAAACTGTCGTTGGCTTCCCGATAATTCGCTCCTACGGAACCGGATGCGCCGACCAATTGCCCCACGAGCCTGTCATTGATCGGATTTCTCGGGATTACTTTACATATATTAATAACGGCCTTGGCGAACTCCGTCGTCCTTCGTTCCAGATCAAATTCTCGAGACATGCGTTTGGTTATTGTTGATTGTTTGATTATTGGAAATTGGTGTTTGGTTATTGCATGCCTGATATCGTCATCTCCGCCAGGATGTCTTCGACGGCCTGACGGGGATCGGCCGCTTCAATGACCGGCCTGCCCACAACCAGATAAGAACTGCCTGCCCTGACCGCCTGTCCGGCGGTTGCCACGCGCTTCTGGTCGCCTTTTTCCGCGCTCTGCGGGCGGATGCCCGGGGTGACGATGATGAAACCTTTGCCGAACTTTCGCCGCAGGGCCTGACATTCCTGAGCCGAAGCCACGACCCCCTCCAGCTTGCTCTCAAATGCTTCCTCTGCCAGGGCCATAATGCGTTTGCTTACCGAGGCAGCCGCCTGCTGGCTTGTCAGCAGCGTCACGGCGACGATTTTCGGCGGCCGCCGGGCGCGCCGCGCGGCAAGCCTGGCGGCGTCGAGCATGGCCTTGCCTCCCTGGGCATGGACTGTCAGCATAAACACGCCCAAGTCCGCGGCCGCTGCCACGGATTGGGAAACCGTATTCGGAATATCATGAAATTTCAGGTCCAAAAACACCTCAGCCCCGAGAGAACGAACCCGCCGGACCGCCTGCGGCCCTTCGGTCGTAAACAACCGGCTGCCGATCTTAAACACACGGACTAGGGGGCGAAGACTGCGCACCAGGCGTTCAGCCCGGGCAAGATCAGGAACATCCAGGGCCACAATCAATTCAGCGGACATATTACCGGACATTTAAGCTCCCTATCAATTCTTTGACGTCTTTGAAATGGTGTCGGGACAGGTAAGAGGCGATGCCTTCCTTGATCTCAAGGCATGCGCGGGGGTTTACAAAATGCGCGGTTCCCACGGAAACAGCTGTAGCGCCTGCCACCAGGAATTCAATGGCGTCACGGGCACTCATGATACCACCCCCGCCGATGATGGGCAAACTGATTTTGTTGGAAACCTGCCAGACCATGCGCAAAGCCAGGGGTTTTATGGCCGGGCCGCTCAAACCTCCCGTGATGTTGCCGAGAACAGGCTTGCGCCGTTCAATGTCTATGGCCATACCCAAAAACGTGTTCACAAGGCTGACTGAGTCCGCGCCGGCGTCCTGGCAGGCGCGCGCTGTTTTGGTGATATCGCTGACATTGGGCGAGAGCTTGACGATCAGGGGCTTGGCGGTCTTGGACCGCACGTCCTTGACCAGCCGGTATGTCAGTTCCTCGTCCTGGGAAATGATCTTGTCCTTATATTCGATGTTGGGACAGGAAATATTGAGCTCAAAAGCCGAAATCTCAGGCTCTCTGTCGAGCGTTTCGACAATGCCGGCATATTCCGCGTTGGTCTCACCCCCCACGCTGACGATCAGACGCGTGCCCAGGCGCCTGCATTCCGGCAGTTTTTTGCCGATAAAATCCTCCAGGCCTTCATTCTGCAAGCCGATGGAGTTCAGCATGCCGCCGGTGGTCTCGCAGATCCTCGGGGGCCTGTTGCCGTCCCTGCGGTGCCTTGTGATGGTCTTGGTGATGACGGCGCCCAGTTCGCCAGGGTCCAGATAATCGCTGTATTCGCGGCCGTAACCAAAGGTCCCCGAAGCCGCGATCACGGGGTTTTTGAGTTTAAGCGATCCAATATTGACGGCAAGTTTTGATTTCATATTATTTAAGGAAGATGATCCCGATCAGGGCGGAGGCCACCAGGGCCATGATCGGATGGATCTTAAACACCAGGATCCCCGTGACAACGAGCGCGAGGATCACAACAGACTTGTAGTCGATAACGGCGATTTTACCGATGCTGTAAGCGGCCACAAGGATCAATGCCAGCACCGCGGGCCTCAGGCCCCGGAAGGCCGAACGCACAACCGGATTTTCCCGGAACGACAAGAATGTGGTCACGATTGCCAGGATGATCAGAAAAGACGGCAGGACAACGCCGAGCGTGCCGAACACAGCTCCCCAGAATCCGCCCACCCTGTAGCCGATGAAGGTGGCCGAATTGACCGCGAAAGGGCCGGGGGTCATTTCCGAGATAACGACGACGTCGGCGAACTGTTCGATCGTCAGCCAATGGCGGTTATCCACGACCTCCTTCTGAATGAGAGGGATCATGGCGTAACCGCCGCCGAAAGTGAACAAGCCGATCTTAAAAAATTCCAGAAAAAGATGCAAAATGATCATCGCCCACCGGCTATTCTGTCCATATCACTTCCTCGGCGTCAAACACCGGCCCGTCGTGACAAATGCGTTTGTAACCGAAGGTCGTGCGGATAACGCATCCCAGGCAGGCGCCGACCCCGCATCCCATGAATTCTTCCAGGGAAACCTGGGCCGGAATGGATTTCTGCCTGGAAATTTCGGCGACCGCGGCCAGCATGGGTTTGGGCCCGCAGGCGCAGATCGCCCTTCGGCCTTGCGGACGCGCCGCTTTAAGACGCTCCAGGAGCAGCGCCGTCACCCTTCCTTTCAAACCCAGGGAACCATCTTCTGTCGCGACGTGGACCTCACACCCCAGGTCCCTGAATTCCCGCTCGCGCATAATGTGGTCTTTGTTCCTGCCTCCGATCAAAACCTCGATCTTCTTTTTTTCCCGCGACAGGCGCTTGGCCAGAAAATACAGAGGGGCGACCCCCATGCCGCCTGCCAAAAGATAAATAACATTGGCGGCGCGCGCCTTTTTGATATCAAATCCCCTGCCCAAGGGCCCCAGGACATCGACCTGCGACAACGGCCGCTTTTCAGCCAGAAGCGCCGTGCCTTTGCCGGCGATCTCATACAGGATCTTGACGATGGTCTTCTCACCGGAGGACTTACCGCGTTTCCGGGATTCCAGATCATGGATGCTTAAGGGCCGGCGCAAAAGAGGGTCTGAGGAATCTTCAATGCGGATATGCAGGAACTGTCCCGGGACCGCGCGGCTGAACGACCGCGGGGCGGACAATTCCAAAAGCAGGTAACGGTCTTTTAAAAAAACATTGCGGATGATTTCAAGTTTCATGGTTTCGCGGGGCTTTCTGTTTTCTCCTGTTGAACCGGTTCCGAGGCCTTCTCTTTTTTCCGGTCCAAAATCGCCTTGCGGAACGCCATCAAAGACCGGCGCTTGGCCTGTTCGGCGTCCTTGATCTGGCGGGACGCCTCGTCCAGCAGGCCCCGGTCCAGCGCGCCGAAGACCATATACGTCGCCTGGATAAATTGCAGATAGGACTGGTGAGATTCTTTGAATATCGCCGGCGCCACCAGGCGGTTCAATTCAAAATAAATCTGGTCAAGGGATTTACGCACGGCCGCGAAATCCTCCGGGGTGGCCGTCGGAAGGTTCTGATAAAGACTGTCGATGGCGATCAGTTTGTCGGCGTGGCGGTTCGTGGTCTTGGTGAAATTCTCGTAATACTCGAATTCCTCCTTGTCCAGAATGCCCCTGATCTCCTCTTTGGTGAAAAACTCCTGGTCGCCCTCCTGCTGCTGGCCTTTTTTGTACATGGAAAACTCATAGACCGTCCCCTGCTCCTGCTCCTTTGTCACGGGCACTTTCAGGCTTTCCACTTCCTTCAGATAAGGGATCTGCCGGTCAACGCTCTGCTTATCCAGTTCGATCTTCTCAACGTCTTCTAAAAAGAAACTCAGCGGCAGGGCCTCGCCGTCGATCACGAGGGAAAACAGATAACGTCTGTCCGATTTCCCCAGGACCTTGCCCTCATAGACCCGTCCGTCTTTGAGGGTGATCTTGTCGGCCGCCTGAGCCGGGCCGCAGACAAAGCCCGCGCAGAGCATGATAAGAATAAGGCGTTTATCCATAATGGCTTTAAAAAAGGCTAAGGTGTTTTCAATCTCTTATGATACGCCTGCAGAGGTTCTACGTCTAAATCTTTTTTGAGCAGGACTTCAATTGCGTTCACGGACGCCTGGGCGCCTGAGACCGTCGTGATGCAGGGGATCCCGTGCATGATGGCGCTGGAACGGATCTTGACCTCATCCGCCCTCGGGATGCGGCCCGACGGCGTATTTATGATCAGGCCGATCTTGCCGTCCTTGACGTAATCGAGGATATTGGGCCTGGCCTCCCAGACCTTGGGCAGAACGACCGCCTTGATCCCGTTCTTCCTCAAGACGCTCGCCGTTCCCTCGGTCGCGACCACATCGAATCCGAGATCGATCAGGCGCTTGACCACGAAAACAATGCCGCGCTTGTCCTTATCGCGCACGCTGACAAACACCGTGCCTTTCAAAGGGAGGTTCTGCCCCGCGGCCAGCTGGCTTTTCATATAAGCCCGACCCAGATCGTCGTCGATTCCCATGACCTCACCCGTCGACTTCATTTCCGGGCCCAGCATGATATCGACGCCGGGGAACCGGTTGAAGGGAAAAACGGATTCCTTGACCGAGGAATAGCCGGGAACGCGTTCCTGGGTGAATCCCAGGTCTTTGAGCTTGGCGCCGGCCATGACGCGGGCCGCCAGTTTTGCCAGGGGCACGCCGATCGCCTTGGAAACAAAAGGCACGGTGCGCGACGCCCGGGGGTTGACCTCCAGCACATAAAGCTTATTGTCCCGGACGGCATACTGCACATTCATCAGGCCCACGACTTTGAGTTCGCGCGCCATGGCGACGGTCGCGCTGCGGATCTTATTGATGATCTCAGCACTCAGGCTGTAAGGCGGAAGGACCATGGCGGAATCCCCGGAATGAATACCCGCCTCCTCGATATGCTCCAGGATTCCCCCGACGACAAAAGACTCCCCGTCTGCGATCATGTCCACGTCCACCTCGATCGCGTCTTCCAAAAATTTGTCGATCAAAACCGGGTGTTCTCCGGCCACAAGGCTGGCTTCCTTGATGAAGCGCTCCAGGGTATCCTCGTCATAAACGATCTCCATGGCGCGGCCTCCCAGGACATAAGAAGGCCTGACCAGCACCGGATAACCGATGCGCGCGGCCGCGCTCTTGGCCTCTTCAAAAGTGCGCGCCGTCCCGTTGGGAGGCTGCCTGAGCTTCAGCCTGTCCAGGAGGGCCTTAAACTTTTCCCTGTCTTCGGCGATGTCGATGGATTCCGGCGTTGTGCCGATGATGTTGACCCCGGCTTTTTTCAAAGACAAGGTCAGGTTCAACGGCGTCTGCCCGCCCAGCTGCACGATGACCCCCCAGGGTTTTTCCTTCTCGACGATATTCAGGACGTCTTCCTTGGTCATGGGCTCGAAATAAAGTTTGTCGGAGGTGTCGTAATCGGTAGAGACGGTTTCAGGGTTGCAGTTCACCATGATCGTCTCAAAACCCGCCTCTTTGAGGGCGAATGAGGCGTGGACGCAGCAATAATCGAACTCGATGCCCTGGCCGATGCGGTTGGGACCTCCTCCAAGGATCATGACCTTCTGCTTCGTGTCCGGCCTGGACTCATCCTCGCTTTCATAGGTGGAATAATAATAGGGGGTGTAGGCGTCGAATTCGGCCGCGCAGGTATCGACAAGCTTGTAGGTGGTCTTGAGCCCCTGCGAGCGGCGCAGCTGCCTGACGTCTTCTTCCGGACAGCCGAAAAACACGGCCAGCTGCCTGTCCGAAAATCCCATTTTTTTGGACTCTTCCATCAGGCCGGCCGGCAGACGCTCCGCCAGGGCGCCCGGCTTCCCGGCCGATTTTTTCAGCGTGCCCTCATGCTCAATGATCTCGCGGATGTTTTCAAGAAACCAGTGGTCGATGCCGGTCAACTCATGGATCTCAGGGACAGACATGCCCGCGCGAAGCGCGTCTCCGATGCAATAGATCCTGTTCTCGTTAGGCTGGCGCAGTTTTTTGACGATAAATTCCCGTTGGTGCTGGGGAGAATCGAATTCCATCGACGCCGTGAGGCTGTCGAGGCCGTTGCGTTTGGTCTCAAGCGAACGCAGGCCTTTTTGCAGCGCTTCCTTGAATGTGCGGCCTATGGCCATGGCCTCCCCCACCGATTTCATGGAGGTTCCCAGGCCCTGCTCCGCTCCGGGAAATTTTTCAAACGTAAAGCGGGGGATCTTGATCACGCAATAATCGATGGCCGGCTCAAAACACGCCGGCGTCTCCCGGGTGATATCATTCGGGATCTCATCGAGCGTGTAGCCGACCGCCAGCTTAGCCGCGATCTTGGCGATGGGAAACCCCGTGGCCTTGGACGCTAAGGCCGAAGAACGCGAAACGCGGGGGTTGATCTCGATCATGACCATGCGGCCGTCTTTGGGATTGATGGCGAACTGCACATTGCAGCCGCCCGTATCCACGCCGATCTCGCGGATAGAACGGATGGCCGCGTCCCTCATATTCTGGTATTCGGCGTCGGTGAGCGTCTGGGCGGGGGCCACCGTGATGGAATCGCCCGTGTGAACGCCCATGGGATCGAAATTCTCAATGGAGCAGATAATGACAACGTTGTCCTTGCGATCCCTCATGACCTCCAGCTCAAACTCTTTCCATCCCACGACCGATTCTTCCAGAAGGACCTCGTGGATCATGCTGTATTCCAGGCCCCTGGCCACAAGATCTTCGAATTCCTGCGTGTTGTAAGCGACCCCGCCGCCGGTCCCGCCGAGGGTAAAGCTCGGCCTGATGACAACAGGCAGGCCAAGGACGTTTAAGGCCTTTTTGGCTTCGGTCATGGACTTGATATTGATGCTGCGGGGAAGGTCCAGGCCGATCTTCTGCATGGCCTTCTTAAACAGGTCGCGGTCCTCGGCCTTCTCAATCGTGCGGCGGTCGGCGCCGATCATTTCCACCTTGTATTTTTTGAGGACGCCTCTCTTGGCCACTTCCACCGCCACATTCAAACCCGTCTGGCCTCCCAGGGTGGGAAGGAGCGCGTCCGGCCTTTCCCGCGCGATGATCTTTTCAACCACCTCGGGAGTGACCGGCTCGATATAAGTGGCGTCGGCAAATTGCGGATCCGTCATGATAGTGGCCGGATTGGAATTCACCAGCACCACCTTATACCCCTCTTCTCTCAAGGCCTTGCAGGCCTGCGTCCCGGAATAATCAAATTCACAGGCCTGGGAAATAATGATCGGGCCTGAACCGATGATCATGATCTTCTTGATATCTTTACGCTTTGGCATATGTCTCCGATGTCAAACGAACAACGAGGCGGTTGAAGTGCGAGCAAATCAAAGTGTCACGGAATCAGGCAGGAACAGATACCATCATGCCGCTCTTGAAATTCTGGTTCTTTGACTCTTTGGGCCTTTGACTTTCCGGATCTTTAACAGGGGTTTTTTCTTAAACGTCCTCATCATATCCATAAACCGGCCGAACAGATATCCGGCGTCGTGCGGACCCGGGCCTGCCTCGGGATGGTATTGAACGCAGAACAAAGGCACTTTCTTGTGCCGCAGGCCTTCTGCCGTCTTGTCATACAGATTTTTATGGGTCATAATCACGTTCTTGTCCTTGATGGATCCCATGTCCACGCAAAATCCGTGGTTCTGCGCCGTGATCTCCACTTTGCGCGTTTCCAAATCCATAACCGGATGATTCCCGCCGTGATGGCCGAACTTCAATTTGTAGGTCTTGCCCCCCAAAGCGAGGCCCAAAAGCTGATGCCCCAGGCAAATACCGAACAAAGGGACGAGTCCGATCAACTTGCGGATCTCCGTGATCGCGTAGTCCAGCGCGGCCGGGTCTCCGGGCCCGTTAGAGAGAAAAACACCGTCAGGCTTGAAAGCCAGGATTTCCCCGGCCGAGGTTGTCGCCGGGACGACTTTAACCTTGCATCCGGCCAAATCCAGAAGCCTGAGGCTGTTGTATTTGATGCCGTAATCAACGGCCACAACGGAAAACTCTTTGCGCTTTGCGCCGACGCGCCACTCATAAGCCTGCCCGCATGTGACTTCCCTGACAAGGTCCCTGCCCGCCATGGCGGGAGAGGCCATAACCTTTTGCTTAAGGATATCCGGGTCGGTCTCCCGCGTCGACAGGATGCCCCTCATGGCGCCCGAGCTTCGGATCCTGCGTGTCAGGGCGCGCGTGTCGAAACCTTCAGCGGCCACGATATGATTCTTGTTCAGATATTCCTCCAGCGACATCTCCGCGCGCCAGTTGGAAAAGATCCTCGACTTTTCCTTGATGATGAATCCATCCGCCCATGGCCTGGCCGACTCGGCATCCTTGCTGTTAACGCCGTAATTACCGATCAAGGGATAAGTCATGGCTACGATCTGCCCCTTATAAGACGGATCGGTGAGGATCTCCTGATAACCCGTCATAGAGGTATTGAAAACAACTTCTCCCAGCGCCTCGCCCTCAGCGCCAAAACTGCGGCCCTCGAGCGTGAATCCGTCTTCCAGCATTAAAATGGCCTTTTTCATTTTGCAAACGTCCTTTTAGCGATTATTTTCAAGCCCGAGTATCTGCTTAACTTTTTGCGCCGCTTCCGCGGCCGACTTCGCGGGGATCACACCCTCAATGTCCCAGGAACCGATACCCAACACAGGTTTTCCCAGGTTTAAAGCGAACGCGATCTCGGAAAGGGTCCCATATTCCCCCGGGAAGGCGATCACGATGTCGGCGCAAGACGCTACCACAGTATTGCGCGCCTGCCCCAGCCCTGTGGCAATCGGGACGTCCACATAGGGGTTCGCGGCGCCTTTATCCCCTGAAGGCAGGATACCTACAGTCAAGCCTCCGGCCCGTTTGGCTCCTTTTGATACCGCCTCCATGACACCATTTAAACCACCAGTTATTACAATTGCCCCCATTTTTGCCAATAATTTGCCTAATTCCTTGGCTATTTGCTCCACTTCAGCAGAACAGCTATGTCCGCCAATAATCGCTGTCAAAAGGGTCGATTTCACAGGAAAATGTAGATTGTCTTCTCAAACTCTGTTTCTTTCGCGCCGGCAAACGTCACGCGGAACTTCAGGATATTTTCAGCCGCTCCCCTGGTGATATTCTGGTACCCCTTAAAGGCGGCCGAAATATCGAATTCTTTTTCCCCATGCCCCGGAATATCCTTGAGTTCCCAGGCAAAAGAAAAAATCCGGCGGTCATTAATGTAGATGTCCAACGGCAGGACATCGATAGGCTGAGGAGAAAGATTGCGGATGATCATATAAAATTTCCCTTCAGGGTATGACTGAAGATAATAAATGTCTTTGACCCTGAAGGCGGGTTTTTGCCCCCAGTCAAACGTCAGGCGGTTCTTTTCGATATAGGTCGCGCAGGGGAAATTGATGTTCTCCCTGAGCTCATCGATGCCCAGGCTCACCGCGTCTTTGGTCATGCCTGAATAATCCCCCTGGGCGCCCAGATAGGCCAGGCTCACTTTCTCGCCCGACGTTTCGATCCTGACATTGGGACGGGAAATATCCCACTGAGCGAAAACTTTGTAACTGCCTGCCGGCACGCCTTTGATCACGTAAGGAACCTTCGAGGAGGTGATATCCTCGCCTTTGATTTTATCAAACAGCATTTTTTCGGAGGAAATGTATTTTCCGCCGCCGGCGTCTTCCATCAAATAGACATACAGATCGGCCTGGATGCCCAGAATATCCGCGAGGGTGACGACTCCCGAGATCCGGCCCTTGCCTTTTCTCGGGGCCGCGCTCAGCCGCTCGATCTTTTCCGTCAGGTCGGGCTTTGCCAATTCGACCCTTTTTTGCTCGAATCTTTCAAAAAGCGACTTGGGGTCCTCTTCCTCCAGGCTTTTGGCGGCGGCTTCTGCGGCGTCCTGGCCGGCGCGGTACTTCTGTTCTCCCTGGATCAAACCCTGAATATACGAGGAGCTGTCTGAGCCCTCGACCGCGACGGGAATAAAATCTTTTTGAAAAAAGGGCCTGGTTACCGGCAAGGGCTTGATAACTTCCAGAGGCCCGTAGAAAGACTCTTTCTCGAATTCCTCATCCGTCATCATCTTGTTGATATCATCCAGAAAAATCGTGGTCCTGGCCTCGGCCTCCCCTTCGCCGGCGGCGATCACGATAAACTGCTCATTCTTTTGGACCAGCCGGCCTTTCATCACAGTCCCGTTTTTCAGGTAAACGACCTCAGCCCGCGCGTCAGCGCAGAAAACAAAAAACAGAAGCCAAAAAAATATCCGGCTCAAACAGAAAAGGGCCGTCTTGTTCCTTCCTCGTTCCCCGACCTCTGAAAACTGCTTGCGCATTCCCCGCTCCTGCCCCATTCGTCCTTCAACCCCCGGCTCTTTCGCCTGCTGTTGTCATCTTTGACACTCTGACTCTTTGACTCCATATTTAGTGCGCCTGACAGGAATCCAACCTGTCGCTCCTCGCCGGCTGCTTTCGCTGCCGCTCGATCGCTCCCCATGGGGGCCTTGCCCCTCTGGCGGTCGCCGCCCCCTGGGGGCAGCTCCCTGTCACCCCTAAATCGCGGGGAAAGTTTTTCCCCGCGCCCCTTTCAGGTTCGATTCAAAGGAATCTCTTTATAGAAAAAATTTTAGTGCGCCTGACAGGAATCGAACCTGTATCACTAGCTCCGGAGGCTAGTGCGCTATCCGTTGCGCTACAGGCGCAAGTGTATTTAAAGTTGCTTGCGTTTGTTGAATTTGTTGAGTTTTTTGCGTTCCTGGGTTAACAGAATCATTTGTTCTTCCTCGATAAATAAACAACTCTATAAACTCAATAACTCAATGAACTCAACAAACTCAATGAACTCTTAATCTTTTAAAATAAAGGTATCTGCTGTTCTCTCTGCGGCAGGGCCTGGTCGTCTCCGAAAACAGAGACTTTTCCATATTCCCCGTCATAACCCGGCTCGACCTTGATTTCACCCAGGCGGACCCGCCTGATACCGTCGGCGATCCGCGGATTGATATTTTTGTCCAGCTCCTCCTGACTGACCTGGGTCAGGATCCCGAATTCCGTTCCAAAGCGCTGGATCAGCCCCCTGTATTCTTTTTCGACGGTCAAAGTCCCCTTGCCCAGCTGTTTGGCATCGGCGATAATCTCATCCAGGGGGATAAGATTCTTAAAAGGGATGGCGCCCTGCGGCGTGAACCCAGCCGGCCTGTCCGCGAGCTGTTCGACCCTGTTCATAACGCCGATGGTCAGGGGTTTGGCGCATTTGGGACAGCGGTTGGAGTGGCGGCGCGATTCTTCCGGAGAAAAACGGATCCCGCAAAGCCGGTGGCCGTCATAGTGGTATTTGCCTTCTTCCGGAAAAAACTCCACCGTATAAAGAAATCTTTTTTTATCCCTGGTCCTCAAAACATCCCGAATCGCCTCGTAATCCAGCTCGCAGTCAAACACGTTGGCCTCGCGGCCGATCTTCTGGGGAGAATGGGAATCCGAATTGGAAACCAGGCTGAATTTGTCCAGAGCGCTCAAACGCCAATTCATGGCGGGGTCGCTCGAAAGGCCTGTTTCCAGCGCAAAAATCTTCGGCGTCTGTTTTCCAAAACAATCCTCAATGCGGTTAAACCCGGACATGGAGCCGAACAGGCTGAACCAGGGCGTCCAGATATGGGCCGGGATCAGCATGCAATGGTCATCGATGTCAAAAACGATCCTGGCCAGTTCTTCGGCATCCAGCCCCAGGATCGGCCTTCCGTCGGAAGCCAGGTTCCCTATGGCCGAGAGCGCCCGGTTGATGGCATCCACGCTCTTAAACGACGGAGCCAGGATCAAATTATGGATCCTGTACGTGCGGCCGCCTTTGGAATAGATGCTCGAAACTTCGGCGGAAAGGATAAAATGGACACCTTCGTGGACAAACAGTCCTTTGCCCGTAGGCTCCAGCTTCGTTTTTAATTCCTCCAGCCAAAGATGATGGGTGAAATCCCCCGTCCCCATGAGGGAAATCCCCTTGAGCCGGGACCATTGCGCGATATGCGCGATGTCCATATCGCGGCTGGTCGCGCGGCTGTATTTGGAGTGGATGTGTAAATCCGCGAGAAACATCTATTCTCCTTAGGCTCTTTAAGCCTGCTTACGGCAGGCCCCGTTGCCAAAAACCACTTTCCCCCGGCACAGGACACAGGCAACGGATGTCTGCAGAACACGGCCGACAAAAGGGGAATTGTTGGACATGGAAGCAAAACCCGCCTTCGTCACGGTCCAATCCTTAAGCGGATCCACAATGACAACATCCGCCGTGGCGCCGGGCTTCAACGTCCCTTTGTCGATGCTCAGGATCCGGGCCGGTTCATACGCCATGCGCCTGGCCACGTCCATCCAGGTCAGCACACCCGTCTTGACCAATTCCGTCGCCACGGCAGCCAGCTCGGTTTCAAGCCCCGTAATGCCGAACTCCGCGTGGTCGAACTCGATATCTTTTTCACTTTCGGTGTGAGGAGCGTGATCTGAGGCGAGCGCGTCGATCAGGCCTTCCTTGAGCGCCTGGCGCAGGGCCTGCCTGTCCTCCGGTGAACGCAAAGGCGGATTCATTTTGAAATTCGTGTTATAACCCCTCAGGTCCTCCTCCGTAAAAATAAGGTAATGCGGCGCGGTTTCCGCGGTCACGCGAAGACCTTTCTTTTTCGCGCCGGCGATCAGGTCAACGCTCTCCCGGCAGCTGACATGCGCGATATGAACAGGGCAATCCGCCTGGGCGGCCAAAACAATATCCCTTTCCACGCGCCGGTATTCGGCCTCCTTCGGGATCCCCCTCAAGCCCAGTTGCGTTGAGATCAGGCCCAGGTTCACGACCCCCTTGCCGGAAAGCTGCCTGTCTTCGCAATGACAGATCACCAGCAGCCCGGCAGCCCTGGCCTTTTTGAAAGCCTCCAGCATCAAGCGGTCGTCGTCGACAGAAGACCCGTCGTCGGAAACGGCAACGGCCCCCTCCTGTTTCAAAACCGCAAAATCGCACAACTCTCTGCCCTGGCGGCCCATGGTCAGGCAGCCGGACACCAAAACGTTCACGTGAGCGGTTTTCTGGATGATCTCCGCCAGTCTGCGGACATGCCGGCCCTCATCCATCGCGGGATTCGTGTTCGGCATGGCCAGGACCGTAGTCACTCCGCCCTTGGCGGCCGCCTTTGTCCCTGTGCCCACGGTTTCCTTGTCTTCCCGGCCCGGTTCCCTCAAATGCACGTGCATATCGACAAGCCCGGGCATGACAATCTTGCCTGAAGCATCCACCACAGAGCAATCCTGCGCCGAAATCTTCCCGACGTTTTTGACCACGCCCTCATCCACAAGGATATCCGCGGGGCCGTCCAAACCCGTCGCGGGATCCACAACATGTCCGCCTTTAATCAGGATCTTCATAGGGATTTTTCTTTCCCTTCCATTTCTTTCTTTTCGGCCTTGCGCCCCTTATGATTGGCCTGCGCCAGAAGAAACAGGACGGCCATGCGCACGGCGATGCCGTTGGTCACCTGCTCCAGGATGACCGAATGCGCTCCATCCGCAACCTCGCTGGACATCTCAATGCCCCTGTTGATGGGGCCCGGATGCATCACGATAATGTTCTTTTTGGCCTTCTTCAGCCGTTCCTCCGTCACTCCGAAATTTTTGAAATATTCCAGCTGCTGGGGGAACGCGTCGCCTGTGTCGCGCTCAAACTGCATGCGCAGGACATTGACCGCGTCGGCGTCCGAGAGGGCGTCGGCAATGTCGTGCGTCACGCGCACGCCCATCTCCTGGATCCTGGGAGGAATGAGCAAGGCAGGCGCGCAAACGGTCACAGACGCGCCCAGCTTTGTCAACGCCCAGATATTGGAACGGGCGACGCGGGAATGCGCGATATCCCCGATAATGGCCACGCGGATGCCTTCGATATGTTTCAATTTTTCCCGCAGGGTAAAGATGTCCAAAAGGGCCTGCGTGGGATGTTCATGCCATCCGTCTCCGGCGTTGATGACGCTTGCCCCGACATGGCGGGCCAGCATCGTCGCGGCGCCGGAACAGGAATGCCGGACCACGATCATATCGACTTTCAGGGCTTCGATATTGCGCCCCGTGTCGATCAGCGTTTCCCCTTTGCGGATACTGGAAGACTCCGTCGCGATATTGATGACGTCGGCCGAAAGCCTTTTGGCCGCGATCTCAAAGGAAATCCGCGTGCGCGTCGAGGGTTCATAGAACAGATTGACGACCGTTTTCCCCCTGAGCGCCGGGACCTTTTTGATCGGCCGGCCGATGACCTCTTTGAAGGATTCGGCGGCCGCCAGGACCATATTGATCTCCTGCGCGGAGAGCTCCTGCAGGCCCAAAAGGTCCTTGCGTGTCCAGGTCTTGGCTTCTATCGTCATGCCTCTTTCTCCAGAACGACCACCTCGTCGGTCCCTTCCGTCTCCTCGAGCCGGACCTCCACGATCTCTTTTATGGATGTCGGGATATTCTTGCCCACATAATCCGCGCGGATCGGCAGTTCCCGATGCCCGCGGTCCACAAGCACGGCCAGCTGGATAAACTGAGGACGGCCGAAATCGATGACCTCATCCAGGGCCGCGCGCACGGTCCTCCCCGTGAACAACACATCGTCGACAAGGACGACCTTTTTGTCCTGAATATCGAAATCGATCTCCGTCTTGTGCACCACAGGCTGTTGGGCGATGGAACTTAAGTCATCGCGATAGAGCGTGATATCCAGCAGGCCTACGGGCGGGGGCGTGCCGTCGATCTCGCCGATTAATCCGGCCAGCCTTTGGGCCAGAAAAGCCCCGCGCGTGCAGATACCGATGATCACCAGGTCCTTAGTCCCCTTGTTCTTCTCGACAATCTCATGGGCTGTCCGCAGGAGGACCTTCGCGATCCCAGCCTTGTCCAGAATCCGCGCTTTTTCTTTCATTGCAGAATCCATTTCCCGGCGTTATCGGCACAGGGGGTCATGCCTGATCATACCGATTAGAAATACAAATCGCTTTTCAAAAAAGCCTTCGCTGTTAAAACAACTTTGACCGATCTCATTTCTTCCCGAAAAAAAGAAAACCCGCCTTTTAGCGGGTTGATCCTATTGAAGTATTTGCAGGTCATGTTCGTATCCGCCTTGCCGGTTTCTCAGAACCAGCTTAAAGGGTTCTTAAAAATATAGCATCCCCTTCCTGGTTTGTCAAGGCGTATAAACCGGATCCGGCCCTTTAGGCTTTGTCAGCAGGTTCGTAAATGGCAAAGGGGCTCTGCAGGCGGCCCTCAAAAACAGGCCGATAGCCGGCGTCCTTCAATATTTTGTCTTTAAACGCGGACTTTTCCACGATGATTGACCGCGGGTTATAAATAGACTTAAATGAATATAAGTTATTATAATTCAATAGCTTACGTTCAAGAAAAGCGACTGTAGGCCTGTCGAGATAAACGCCCCCGTAGATAAATTCTTCCGCCGCCACCAAATCCTGCCCCTGGGTGCGCTGTTTGACCCATTCGGACACTTCTTTAAGCGCCTGGACCTTGCCGGATCTCTCCTCTTTCCAGTAAACATCCAGGACTTCCAGGGATTGGCGCATGTTTGTCAGAAAAACAATGGAAATCACCGAAAAAAAGAACAGGGACCTGGTTTTCGGGAAAAAACGAAAGCAAAAAACCTTAAAATCCCTTAATCCCGTTATCAACAGGGCCAAAACAGGGACCAAAAGAAACCGGACCAGTTCAAAATCATTCAACCTGACATAGGGATAGAACAGGATAAGGCTGCAGACCTGAAAAATCGCCAGGAACATGAGGGCTGATTCCCCCCTTTCCCTCTCCCGGAACAAAACGCGTCCGATCCCTGCCAGGGAAAAAATCATGAGGACCCTGAGCATGGAAAAAAGGGCCCTGAAAACTCCGGCGGCATTCGTCCATAGAAAAGAAACAGTCTCCAAATCCGCCAGGGGACGGACCACGGGGACCTGACCGGATAGATGGCCTCCTGCGTAAAAGGCCGCCAGGTAAAAATTCCTGAAGGCCTGAGGATACTGCGGAAAGAAGGCCCCAAAGCGGGCATAGACAAAAATTTCCCAGGCCGCCATGAGCCCAAAGGATGAAAGCAGAAGGACGAGGGCCAGAGACAGACGTTCCCTGATCGCCTGCTTTCCAAAGAGCAAGGCCCCGGCGAAAGCCAGAGGGTAAAAAAAGCTGGATGAGCGTATCAACAGGCCCATGCCCAGAAGAAGGCCCGTCAAAACCGCCCGTCGGCGGGTCAGCCGGGTGTCGGATATAAAAATTCCCAAAGCCGTAAGCGTTACCAGGAGGCTTAACTGCTCGGTGAGGATACGCAACAGGGTAATTTCCATGGAAACAGAAGCCGCCAGGATACAGGCTGCCGCGTAAGCGATGACCTTGTCTTTTGTCAGAGAGCGTATAACCTTAAAAAGAAGCGCGGCATTGAAGGCGGCCAGAAAAAAATTGAGAAAAACAAAAGACTCGATCTGCCTGAATAACGCGGAGGCCAGGGCCAATAAAAAAGGGAGTCCACAATGGACAAAAGGCGGAGCCGGATGGAAAATGCCGGGCCAGAAGAGATAATTATTGAAGGAAACGACCCATCCTCTCCCCTGCGCGATATTTTTGGCGATATCGAGATAAAGGAACGTGTCGGAAGAATTATTGTAAGCGATATAGCTCAGGCGGGAGGCGGCGAAGATATACGGGGCAAAGGGGACAGCCAGCAAAAGGGCCAGGATTGCCCATTCCAGGCCCGTGGTTTTCCGATTTTCCAGTAAAGCCTTTGCCATCAAAAGATAAAAAAACCGTTACGGATTAGGGCCGCGGGTTAACTAAAAAATAACCACGAATTCTCCCTTGGGCCTGCCCGGCTTCATGCCCGCGAGCAATGTTGAGGCATCGCCGCGCAGTACCTCCTCGAATTTCTTTGTCAGCTCGCGGGCAAGGGCCACCGGACGCGTGCCCAGGACCTCAGCCATATCCGCTAAGGTCTGAAGGATTCTGTGAGGCGATTCGTAGGCCACAACAGTAACTTCCATGGCGGCAAGGATTTCCAGCCTTTTTTTGCGGGCGGCCTTTTTAACGGGGAGAAACCCTTCGAAGAAAAACCTGTTGGCCGGAAGGCCGCTGACGGAAAGGGCGCCGATCAAAGCGGTCGCGCCGGGGATGGCGATGATCCTGACCCCCTCCTCAAGCGCGGAACGGATCAGGGTAAATCCCGGGTCACTGATGCCGGGAGTCCCGGCATCGGAAATCAGGGCCACGGATTTGCCTTCCTTAAGAAGCTTCAGCAGATATTCGCCGCGGGTCAGCTTGTTGTATTCGTAATAACTGCAGAGCGGTTTGCGGATGCCGTAGGCATCGCAAAGAATGCGGCTTCGGCGGGTATCTTCGCAGGCAATCAGATCGACGGATTTCAAGACCTCGACCGCGCGATACGTGATATCGCCCAGATTGCCGATCGGAGTGGAAACAACGTATAACAAGGGTTTATTGAGTGAATTGAGTTATTGAGTTACTTGAGTAAATACGTAATGAAACCCGAAATCATCCTGGCGATTTCGTCTGTTTTCACATAAAGAACATCAAATTTTTCACGAGAAAGATAATCTAAATCCGAAGCAACGTAAAGCTTGCTCTGGACTTCGGCCGCAGAACCTTTTGCTATGAATAAAAATTGCGTAATTCCTTCTTGCTTCTCCTGGAAAAACCCTCGGCGATATTGGACATAATTGAAACGGCTGCTTCCGTGATATGTCCTCGGAATTTATAATCCCGCCAAAATGCCTTATTCGCCCTGGCTTCGTTATATAACATTTTCACTAAATCGCGCGCTTCTTGCCATGCTTTTATATCTTCGAATTTCTCAATTTTCATAGCTCTATCAACTCAAAAAACTCCATGAACTCCATGAACTCATTCTACTGTTACTGATTTGGCCAGATTGCGGGGCTGGTCCACATGACAGCCTCTGAACACGGCGATATCATAAGCCAGGATCTGCAGGGGCAGGGCCACCAGGAGGGGAGAGAAAAATTCATCGATCTTGGGCACCAGGATGAGTTCTTGCGTGTGCATCCGTATCGCCTTATCGCCCTTGGAAGCGATCGCGATCAGCTTTCCGGAGCGCGCCTTAATCTCCTGGATATTGGAAACCATTTTGTCGTAAATGACGGAGTGAACGGCGACGCAAACAACCGCCCGGTATTCGTCAATCAGGGCAATGGGGCCGTGTTTCATCTCCCCGGCGGCATATCCTTCGGCGGGGATATAGGAAATTTCCTTGAGCTTCAGAGCCCCTTCGAGGGCCGAGGGATAGTTGATATGCCTGCCCAAAAACAGAAAACTTCCGAAATGATGGTGCCGCGAAGCGATTTTCTGGATTGCCGGACGCGAACGAAGGACTTGTTCCTGCAAACGGGGGATATCTTCAAGCTGGCGCCAATAACTCTTGTAATCCTTGGAAGAAATGGATTTTCTCCGCGACGCCAGCTCCAGCGCGAGCATGTAAAAAACCGCCAGTTGGGCGGTATAGGCCTTGGTCGACGCTACGCCGATTTCAGGGCCGGCGAGCGTATAAAAAACCTGGTCTGATTCGCGGGTCAGGCTGGAACCGACGACATTGCAGATAGAAACGATCCTGGCTCCCCGCTTCTTGGCCTCGCGCACCGCCGCGAGGGTATCGGCCGTCTCGCCCGACTGGCTGACCGCGATCACCAGCGTATGCTCGTCCACAAGCGGATTGCGATACCGGAACTCCGAAGACAGATCGACAAACACAGGGAGTCTGGCCAAAGATTCGATCGCGTATTTGCCCACAAGGCCCGCGTGATAAGCCGTGCCGCAGGCGACAATGACGATCTGCCTGATGCCGGAGGGGCACTCAAACCTCCGGATATCTTTTTGTCCGGCGGACAACAGTTTCCTGAGGACCCGGGGCTGCTCGTGGATCTCCTTGAGCATGAAATGCGGATAACCGCCCTTCTGCGCGCTCTCGGCGTCCATGGTGATCATATCAAATTTGACACAGATCTTCTTTCTGTCCAAATCGCACAATTCCAGGCCTTCAGGCGACAGAACGGCGATCTGATTGTCTTTCAAATACACGACCTTGCGGCAATGCTCAAGCACCGCGGGAACGTCGGAGGCGATAAAAAAACCTCCCGGGCCCTGGGCAATGATCAGGGGGCTGTCCTTGCGGCTGCAAACGACTTTATGGGGCTCATCACTTGAAATCGCGGCGAGAGCGAAGCTGCCTTCCACGTCCTTGAGCGACCGCGCGACAGCGTCTTCCAGGTTTCCCTTATAATATTTTTCGATCAGGTGAGCCAGGACTTCCGTGTCCGTCTGGGAAACAAAACGGTGACCCTGACGGATAAGCAAAGCCTTCAGCTTCAGGTAATTTTCAATGATGCCGTTATGGACGACGGTGATCTTCTTGTCGCAACTGGCGTGGGGGTGGGCGTTGACGTCGTTAGGAACGCCATGGGTGGCCCATCGGGTGTGGGCGATCCCCATGCGCGTTTCAGGAAGGGGTTTCTTTGAGATCAGGCGCTCCAGGTCCTGGATCTTCCCGCGGGTCTTTCGCGTCAGGACCCGGCCTTCGCAAACAACAGCGACGCCCGCGGAATCATAACCCCTGTATTCCAGGCGCCTGAGGCCTGATAAAAGCACAGGCACCGCGCTGTCTGTTCCGACATATCCGACAATACCGCACATAAATCACCTCAAAGTATCAGAGTTTCAACAGTCAACAGGCCGCAGGCAACAACAATTGGTCATTGGATATTGGGAATTGGTCATTGAATGTTTTTATAAGAGGCAGCCCTTCTGCGAATTGATGCATTTGACGCGCAGGAGCTCGGCGAATTTTTCCAGGTGCTTTTTTTCCTCTCTGCCGATCTTCTCAAACGCGCCTTTGGCCTGGGGATCCGTTGAATTTTCGTGACAGGCCTGGTAAAAAACGATCGACCTTCGCTCCATATTCATCGCTTCTTCCAGGGCCGTATGCCGATGTTCCATTTTGGCCATCGCGTCTTTTTCGAGGGTCGTGTCGAACACATTTGAAGAAACATACTGGGCGATATCGTCTTCTTCAAATTCGTCGCCGGCACCCTTCTTGACGTATTCCAGCAGATTCTCAAAAGTCTTCAAGTGTTCCTGTTCCTGCTCGATCAGAAAATCCACCTCTCTGCGGGCATCGGGGTCTTTGATCTGCCGGGTCAGGTCCTGATAGAACTGAATGCCTTCCTTTTCCATATGGACCGCCGCTTTGTAAGCCTGCGCGGGACTGAAATCAAAAATACTGATCTTACCGCTTTTATCGATATGAACTCTCATGACACACTCCTTAAATGAGCGGATGTTTTATGGAATCTCCCTAAAGATGACAATAAAACACAGGACTGCGGCCTGCCCGAGAATTAAAAAAGTGGAGGGGGATCAAATCCGGTCAAAAAAGCTTACTTGCATTAGCTATGGCCTCATTTGATAAGGAAGGCCCCGTTAAAGAGAAACCTCTTCTCCTTAAACGGGACCCCCTCGAAAAACCTACGCCCGCGCCCTTACGGACACGGGCAGATACTACAGCCCTCTTTGCAGTGGGCAATAGCCCTTAAAAAATACCTGGGTTTCTGTGTCATCTTAGCCTCCGTTGATCTGTCCCTGTAACGGAAACAGACGTATCTACCGCCCCTTCCCCGGCGGCGAGGGCATTTCTATTTTTTCGTGGTGCTCATCATATAATTAATGACCTCGTTGCTGACCCCCTCCTTTTGCAGGGCCTGGATCTCCTCGACAGAAAGATTATAGACGGATCCCGTCTGGCGAATCTTTGTGATAATGGCGTCGTCGGTCAAACCGGCCCTGGCGAGGATAATGACATCCGATATCCCCAGCTTCTCCTGACCTGCCATGATCTGTTCTTTTTTACGGTCATCAATACTCTTGCCGATAAGGCCTCCGGCAATGGCTCCTGTCGCCGCTCCTATGGCCGCCCCTTCGATCCCGTGGCCGCCCTGATGGCCGATCACCCCTCCGGCAACCGCCCCCAGCACGCCTCCGCCCAGGGCTCCGCGCTTTGTATCTTCACCCATGGTTTCACAACCTGAAAGCGTCAGCACGAAACCGGCTGCCGCCAAAAAAACAATGACGCTTCTGAATGTCCGCATCTTTTCCCCTCCTTAAATTGTGAATTCAGTATATCCCAAGAAAGCCCGGTTTTCAACAGGAATAAGGTCTCATACTTTCAGGAAAAATGACAAAAGGCAGGCTTTTTCATCCGAGGCGTGCCTTGAGTGTGACGGCCATGGGTGAAAGTTCAAAAACCCAGACCTCTCACTTCGGCTGCTTCAGCCTCTGTTCAATATCGGAGATCTCCGATTTCCTGACCTCTTCGGCCTGCCTGCGCTCGGTCTTTTCCTGCAGGGGCGAG
>JBAZMA010000020.1:0-29944 GCA_041649995.1 Candidatus Omnitrophota bacterium | reverse complement strand
ATCGATGCCCAGTTTATCGGGGCGAGTCCGAGCTTTTTCAGCTCCATGTCCACTTGCCCGAAACAGTCAACCTTTGCGAATTCCTCCGCCGATGGGATCACCGGGTGCACGTGACGCACCGTCTTGATGCATGGCAGCTGCACGGCCCATGCCGTCTCCCCGAGCTGCAGCGCCACGCTCACCACCGGCACGGCGGACAGTATGCGCCGCGCTATGCCCGCCCACGCCGCGCGGTGCGAGTTCGGTTCGCCGACCTTCACGGTCAGGCTCGTGTTGGTCATGAGCACGCCCTGGCGCATCCAGCCGCGGAAGTCGGCGATCGTCCGGCCGTCGTCGGGCGGGACGTGTCCGTGCAGCGCGAGGTTGCCGAGTATCGACCTCGCACTGCGGGGAAGCCCGGCCAGCGACTGGAACGACACGCCGCACGCGTCGAGTTTCCGTGGATACGGGTCCTGCCCGATAAGCACCACACGCACGTCTTCCGGCGCAAGCCAGCGGAACGGCTCGAGCACGAGGCTGAACGCGGGACACGATGTCGTCGCGTCCAGGCCGTGGAGTATCTTGGCGATGTCCTCCTTCAGGGTCTCCGTGAGCCACCCCGGCTTCACCCCGCCAAACCACCCCTCGTCGGATTTCCACTCTGTCGCCGTCATTTTTCGGATTCGATTTTGGAACTGGGGGGGATCGATCGTCACCGATAGCGAGCGCACGAAACGCGGTCAGATCCGGACGGAAATTCGCGAGCCGAGGCACACTTTTGAGTTTGGCGAGGCGTGCCGCCAATTGGCACGCGCTTTTGTGCCGGCGCGAATCGCGGCACGTGTCCGTCCACCCTCGTCTCACGGACAACTCCGCGCCACCTTGGCTCGTCCCAATTGGTCGGGGCGTCAGCCGAGCCGCCGTGTGAGCCTCGCATCGCTGGTTTCCGTCCGGCTATGACCGTGGACGCGACTGCGCCTTTCTATGACGACGTGTCCGTGAATCGACCTGGCGGGTTGACCTGGCGTCTGCCATGGACACTCGAAAGAGGGACGAACTGAAGACAGTACGGAAAAAAAAAGATTTTTATTTCATTGCCCAAGGTCAATTTCATCAATGTCTTGCGACGATGGCGGGGTGCGGAGTGCGGGTGCCGGCATGCGCGCGATGAACGCACTCACGGCGACGGCGGTGCTCTTGCACTCTGCGCACAGACGGCGCACCTCGGCGTCGCTGTCCGCGATCGGGTTGTCCCCGTGGCTGATCGCAGAATGGACCCGGTGCAGTTCGTACGCCAGCAGGCGTCCGCCGGCGTCCTCCGCCAGATTCGGACGACCGATGATGGCGCATAGACCGGCGACGGCCGCGCACAGTTCAGAGGTGCTCCTGGCCAGCTCGCCCGCGCCGCACCGGACCCGCATGACCGGGCGGGTGTATGGTTTATACCCGAGCGAGCAGATGATGGCGGCCACCGAATTCTGGACGCCGGGAATGGACGCCACGCCGACGGGTATGGCGGCGAGCAGCACCGCATCAGTGATCGCGAGCGCGCCGGATACGACGGACAGGAGATCGGAGATCATGCTTGCGGTGTCCGCGTACATGGCGCGGAGCGTGATCTCTGGCGGCGTCGCGCCGAGGATGGTCCGCAGCGTGTCCAGCGCCGCGACGACGGCGATCGCATAATCGCGGGCCAGCGGATTTGGTAATTCGGTCGTCATGTTCACTTCTTTTTTTTCCCCAACTCGCAAATTGGCGGACGTCGAAAATAATAATAATAAAATACGGCGATGACCGAAGTTGGCGTGTTGTACGATGTCGTCGTCAGAGCCACGCGCGGTGTGGATGGATCCGACGAGTTGGTGATGCCGCTGGATGCGCTGGACGGATTCGAAGAGGCCGGTAGCTCGGATGCCGCGTTCGTCGTGCAGAGTCCGTCGCCGGGCGCGAAGCTGTACGTCATCCCGGTCGAACGGTTGGCCGAGCTCGGCGACATCCGCGGACACGTGTACGTGATGTCGGAGACGAAGCTGCGCACCGCTGGCGCCGGCACGCTGTGCGAACCGACGATCGCGGCGCGCGGCGCGCTCCTGCCGACCGTGGTGTATCTGCCGCGCCAGGCGGTGGTCGCGCTGTCGCGGGTGCGCGTCGACGATGCCGCGACGATCGCGGTCCGCACGCCGGCGGGCGACGAACGCACGGTGACGCCGGCGCAGCTGTACTGGTCGGGCATGGAGATACGCGACGTGCCGGGCGCGGTGCTCCACGCCGTTCCCATGTCCAGTCTGATCGCGGGCCCCGCGCACGCGATCACCTGGTCGGCGGTGCGGCTGGACGACTCGCAGAGCGCGTCGGAAGACGACGCTCCCCCGCCGGCTCGGGTGCCATGCCGCGCCGCGGGCGATCTCCCGCCGCCGCTCGCGCTCGGACCGTCGATCGAGGAACCGACGCGCGGTCTCGCAGAGTCATTGCCGCGCACGGCGATCGAGGCGGCGGTGCGCGCCACGCTGGCGATGGCCCGTTCGAGGACGGGTTCGCGCGGCGCCGCGCCACCCGCGGACGTCGAGCCGCACGCGCTCCACGCCGCGTGGGCACTGTTGCATCTCGTGACTCCCCTCGTGACGGGCGCAGCCCGGTCCATGCGGAACGCGGAGCGCGCGGCCGTGATCGGCGCAATGCCGCGGGCCCCGGACGCGGCCATCGCGGTCCTTCTCGGGATCCCCGCCGCCGCGCGGGTGGTCAAGCGCGAGACGACGGATGCGGTGTGCGCGCTCTGCGTGCGGATGTGCGGCGGGGACGCGGCGGTGCGCGCACTCGCGTCCGGCGCCGAGTTCCTGTACCGGGTGCCGTTCGAACTCGCGCTTCCCGCCATCGCGGATCGCACGGCGTTCGTCTGCGACGGGTTCGCGTACGTGCCGGCGGCACGGGCGGCAGAGGTCGCCGCGGAGATCGCGGTGACCATGGGAACGGCGGTCGAGCGCGCGTGCATGGCGAGCGGCGCGTGCGGCGACGTCGCGGTGGTCGCGGTGTCGGCCGGCATGCCGACGCCGCCGACCGTGGACCGGGCCAATGTGCTGGGGACGGCCCGGCTCCACGCGCCGTCGGCGTTCCACTACGACGCGCTGGCGATGCTCGCGGACATCGGGTCGCTGAGCGACGGCGGCGATGTGCCGCTGGACGTCGACGCCGCCACCGCGCTCGGATGCGCCCCCGCGTGCGTGCACGCGTTCTTCTACCAGATCGAGGCGTCCCGCGACCAGCCCGGCGGCGTGTTGTTCACGTACAATTTCCGCCGCGAGGCGATGCGGTGTCTGATGGACTGCGGGTTCGCGGTGGACAGGGTCGAGACCATGCTGCTCGCGGCGGTCGGTCCGGCCGCCCGCGAGAGGCTGGACACCGCGCGGCCGTACACCGCCATGGCGCGATCGATGGCGGTGCACAGCACCAAATCGTCGTCGTGCTACACGCTGTCGATCGCGACCGGCCAGGGTGCCGTGCTTCCGGTCATGTGTCCGTGGAGCGGATGCGCCGATCCGGCCAGGCGGGCCCATTTCGGCGCCTGGCTGCACGGCCGCGTGCCCGGGTTGGGAATCGGGGACATCGAAGACGCGTACGGGACGGGCCACTACAAGAGCGCGTGCAAACTGCACGCCGCGAGGCTGGTCAGGCCGGAGCATGTCCCGGCGTGCAACGGCTTCAAATTGCAGACGCCGCGCGACTTCATCGTGTTCGTCGCACAACGGGCCGCGACAACCAAACAGAAATAGAAAGTGAAAACTCACGCACAACATTTCCTTGTCACTGCGATGGAAAAACCGGCAGAACAGCAGCCAATGGACACGACGCCCGACGCCCCCAAGTTCGCCGGCGCGCTTCCCGGCGACACCGCGACGAGTCCCGAGTTCATCGCGGCGTTCGAGGCGGAATGCCGCAAGCGCAGGTTTGTCGCGTACAACATGGTGCCCGAGGAGGTCCGGACGGTGGTCCTCACCAGGCCCGCCCGCGAAACGACCACCGGCAAAGACGAGATGATCACGACGACGCGGTTCAGCCTCTTTCTCCCCGACGCGGCGCGTGCGGTGGAGTTTGCGGTGAACGCGATCGTCGTGTCGGTGAACGCCGACCAGCGCATCGGCTCCACCGGCCACAAGTTTGTCCACGCGGACATGCTGTTCGACGACGAGACGGTGCGCATCGTGGAGCAGTTCGAGGTGGACGGTATCCGGCCCGACGCGCTGTTGCTGCGCGTGCCAATGTCCATCGACGGTACGGTGTTCCGCACCACCAAGTGCCACGCGTGCGGCGAGGTCATCGCGACGACCGTCCCGAACAAGTCCGGGCTGAACGAGCCGGGCAAGATGATATACACGTGCAGCGGTTGCCACTCGTACGCGCGATACTGCGACGCCAAGTGCGCCGCGCGCGCGTGGAGGCTGGGCCACAGCGTTCTCTGTCGGTTCATCCGCGAACGCATTGAAGCCGCTCGCGCCTGCGCCGCAGAACACGCACAACAACCGGTACCCATGGCCGAGTGAACGTGTGTGGGGGCAAAAAAACATCATTTTCAACAACCACACCCCCCCCCTCAATATCATGCGGCATGTCTGTTGCGTCGGTACGTGTAAAGGTTGAACGCGGTCGCCGCGGCAAGCATCGCGATGGCCGCGCCGATGAAGATCGCGACGATGGCGAGCGCAAAGTACGCGCTCTCCTCCCGCGAATACCTGTAGACGTCGGCGTCCGTGTTTGGCACGGTGATCGCCGCCCACGCCCGGGCGCCCGCGAGCGACGCCTCGAGCACCGGCACCCACCCGGTGGCGAGCGCGTGCATCGCGTGCGTCGCCGCGGTGCACAGCGACAGCATCGTCGCGTTGTCGGTCGCGTTGCCGAGGCCGAGGAACCGTTCGAACGCCGCGCGCATGACGTCGACCGCGGTCAGTTCGTCGGCGGTGCTCGGCCCGCCCGTGTCCAGGCATTCGGCCGCCCCGGCCGACGCGTTCCCCGAGAACGACGAGATGTTGCCCGCGGCGTCGGGATACACCAGCGCGACGCGGTCGAATGTGCCGGGGGACCACACACGGTCGGCCGCGGTGCTGCCAAAGGTCGGCGGCATGTCGGTGAGCCACGGAAGGGCGGTTCCGTTGAATGCCAGGCTCGCGTTGACCGTGGCGCAGGTGCCGTTGACCGTCGAGCACAGCGTGGACGTCACGATGCCCGCGTGTGAATCGACGATCACGGAGAGCGTGTGCCCCCCGGCCGAGCACAACGCGTTGTCGACCTGCAGCGCGCGGGTGAGACCCTGCCAGCGGTCGGCGAGGCCGGGGGTGGGCGCGGTCCCGTTGCGCACGTCGACGACGAGCGTGCAGCCGGCCTGACCGACCATGAACGCGGTGGCGGCCGCGGTGACGTCGGTGCCAAACGAGGCGATGCGGCACGGCTTCGCGGGGGTTCCGCACTCGGCGCCGGTGTGGCTGAACTCGATCCACACGCCGTACCCGCCGCGCGCCGCGGCAACCGCCATGCACTCTGTCGGACACGTCGGACTGCACGCGCCAAGCCAGTCACGCGTGCCGCATAGCTCGCAGCACTCGCACGACGGTGCCCCGCCGGGACCGGCCGATGCACGCGTCCAGACTTTCGGGCACGATGGGGTGGACGCGAGAGGCGCGTAGAGACAATATTCGCCCGCGCACATGTGCAGGACAACACCCAGCACGAAAATACGGCATAACATCGTCATCTTTTTTTTTCACTGCTTCTTCGTGCGTGTGGCGTTTGTCGTTCAGACGTATACCATCACGAGTTTGCTGTCTTCGAGTATGCGAACATCGCGCCTGACCGCATACGTCACGGGATCCGCGGGGGCGTCCTCGATCCCCGGAAACGTGGGAAAGCGGGTGACAAACCGCACCGGCATCGGCCGCGGCATGAGCGCGGCAGGTTCGGGGCATATCTCGGGCGCCGCGGCCGCGAGTTCCAGCAGAACGCGCGCCTGCGTGGCCACCGCGGGTGCGGCGGGTGCAGTGGCGGCGATCGGCACATCCGGGATCAGCGCGGCGACGACGGGCGTGGTCAGTGCAGCCACCGCAGAGTCGAGGCTTCTCGGCGGCGACGGCCGGGGTTCTTCCTCCGTGCTGGCGCGCAGGGAAGCCGATGGCGTGCTCGGTTCGATCTGCGGCGGCGTCGACAACGGCCGGGGTTCTTCCTCCGCGCTAGAGTGCAGGGGAACCGATGGCGTGCTCGGTTCGATCTGCGGCGACGGATCCCGACGGTGGCGGCGCTGTCTCGGGGGAGTGGCCGGCAGCACGGGGGCGGGCACGCCCGTTTTGAGGATCAGCCGCGCCACGCGTTCCGCATTGGTTGCGTTGCTCGGATCGATGGCAGCCGCGAGTGCTTCGCGCAGCGCGTCCTTGTATGGCAGCGTCGCGCCCGCCGTTCGATCCGCGGCCCGCCGGAGCACGTGCACGATGGAGTGGGCAGCACACACCGCCGCCACGGCCCGGATGTGGACGGAATCCTCGTCGGCGACGATCCCGAACGCGCCGAGCGCGCCCAGGTCGTCGCGGCGCGAGTCGCGCAGTCCGATGCTGCGCGTGGGATTATCGGGGTGCAGCAGCGCGTCGAGGCCGAGCATCTCGCCCAAAACCGTCGCTGGCTGCGTCAGCTTCTCCCGCGCCATGCACTCCTCGGTCCGCTCGATGTCGGCTTCGCCCGCCTCGCGCGGCGCGTATTGCGGAAAGTGCGGCGCGTTGCCGTCGCCAGAGACGACCCCGATCATCCACTCGATCGTCGGCAACGCGATCAACCGCTCGCAGTCGCCCGCGGCGGTCTTCGCGACGGCGCGCACGTCGATGCCGAGGAAATTTATCGTGAACAGCTCCACGACCTTCCTGACAAAGTCGTTGTGCGTCATGCGCCTGCTGCCAGCGAACGGCGGAGTGACCACGGTCCACGGCGCGACATCCGTGGGCCCGCCGACGTCCAGTTCGGTGCCCGACTGCGGACCAAAGCTGGCCGCGGAGTAGAGCGGCGGCGGAACGGCGGCGGCGGTTTCAAACGCGCGGCCGTCCGCGAAATGCTCGATCATGTCGATGATGCGCGCGCCCACGCGGGCCACCGCGCAAACTACGTCGCGCAGACCGTGCGAGGACTTGGTGTACCGCGTGCTGGACGTCGCGCGGACGGTGATCTCCGCGCGGATGAGCACCGACGCGGCCATCGCGGCCTGCATCTGCTCCTCGTAGTACCCGTGCATGGCAACGTACCCGGCCTTCGTCATGGCGCCCGGCGGAACCGCGGCGGGGCGGCACCTGGCCGCGAACCGGGACAGCGACGCGATGTACGCCGCCGCCGACGCGTGGAGCTCGCGGTACATGTCGCGGCCCGCGTACCGCGGCGGCATGTGGCGCGTGCACGTGACGTCCGCGGCCCAGCGCGCGGTCTGCTCGAGGTACAGGAACGCGCTGCGCGCGCCGATCATCGCGCGGGCCAGCCCAAATACGTACCCCACGTCGTCCTCCATCCCCTCTCCGCGGACGACGCCGCGAAACCCCAGAGGTAGATCCGTCGGCGCGCGTATCCTGTTGGCGGTGGCGGCCAGCAGCGTATCGATCAGCGTGATCGCAGAGTGCCGCCGGTTCTGCGCGAGGCCGATGGCGTCGTTGTGCTCGGCCGGCGTGGCGTCCACGTTGGCGCAATCGAACAGCACGTCGATCTGCCGCGAGCTGATGGCGGCGGCGCGATCCGTCACGAAACGGATGCAGCACGGCAGATCTTCCGGCCGCGGTGCGGATTTTGTCGTCATGTTGCGCGCGGAGAATTAGTGTACGGCGTTGGGGTCGCACGTCCGGTACAACGCGTTTTTGGTGAATGGCGGGTTTTTTCGGGTCGCGCGAATTGGTGACCCACATCGCACCAAAATAACAAATCGACAATGGAGAAGCTTATGACACACCTGACCAATATACGCGACGAATGTCTGCCCGCCGCAGCACGGCAAACACCCCCGCTGGACCCGTTCACCGCGGCGAGGGACCGTCGGCGCGAGTATGACAAAACCCGCAAAACTTTCGTTCGTCCGCCGTGTTATGCGGATGCCGGAGCATGCGGTCAACGCTCGGATTCGCAATATTCGCGAGTCTTGTCAATAGACGCCGCGCCGGCCCAATTCCGGTCTCACCGAAAAACATTTTCACGGCGAAAACGCGTAACATATAAAGAAACGACTTTTCGGGAATCTCCAATTCGCAACAAACAAACGACATGCAAAAAGATGAAGCGGAAAAAAGCGCAACCGAAAGCGGGGCCGCGGCCGCCGGCTCCGCCGAACCATACGTTGCCGGGAAAGAGGTCCAGACCCGGTTCCGGATGTGCGGCGCCACGCTGCGCAGCTGGGCCAACACCGGGCGCGTGCGGTGCATCCGGATCGGCGCCGCCGGCGGCAAACGGCTGTACAGCCTGCCCGACATCGAGCGGACCCTGCGCGTGCCGGCCGCCGCCGCGAAAGATGCAACAGCAAAGCCTCGAGCGCGCATTCTCTACTGCCGCGTCTCGAGCACCAAGCAGCGTCCCGACCTCGAGCGCCAGCGCGCGGACCTCCGCGCCCGGTACCCCGAGCACGAGGTCGTTGAGGATATCGCGTCCGGGATCAACTTCCACCGCCGGGGCCTGCTCGCCATTCTGGACCGCGCGATCCGCGGCGGCGTCGACGAAGTTGTGGTCGCCCACCGGGATCGGCTCTGCCGCATCGCGTTCGAGCTCGTCGAGCACATCCTCGGTCAGTGTGGGTGCAAGGTCGTGGTTTGCGACGGCGGCGTGGCGCCCGCAACCGCCGACGCCGTCGCCGACGATCTCCGCGACGACCTCCTCGCCATTACGACGTAAGGAAATTTCTTATTTCAGTGTGTATGTGGTTGGTGCAGTGGGCAGTGCGCGTGCCGCGATATAGACCGGTAATGTACTTTTCATTTCGGCAAGCTTGGCGATGGCAAGCTCTCGTGCACGTGTGGTTCCGCCGTATTTTATGTCCGCGAATCCTGCATGACGACTCGTCCCATGTATGTCGACCCACTTCGCGATCCATCTCCCGTGTCCGTGATGACGATACAATCCGCACACCCCACTCGTGTTGTTACGGTGCAGCCTGCGGTTTGTGCAGTTCACTCGATGCGAGACCAGGCGCAGATTCGTGGCTCTGTTATCAAGTGTATCGCCGTTCACATGGTCTACCTCAACGCCCGGCACATCAGCGACCAGTAATAGTTGGTGTAGACAAACAGTGCGACGGGCGTCTGCGCGATGCGTGGCGCGTGCTTTTGCATACGGCTTTCCAGTAGCACACCGGTTGCAGTAGAATTTATACCGAGTTAATAACGCGCGGGTAGATGGAGTGTCGTCCACAACCGTCTTTTGGCCCTGGGTTAAGCTGACGATAATTGTACCATCCTGACGAATCTCCGCAGCATTTTTAAAAGTATTCATCGCCGCGTTAGGTGTTTATTTATTAACGATTCCAATTGACAGATTTTTCGTCGCCAGCAATAACGGTCGCCGCTCGGCGCAGAACCGAAAAAGACGCGCGCGAGGCGCGGAAGAAGCAGGCGACGGCGGAGAAGAGGAGGGCGAAGAAGGAAGCGAACCTGACGCCGGAGCAGCGGGAAGCGGGAAGGCTCCGCAGGGCGAAGGACGCGAGGAAGCGCTCTGAGGCGGAGGGGACGGTCGCGCGGCGGATCCGGATCAGACCGACCGTGGCCCAGCGCGCGATGCTCCGGACGGCGCTCGGCGCCAGCCGATACATCTACAACCGGGGCGCCGAGATCGCCAACGCCGAGACGGTGGCCGGGCAGAAGCCGTCCGGAAAGAAGCTGCAGAAGGCGGTGCGGGCCGCGGTCACGAACAACGCCGTCTGGCGCGCGGTTGCACGCGAACAGCACGCGGCCGACTGGACGGACATACCATACGAGGTGCGGGACTCTGCAGTGCGCGACCTGGCCAAGGCAATCAAGAGCACGAAAGCGCGTTGCGAGTCGGAAGCGGCCGCGAAGGGGGTCGATGCGAGGGCGGCTGACTGGACGTTCAAGCTCCGCGCGAAGAAGGACCCCACCGAGTCGCTGACGCTGCGCAAGCGCAACCTCGACGGCGCGACGCTGCCGTGGTTCCGCACCATGTTCGGCACGCCCGCCGCGCGTGTTGCGATGGCGTCCGACCAGCCCATGCCCGCGACGTTCGGCGCCGACGTCCGGCTGCTGCACGACAAGGTCCGGCGCAGGTACTTTCTCATCGTACCCGTGCCACCCCCGGCAAAAGGTGGGAGCGATATCAAAGCTCCGCGCCTCCCTCCCACCGGAGCGGAGGCGCCCGCAGCGGCCCCGGCCGCAGCGGCACCCGCACCCGCGCCCGCGCCGCAGCGGCAGCTCGCGCTCGACCCCGGCGTGCGCACCTTCATGACCGGCTACGACCCCGCCGGCCTCGTCGTCGAGTGGGGTGGCGGGGAGACGAACGGCAAACTCTGGCGCCTCGCCAACACCGCCAACGGCATCCGCGCGCGCATGACAAAGCCGGGGGTCGCCCACGGACGCCGCCAGCACATGCGCCGCGCCGCCGCGCGCGTCGAGGCGCGCATCCGCAACATGGTCGACGAGCTGCACCACAAGTTCGCCGCCTGGGCCTGCGTCAACTACGATCTGATCCTGCTCCCAAAGTTCCAGACCAGGAACATGGCCAAGAAGGGCCGACGCAGGATCAGCAGGAAGACCGTGTCCAGGATGTACACACTCGCACACTACCGGTTCAGACAGTTCATGGTGCACAAGGCGAAGCAGCGCGGTGTCACGTTGTTCATCGTCGACGAAGCGTACACATCCAAGACATGCGGACACTGCGGTCGTATGCACGAGGTCGGTTCGCGTAAACTCTTCACCTGTCCGTACTGTGGACTCGTCGTCGATCGCGATATCGGCGCTGCTAGGAACATCGCCATCAAATTCGTCAACGACAATCCGTGACACGGGATTCGTCGTTTGGACATAGCCGTCCCATGGTGTGGGCTCCGGCGCTGCCTGCTACAGGCTAGCCATTTTCCCATTGCACGCCGGGAACGTGGTGTCGGAACTGCTCTACGAGATTTGCATGAACCATTGAATTTATGAAGTCCCGAAGTTTCAAAATATAGCGGATCGCGGCCGACCTTCGCAAAATACGGGCCATGATCAAGGAACGCGATGGCGACGAGTGCGCCGGTTCTGTGCACGTCGTTGAAATGGCACAAAACGTGCGAATGGCCATCTCCGCTGTGTGCGGGGCGATCGAAGAGCTTGTCGCGCATGAAAAGGTTGCGGTGGTCAAATGCGCCGAGTCTGCCACCATCGATCCGGCGGTCGAGGCTCGAATGCGCCTTCGCGCCGAGGTGCTCGACGTGATGACCGCACACCTCGAGGAGTGCGTTGCACTGGAACGAAAGCGGTACGACACGCACCGCCCGGCGTCTGAACAGATCGATCCGACCGTGACGCGGCTGCCGGACCTGGACGATCCGCGGTTCGCGGTGCTGCACGAGACGGACCACAAGATCGATGCGCTGCTCGATTCGCTCGCGACCAATGTTGGCACACTCAAGGAAGTCGCAATCGATATCCGCGCCGAGACGAAGACGCAGTCCGCGGTGCTCGACGCACTCGACGTCGAAGTTGTCCACGCGGATGCGCGGGTCACGAATCTCGGCCACCGCGTGAAGGATGTGCTCGAACAGATCCGTCCTCCGACCAAGTTTGTGGTCGATGCCATCCTGGTCTGCCTCCTGTTGGGCGTCGGCGGTGTCCTCTACTCGGTGCTAAAATCGCGCTTATGAAAAGGACGTGAGGTGGAATCTTCATTGGGGCACCTCACATTTTCCCATCATATCTGTGTCCATGACCTCAAATTCATCCTGAGGGTACACTGCCAGCACCCGGTCTGGCAGGACCGGTCGGAGCCGGTGTAGCGGGAGCGCCAAACGCGATTCGATCAGCATGCACAACTCGGACAGCATGCAGCATTCGTGCACATCGAACCCAAACTTCAGGTTCCCGTACCGCATGGTGACGTGACGACACAGAAGGCCGCCACGCGGAACGACACGGATTGGCTCGTCATCGATGGGCAGATACGCGAAGAAATCGTCGAGCCAGACCCCAGCGTGCACGAGACGTGCGCAGTAGTCGTACTCTGCCCAGACTTCTGCGTACGCGTCTCCCACGACATTGACATGCAGTTTGCGCGTGAAAAGTGTATCCACGGACCGGTCCTCCATCTTTTCTTCTGCCCACGACTCTGGCGCGTCACCTGCCGCGATCCGGAAGGTCGCGACGACGTCGCGGTCGGCGTGGAAAACCAACGCCCGATGCTCGGCAGAGAGAATGTCGCAAAGAAAATCCATTTGGCGTCTACGCGTTGATTGTGGGTGCGGATTTTACGCCGAGTGCGTCTCTTTTTTTTTCGGTCTGTCCGATGAATTGGCGTGCGTGTGGTTTCAGTTTGTGGCGCCAGTTATTCGCACCGGGGGCGCGCCACGGAAACTGGCGAACACCATGCTGAGCAGGACACTCAACGCATATAGTACCGGTGGGATCATGGTCACGCCGATGAATGCGAGAACGAGAACTATGGTCAGTGTGTTCAAACCCCACACACCGATGATCATCGAAACCACGTTCAACAGTACGCACAGTGTTATGGATATTATGTAGACCGGCGACGAATGCTTCGACATGTAGAACTCGAACAGAAGCGCGCCTGCGACCCCCGTCACGATAACGAATGCAAATGTCGAGAATTCCACGAGAGCGGAAATGATTGGGTTCATCGTCTGTAAAAATACCGTTGTTCAATTGGCCGTGCCCAATATTGTGACGACGCGCCCAGACCGATTCCGGTCCGCCGCGTCCACGTCGGCACAGACGGTGGACGGACGTGCGCCCTCCATCTTTTCACGGGAGCTCTGGGACGCGGTGCGCGATCGCGCGGATCTTGGTCGCCATGAGCTCGTCGGTGCACGTGACCGGGTGCGCGTCGAACTGCGCCGCGAGCGCAACGATGAACGCGGAGATCTCCGGAAATCCCCCGAGCAGCGCCGTCGGACTGTCGGTCCCAAGCCCGGGTTGCGTCGCGAGGCACAGCGCGGACGCCTTCTTCACGCACGCCGCACGCAGGATCCTGGTCATCTTCACGCAGCACCCCCAGTTAACGCGCACCGAGACCGGGTGCACCCCGGCTTCCAGCAGCAGCTTTACGCTGGGCGTGTTGAACGCTGACGCCGCGGCGTCCAATGCATGGTGGCCCTCCACGTGCGGATCGACGCCGAGGGCGATCATCCTCGGCAGCATTGGGGTCGCGTAGCCGGCGGCGTACACGAACGGAGACATGCCGACCTTATCTCCGCGGTGTGGATCGGCTCCAGCGCGTAACAGCAGGTCGACGATCTCGCCTTGCTGACGATCAACGGCAATCTGAAGTGCCACCTCTCTGCACGCACAGTTGCACATGCCACCGCTCTTGATTCGGGGATGTGGCCACACATTATCACGGACAGTCCATTCGCTGAGCCCATTGAGATCGGCGCCGCCAGCCACCAGCACAGCGGCAGCCTTCACGTTGCCCAGCGCACTGACTGCCCACAGCGGCGTGAGGCCGCATTCGTGGCGCTGGTTCGGGTCGGCGCCGTCGCGCAGCATCTGCCGCACGTCGTCGGCGCGGTCCTCGCAACAGGCGGAAAACAGATCGATCTCGGCAGGTCTCTTCATTCTGTTCGTTGGGTTGTTCAATTGCGCGGTGCACCCCCAGGAGCGTGCAGCGACACCGAGAGGGCTCGGGCAGATTCCGGTCCCGCGGGCGTGCAGGATCATGTGAAATTTATGCGAACATGAAAAGGGAAAAATGTCCAGTTGATTATTTTCACTTCCACGCGACCAGCGTGCGCGGCTTCGAGATGTCGACCGGCGTGTCGCTGACGCACACCGAGCACGGCGCGGGATCGTCGTTGCCGCGCGCCACCGCGGCCTCCTCCAGCATCTTAACCGCGACCGGGTCGAATTCGCTGGTCGGCGTTTGGTCGATGTAGCGTTCGAGTTTGGCGATTGTCTTTCTCATCGTCTGTCAAAAAAACAATTGTCCAATTGAAGTGCCCGGTTATTGTCGTTTTAACATCAACCTCCGATCAACTGCGGGACACACGTCGATGGCAAATTGGGCTCCGGCCGCAATGCACATCGCTACGAGACGTGGTATGTCCGTGACAAGTCTCTTGAGACACGGGCGCGATAGTATGAATGTGGCCGATCGTTCCAGATCGTAGTTGCTCCACCAATCCAGCATCGTTATCTCCTCGACGGCGGGGAGCACGGCCCATGTATCGCGTACACCACCGGACACGCTCAGAAATCTTTCGCGGTGCATATCATCCATGATAAACGGCACGATGGATACGGATTTGGCGCGGATCTGACGTCCCTCCATGGCGAATCGATACAACATATCGCTGGCATCTTCACTGATCTCCAGATACTGGATGCCTGGTGCACCCAAAAGCTGCGTGTATGAATGCCATCCATATTCGCGATGGCGACGTGAGATTAATACCCGAGCCGGGCACGACGGCAGAATCGCATCCGGACTGTACGGTGCCAGATCTTCATCAACATCGTATGTTGGTCTCGATCGCCCATCCAGTTCGAGGATTTGGATGGCGGATCCGCGCGGGGAAGACACCAACGCAGTGATCGCTGCGACCGGAAAATTGATGAGCTTCACCCGTTCGAGTTTTGCGGCGAACTGCGTGTCACAGAACTCGCGAAACGCCTCGATGATACCGCGTCCTCCATCCGCGCGTAGGCACAGATTGCGCAGATTGCGCAAGCGGGCAATTGACGAGATCGTCGCACTGTCCACAACGCAGCACGCGGTCAGCGACGTTAGGGCTGGTGTGCAACGCAGAAACTCGGTCAGTGTGTTGGATATTCCGTCGCACCACTTCGCGCGCAAAGACCTCAGATTCGACGCTATCGGAACGACAGCTGGGTCGATCGCAACGGACGCGGAAAAACACCCAGTCAACGTTTCGATGGCCGGGTGTTGCAGGATGTAGCGTACCATGGACCAGTCAACGGAACAGTCGAACCGCAGGTTCCGCACATTGGAGCATGCATCCATCCACCCCGACAAGTGCGTCAAAACAGCGGATTCCTTGAACGCGAGCGCGCGAATGTTTGGGAAGATGCCGCCCGGTCTGCATGCTGCGTCGGTCGTTACGCACTGCACGGTCGGCGGAATTCGGATAGCGTCAACGCAGAATGCGCCCATGATGGTCAAATCGACAAGGTTTGGATGTGCGGATATGATGCCGAAGAGATCGCCGAGCGCTGGCGCATCGCCGCTCAGTCGGATGTCAAATTTGGTCAGCAGGGGTGCGTGCCCCAGAACATCGCGGGCCATTTCAACGCCACAGCCATACTTGGCCACGAACACGTCGGCCACCGCAGCCGCGGGGCCTGTCCACATATACGCCGGGAAGTTGTGCAGATCGACACCGATCCACGCGTCGCGCGAGTACGCGACCAAATGCATCCGCCTGGACGTCGCGGCGAACCGGTGGAACGATTCGCTGTTCGGGTTCTGCAAAAGTAGCCAACAGATGTCCGCGATGATGTGATCTGGCACGCCGTCAAAGTACGGGGTGGTGTCGTCGGTGCACTGTTTCATGTGGCGGGGTTCGTCCATGGTCATGTCGTTTTTCGTTTTTATATTTTAAAAAGATATTTGGTCGAGATATTTTTTAACAATTGGATCTCGTATGTAAATTTTCGGGATCGGTGGCCTATGTGAACGTCACCCACCGCGGTGGTGTCCACTGTCGCGGTCCGGACATCCCCATATTTTGACGTCATAATTATGACGTATTTAAATAATTATTTGTTGTCAAAATAAATATTTTCGAAAAAATAAAAAAAAGTCGTTGACCGCGAAACCAAAAATTATGAAGACCAGCCGTCCACATCGCGAAGAAGATGGCGCCGCACGCAAAGCCCAAAAAGCGTCGGTGCTCACGCTCCTCCGCGCCATACTCTCGCCCGAAAGCCCCGCGACGGGACTGGCGCAGGACACGTACTTGATGCACGACATCGGCGAGCTCGTGGTCGACCCGCCGCAGATCGTGGTCATGTCCGACTACGCATACGCGGTGTTTGACACGCTCCGGTGTGAATGGTCCGATGCTGTGGGGATTTCACATGGCACGTATCCCGACGCCCGCCTGGTCTCTGTTGGCGCGACGGACAACCGGGTTTTTCGCGTCTCGCGTTTCGGGAATATACACGAGCTCCAACTGATCGCCGACGGCTCGGTGACATCGACTGCGTACATGCAGTGCGGCGGGCCGGCGTACCACGCCGGTCTACCGGGCGGACGAGTCGTTTCGGTCGTCGGTTGCGGGGGAAATGTGTGTCGCGCGACCGTCTACGATACGGCGACCGAACGCGGAAGGTCGCTGGTGCAGCGAACCGAACCATGTGAAGGCGACACGGTCGAAACCGTCATTGCCGACGAGCGGGCGGTGTACGTGTTTAGCGGGAATCCCCACGGCGGACACGTAAATTTTGTTGCGATCGACCTTGCGTCCGGCGCCATAAAAGAACTAGCACCGAGGCCCCGGCCGATTTTCCGGTCCGCTGTGGTCATCGCCGGTCAGAAAATTTGGTTTTTGGGTGGAGAGCACCGCGGAGTTCGCGTCCGGGCAATCGCCGCCTACGACATCGCACGTGACGCGTGGAGCGTATGCTCCGGGGGGCTGAAGCAGCCGAGGAGCGGGGCATCCGCCGTCGCCATCGCGGGAAACATTTGGATCGTCGGCGGAACCGTGGACCATGGACGCGTCGGACTGAAGTTTGCCGGCACGATCGAGATGTATGACCCCAAAACCGGGAGGTGCACCGAGATGGCCGGGGTGCCAGATCAGCTCGGTGACACGTTTTGTGCAGCGGTGGCGATTTGACGTAGACCACGAACACATCAGAGCATGCAATGTAAACGCGTCGATGCTTTTGCGATAAAACCACTGTGTGCACATTTCAATCATTCACGATCTGGACACGAATACCATGCCGACGCGCCCTCGTGGCGCAATCGCGCGTGCCCTTCGATTTGAACAGTGGACCCCGCACGAACGCGATGACCAGCGACGGCTTCTCCCGGACGAGCATGCGTTCGTTTCGCGCCGGTCCCGCAGCCAAGCCCGCACCGGCCCAATCCGCGTTGTAGCAGATCGTGCGCATGCCGAGTTCGCGCGCAACCTCGGCGGCCATGAGGTCGGCCCCGGCGACAATCCGTCCACGCACCACGGTACCGTTGCCGCCGTGCACGACCGCAGTGCCGGGCGGATACGCGGATAGAGTGGCTACGATCCTGGCGCGATCGGTCCAGGTCCGCGATCCGCACACGAGAAGTTTGAGTGGCGCAAACTTTTCCATCCGATCGGTGTATTCCAATTGTCTGCGTGTAACCCCCCCCCCGTGTGTGCTTTACGTGTGGTCACCGCACCAGACAAGAGAGTTCACCACGGGCAACCACGTTGACGTCCTGGGTGCTCGCCCAACGACACTCGGGCACGTCGACCGCATACGCCCAGACTTGGCACGCGCAGTATACCGGGGAGTCGAAAATTTCACCGACGGTGCGCCGAATCTCCGTTCCGGAGGGTGGCCATTCACGTACTCTGCGCGAATCTCCAGATCCCAGCGTTGCTGGAATGGCATGAACCGGTGCCTCGTCCAGGTCTCCGTGGTGCGCCATGTCACACGCTTGCGATCGCCAATGCACGGCTGCGTATCGCACTTTACGATCGGCACGTCCCGGATCTCGACAAACGCCGGCACGCGCTGGAAGCAGAATGTGCGCGATGGCGCAAACACGTCGTAGACGAGCGTGTTCTTGCTGAGCCCGTCGACGGTCTCGGATGGCGGAGTTTTGGTAGTCGTGCCCATGGTGGTTTGCTTTTGTTTCGTTTCGATACCAATTGTCGGGTTGATCCGGATATTTTCAGGCGCCGCGAATTGAGTAGCGTGGAAAAAAAAAGCAAAGGAAGATTGTAAAAAAATGACTGATAAAGTTTGTGTGTCCGGGGTGCCAGAAACCCGCGAAGTTGCGACGCAGTGCATTCCCACGACAGCCACTGCGTTGCCAAACTTCCCGGGACTGAATTAAGACACCGCCGGTTCAAGACCATACCACGGCATGTTGCCGCCGGTGCTCGACGAGATCCGGGACGTGAAAATCGAGCTCTCCGGGGCATATCACCTAGCCGATGGTACCATCGAATACAAATTCGCCAACAACGAATGGTGGACAAGGCGCTGGTGGTCGCCCTTTGAACAGCGCCGGGCCTTGGAAATCTTCGTCAAATACGATGCTACCGTGACCATGGGGCAGTTAAGCCACTATCGCACAATCGGCGAGTTCTTCGACGAGATGGAGTTCCCGTCGTGCCAGGTCTGGGCGTGGCCGGCTAGTGGGTTTTTTTTCAGCGGGACATTGGTATGCATGTGCGACCTGCCAACGTGATCACCCGCGGGATACCGATCAAAACACGCTGGACTTAAAACTCCGAAATAAACGACGGGGGCATCACATGCAAAAAAACCCAAATGCAAACCCGCGCACGACGCAATTGCGGATTCCGGTGACGGACACATGAAAATAGATTTTTCAGACGTATGGCCAATTGACGAAATAAGATTCGGAAAACCAAAAACGAAACATGGGCAACTGCGTTCCTGGGTGCATGTGCAATGGTGGGTGCAGCGGCGATCACAGCCCGTGCATGCGTTGTGTGGTCTGCTGTTGTTCCGCGTCGGACTGCTGCGGAGAGAGTGGCTGGTGTCGCAACTGCTGCAAATGCAGCGATTGCACGTGCTGCATGAAGTGCTGCGCGTGCGTCCTGGCGAGCGACACCTGACCGTGGGGGGCGAAAATAAAAAAAATAGAACGCAACGTGCAGATTCACGTGTGCATGCAATTGTGGACGTTGTTTTTGTTCAATTTTAGGCAGACACTGGCGAGCGTTGTCAGTGTGGATTCGACGTCATGCGAACCATCAAGTTTGCGTGGTGGGTGTCATACTCCCGGGCACACGTTTCGCACAGCGGGTTCATAATGATTCCGATGAATCGATAATCGCAAATGCGTCCATCTACGGTGGCGCCACAACTCGCACATTTGTTACGCTCTGGTTCGTCGTCGTATTTCTTGGCGCACGCACTGCACAGGAGCCCAAACCACGAACCAACGAGTCTGCGTTTGGTCGCGCAGCCGGGCACTGGGATGTTGCAATAGGAACACACATTGGTAGTTGACATGTCGTTCCACTGTTTCGGTGTTTGTTGGTTGAGCGTGTCAATTGGTGACCAGCAAAACAGCGTTCATGGTAGCTCGGGCCGGCGATTGACCCTGGCCGTGCACACCGGATCCAGCGAGTGGAACGCGATGAACCCTGCGATCTCGGGAAACCCGGCGAGAAGCGCCGCGGGACTGTCCTCCACGGGCACAGCGCAACCAGCGATGAATGTACTCGCTGTCCGCTTTGCGATCTGTCGTTCGTTGTGGATGTCGGTCACCACTTCATCCAACCCAGGAAACCGGTGTTGTGTCTGCGTGTCGATCCGGGCGCCGGCACGGACAAACAGCGTGGCAAATTCGCGAACCCGATGCTCGCGCGTCGTGCCGTGAAATGGAAGACCGAAAGACACATGGTCGAGCAAGTCGCTAATAGTTGGCTCCGTGGCGACATCGATACGACATCCAGCGCATATGAGGGCCTCCGCGTCTCCGATGTGTTTCCAAGTGCACGCTTTGCGCAATGCGTCCATGTGTGGCTGCGCACCTCGGGCCAACAGCAGGCGCACGATCGATGGATGGTCGCAGTAAACTGCACATGACAGAACACTGCCCCAACTATTGCCGCGCGCATTCGGTGGGATCTCCAAGTTCGGATCAGCGCCCGCGTCGAGTAACGCGGTGACCGCGTCGTGCGTGTGGTCATCGATGCGCAATGCCGCGGTCAGTATGGAACCGCCATCGCGGACAGCGTTGGGATCGGCGCCGGCGCGCGTGAGTGCCACGATGGAAATGACATCTTGGTTTTCGGCGGCGATCCAGAGTCTGTCCGTCAGCTCGGCGGTGCTCGCCGCGCTGCGTGGGGTGTGCTCGGGGCCGTTGAGATCGTCGGGGCTTCGCGTGCGTTTCATCGTTTTTTCCCGCAATCTAATTGGGGGCAATAAATTGGCACGAAGAAAAACGAAAATAAAATTCGCATAATGGTACCATCCAACACTGATATGTCGTCTGCCAGCGTAGTGACCGCGTGTTTGGTAGTGTATCGCGCTGTCGTCGGTTTCGCGATGACACTCGTGGTCAGCAAGTGTATCGACCCGATCCCGGGAATGGCCGGGATCGTATACGCGGGCATACACACGTTCCTCGTCGTCCTGTTATACGGCATATTCGTGAAGTGGTTGTATGTCGTTTCGTGGGATCTCCGTGTTGAACTGGCGCCCGCGGCGGGCATATGCGCGGCGATCGCGTGGCTAGTATATCGTCACCGGCGGGCACAAACTGTACATCCACACACATGACCCGAAAATGAACACTGGAGTTTACCCACATTTTGCGTTGGTGTTGTGGTGGTCACTTCATCATCGTGCGAGGATCGTGCACACATTGCGCGATGGGGGGGGGGCGTCGCGTGGAACGTCAGAACGCGACCGCTGCATGATTATATCGCGGGCTGTGCATGCTTGGCGCGTTGGTCCACGTGCCAGTCTCCGGATCGAGGATTTCAACCAGGTCGCGTGGTTCACTGCCTGAAGAACCGCCGATGATCCAGACCATTCCACCAATGACCACTGCCTTCGCTCCGTGCCTTGGTGATGTCATCTTGAACTTGGACGTGGTCCACCCGTTATTGTCCACGTCAAACACCTCGATCACGTCAAGGTACATGCCACAGTTGAATCCACCAAAGCACCAGATTTGATGACCGATGACGGCGACTGCCATTCCCTGACGAGCGGTGGGCATCGGCGAGAGTTTCGTCCACGTGTTCGTCTCCGTGTCATGAACCTCAACACAGGTCAGTGCGAGAGTGCCACCGTAACCACCGAATGTGAAGATGCGGTTTCCGATGACCGCAACTCCAAAATCGTACCTCTGAGTTGGCATCGGTGCAACGACGCCTGGTGCTGTCCATGTGTTCCCCGAAACTTTGTAAACTTCAACTGAATCAAGAATAACGTTCCAGTCATTCCCTCCACCGATGACGAAGATGCGATCACCGACGACTGCGACGCCTGGGTGACTCCTCTTGTTTGACATCGGTGGAATCACTTCCCACTTGTTCCCGGAAATCGAAAACGTGTCGCATGTGTTCGTGTATCCACCAGGAGTCAAACCACCGAACACGAAGACACGACCATCAGCGAACGCGATGCCATGTCCGCAACGTGGTTCAGGCAAGTCAGGAGCATCATGCCACTCGTTCTTCGAAACTGCGTATATCTCGCTCGTCGACGCGCATCTCCCCCAGTCGTAACTGCCGCAGACGAAGATCGTGACGACCGTGTACGGTTCGACCGCGATCTCGAAGAACTCGCGAAACAGACACTGGTACATCGCGAGAAGACTCGCCGGACTCTCTCCGCCGGTGCGCGTGAGCCCCGCGAGCCCGAGCGTGATCAGCGCTTTCTTCCGCGGACTCCATCCGATCGTGTCGATCAGTGTGAATATCTTCATGGCGGTCGTCATGTAATTTGGTTTTTTAATTGCCCAATTGATACGAAGATAATTTTGGGGTTGTTCAGAACGCGACCGCCGCGTGACAATGACGCTTGGAGTGCATGTGTGGTGCGACGGACCACGACCCGGACTCCGGATCGAGGATTTCAGCCAGACTGTGCGTTACATCATACGAATAACCACCGGTGATCCAGATCATTCCATCAATGACCACTGCCTTCGCTCCATCCCTCGGTGATGTCATCTTGAACTTGGACGTGGTCCACTCGTTCCTGTCCACGTCAAACACCTCCACCACGTCAAGTAAATTGCCATCGTATCCACCAAAGCACCAGATTTGATGACCGATGACGACGACTGCCATTCCACGACGAGCGGTGGGCATCGGCGAGAGTTTCGTCCACGTGTTCGTCTCTGTGTCATGAACCTCAACCGTGGAAAGTATATCACCGCGGTTGTAACCACCGATTGTGAAGATGCGGTTTCCGATGACCGCAACTCCAAACTCGCACTTCTGAGTTGGCATCGGCGCAACGACGCCTGGTGCTGTCCACGAGTTCCCTGAAACTTTGTAAACTTCAACTGAATCGAAGAACTGACCTCTGGATAATCCGCCCATGACGAAGATGCTATCACCGACGATTGCGACGCCTAGCGAACTCCTCGTGATTGACATCGGTGGAATCACTTCCCACTTGTTCACGGAAATCGAAAACGTGACGCATGTGTTCGTGTATCCAACAGAAGTCCAACCACCGAACACGAAGACGCGATCATCAATGAACGCGGTGCCATGGTCTGCACGTGGTTCGGGCAAGTCGGGAGCACCATGCCACTCGTTCGTCGAAACTGTGAAAATCTCGCTCGTCGCCATGCATCTCCTCCAGTCGTAACCGCCACAGACGAAGATCGTGTCGACCGTGTACGGCTTGATCGCGATCTCGAAGAACTCGCGAAACAGACACTGGTACATCGCAAGAAGACTGGCCGGACTCTCTCCGCCGGTGCGCGTGAGTCCCGCGAGCCCGAGCGTGATCAGCGCTTTCTTCCGCGGACTCCATCCGACCGTGTCGGTCAGCGTGAATATCTTCATGGCGGTCGTCATGTGATTTGGTTTTTTTAATTGTCCAATTGATACGAAGATATTTTTGGTTTTGGTTTGCGGTGTCGGGTGTGCGATGGACGTGTGGTCAGAACGCGATCGCCGCATGATTATATCGCGGGCTGTGCATGCTTGGCGCGTTGGTCCACGTGCCAGTCTCCGGATCGAGGATTTCAACCAGATCGAGCGCTTTACCACCTGATTCACCACCGACGATCCAGATCATTCCATCAATGACCACTGCCTTCGCTCCGTTCCTCGGTGATGTCATCTTGAACTTGGACGTGGTCCACTCGTTCTTGTCCACGTCAAACACCTCGATCACGTCAACGTTCTTGCGACTGTATCCACCAAAGCACCAGATTTGATGACCGATGACGGCGACTGCCATTCCATAACAAGCGGTGGGCATCGGCGAGAGTTTCGTCCACGTGTTCGTCTCCGTGTCATGAACCGCAACTGTGGAAAGTGCACCGTCGTTGAAACCACCGATCGTGAAGATGCGGTTTCCGATGACCGCAACTCCAAATTCGAACCTCGGAGTTGGCATCGGTGCAACGACGCCTGGTGCTGTCCATGTGTTCCCTGAAACTTTGTAAACTTCAACAATGCACGTGCGAATCTGTTTGTGCCACCCACCCATGACGAAGATGCGATCACCGACGACTGCGACGCCTGGATAACTCCTCGCGATTGACATCGGTGGAATCACTTCCCACTTGTTCCTCGAAATCGAAAACGTGACGCATGTGTCCGTGGTTCCATCATCAGGAGTCCAACCACCGATCACGAAGACACGACCATCAACGAACGCGATGCCATGGTCGCACCGCGGTTTAGGCAAGTCAGGAGCATCATGCCACTCGTTCGTTGAAATTGCGTATGTGGCGACACTGCTGAGCTTGCCGGATTTACCCCAACCACTGCACACGAAGATCGTGTCGGTCGTGTACGGCTTGACCGCAATCTCGTCGAACATGAGGAACAGCCAATGGTCCCCCGCGAGAAGACTCGCCGGACTCTCCCCACCGGTGCGCGTGAGTCCCGCGAGCCCGAGTGCGACCAGCGCCTTCCTCCGCAGACTCCATCCGATCGTGTCGGTCAGCGTGAATATCTTCATGGCGGTCGTCATGTGATTTGTTTTTTTAATTGCCCAATTGTTACGAAGATATTTTTGGGGTTGTTTATGGTGCCGAGCATGCAAAGAGCGCGTGTTCAGAACGCGATCGCTGCATGACCAAAGCGCGGGGTGTGCATGCATGGTGCGATGGTCCACATTCCAGTCTCTGGATCGAAGATTTCAACCAGATCGATCGGTTCACCATGTGAATCACCACCGATGATCCAGATCATTCCATCAATGACCACTGCCTTCGCTTCGTTCCTCGGTGATGTCATCTTGAACTTGGACGTGGTCCACTCGTTCTTGTCCACGTCAAACACCTCCATCACGTCAAGGTACCTGCCATCGAATCCACCAAAGCACCAGATTTGATGACCGATGACGGCGACTGCCATTCCACTGCGAGCGGTGGGCATCGGCGAGAGTTTCGTCCACGTGTTCGTCTCCGTGTCATGAACCTCAACTGTGGAAAGTTCACCGCGGTTCCAACCACCGAATGTGAAGATGCGGTTTCCGATGACCGCAACTCCAAAGTTGAACCTCGGAGTTGGCATCGGTGCAACGACGCCTGGTGCTGTCCATGTGTTCCCTGAAACTTTGTAAACTTCAACTGATTCGAGAGTATCGCCATCATTATCCCTTCCACCGATGACGAAGATGCGATCACCGACGACTGCGACGCCTGGTTGACTCCTCACGATTGACATCAGTGGAATCACTTCCCACTTGTTCCTTGAAATCGAAAACGTGACGCATGTGTTCGTGGGACCACCAGAAATCCGACCACCGAACACGAAGACGCGACCATCAACGAATGCGATGCCATGCTCTTCACGTGGTTCAGGCAAATCGGGAGCATCACGCCACTCGTTCTTCGAAACCGTGAAAATCTCGCTTGTCGACACGTATCCCCTCTGGTCGTGACCGCCACACACGAAGATCGTGCCGACCGTGTGCGGTTCGACCGCGATCTCGAAGAACTCGCGAAACAGACACTGATACATCGCGAGAAGACTCGCCGGACTCTCTCCGCCGGTGCGCTCTAGCCCCGCCAATCCGAGCGTGGTGAGCGCTTTCCTCGTGGCGCTCCATCCCGTCATGTCCGTCGTTGAGCATGGTTTGCCACGTTTCGCCGGAGCGTCCATATCTGATGTTATTTTTTTTCCAATTTCGAATTGGGCCGGCATATTTTTGGCATAACAACTTTGGCGTTGTCCGGTCACGTCGGCGACGAGTATGTGTATTACGCGCCATATCCGGCGTTCGGTGTGTGTGTGTGTGTGTGAATCGGGTCCAGTATGACGTCATAATTATGACGTATTTAAATAATTAGTTTTTTTGCTGTCAACCGAATTATTTAAAATAATTCAAAAAATAAAATAAAATAAGATGTCCGCCGCCGTTGCCAAGGAAGTGGTCGAGGTGATCAGCGCGAGCCGCAGGACGGACGTGCCGTCGAATCCCCGCCTGCTCGCCGCCATTTTCGATGGACTGCGCGGGGGAGTGCTTAAATACGAGAATCCGATGACAAGGCAGCCGGTCGAATACCCCGTGTCGCCCGAGCGGAACGCGGTCATCAGCTGGTGGTCCAAGGATTACGCGAATCTGATCGCGGCGTGGTCCGCGAATCAGGACGTCTTGAGCAAGTACCATCACCACTTCACGTTCACCGTCAACGGCGAGACGACCGGCGTCGCGCTGGAGCCCGGGCTCTCGCCGACGCTCGAAGCGCGCATCGACCAGCTCGGGCAGCTCGTGCGGCTTTGCGCGGACATGCGCCAGGATCCGAACATGTCGATCATGGTGCACGTCGATCCGATCGTCGTGTATCGTCTGCAGGGCGACGCCGCGGATCGCCACAACGTCGGCCACGTCCCCGTGCTCTTCCGCGAGATGCGTGCGCTCGGACTCGGACGCGTGCACTTCTCGTTCCTCCAGCTCTCGTTCGCCCGGACTCGGGCGCGTCTCCGCGACAACCCCATCGGCGCCCGGTTCCCCGAGCTCTCCAAGGAACGTCAGGCGGAGGTGTTTCGCACGTACATCCACCCCCATCTCGGGGGAATCAAGGCCCAGACGTGCACGGCCGAGTGGCTGATGAGCGAATTTCCAGAGGACATCGTCGACGGCGCGTGCGTTGGGTGGAAGGACATCGCGTCGCTCACCGGCGGGGCCACCGGAGAACGCCACGACACCGCGGCGTACAAGAAGCGCGGTTGCAAGTGCTATCCGCACCGCGACGTCGGGGACAAGTTCCAACAATGCACAAATGGTTGCAGATACTGTTTCTCCAATCCCGAGGAGTACCAGTGGTGACAATATAAAAATGTGCCGGTGTTCGCGACGCGGACACTGCGGGAAAAAATGAAAAACATTTGTCCACGATGCACCCAGAACTTCTTTTTTTTATCGTGCGACGATTGCGGTACATGCGTCGGGTGCCCGCGCATCGTTCCCGACGTTGTCGTGAGCATGGTCCCCGGTCAATATGACGTAGGTTATGACGTCACAATTATGACGTATTTAGATATTATTTTTCGCTGTCAACCGAATTATTATTATTAGAATATTTAAAAAAAATAAAAAAAACTATTGACCGTGAAAGTGGGAAATATTATGTCGGACTGCAAAATCACCCCGGGTAACCGCGCACACCGCAGCACTGCCGCGTACGAGACGGAGATGGTCGTGGGGCGCGCCAGCGCGCGCGAGATGGCCGCGGCAGCCCAGCGGCTCGCCGCGGTCGCGAGGGCCGCGGAGGTCCAGAAGCGCGCCAAGGTCCTGCGCGAGCTCGCCGCCCTCGCCGACGACGGCTGGATCGACGTCTATTCGTGCCTGCGCAAGATTGGCAGGATGCGCGTGACCGACGACATGTCCGACGAACGCGTCGTCGGGCTCGAGGAGCGCATCTGCGGCGCACCGAGGAAGCGCGCGCGCCCGGCCACACCGACGCCACCGGAAGTTCTGCCGCTGGACGACATGGTGGTCGATCGCCCAGCCACGCCGCCGCCGCCGGAAGTTCTGCCGCTGGACGACATGGTGATCGATCGTCCGGCCACACCACCCCCGCTCGTCGACGTGGTGCCGGAGCGCCCGGCCGTCCGGGAGGAGCCGACTGCACAGATGCAGGTTCTCGTCGAACCGACGAGCCCCGCGATCGACATTGCGCCCGCCCGCGAAGGCATGCTCGCGTTCATGGCGCTCGGCGGTGGAGGCGTCGCGCGCGATCCCGAGTGGGAAGAGGCCGAGTGCATCGCGCCAATCACGGTCGGGGTCCACTCGGATGTGTGCGCCGATATTGCCCGGTTCTTCTACCCGCAGGAGCTCATGTTGGACGACGACCCCGACACGTCATTCGCGCTCGGCGCGGGTCTGGTCACCGACACGGAGGAATTCGCAATGGATACAAAGCTTCCGCGCGTCGATCTGATCGGGTCCAAGTCCGAGTTTGCGAGCACGCACATCCCGTTCATCGACGAGACGGATGCCAACATCTTTGACAACGTCGAGGTGCTCGCGGAGGGCACCGCAGGCACGCCACGACAAATGCCTCCGGGCCGCGGTCCGGCATCGCCGTACGAGATCCCAACCGCGGAGATCCTGTGGTTCCTGCAGCCAGTGAACCCTGTGATGTGATACACTCCCCCTTCCCCATTTCGCACAAGAAAAATAAACAGTGACCGAAGATGAGAAAAAGAACTGGTCATCCATATTTGGTTCAGTACCATCCAACTCCCGTCCCATGCACTTGTACGGCGGGAAACTCGGCGGAGCGGAAGACCAGCATGTCGGCCGCCATCTGCATGACGAGCGAGGTGTCCTCGATCTCCACGGTCAGGGTAACTGTGGGCGAGTCGTCGGACCGCGGCCACGACCGTTTTTGACCGACCACCGCGTCGGTCTCGCGCAGCACTTCCGCAAAATTGACCAGCTGGACGGCCGAGAATCTCGACGTCAGCCTCGTCAGCCACTCCTTTCTCGATTCGAGCATGTCCTTCCTATCGACGCCGCTCTTCTGCTGCTCGATGTCGGCGTATTGCGCGGCGATCCACGCGTCGATGTCCGTCTGTGCGATGCGCACGGTCGCATCGAACGCGGTGTCGTTGTTGCGGGCGTACGCCATATGCGACAACAGCGTCGGTCGCGCGTAATACTCGCACGCGACCCGGAGCATGTCCAGCGACTCCACGCCGTGCTGCACGGACACGACATTCCCGAGCATGTCCACGATATACGCGGTGCGGTCGCCGACCTGCGCACGCTCGGCCGCGACCTTCATGAGCCGTGCCGTGAATGGCCCGTCCACAGACGCGTACACCTTGCACACGTACGCCAATACCGCCGCGTCGGGCGATCTCACGTCGTCGAGCAGCTGCGTCATGTAGTACGTGACATCGGGCAGGATTCGGACAACGATGCTATTTTCCATTCGATCACGACAGCCGTCAAAATGTTATTTCTTTCCTTTTTTCCCCGTTCAAATTGGACGCCCGCGACGGGAGCGTCTCAGAGCTCAGCGCGTTTTGCGCCGCACCGACCGCGACCGTATGAGGAGCCAGACCGACCACATAATGATGAGAATGCTGTCGACCATTGCCCATATGGCGACGGCGAGCTCGAGCTTCCAGTCGGTCCGGTCCTCGACGTGCCTGACCAGAGACACGAGCGACAGCATGTCGGTCATGAGCGCGGTGTAGAACGTGAGGCCCCACGACGCCAGATACCCGTACTCGGATCCGGCAGACGCCGCCTCCTCCGGCGTGCGGCGGCCGATCGCGCCGAATGCCTCCAGCGCGAGACAGACCCCGATGGTGCTCGGGAAGTGGAACGCCGCGAGCATGTGCTCGGTCATGAGCGTGCTGTCCGTGCACACGACGTAGACACCGACGATGACCCAGAACGTGAGCATCAGAACGTCGATGGCGAAGATGATCCACCCGGCCATGACGACCGCGGCCGTCGCGGCGCTGCGCCGCCTGACCGCTTTCGTGTCGGCTTGCGAATACCCGGTCCCGTACATATTTTTCTGTCGTTGCTGGTTTTATATGCCACCCGCGTCGCGTTTCCGGTGTCGCGCGTGTTTTGACGAAGAGCCGGATGGCAGAGGAAAAGCGCACCACGATGGCCGTCGATTTCGGGAGACTGGGGTTCGCATACTGCACGGGCGACATCGCCGAATGGCCGCCGACCGTCACGAACGTCGTCAAGCTGCCGCCGCTGGAGGAGTTCAACACGCCCACGCGGGCTGTGCACGTGGCCAAGCTGCTGATAGATGAACTGCCGTGGGTGGGCGAGTACGTGCTCGAGGAGCAGCCGGCCATCAACAGAAAGACTGAGCTGCTACAGTCCGCGTTCGCCGCGTTCGCGACCGAGCGGGGCGCCCGCGTGACGAGCGTCACGCCGCACGAGATCGTGCGCGAGTTTCCACGGCTCGCGCGCGCCGGCGACAAGAAGGCCGCGGCCATCGCCGAGTCGCTGTCGCTCCTTCGCGGCGGGGTGCGCACGCGGCCGGGGTGCAACGTGGCGTCGAAGCTGGCCGGCAAGGGACGCAGGCACGACATGGCCGATGCGCTGCTCATGCTCGTCTGGTACGCGCGGCGCGAGCACGGCCAGCTGGAAGCAGCACCACCAAAGAAGCGGTCAAAGAAATGAATTTTCACCACCCTAATGCAGAAACATGTTCCTCGTTGCCCCCCCCTCTTCCGCCATTTTTTTTCATCATCAGACCCTGCGCTTCTCTGCCATCTTTGCAGTCTGCCTGACGGGCACTCCCACCGCCAGCGCCCGCTCATACATCTCCCTCTCTGGGAACGGAGCCTGCTCGGGGTCAACGTGGGGGTCGAGCGCAGCGTTTTCAGACACCACGAACGCACGGACCGCGCCGGCCTTTACCCCATGCACGTGCATGTCATTAACCCAGTCTGGCACTTCTG
>JBAZMA010000019.1:0-29970 GCA_041649995.1 Candidatus Omnitrophota bacterium | reverse complement strand
GCCAGATCGCGGAGGAGATCACCGGGGCGGGCAGGGACAATCTCGGGTCGATCGCGGCGGAACTTGGCGACGCCGTGATTTACGGCGACACCGACAGCGTGTACGTCGCCGGGACCGCAGACGAGATCGTGGAGCGGATCAATGCCAGGTCGCGGATCCTCCGCATCCGGGAGGACGCCCGCGCCAGCCGCATGCTGATTCTGACCAAGAAGCGGTATGCGTACATTCTCGCCGCGACCCCCCACGATCTCGTCGTGAAGGGGCTTGAGTGCGCGAAGGCGTCGTATCCGCCGATCACCGGCGGTTGCATGCGTCCGGTCATCCGTTCGCTGCTCGAGGGGGCGGACCGCCAAAGCGCCGTGTCGATCGCCGCGGCGGCGTTCGCGGAGCTGCAGGAGCCTCGCGAGTCGTGGGTGTACTCGATCATGTTCTCGGGCGAGCGAAGTCCAGCGCTGCCGGCGTTGCGCGCGGCGGGGGTGCGGAAGCTCCCGCCCATCGGCGACCCCGTCGAGCTCGTGCTTGCGCAGGGCGGCGCGCCAGCGCTCGCGAGTGGCGACGCGGAGCCAGACCGCGCGGCGGGCGCGACGCTGTACGTCGCCGCGCCGCTGTCGCGCGTGATCGCGGCGGCGCTGGGGGGCGATGCATCCGAGCTGCACGACGAGCTCATGTGCACATTCGGTTTCCGTGCGACGGTCGCCGCTCCACCGCCCCAGCGAGCTCCGCCGCAAGGAAAACGTCCACACGCTCCGCGCGCGAGGACCGTGATCTGCAAGGACCCATACGACGCGATAGCCGACAGGATCGCGCCGATCGTATCCATGCAGTGTCCGATGTGCGGTGCCTTTGTGCGCACGGCGGTGTCGGTCGAGGCGCACAGCATGATCGCCGCCACGTGTCCAGAGTGCGGCGATCTGCTTGAGCCGCGCGATGCGGCGATTGCGGAGATGTTCGGAGCCTTTGCCAAAAACAAGATGCTCGAGGCCCGGGCACTCGCCACGGTCACCAAAGCTCCGGCAGATGAAGATGACACCCTCATAATGATGCCACAATTTATGTGATCTTTTTTTTGGTTTGACACTCCGCTCTCCATTCACCGTCTACGCAAACCCACCATCGCACGGGCGGCCGCGTCGACGACGTCGGGATTGCAACTCTTTATGCGCAGCAAATTCACGATGTGCAGTTTCCCGGAACCAACGAGCGCGTCGACGATCGGACGCACGTCGGTGCCAACCGTGCCGTACATGCCGGCGACGACGAACCCCACCGCGGCGTGCGACTGCGGGCCGGCGACGGGTTCAATCTCATCGGCCACCATGCTGGCGTAGCGGCATTCGGTCGTACACGCGGCCCCGACGACGTACGTGAGGTACTGCTGCACCGTCGCAAAGTCGGGGTGGAACCGCAGCGCCCGGCCAAACCTCTGCCCGGCTTGTTGCAGTTCCGCGGCGGACGTGATCAACATGAAGGCGTCGTCGCCGCGACCGCGAACGGCCGCCGCCGCGTCGAAACTGGCGAGATCGACCGCATTGAGCGCGACGGTGTCGTGCGGCCGCCCCGCCGCGCGATGCATCGCACGCGTGCACGGTGGCTGCGCGTACGTGCCGACCAGGACATCGCACGCGCAGCAACACGGCCAGTACACGTGTCCCGGGTCGAGGGAGTGCGCCACCGGAGATTCGGGGTGCACCCAGCACGCCATGCCAAAGTTGGCAATGTCGGTGAATGCATCCGGGCACGCGATGCACGGACGCACGATCTTCGCCTCTGCCAGCATCTCGCCCACCCGCTGTATTGCGTTGCTGTCCATATGCTGTCGTGTTTTTGTCTAATGGCGTGCGTTCGGTCTTCGAATTGCCGAACGTAAAAACTGGCCGGAGAAGACGAGCCGACACGCGATTTATTTCCCGGATAACGTTCCAAATGAAGCGAGACACGACAGACGACCCCGAGACGGTCGAACCGCCGCGGGCACGGCCGCGCGGCGAACAGGACGAGATGAATTGCGTGATCTGCGCGCAGCCGCCGCGGTCGGCGGTGACGTGCAGCCGCGGCCACCTCTACTGCAAGGCGTGCCTCATCCGCTGCCACTCGATGCCCGGCGCCGCCAGGCCACTCTCTGGCGAGCCCCGGATGGACGCCGGCGCGACCGGCTACTGCCAGATGTGCCGCTGCGAATGCACGTTCGTGCTGTGTCCCCTCGCCGACCGCGCGGTGCGCGACAAACCAGTCGAGTGCAGCAACGTCGGGTGCACCGCCACCGGGCTCACCGTCTCCACCGTCGACCAGCACGAGGAAACGTGTCCGTATAGGGGGGTCGTGTGCGATCACCGGCAGGATGGGTGCCCGTGGCAGGGCAAGCTGCGGGACATGCCGCAGCACCACAAGGAGTGCGCGGTCCGCGAGCGCGTCCGGCTGCGGGACACGTACCGCCGGCGCCTCGAAGCGCACGAGAAGATCGCCGTGAGCTCGCTCGAGAGCGTGATCGCGAAGAGCGACGCGGTGTGCGCCGCGGTGCGCGGCGTGCTCCCGTCCGGACTCATATCCCTCCCGGGCGCGTTCGTGGACGTGCCGGACATCGACGCGATGCCGACGTTCAGGGTCGGCGAGCGCTGCTTCTCGCTCCGCGCCGAACCCCTCCGGGACGATGCGCGCTCGGATCCGGTGCCGTGGGGCCAGTACACCCACCCGCTGGTCGAGACGTTGCCGACGGCAAAGTTCCGCCAGATGTACGGATGCTGCATCCACCAACAGCCCGAACGCTCGATCGACCGGGTGGACCTGTCGGTGCACTTTGCGGTGATCGTGCTCAACGCCGCGCGCGACAAGGCCATCGCCGTCGGGAACGCGGTCGGCACGCTACGCGCGAACAAACCTTCCGCCGTCGCAGTGTCGTTCACGCTGCCCCTCAAGAAGACGCCCCCGTGGACGGTGTACATCGGGGCCATCCACGTCCTGCCGGCGGACATCACCCGGAAATGAACGCAAAAAAAAAGAAGAGGAGACCGTCTTTTTTTTCTTCACGCCCATTCAGTGCGCAATGCTCGGAGACTCCCCACGCGTGCGAAGGTCGCGGAGGTGGTTGTAGCACATGGTGCACACAGCGATGTACTTCTCCTCGCCGCCGATCGAGATCTCGCGCGTGTCCTTGTCGAATTTCCACGTGTGCGGCGCCTTTGCACCACGCGGCCGTCCGCGGTGTGCGCAGTACATGCACACGGCAGAGAGCTTGCGCACGCTCTTCGCGAGCACCGTCAGATCGGTGATGCGCCGGAACGGCACACGCTCTGACGTCGCGTCCAGCGCCGCCACGACGATGACCTTCCCGGGCGTCGCGAGCAACACCTCACAGAAGGCGAAGACGTCGGGCATGAACTGCGCCTCGTCGATGAAGATCGCTTCGTGCGACGTGGCTTCGGTCAGGTGTTCCATCAACCCGTCCGCCACGATCACCGCCATCGGCGCGTCGGAGCGGTAGCCACCGCAGGCGCCATGCTGGGATATGGCGCACGTGCCGACCCGCGTATCGATGGCCGGCCGGTATATGATGCACTTCATGCCGGCGCGGACGAACCGATCGTGGCACCGCAGCAGCTCGGTGGTCTTGCCACTGAACATCGGCCCGTAGATGATCTTCAACGACGACTCGGCGTTTCCCGACATTTGCGAGGCGTTGCATAAAGTTTCCAATTGTCTGGGTTGCTCTCGAAACGAAACCGCGACTCGCCAACTTCCATCCGAAAAAAAATGAACGCGTTCACCAGGCCACGCAATTTGCGTGCCGCACCATTCGGGCAACTCATACGGCAGGCCGCCGTGCGCGACGACGCGGATTCGGCCCGCGAACTGATCGGGAAGAGCGCGACCGACGTCGACGCGCGAGACGAATACGGCAACACGGCGCTGCACCACGCAGCGGCGATGGGAAGCGTGGCCGTCGCCGAAGTGCTGCTGGCGGCGGCGGCGGAACCAGACGCGGTGAACAACGTCGGACAGACGCCGCTGCACGTGGCAGCGACGGTCGGGCGTGCCGACGTCGCGAATCTGTTGCTAGCGAGCGGCGCGAACTCGTGCGCGGAGGACGACATCGGATGGACGCCGCTGCACCGGGCAGCCGCGGCGAACAGCGTCAGCGTCGTGGAGATCCTGCTCCGCTACGGCGCCGCGGCAAACGGACGCGCGGCGGACGGTTCGACGCCGCTGCACTGCGCGTGCTCGCGGCCGGGGGATCGCGTCGACCTGGTCGCCGCGCTGTTCGCCGGCGGCGCGGATCTGCGGAACGTCGACAATCTCGGCCGGACCCCGGTGCAGGTGTTGCATCCGCGGGCATCCGTCGTCGTGGCCGGGGTGGTGTGAAGAAAAATGGCGCCTGTGGACTTTTGGCGCGCGTGTGGGTGGCAAAAATAAATTTTGAACAATCTCTGCGCATGGCCGATCCTCCCATCCCCTCTTTTCCCCCGACGTCGTCGGACGCGCAGTATTCGATGGTGATCAGCGTGATGATGTCCGTGCTGTGTTGGCTGGTCAACTACGGAATAGTCGCCGATCTGCGATGGGCCGACGCGAAACTGTCGCCGTTCGTGAATTGCCGGATCGTGGCCACGCAGTTCAGATCGCTCGGCGGCATGTTCTCGCTCCTCATGTTCCTATCCGGGGAGAACGTGCCAGCGGCGCACCCATACGGCGACCATGCCAGCGGATTTGCGGTGTCGTACATTGCGTGGCTGATCGCGTACGACGTGTACCACGCATCGGCCACGTTTGTGTATTCGCTGGTGCTCGGCGTGCGGCCGGCGGTCGCCATCATCGCGGCCGCGGTGCAGTATGCGCAGATGGGCATACTGGTCGCGGCGCTGTTTCTCTCCGCGCGGAACCTCAGCATATACAGCGGAGAGACGTCGATGAACTGGTCTCTGGTGAGCGCTGCAATGCGATGGGGGTTCTCCAGCGCGTTCGCGTTGATGGCGTTTGCGTGGGCCGTCCTCCCCGCCGCATCCCTCCGGGTATTACAGTCCCTCAAGGTTGACACAATTGGCACGTGACCGGAAAAAAAATAAGAGAATAAAACGAAAATGACCGATCCCATCGATGTTGTTTGCGATCACTGGGCCGCGTCGGTGTTCGACCGGTCGCTCAATTCGTCGTGGGCGTGGGTGGCCCCGCCCGCGCCCATGGAGATAATTGCGGTCACCGACCAAAAGCACCAGCGCCAGCCCGATGAGGCGGATGAAAGCCCGGCACGCCAACGCGTGCGCAGGTGTTGAAGGGGGGGGGGTTGTAACAGAACCAACAATCATTTGGTCACCTCGGATCATTATGAATATCGTACAACACAATTGTCGTGGCAACGTCCCGCGCGAGAGAGGCGGCGTGTTGGGCATCCGCGGATGCTAGATGCATCTCCGCGACGTGCGCGAGTTCCTCGTCGGCGAGCTGGGCCGCCAGCGCGAGCGCCGACAACCAATGGCACACGGTGTTCAGATCGTCGTCGCTGTCCATTGCGCGGTGGTTTGAATGAAAAATTGTTATCGTGGTTTGTGGGTTGTGGTGTAATTTCAGTGTACGACCGCAGCGCCAATATCTGTGCAGAGCTCGACGCCCGATCGGCCCTCGTTGTACGCGTTGATCGTGTTGCACAACGCGACGATGACGCGCGGGATGAAGCCGTGGCACCCGGTCCGTCCGCGGATGGCGGTGAGCCAGACGGCCTGATCGTTCGCCGGGCACGCGTCGAGGATGGTCGCCGCGGTGGCCACGGCATCCGCGATCGGCGCGGAGCTGGCGCCGGCGGCGATGTTGAGCTGGGCCGTGAGAAGCGACGCCGCGAGCACGTTGAGCCAGTTCGAACTGATGCCCCGCCCCAGGACGGCGATGATGTCCGACGAATCGGATACCGTGACGTTTCCGACCGTCACCGGCAAGAGCAGCTGCTCTTCCGCCCAAGCGGCGTGGAGATACCAGAACCCAGAGGCGCGGACGCATTCACCATAGTAACACGTGTTGTCGGGACGGCATTCGGGGGATCCGCCAACGCCGGGCGCCGCGCAGTGGGCGTTCGCGGTGCACGCGACGCACGCGCCGATCGTCTCATCGCAGTGCCACAGCCCGGGGTTCGTGCAGTTCTCCTCTTCGTTCGCGACGAGGCACTCGGCGCACTCGCCGAGTATACAATACGACGGGTCGCACACCCACACGTACACGCAGACTCCGAGTGCGTCGCGACCGATCGCGGTTTGGCACGCCGGGGCCGAGCACCCGACCGTGTTGGTGGTCACGACCGTCACGCACGCACCTCCGAGGCATGCGCCGGGCGTCGGTCCGGATGCGCACCGGGTGTAGTTTGTCCTTGGAGTGTAAATGCATCGTCCGGCCGTGCACGCGAGCGTCTGGCAGACCTGCGGCGTGCAGTCATCGGCCACCGTGCACTCGATGCACGTCTCGCCCGCGCACGGCACGCACCGATGTGCCGTGCAGTTCTCGCCGGCCGGGCAGTCCGCGAAGACGTTGCACTCGTACACGCAGTGACCATCGACGCAGATCTCCGATTCCGCGCAGTGCTCCGGACCCAGACACTCGCTGCAGTCGTCGCCGGCGCATGGTATGCACCGCTCCGCATAGCACGTCTCGTTCAGCTGGCAGTCGGCGAAATCCGCGCACACGCGCACGCACACGCTGCCGTCGCACGCTTGCATGTCCCCGCAGTCATCGTCCAGGAGACACTCGACGCACGTGCCGAACGTGGTGTTGCAGTATTGCCCGACGGGACAGTCGCCGGTCGCGAGACATTCGTCGCACCGCTCGAGTGCGACGTTGCAATACTGGTCCACATCGCACACGGGCGTCTCGACGCAACGGTGATCCGGACTGCACGACGCTTCGTGGCACGGTTGGTACTCGACGCAGACCGACGGACTGCTGACACACTCGGTGCACGTGTTGCCGTCGCAGTACTCCTGCTCGCACATGAAGCTCGAATTCGGTGCGCACACGTATGTGCCCGGGGTCGCCGACTCGATCGCGACCATCTGGTTGCAGTACCACGATGGACAACCGAGCGACGAATTGTAGATGCAGAACCCGATGCCGAACACCGTGAGACGCGCACCTGGACCGCACAGCTCGACCGTCTCGCATTGGTACGTGGCGTTGCACACCCCCGTCTGGTAGTACTTGCTGGTGTTGCAGTCGCCATCCACCGCGCATTCGATGATGCACACGTGCGCATCCGGATCGCAGATCTGGCCGGCGTCGCAGTCAGCGGTCGTGTCGCACCAGAGACACTCGCTCCCATCGCAATACTCGGGATTGCAGTGCCCGGGCGTTGGCATGCACACGTACGTCGACGGGTTGTACTCGACGGGTGACATGGGATTGCAGTACCAGTCGGGGCACCCGAGCGTCGAGTTGTAACGGCACATCGTCAAGACGCGGTCCGCGGGATCGCACAGCTGCACCAACTCGCACATCCCCTGCGTATTGCAGTGGCTCATCTCGTAGTACGGGAGGATGCCCGCCGGAACGCAGTCGCCGTCGGTCTCGCACGAGTAGTCGCACATGTGCGTGTCCTGGTCACACGGCCGGCCGAACGAACATTCGCTGTCGTAGTCGCACCACAGACACGTCGATCCGTCGCACGTCGTCGGATCGCACACGGGGGCCTGCGGCACACAGTACGCGTCGACGTACGTGTAGAAGACCAGCGGATTGCAGTACCACAGCGTCGTTGGACAGTGAAACCCGTTGAATGCGCAATACTGCCCCGAACGTTCGTATGGCGGACAGATGGACACCGTCTCGCACCGACCGCTCTCGGTGCAGTGGCTCATCTCGTAGTACACGGGCGGACCGGGCGGAACGCAGTCGCCGTCGATGGTGCACTGGGGAACGCACGAATTGTTGACACAGAATCCCTCTGCGCACTGGCTGTCAAAGTTGCAGTCGACGCAGACGCTGCCCGAGCCGGTGCGGCAGTACTGGCCCGGACAGATCGGGGTGTATTCGCAGAAGTGGTTTCCCGTGCAGTTCTTCGTGTAGCACACGCGGTCGGAGCAGTTGGCCGCCACATCGCATTCCGAGCACATTGCGCCATCGCAGTATTCGTATTCGCACCACTGTGCATCGAGCGGCAGACACAGCGAGTGGCACGTGCCGTTGCTCTCGCATATGGAGCCCGGCACCATCTGATTGCAATACCAGGGTAGGCAGCCGTTCGTCCCGTTGGCGTAGCAGTAGTAATCGACGAACCGCTCGGATGGTGCGCACAGGGCGCTGCGGTTGCACTTGTGATTCGCCGCGCACTGCGCGGTTTCGTAGTATCCGGCAGCGACGCAGTCGCCGTCGATCGCGCACTCGGGCACGCACACGTAATTGGTGCAGATGCCATCCGCGCAGTCGTCGTCCTCGTTGCACTCGACGCACACGCTCGGATTAATGTCCTTGCACGTACGATTTGCCGGGCAGTCGGAAACATACAAGCAGAAATGGTCCTCGGTGCACACCGGGTGGTGGCAATACACCGATTCCGTGCATTCGCTGTCCGGATCGTCAAAGCACGACATGCACTCGGTCCCGTTGCACATGCCCGGATCGCAGTACTGCGACATGTTCGGATAACACAGGTATCCCACGCCCTCGAAATACGTCGGCACCAACTGGTTGCAGTACCAGTACTGGCACCCGCCAGTCGAGTTGGCCAGACAGAAACCGGCGTACCGTTCCGCGGATGCGCACAGCTCGTACGACTCACAGCGCTCCGTCGTCGCATTGCAACGCACCGATTCGTACAGCGTGTGCGCGGCGCAATCGCCGTCGATCGAGCATTCCGGGACGCACGTATTGTTGTCGCCACATACACCGATGGCACAATCGGGGTCGATGTTGCACTCGACGCAGTAGTCGTCGTACCTTTTGCACACTTGTCCGGCCGCGCAGTCGGATACGTACGAACAGAAATGGTCTGTCGTGCATTCCGCGTGTGTGCATGGCATCTCGTCCGCGCAATCGACCGCCGGGTCGTAGCACGAAGCGCAGCTTGCGCCGTCGCAGTATACCGGGTCGCAGTACGCCGACATGTTGAAGAAGCACACGGTCGGATCGCCGGGAATCGGCCACGTGATCGGGATCATCTGGTTGCAGTACGATGGCAGACACCCGTTCGTGCCGTTGGCCAGACACAGATCCCCGATTCGCTCGGACACGGAACAGAGATCCTGTGCCACGCAGTGATGCGTCGCGGAGCATGTTTTCGTCTCGTACATGTATTCCCACGGACAGTCGCCATCGATCAGACATTCGAGATCGCATCGGTTCGTCGTCGTATTGCATTCCGTACCAGCGCAGCCGGCGGTCGTGTTGCACCACCGACATTCTGTCCCGTCACATGTCGTCGGATCGCACACGGGAGTCTGTGGCACGCATATATAAGATAGCTCTGGGTCCACGTATGGGACCAGCGAATTGCAATACCACAACGTCAACGGACATTGGAATCCGTTGTATTCGCAATACTGCCCCGTGTGGTCGAGGGGTGGGCAGAGGCTTATGGTTTCGCACAGACCGCTCGCGTTGCAATGACCCGTCTCGTAGTATACGGGCGGGCCGGGCGGAACACAGTCCCCGTCGATCACGCACGCCGTGCCCGCAGCGCATGCGACGAACGCGAGGATGTTGATCAGTTGCAGAATTTTCATGGCGTCTATTTTGTTGTGGGTTCCCCTTTGGCGATGTCGGTTGTGTGCAACCGGGGCTTTTTCTTCGACGAATTGGGGGGTTCGCGCCGTCACTGGTACTCGATGGTGATCCGGTTGAGCAGTGCCGCGGACACCGTGACCCCGAGCGCGTCGGAGATGGCCGCAGAGTACATGCGCGCATCGTCCACACCGCGCCCGGACCACGGCACTGGCCTGGCGCACGCGATCCACACGTCCGACGCGAACACCGAAACGGTCACGCGCGGCGAACCGCGGAGGAACCTGGCCGCGATGTACTGCGACGTGCGACAGCCGTATTCGCGGTAGACCCTCGGCATCACGACTGTGTGCATGTACGGGAATCGCCGCACCGTCGCGATGTCATCGTCACGCGGCAGCGGGATGCACGCGGGGGTCGGGATCTCGAGGTAAGCGATGCACGACGGTCCCGGGCCGTCGAGGTGGACGTGGGTCGTGGCGTACCCCATGACGAAGCGTATGCGAGCCGGAGAATAGTCGCGCATGACCAGGCTGGTTATGTCGCCCACCTTCTGTGCATCCACGCGATACGTGATGTCGCTGAGACCCCCGCGCACCGCGGCGGCGAAGACATCGGGGTCGCACACCGCGACGGTGTCGCTGATTTCCAGACGCCGGATCGCGCGACCCATCAGCACCGGCGTGATGGACACGGTGTGCGGATGCCCGTAACGCGACGGCTCTTGTCCCACGTGTGGTGGCACGTCGTCTGGTATCTGGCTTGCGTTGTTCCATTCATGCAACCCAACCGATGTGAGTTTGGGCATGCCCCCCGGATGCACTAGGTGGCCAAGGTAATCGTCTGGCAGAACATCACCTTCCATCAGCGAGAGCCGGATGACCACCCGCTCGAGCTTTGTCAACTTCGACACGTCCCGCAGCGCCGCGATGTTGGCTGGGTTGAGGGGGGACAACGGGAGTGCGAGTGTCACATCCACGAGATTGGGCGCGCACGCGGCGATCCACGGTGTGTATATCGGACCAAGGGGCCGCGCGAAGCTGAGCGTTGTGAGACTTTCCAGTTTGGCCGGGGGCGTCGGCGCGGTCTCGATGCTGACGTAGTCGGCAAGACGCAGGATCCGCAACTTTGGACACCATTTGCAAATGTCGCTGACCACGGGATCCTGCACGATTGCCGGTTCGCACGAGATGACGGCGAGCGACTCGAGTTGTGGATTGCTCGCACACAGCGCCTGCAACAAATCCGCGGGGCCGCTGAACGTCAGAGACCGCAGCGTTCGGATCGCGAGCGGTTCGTAATCCGTGGGCGCGCGCCGATCAACCGCGAAAATCCACAGCGTGTGCAACGTCTGCGAATCGGCACCTTGCGCCGTGAAACGGCGCAATGCGCTGCACGCGGCGGGCCACTTGGGCGCGTCGGGCATGTACAGACGGATCACATCCGGATTCTTGATCCGTTTGATGATATCGAGCTCCGTTTCAAAAGTCGGGACGGCTGGGTTCACCCTCAGCCGGAACAGGCTCATTGAATCGTACCACGTGTACACAAACCCGGTGAACTCGCGACACATCGTCAGATCCGGCGGTCTGCGCAGCGGGTCCTGGCCGCCGCTCAGAAAATCGAGGAATTTGGCGCGGGCCGGGTGGTCGTCGAGGAGTTCGCGCCCGACGTCGATGAATTGCCACACCTCTGGCCTGCGCGCGATTGCGGCAAACCTCCGTCCGGTGCGCGCAACCGCGGCGTACGCCGGGGGAAATGGACGCACCATCGAGAGGATGTGCACTACCGTCGCATCGTCGATGATGTCGAACGTGGGAGACGGCGGTGGAGCGTCCTCGCGTTTTGCCTGCTTGCCCTTATCTCTGCGAGACATTTTTCTATTGGGGGGTGGATCACAGCCTTTTAGCGAACGCGCATTTTTAGCGATTTTTCACTGGTATTCAATGGTGATCCGGCAGCAGATCGGAGTTTCATTGTCACACCCGAGCGCATCTGAAATTGCAGTGTCGTGCAGGCGAAACCGTCCAATGTCAACGCGCGGCCATGGAACGGGCCTGACACACACGACACGTAGTTCCGTCGCGCGAGGTTCGCCCGTCTCGAACACGGAAACGGTCACGCACGGCGAACCGCGGAGGAACTTGGCTGCCACGGCGGACGATGTGGTTCCACAGCATGAACCGCGCAGCACTCCCCGCTGTTCACCGCGGATCGTTACCGTCCGTATATGTGGGAATGTTCGGAGCACTGTCGCGGGTTCGTCGTCGCGTGGGAACTCGATGCACCCCACGTGTGTAATCTCTAGTTCGGTGATGCACGACGGCCCGGAAAGCGGCGGCGGTCGTATGTTCGGCAGCACGAGACGCATGCCGCGGCACGGCGCGTAATCGCGGGAGACGAGGCTGACAACGTCGTTTCCGGCGAACTTCCCACGCTCCACGCGGTACACGATGGTATCGAGTCCCCCCCGCACCGCGGCAGCAAACACGTCGGGATCGCAGTACATCACCACATCGCTGGAGACCAGCCGGCGAACTGCACGCCCCGCCAGCACGGGCGCGATATCCACTTTGAAGGGACTGTTCGCCCAGTCTTCCGTGTCAGCCCCGTGGAGTTCGATGTCCGGGTACAGAATGGGATGCCGACCATAGTGGGCCTCGAACGTGACGAGACCCGGCAGTTTCGGTACGGCCAGACACTCCAATAAACGTCCCGCGGCACGGTCGGCGGTCGACAACCTGAGCGATAACCTTTCCAGCTTCCGCAATTCTGATATGTCCGCCAGCGCAGTGGCGTTGGCAACGTCGGGGAGGTTCCCAGCCAGCGCGAGTGTGACGTCTGCGAGGTTCGGCGCGCACGCGGAAATCCACGGTGCATACTCCGGGTCTTGCGGAACTGCGATGCTCAGGGTCGTCAGTGTCGGCATCACCGGAATCGCCGGCACCGGGTCCACCACGACGGTCGGATGTCCGGCGAATTGGTCGACAAGCCGCAACGTCTGCAGACCGGGGCACCGGCCGAGCAGGACGCGGATGTCGATGGTCGCGGAACCCGGCTTATCCTCGATGATGGTGATCGACTCGAGCCACGGGTTCGCAGTGCACATCTGGACCAAGAGGCCGGCCGGCCCGCAGTACGTCAGAGACCGCAGCGTCGTGATCGCAACCCCCGGCCCGTGAGACTCGTCGGCGTGTGAGCGGTCCACGTAGATCCACAGCGAGCGTAGCTGTATCTGCATCTGGGTATCCGGTCCATGTCCCGACCGGGTGTACCCGGCGAGAACCTCGCGCACCGCCGTCCAATCCGCACGCGTCCGCAGGAACACGCGAACCATCTCCGGGTTTGCGATTCGCGACAGTGTGGCAAGTTCCCACGCAACGTCGTTGATGGCGGGTACACGTTCAATGTGCCGGGATTTGCGGGTCACTATCGGCGCGAACACGAACCCCGTGAACGTGCGGCAGCGCGTCAGGTTCGGATTACCGGCGCCATCGCCACCGAACAGCATTTTGGCGGCAACGGTCACGTCGCCGGGTTTCTCTCCTCGGTCAAGCGAGTACCCGATAAGTTCGCGCCCAACGTCAATTTCGCACCACACGTCCGGACTGCGGGCTATCGCCGCAAACCTGCGGCTGGTCAGCGAGAACGCGGCACGCGCGGGGACGAACGGTCGCGCCAGAGAGAGGATGTACGCTATCGTCGCATCGTCGATGATGTCAAACACGTTGGGAACCGGGTCATCCGCACATTTCGGCTGTTTGCGCTCTGGCATCACCTGTTTGCCTTTATCGCGGGCCGTCATGTGCGCAATTTTTTTTTCTCTTCCACAGTTGCTCACCAAATGCTCGGGAGTGTGCGTGTGCACGGGTTTTCACACGAGTTCGACGCGGAGTATGGCGAGCTTCACATCCTCCGTCCAGTGCCAACCGACCTCGCGTTTTATCGCCGGCCGCGCCACCGAACAGCGGAGCGTGATCAGCACGGCATCCGCGGGGTCGGTGTATACCCACACATCGACAAACGACGGTCCGCGCCACGGCACAGCTGTCCACGACACGAGGTGCACCGATTCCAGGGTGGCCCCGACCACGCCGTAAAAGTCTCCGGCGGCCGTGAATCCGTACTCTGCCGTCCGTATTGCCGGGAATCCCTCCAGGGGTGGCATCGGAACCGACCCGCCGATGCACTCCCCGCGAAGATGCGTGACGTGTGACGCGAATCGCGCGTTGCGCGCGGCGTGGTGGCACATATCGACCAGGATGTCCGTGCGGGGCGCCGACAATTCCACCGATGTCAGATTCGGGCACGCCGCGGCGTCCGCGACGAACTCGTCGAACCCGACCAGGTCGGCGGCGCCGGCCATCTCTGGTCCGAACCGGTCGGCGAGCGCGGTCTCGGCATCGCTGCGGGGTTGACCCGTCGGTATCCCGCGAAGTGCGATAGCTTCGATGAGCGGGGTCTGCACCGACGGGTTAAACGCGCACGCGACGGATGTGCGCATTGCAACCGCTCGTAGACGCGGCATATCCGCGTGAACGTGCTCGGCATTCACCAACCAGAGTCGCGTGAGCATGCTCCCGACGCGGACGAGAACGGCGTCGGCGTCTTCGCGCGGCCAGTACACCAACTCGTCGATGCCGCGGAACCTCGCCACGAAATCCGCCGCGGCGCCGCGCCAGTCGCCGGCCAGCCCGAGCCGTCGCACGTGCGGGCACGCGAATGCGGCGGGGGGAAACCACAGATCGGGCAGTTGCCATGATACGCGGACAGCGTCGAGATACAGCACGTCCAGGTCGCTTCGGTTGTGCAGCAGCCGGATCAGCAGTGGCGCGACGTGGTCGACCCCGCTTTGCTGCTTGGTGGCCCGGATGCTGACGTCGACATGTTCGAGTTTCGGCATTTCGACCACGATGCGTATGGTGTACTCATCCAACGCGCCCGTGAACCTCCTGCACGCGGTGAGGTGCGGTCTGCAGCGCCGCAGCAATCGTTCCACCGCGTCGTGCGAATGCAACACGCGCTCGCTGTACATGCCAAGGTCGATGTTCATCCACACCTCGGCCATTCCCGCAACCGCGCTCAGGCGCTTGCACACGCGGCGAAAATTCGAGAGAATTTGTAGTGGGTCGTCGGGGTCGTCGGGGTCGTTGGCCGCCGCATCCATCACGATGCCCAGGATGTCGGCGAGCACGTAGTTTGGCAGGCCGCACAGACCCAACTCGTCTGGTTGTTCCGTCATACACAAGCACCCTATTATATCCCGGTTGGATGGAATGGCGACGCGGGTGTGGTTTGGGTTTTTTTTCACGTCGTCAGGGTTGATCATGCAACACCAAGCAATACGATGCGATTTCGTATCTGACATTGCGAATGTACCCGACGAACGTGTTCCACGCCGCGTTTCGCAAGAACCAAGCAGGTCGTGTGCGTGTCACATGAATGTAGATCGTTGGGATGTTGTCCGTCTCGCACACGTCACCGGGATCCATCTCGATGCCCGGGGGCACTATCCGGCGGCACGACAGTGCGCTTTTCACTGCGGCGTCATTCGAAGTGTGCAACCCCATGCGGATCTCAGACACCGTGACGGGAATTCGGTCGTCGTCGACGTATCCAACGATCGCCGTGATGTGCGGCGGCATCGTGCGGTGTTTCGTATCCCACCACAGCGCAAACAGCACCGCGCGCGAGATTGCGATGGTTCGCATACCGGGACAGTGCTCCACATCCCACAACGCGGTCACGATGGATTCCTCGTCCGGCCTCGCGAATTCCGAGGCGAGCACCTTTGCGGAAACGATGTTCGGACAAAGATCGGCCATCCACCGGGCATGGCCAGGTCGCACGGTGAAACCGACATGCTTCAGCCGCGGCATTTCCACGGGAACGAGCGGCATCTCGTTGAGTTCGAGCGATACCAGACTGGATGCGGCCGCGAGTCGTAGCGGCGCCGCGATCGCCACGTGCGCATCGACGCGCAAACGCGTCAACTTTGGAAACATGGCCATGAGATCGTTGGGGTTCTGGTAGACGCCGACGATCGTGAGTCTCAGCGTCCGCACGTCGATCTTGACCGCGGAGGGCGCAATGCGCCCATCTCCGAGGATGGACAGGTGGAGTGCCTCAAGGTGCGCAAGCTCGGCCAGCATACCGATGTCCGTGGGGGTGCGTACGTTTACTTTCAGGCGCCTCAAGTTGGGCATGCGCGAGATGAAGTGCACACACGCAAAATCGTACGGCATCGACCCGGTGAACAGCTCGCAGAATCTGATGTGCTCGTCGTGGACGCGGTGGAAATCGGCCAGCGCGGGGCCGCCGGTCGAACTGAACAACTTCGAACTCAACAAGCGTCCGACATCGATGCACCGCCACACCTCCGGCGCATTTGCCAGCGCGCGGAACCGACGGTCGACCGACGTCAGCGCGATGACCGTCCGCGGATGGATGAGTGCGAGTGCCCCAAACACGTCAACCAGCGTACGGTCTGCAATGTCAGCCATTTTATTTCACCCGTTTTTTCCCACACGTACACATCACGCCACGAAGATTTGCACAACATCCACTTTTCACCAAGTGCTCGGCACGATCGTCGCGAGCGGCCTGGCCGTGGCCGTGTTAAGCGCCACCCACGCTCCCGTCCACTTTGACCATGCGACGAAATTTCCGCCAGCGTCCAGCGGCACCACGAGCTCGCGCGGGGCGGTGCACGTCCGCGGCGCGAAGACCGTCATGGACGCGAGGCCGGTGGCCACCGGCCACCTGATCGCCAACGCTCCGTCGCACGACACGCGCCACGTGTAGTGCGCGCCCACCCCGACGGTCGTCGCCGCGACGGGCCGGTCGTCGCGCCGCGACTCTGCCATCTCGATCGTCGTCCAACGCGTCGTGCGCGTGTCGTGTATGCACAGCAACGACCCGTCGCACATGCGCACCAGCCGCGTCGGAGCCGTGCTGCCGCCCGTGACGGACCCCGGCCAATCCCCGTCCGCGGTCTTGCCGTCGGCCGTGCGCCGGACGTGCATGCCGTCGTTCCCGACGTAGGCCATGAGATCGCCGTTGCGCAGGAACGCATGCGTCGACGGTTGTCCGCCCGGAGGCCCGGGGATGAGTGTCGTCTGCGCGGGCTCGAACGGCCGGCGGAGGTTCACGACGCTCAGCAGCGAGTCGCTGCAGAGGGGCGTGACGCAGTACACGCAATCGTTGACGATGGAGAGCCGCATGCGCGTGTCGCCGCGTGCGTGGGGTTGGCTGCCGCCGACGTGCACCGTGTTGGTCCGGCACTGCTCGGTTCCGAAGAACTCTGTCATCCGCAACACGTAGCGCCGGTGCAGCAAGCTCCAGTCGAGCACCGCCAACCACTCGCCGGACGTTGCCACGGTCGCCCCGGCAATGGGCGTGAGGCGGGAGATCACGTACGACTGCAGCTCGACCGGGCAACACGGGGTCTTCAGCGTCCACACCGCGAGCACGTAGCGGTACGTGTACCAGTCGCGCGGAATGCCCCGGAACCCGACCAGCGACACGGCGCCGTCACGGCCGCGCATCCAGGCGAACGGGCGATCGGACGCCTCGGTGACGGGCATCGCGATGGCGGGTGTGGCGAGATCGACCACGTAAATCCTGTCGTTGTGGCCGGCAAATGTGATGTATTGTTTCGTCGCGGTCATTGTCGTTTTTATTTTATTGCAAAAAATATCCGTAAATTGGTTGACCGGAGATATTTTTTTGAATGACTTGGCAGATACACAGCGGGCGGCGCTGAGGGGGGGGGTCTCGCATTGAAAATTCACGAACTGGCCGACATTGCACTCTGGTGGATGGCAAAAAAAGGTGTCTGTATTGCATCCCCCTACTATTAGATTCTTTGTGACGTGAGGAAACTCTCGTCAGTTCACAAGATCAGACGAACGGCACTTTTTCACGTCCGGCCCCACTGTGGCGAGGGGTCCGGATGGCGCTGTTTCCGTTGATCCGCGTCTAGCGAACGGTAACGAACCTATTTTCATCTCCCGGTAGGTCGGGACACGGAGGTTTCCCTCCTCAGTTGATGCGCAGACCAGAGTCTGCGATGTGACGGATGAGGACGTTGCGGGCGCCGTTCATATCCCGGCCGAGCGTCCATCCGCACGTTGGACAGCGGAAGACGTGCTGCGAATGCAGGTCGTTCCAGATGTGGCCGCAGGTTCCGCACGTTTTGCTCGTGTAGTCCTCTCGGACGATCTCGACGCGGACGCCGTATTCTTCGGCCTTGGACTGCAGGCGCGCCTTGAACATCGCGTGCGCTTGGCCGAGCATCCTGGTGACCGTGTTCTTGCCGAGGCGCCGGAGTCTGCCGGTCGGGTCGACCTTGGGCACTTTGTTCGAGGGCCGGAAGTCGGGGAGGAGGATGAGGTCGGCGGTGCGGCAGAGCTCGACGGCGAGGCGCCAGTGCATGTCGGCGACGAGGTCCCGCGAGCGCTTGCGGATGCGCGCCGCGGCGCGCCGCTTGCGTCTGGCCTTGCGGACGAGCTTGCGCCGCTCGCGCACGGCGGCGCGGTGCTCGAGCTCTGGCGCCCCCGGTCGAGCCGCCGCGCGCTCGGCCTTCGCCCGGTCTGCCGCGGCCCGGACCTCGACGCGGGCGGCCTTGCGCTTCAGGAACGTGATCGACGCCCCGACGCCCCACGTCCTGCAGTCGGCCTTCCATCTGGTCGTGGTGGTCCGGGTCGTCCGGCCGACGGCCTCGAACGGACCCGACCTGCCGTGCTCGGTGAACGTTCCCGCGGTCGGGTTGTAGCACGTCGCGAAGGTCCGGACGCCGGGGTCGATCGAGATCACGACGGGCACCCTCGGCCGTGGTGCGGTGATGTGCACCGACATTGCGTTGGGTACACACATGAAGTATGTGCCCGTCGCCTTCTCGTGTACCAGCCGGCAGTCGCTGTAGAACTCGACCGGAAGACCCGAACCGATGCGGGCACCGGTTGCAGCATCCCGCACATCCGCTTCGGTCACCATGACCATGCGGTTGGTCGGACCACCGAAGAGCTCGGCGAATCCGCGGGTCTTGGGTTCGGGCCGTGTTCTGTTGAGGAACCTGCGCGAGAGCATCATCGATTCGCGGGGCTCGTGCTTGTTCCGGAATGCGAACTTCCACGTCGCCTTGATCCGGCCGACCTCGCGCTTGATCTCGGCCTCGATGACCTTGTGCTCCTTCCGGACCAGCTCGTCGTCCCCACGAATGCGCATCGCCCGGAAGTGCGTCCGGTAGACGCGTCTGCGCGTTGCAGCTTTCAGCTGTGCGAGTCGCGTGGTGCAGTCCTTGGCGCAGTCCCGGATCGCTTGGTCGATCACATCCCGTGGCACGCTCCGCAGCCGCGCTGGTAGGTGGTCGTGGTGGGTCGGACCGTCGGCGAGGGTGACCCGTTGGCGCAGGTGCGATATCTCGTAGTTGTGGCTTTCGTTGATCTGCTCGACGATCACGTTCTTGGTGATCCGCGTGGCCTCGAGCCAATCGGCGATGATGGCTTTCTGCGCCAGTGTTGGGTAGATCCGCAGCTTCCGGGACCGCATACCTGCATCGGCTTTCTCCTTTTTGTGCGCGCAGAGTGCAGCCGATTTATGTTCCATCCGCAGGACTCGTTCCACAAACTCGTGTTGCGCGGTCTCGTCACCGGCGCGCTCGGCGAGGCCGCTCTCGAGCTCCGCTCTCTTCTTCGCCAACCCGCCCGCGCTCGAGGCCGCCGCCCGCTTCCCGACGGTCTCTCGCTCGACGCGCGCCCGCTCGCGCGCCGCACCGACCACCGCCGCTGCGACAGGCGCGCCCGCCGCCGGGTCGGGATGCCGCCCGTCGGGTGCCCACAGCAGCGCGGCCACACGCACGCTCGCGGGGGTCCAGAACGGCGTCGGTTTCTTGGAGACGTATTTGCCCATTCAGACGGATTTTTTTTCCGCCGGTTTGCGTCGCTTATATAATCTTTTGTTTTGTCCACACACCTTCGCGCTTTTCCGTCCTTTTATAATAAAATCCGGTCAATTGGAGCCAAACACGTTCACCAACATTCGGTCATGTCCAATTGCGACGGCTGTTATCAATCTCATTATTTCTTGTGAATGGGCGATCGTGCGGCTGGTAGCCGAAGCCTTGTGCCACTGGCTGAAATTGCGGGTTCTGCTAATTTCGCCGGTTTGATGCCGACCGCCCCTCATTGTTTTCACGGTCCGGTTGCCAACGGCGTCCCATGCGATACCGTCCCATCGGCCAACACGGCCGCGATGAACGCGACGCCGCACACTCCCGACTGCTGGAGCAGTGCGCCATACGGGGGACATGTCACATCCTCCGCGCCGAGTGCGACGAGCAGATCGAGCATGCGCGCGCCGGCGACCGCCGCCATGCAGCACGTGCAGAAGATGAACGCGACCATCTCGCGCCCGCTCGAGCGACGCCAGCGCCACCACACCCCGGCGGTGATGCACCGCACGACGGTATCGGCGACGCACGGCAGTTCCCCGGCGCCGAGGATCACGATGGACGCCAGCGTGGCCGCGGTGAATCCCCAGAGCGCGACCGGCCGAACCCCGCCGCCGCGGGACGGGAGCAGCGGCCCGCCAAGCGGTTCGACCACGGCAGTGCAGATCAGGTGGTTCGCAACCACGCGCATGATGCACGCGGTGACGCCGCTCGCCGACTTGACGAACAGCGACGGCATCGCGTCCGCGAACACGTAGAAGGAACACGCCACGCCCACCGTGGTGCATGCCTGAAGCGCCGGCCCGTCGACGGTGATGCCGCGGGTCGACGGCATCGCCGCCACGGCGAACATGCCAAACAGCTCGACGAGCACGAACCACACGGGCCGCGCAGTCGCGCAGCGGACCGCAAAGATCGCCATGATCGACGCGCTGCACGCGGCGACCATCGCCACGAACCGCACAGTGAATTGCACACGCGACATCGACGCGGGCTGTTGCTGCGCCAGGCGGCGCTGGGCACCGGCTGGGCGTATTTGCTGGACGACGTGTGCCACCACCCCCGACGCGAATTTGTGTGTTGCCGCCCCCACGGTCATGTTACTTTCTGTTGTTGGTTTTTTTTCAAAATCCAATTCGCGCGTTTTTTACACTTCGACAGCCAGCATGGCGACGGTGATCGCGATGCCACACACGCCCGAGTGCTGGAGCAGTGCGGCGTACGGGGGACACCGACCGACGAGCGCGTCGAGCGTGCGCGCCAGCGCGATCTCGCCGAGCCAGCACATGGCACAGACGAACACGGCAATCTCGCCGGTCCGCGTCCGACGCCAGCGCCACCACACTCCGGCGATGATGCACCGACCGACGGAGTCGGCAACGCACACCAGCTCCGGAATTCCGATGGTCGCGATCGCCAAGACGGATGCGCCGGTGACCTCCCACAGCGCGATCGACTGCAGACCCCCGGCGAGCGTGGGGAGCACGGAACTTCCACCCGGCTCGGTCACCGCGGTACACAACAGCTGGTTTGCGATTATGCGCACGATGCTCGCGGACTGCGCGTACGGGCGCGGCAACGCGTCGGCTGCCACGTACAGTGCGCACGCAACGCCCACCGTCGTGGATGCCAGGAGCGCCGGTCCGTCCGACACGAGACCGCGGATGTACGGCATGGTCATCACGACGATGGCGCCGTACAGCCCGACCGTCGTGTGCCACTCTGGCCGGCCCGTCGCGCGGTGCACCACGTGCACGGCCACGATCGACGCGGTGCACAGCGTCAGCATGGCACCGAACCGCACCGCGACCTGGGTGCGCGTCATCTCTGGCGCAACGATGTGCGTGATTTCCGGCGTTGGCATCTGCACCATGGCGTGCGGCCGAGCATCCGACACGAGATTGCGAGTCGCGGTCATTGCGGCGTCTGAAAATTCCTTCCCGTGTCGCCTCGCAGAAGAAAACGCCGCAACTCGGCAATGGCACGTGCGCGCCGGCGTCGTCTCGTTTTACGACTATTGCGACAATGCTCGTAGTGAATCTGTGGTTTTCAGCGCTGTTCGCCATCGTGGTGGCATACCCGATCATATTGTCCGTGCCGAACGTGGCGGACATCGTGTGGTACCGGAACAAGACCAAGAAGCGCGAGCGGCGCTGGCCGCTCTGGATCGCACCGCCCAGCTGGGTCTTCCAGCTCATCTGGCCTCTGCTCTACGCGTGCATCATCGTGGCCGGCATCTTCTTCATCAAATCCGTCGACGCGACCGCCGTGGCGTCGACCATGTACCAGGCCATCATGTCGCTGCTGGTCGTCAACCTGGCCGCCAACGTGATGTGGACGCGCCTGTTCTTCGGGTCCCGCAACGTGATCGTTGCGCTGCTCGATGCTATCGTCATCTTCGGCTCGGCAGTCGCGGTCGTCGTCCTGTTTGCCGTCGAGTCGCATTGGATCAGCTTTGGGGTGTACATGCCGTACGCCATCTGGAGTCTGTTCGCCGCCATCCTCAACGCGATGTGGGTCGCGACGTTTGGGATGGAAATCGACGACGCAGACAAGAGGAGGCCGGCCGAACGCGTGTGGTGAACGCTCCCCCCTCGGCGGACGGACCGATGAAGAGAAATAACAACCAAGAACAGACAATAAAAAAAAGATATAGGTTCACAGTGCCTTCTGTTTTTGCCCCGTCGGGATCACGCGTATGATCACCTGCGAGATGAGGATGCGGATCGCGAGCATCGCGAGCACCATGGACACGACGAACCCGAAGCTGAACACGCGCGAGCACGGGGCATCGCCGCACATGTACGTCACGTCCGCGACCGCGCGCAGGCCGTACATGAACGGGGAGGCCGGCGAGCCGAGCTGCCCGCGCGCCTTCTGGCACGTCTGCACGAGATCCGCGCTGCCAGACGTCAGCAGACTGCGCTCGACGCAGTCGGTGTACGTGGCGCGCGCGTCGGCGTTGCGGCGCGCGGTCGCGCGGTACTCGTCGAGGAACACCGCGCCGCGCTTGGACGCGAACATGCCGCAGATCACCACGAGCCAGGTGATCAGCGCGATCTGCAGTATCGGGTAGACCCACGTTCGGAAGTCCGCGACGTCGGACCGGACGCCGATGGGGATGGGCTTCAGCGTGGATGGGAGGGGGGTGACGGCGGTGGATTGGCGGCACGGCATTTCTTTTTTTGTCGTCTCGTATTCGGGGTTTTGCGGAGGGGTGCGCGTAAATGGATCGTCTCGAGTCGGCTTCTTTCGCGGGTCTGCGGTGGTTTCCGTGCGGGGAAAACGCTCGCTTTTTCTGTGCCGACGGATCAAACACGCACACCACGTAAAAAAAATGACATCGAAACCACAATGCAGCGACGAGGCGGGCAGCGGCGTCTGCACGCTCACGGACTCGACGAGCTCGGCCGCGGCGACGATGTGCAACCGCGGTCTCGCAGCGGCCATCCCGGCGCTCGGAACGGCCGATCGCCACGTCATCGACGCAGTGAACGCGCGGGTGGTCGCGGGCAATCTGAGCAATCCCATCATCCCGCGGATACCACGCGCGTACTTTGAGTCGTGCCTCTACCCCCCCGACCCCGCGCTCGGGGAGCGGCAGTGCCTCGCCGACCGGAGCTGCATCGCGTGCCTGGACATTCCGGGGTGGCACAACGTCGAGGGGGTGGGGCCGCTGAAGGAGTTCAAGTTTCCGTCCGGGGGGCCGAACATCTGGGCGGACATCGGCGCACCCCACCTCACGCCGCTGCTCCCCACCGACCGCATGCCATGCATACTCTGCCTCATCGCGTCTGCCGAGATCCACCACCAGGCGTGCATGCGGCAAAAGCAAGCGCCCGGAGAGCTGCTGCAGGCGTTCCAGGTAAGCATCGGGCCGGGCGAGTTTGCGAACGAGGAGTGCATCCAGCCGTGGGTGAACAACATAATGACCGGCGTGCCGTATCCGTTCCCGCGGTTCGAGGTGAGCAAGTTTGGGTGGATGCCGAGTCCCCCCGACCCGGCGAGGCCGACCGCGCCGCGCGCGTACGTGCGGTATTTTTTTGCCCGGAGCCCCTCTCCCGCGAGGGGCCTCCCCCCTACGCACCAGCCGTGCGCGTATGGCCAGGACTCGCGGGACTCAGTGCGTCCGGCTCTGCCGCAGTCGTCGCCGTCACGGCCCTCATCCCCTCCGCGCCGCCCGCCGCCCCCGCCGGACGCCGAGCCGCCGGATGCGCTGATGGCGGCGGTGACGGCGTTCGTGGGCCCCCAGACGCCACCCCCGACACCACCGCTCCAGCCGCCGCCGCCGTCGCCGACGGACCCGTGGGCGGCGACGGAGGACGACGCGTCGTGGCTGGCGGAGGCGCTCCCGCCGCCGCTGTCGGCACCTGCGGCCGCGGCGTCACTGCCAGCGGCCGGCCCCGCCCGCCCCCAGGGCTCAGCCGGTCTGATCGCCGCGCTGCTTCGGCCCGCGCGGCGCTGATGAGCCCCTGGATGCTCGGGGCGCACATGATACCGCCCGAGTGGACGTGGGGGGCCCCGTCCGACGGGGGCTGCTGGGCGCTTCTCGCGGCGGTCATCCCGGCGGATCGGACGGATGCGCGGTCGGTGCTGCGCCCGTTCTCGGACATGTGCCGCGCGGCAGACTTCCCCGTCGACGACGCGCTGGCCGCGGCGTTCGCCGGCGCCAAGCCGGGGGACTGGATCGGACGCCCGGACACGCACTCGATCGCGCGCACGCTCGTGCGGCGTGTCTCCGTCGCGTACGCGGAGCTGCGGTGGCTGGCGGGCCTCGCGATCAACCGGGAGATCGGTCGCATCGCCTTTCTGTGGCGCGCGTACATCGAATGCCACCTCGATCTCGCGGTGGAGTTGGCAGACGCCCCCACGTCCGATGCGACGTCCGACGCGGTGCTCACGCAGCGAACGCAGCCGGCGTGGCCGTCGCGTTACGAGATGCTGTACCCGTGGGGCACGCGTTGCTACTGGGCGGGGTATTCTCCGCGCATCGCGCACATCGTCCAGGCGTTTCCGTGGCTGGTCAAATCGCAGATCAACAAGAAGCTGCCGCTCCGGCAGATCATCCAGAAGGCGTGCGCCGGCAAGGGCCTCACGCGCCGCTGGCCAAAGATCATCGCGCTGTACTGCGCGGTCAACGCGGACGTCGCGGCCGTGTCCATCTGCGCCGTCCGTTGCTGCGTGTTCGGGCTGTACCCGTCGGAGATGACCGGCATCGACTTTCCCGCGCCGGACATCGCGCTGCACATCTGGCGCGGGTTCGCGCGCGAGCCGGAGCGCACGATCACGATGCTCGCGCGCGAGAGCCCCAAGCTGCTGCTGTGCGCGTGGCAGGAGTTCGTCGTCTGGCTGTTTGGCGCGCTCGAGCCGATGCAGACCATGATGTCGCTCGCGTGCGATCTCGACCAGTTCTCCGTCGAGGTGTGCACCCGCGTGCGGACGTGCGTGCGGGGCGCGCTCGCGGCCGGCGGTCCCGACGCGATGCAGACGGTGGAAACGCTCGCGGGGCGCTCGTTCGCGCAGCCGCAGAGCAGCCTGCGGCGGCCGACCAACCGGCCGTCGTTCGCGTCGCTCGTGTGCCGCGCGGTGAACACGCGCATCCGCGACAAGGAGGCCGGCGCGGTCGCGTCGCCGTCGTCCGCGCGCGCGATCATGCAGGCCGGGGCCGAGCGCGCGGTGGGGGCCGGCGCCGTCGCGCCGTGGCACGCGGCCCCGCGCGACATCGACGACGCCATGGCGGTGGCCGGCGTGCCGCAGCACATCGTGGCCACCGTGCGGTGGCTGTCGCGCGCGCACGCGGCGCACGCAGTGACGGACAACAGCGTGAAGTTGAGCATGAACAAGACGCTGGCCGCCGCGGACGTCGGCTGTCTGCGCGCGATGCGCGCGTGCATCGCGTCCGCCACGTTCGCGTCGGTCGTCACCCTCCTGCCGCTCTCCGCGGCGACGCTGGCGGCGCAGCTGCGCGTCGTGCCGCCGGAGCGGCGCTTCGTGTACGTGTGCCCGTCGTGCAGCGTCGTCGGAGCCACCCACGTCGTCACGAACAAGCGGACCGGGAAGCCCGAGATCGTGCGCGGGCTGCGGTTCGTGTCGTACGGCAGCCAGACGGACACCATCACGTGCAGGAAGCTGGTGATGTCGCCGCGCGCGATCACCGCGACGATCCACGTGTCGCCGAACGCGATACACGCCGCCGGCCTGGCGGCGGTGCGCAGGGCGGACGAGGCGGTGGCGTCCGCGGCGCTTCCCCCGCCGCCGCCGGCGATGTTCGACCACGGCAGCGCCCGCCGGACAAAGACGTCGTGCGGCGCGCGGATGATCACCGTGCCGTCGATCGGATACATGCTGTCGATCCGCGGGGTGCCGTACGCCTCGTGCGAACAGTGCGGAGTGTACGCGCTCCTCGACCGCGACCGGTGGTGCACCGACGGCCGGATACTGTGCCCGATGCACGCCGCGGCGGTCTCTGTCGCATCGGCGCCGCCGGTCCAGCGGCGGGGCAAGCCGCGGCCGACCGTGTCGTCCACCGGCGCGTCCTGCCAGACCGCGCTGGCGCGGCTGCGCACGGAACCGTGCATCATCTGCTCGCGCCGCGCGACGAACAACACGCTCTCGCAGCGGGCGGTGGTGCGCATATACTTTGACATGGGCGTGAACCGCCGGGTCGCGCTCGCCGTGTGCTGCCGCCGGCACTTTGCGGATCAGATCAGGGACGGTCGCTTGCCGCGGCTCCTGCGCGAATCGGTTCTGTGGGCGGAACAGTGCGCGTTCGCGAGCGCGCTCGACGCGAAGCGGAATCCCTACCACCGCAAGCCCACGACCAGGCGCCAGTATCTCAACGCGATGGCCGTCGGCACGACCACCGCGGCCGACCGCAGGGGCCGCGACTACTCTGGCAAGCCGGCAAAAAAGCGGAAAGCGCCGGCGATCGCACCGCTGTCCAGGCGCGTGCGGACGGAGATGAGCGCGGTCGGCGACGCCATCCCGATCTCGGCGCTTCGGATCGCGTCGCCGCGGATGCCGGCGCGTCCGCGCGCGGTGCCCCCGGAATCCGCCGCGCCGCCGGCCATCGGCAAGCCCCCGCCACGCGTGCGGCGACGGCACACCGCCGACGCGCCGCACAAACACCGGCATCACCATCCCGGCTGCAAGCACTGGCCAGAGATCATCGCAGCCCGGGCACTGCTGTCAACGTACTGTTTAAAAAAATGAACTTTTTTTTCATCCTTCTCTTGTTGGCAAAAAAAAACGCACGGACGGGGGGAGAACGTCAAATTTCGGAAGGTGGGGGTGGGATGCTCTCAACATCGTCGTCCCACTCGGGTGGATCGCGGCCGGCAACGACCCCCGTGAACTCCAGGCTCTTGAGCCACGCGTGCAGTTCCGCTCGCGGCAAGATCGTCCACGGCGGATCGTATTCGTACTTTGACTCGGATGCGGCCCACCAATACTTCACCCACGCCACCCCGAGCACCCGGAACCGAGCGGGAAGGGTGTCCATTCCCGTGCGGGGCACGTCGCACACCATCCCGAGCGGGGTGGTGGGGGCGATGTGGAACATGCGGCAGATGACCGGCACCGCCTCCCCGCGTGGAACCAGCGCGCGGCACGACACGCATATCGCGGACGCATTGCACGGCCCGCTTCGGCTCTTTGGCGCGCTGGCGATCCGCATCGGCGCCGGTTCGCACATTTCGTCCGCGCCGCCGTCCCGGCGGCAGAGCAACGCGTGGCGGGTGGGTGCGTCCAGCACGCATGGCAACGCGCAGCCGACGCACATGTCGGTCGCCAGATCGGTGCCAGTCTTTCCGGAGCTTGCCCACCATTCACGCGTCGTGCATCCGGTGCACAGGCAGTGGCACAACACATGGCGGATTTTTATCTCCCGCCTGTCCACGTGCATCTGCATGATGACCATGAACGAGCCAGTCGCGTTGGCCACTGATTCGATGCGGTCCTCCGCGCATATCGCAATGCCGCGACCGCATTTGTCGCAGCACACGTCCGCGCACACCTCCGCCGGCGATCTGGGACGACACGCGAACCACCGGGCGTCGAACAGCACCCGGCCGTATGAATCGGAAATCTTCGTCGCCTCCGTCCGCAGTATCTGCAATGACGATGCCGGTTGTTCCGTGCTGCACATTCCCCGGGATGCTTTTGCCTTGCGCATCGTCGTGGCTTGGTGCGTGTTGTGGCATTTTTTTCCGAGATATCAATTGGGCGTCGTTAAAATAAAATATCGGAAATGGCCACAGTTGTCAAAACCCCAGTGTCCTCGGAAGATGGCATCAACGTGTTCGAGGTGGAGGGGCGCGTCGTCCGCAGCATCCCCGGCGGACTCGGCTTTGCGGGATACGGGCACAGCGTGACCGTGCCGTTCATCCCCGCCGACGAATTGTGGATCGAGCGCAGCTACTCGGCCCGGCCCGGCCACGACCGCGACTGCCGCATGCTGCAGGGCCTGGTGGAGCTGAAAGCGTTCCACGCGGGACGGCCCGATCCGATGGCGGCGGCGCAGGTGGTCGCCTTTGGCGAGCGGGCGATGCGCAGCCACGGCACGGTCCCGGATCCCGGCGTCGTCATAATGCACGCATGCGTGGGCGGCAAACGGGTAGACGTCCGCGTGGTGAACGGGTGTTGCGCGCGCGATGCGCACATAACGTTCAGGTACTACGCGTGCGCCTTCACGGTGCACGAGGTGTGGATCGACGACATGCTGTGGTGCGGCGAGTGGCCGTACGCTGTCCACTGCGCACTTTCCGAGTATGCGCACAACGAGATGGGGTGGTGGAGAGGCCCCGGCGCGGCGCTGCGGCCGAACGCCGCGTGCACGGATGCGTGGTTCAGGCTGACGCACCCGGTGCCGACCGCGGCGTTCCGCATCATGCACATCCTCCACGACGCCGATGCCCCGCTGACCGGTCTTCCGGCCATCTCCGCGCACCTGCGCCGCGTGTACGAGCACAACACGCGTCCCGATGTCGCCAACATGCTCTCGGCCGTCGCGGCGACCCGGATGTGGGAAACCCCCGCCGGGTGCGTGTGAAAATTGCCACATGAACCCAATGTTGTTGGTACATTTTTTGGTCAACTTTCGGGAAAGAAGAAGAACGACGACGAAATGAAGAACACCATCGCAATCTTTTTTGTGTTTACCATCGTGCGCATTGCAGCGTCCGAGGACGCGCTCGTGGCAGGAATCACACAGACACTCGACACGACGCCGACGCACGGCGTGTTCATCCCGCCGGTTCTTGCCCGGCACATCGTGACGGCGCACAGCCGTGTCGATGCTTCGCATCCGGGCGGGTTCGGCCCCGAAATCGTGAGTCTGTTTCCGAATCATATCCCATTCCGCGTGTCTGACCCCGCAACAAGACATTCTTCGTCGGAGCGTACAACACCGGCAACGACGTGACGGTGAACGGGACCGATGTCGGCGGCGGCGGACCGTCGACATCCGAGGCGATCGTCGTCTGGTCGAGCGCGGGGCGGGTCGCGTTCGCAATTCCCACCGAAACGAACAAGGAGGCCATCGTCTCCGGGATCTGCGCGGGGCCGGATCTGGTCACGAACTCGATGTACATCTACGTCGTCGGCAAGTCTGGACGTCGGTCGTTTGGCGGAATCGTGTCGGGGGTAATCTCGGGAGGTTCCGCGTTTGTATGGAAACTCGACACGAACCTCTCAACAGTCGATGTTCGCACCGGGACCGCACGCGGTTCGGCTGCGACCTCGTGCACCGTTCTAGTGAGTCTCACCACACATTCGCCATTTCGCCTCATTCACGGACATCTTTCCACAGCCACACAGTTCCCCGGCCGATTCTGCCGCCGCCGTCGTCGTTGGTGGAACGTGCGGCGTTGAAAATTTCACGTGGCCATCCGCCGCCCCGCTGATGTTGAAAACGGTGTGCCCCCCTCCCTCCACAACCATGTATACCCGCTCACTCTCGCTCTATGCAGAGCTTCGTGCTGTCTTCCCCATTTGCGGACAGTTCGCCGATCATCGCGCTGACGGGGGCGACAGTGACCGAGATAGAGGCGTTGACTACGATGGCCGGTTTAGTTTCTGTCACGTTTTCCGGGTCGTATTCGGACGATCTCGGCACAACATACGGTCCGCTTGGACGGTCTCTTGCGTTTATCCGTTTCAGTTTGTATTATTCACTCCTTTCTGCTCCCCAACACGTCGCATATTGACCCCCCCCCCCGACGCAGCCTCGTCGGTGACATCGTTGACACTCGTGGACCAAATGTCCATCAACGCGACCGCGACGGGGAGCTTTTACGCGCCGCACGTCAAGTTCGTCGATCCCGGCAACGTTG
>JBAZMA010000018.1:0-30560 GCA_041649995.1 Candidatus Omnitrophota bacterium | reverse complement strand
ACCGGTCTCATTGATCCTTAAAACCCTGGCATCCGTACCCGCAATCATGTCCCCTTCCCCATAAATCCCGTCGTTGATGATGGCCCGCGGCTGCTTTGTCCCCCAGACGGTCCCCTTGACCGTCAAGGCCGGAGGGACGATCTCTCCCTGCGGTTCATCCGGCCCCTCCTCGAACACCTCCTGCGGCATTTCCGGCTGGAGGGCGGGCAGAGACGGTTCAAAAGGATCCGAAAAATTCAGGAATTCCGGTTCCTGCTCAGGCGCTTCCTGCTGGGAATCCTCAGGAGCTTCCTCGGCCTCCTGGGAAAAAGCAGAAAAGTTACCCATCCCAAAAAACAGGGCCGCTCCAACAAGCGCTCCGGTCAGCGGAAATCTTTTCGCCTTGTTATTTAAAATAATAAGCCTCCAGCTGAATATCGGCGTTCAATGTCCTGTCGCTGCCGGCGGTATTGTCTTCCGACCTTCGAAGCAGCTCCAGATGCCTGATCTTCGTGAGCATGGGATAAGTTTCCACCTTCTTAATGAACTGGATCAAATTTTTTGTTTCACCTTCCGCGCGGATGCGAAAGGGGATCATGATGTAGTATTCCTGGTTATCCTTATCCGTAGGCTCGACATTCTGGATCCTCACGCCGGAATCAATGGCCATCTCCCCGATACGGCTGCTGATCGTGTTGAAATCCGAGGAATCCCATCCCTGCTTCCGGATCTCTTTGACCCTGCTGTCGATAAGGACGATCCTCTCCAGGGCCGCGGACTTGTCCTGTTCCACGGTAATTTCCCCTTTGAGCCGGTCATACTGCTGGATCTGCTGACTGTAAAGATATTTGGCCAAGAACAAGGACAGCACCACGACGGCGCCCATGACCACCTGCGACTTGTGCTTGGTCAGCAATTCTGCGATATTAATTTCCCCTGCCTGGCTTCCCATATTTACGACACCCTGGTTTTGCTGGAACAAACCACCTCAAACATGATGGAGGTAAACTGGCCTTGACGCTCTTCATGCCAGGCCTTCAATTCTATACTGTCAAAACTCTTGCCGAATTCCGGATCATTTTTTAAATTGTCGACAAAAACGTTCATGTTCTCGGCGCGCATCTTATCCGAAGGATCGTAGGAATAGCACGACAGGGACAGGATCTTGTCTTCCAGGAACGTCAGTCTTGTGATCCAGACACCCCGGGGGATCAGGCGCGACAAGGACAACAATCTTTTATAGAGGACGGGTTTTTTCTCGACCAGATCCCGCAACGTCTTCTCTTTGCCGATCAGCGATGTTTCGCTTGCCTGGATCCCTTCCAGGCTGGAAAGATCCACGCCGGGCAAAAGGGGCAGCATCTGAACACTCGCCATGGCCTTTTCTTTTTCCAGCGGAAAAAGTTTGGAAAAACCCATGCCGTAGCCGATCAAAAGGATGACAAATCCCAGCCCCACCCCCTTGACGAGGGCCGGTTTGTTTTCCGCAGCGAACTCAAGGACCAGTTGTTGCAGGCCTTCGGAGGTCATAATAGATTTCCCTCCCAGCTTCTGCCTGTCCTTCTGGCCCGCCAGATTCAGAGTGATCAAAGACGGTTTTTCAACCCTCAGGGCCGCCCCGTACGCCTTGGCCAGTTCCGGAAGCATTTCCTTACCCGCCTCCGGCACCGGAACAAGTTCTTCAAGACTCAGGGAACTCACCTTCAATCCCAGTTCCTTGCTGAAATGATCGATCAGGCCGCCTGTCGATAAATGAGAAATCAGGATCATTTCATCGACTTCCTTTTTCAGGAATTGTCTGCGGTAATAATCCAGGGACACGCGGACTTCATTGACAAGCCTGAAAGCCTGATTATCCATTTCATCGGCGCCCGCCCCAGGCCCGGGAACCAGACGGATATCGCGCGTAAAATAGGGAAATCCTCTTTCGGAGATCAGGATGTTGGCCCCGTCCTTGTTGAACTCGAGGATGACATAAGATTTCTGGCTGGAGATCTTGTTTTTGGCGACCAAAAGACGGAAAAGGCTGAATAACCCGGGTTCATAGGCCTGCGCCGTCAGGCTGGCCTGCTGGAGCAGCTTGGTGTAACCGTCCAGCGGCGCCTGTTTCATGCCGCAAAGAATAACTTCTATGATATTGGCCCTGGACTTGATCTTGTACTGATAATCATAGGCCAATTCCTCGATCTTGAAAGGAATGTATTTTTTGATCTCAAAATTGATCCCCGCGGAAATTTCGTTATGTGGAATATTGGGCATTTCAAAAAAGCGGATGATCAGGTCCTTGGGCGGCAGAGAAACAACGATATTGCCCGTGACCTCAAGCTTGCTTTCGCGGATGCCCTTCTGGAGAAAGGCGATCTGTTCCATCTCGCGGCCCTTGAAAACCTCAAAAATATCGTCTGAGGCATGGCCGGAAACTTCTTCGGCGACCGGATAAGGCTGGACAAGCCAACTCTTGATCTTTCCGGAAGAAACCTGGATGAAAGCCGCGGATTTCGCCCCGAAATAAATCCCCGCGTAATCGTTTTTAAAAATATTTCCCAGCATGGGTCTCCGTGTCTATCTGACTTTCGCGTTGCGATGGTTCGCCTTCAGCCATTTGTCGACTTCTTTCTTGTCAAAGCGCCAGACGCCCCCCACCTTGATCCCTGAGATCTTGTTCTCATGGAGCCAATTGTAGATCGTCTGTCTTTTGAGCCGAAGGTAACTTGCCAGTTCCTCTACGTCCATCAGGCTATACATAAGCTTAAATCCGCTCCTTACTAAGAACCCGGAAGAATTCCCCGCGGGCCCTTTTTCGCGCGCCCAAACAGCTTGCCTTTAAGGCATGCCGCTGCGGCGACGTCCCCATCATCCACAAGACGACGTTCGCGCCGTCTCCCCAAGGGAATGATAAACAAAGCCCTCTGCCGAGGATAAGAATCCGGCGGCTAAAAAAGAGCCGCGGGTCGATCCGGCAAAGGGCCTCTTGAAAAAATTCATAGTTTGGCTGAATGTAGAAGCACGTTGAACGTATGTTACTGGTATGATTAACAATTAAAGCACAAAATTTTTACTTTGTCAATGATTTTATCATATAGATATAACCATGTTTAACTAGATTTACTTGCATTATAACGGATTTACTTGGTAGGAAAGCTGCTTGCGGCGGAGAGCCCGAATTTCACTGCGGAATATTTCAAAAAAAATCTACCAATTCTGGGAATAATTCATAGACCCGTTAACACGATAGATCGTTGTCGGCATGGGGGCTGTGGCGTTGGCCCGCGTCACAAACACGTTTTTTGAAGCGGCAAGCGTTCCGGCGGTCGTAAAAGACCATGGAATAGGCACATTGGACGACAACGGAGCCGCCAGGCCGGTTATGTTGCTGATACTCCGGCGGGCTCCATCGATCACAAGAACGATCGCGCCCTCGCTGGCGAAATAGGCCTTATTTCTGCGGATGTGGCTTTCTAAAGAACGGGTACTGGAGGAGGCGATCGTCATCACGATCCCCGAAAGAATGGTGAATACGATCATAAAGATCAGCATGTTCACCATGGCTAACCCGGTCCTGACCGCTCGGTCCATGATTACTTCCTTAAGGAAATCTTGTGGTCTCCGTTTTGAGAAACGAGGACAACGTGACCTTCGCGTGCGAGCCAGCCGACACTCATAAGGATCAGGTCCCTGGGTTTATCGATGTGCCTGGCCATAACAGAAAGCAGCGACTCGCCGTGCGCGTCCAGATAATGCCATATCTCCCCTGCTACAATCCCTATTTCAGTAATCATTCCCACCCCCGGTAAGAGCCGGCGGCATAACCCGTTCGGCTTTTTTGCTCGGCCCCGCTTTGACCATACGCGCCCTCCTGGCCAACGGGATTAAATTCTTTTTGTCTTTCGGTTCAAGCTGCCACACTGAGGGCACGCGCTTATGGGGGAAGCCTTCGAAACAAAATAAACATACAGGCAAACCCCGCATTGCCAAACCTGCTCTGCGGCCTTCGTCTCTTTCGGCCGCGCAGCCTTTTTCCCGGAGAACCAGATCCAAAAAAACAGGAAAAGGCAAGCACCTAAATAATAGCAGATATAGAGAAAAAAATCAATTTTCAGCATAGCGAGTTTTTACCGCAGTTGAAAACGGACCGTGATCCAACACTCCCTGGCCGAGGCGTCGGGCCGGAAAACCGCGTTGTTGATTTTGCTTTGGATAAAAAGATCCAGGGAAGGATCTCCGCTGCCGGCGATCTTCCTGATCTTTTTGACCCTCCCGTCCGCGGCCAGAAAAACGTCAAAGACGATGGTGTCCCTGAGCTCCTGCCTGTCCGCGGCCCTCTTGAGATCAGAAAAATCCGCCTGATACAAAAAGCGGCCGTAATCCGACATCCCGAAAACGACATCCCTGGGCCTGCCCGAAAATTCTCTTCTCTGGGCGCCTGCGTCCTCTTGGAAAGCCCGGGATAGGGGCCAGGTATCGGAAACGAAAACTTCCGGCTTCGGCGTGCGGTCTCCCACTTTTTCCAGCGGCCGAAGAACATCTTTTTTCCGTTCCTGAATGCCGAACAGGCTCCGGGCTTTCTTTTTTCCGGCGGAAAAAGGCAGGAGATCGTTATCGCCAAGGATGGAACCCGCGTAAACCGCGCGGCCGCCGATGGAGGAAAACGACGGCGTCCGCGGCACCGGCTGAATCCCTAAGGACCAGAAAAAATGCCAGGCCAGGGAAGCTCCCAGCCCGAACAAAATCGTCAGGTCCAACCGGCCTTCTCTAATCATTGGTCGCAATGCTGATTTGCCTGATGCCTTTTTCCCGCGCGGCATCCCAGATGCGGGTCAATTGTCCGATGGTGGCGCGGCGGTCCGCCTTGATCAAAACAGAAGCGTCGCGAGACTTCAATCCGTCTAGAAAAATCTCAAGGGTTTCAGAAGAGGCCGGGCCTTCGACTCCGTCGAGATAGATCCCGCCGTTTCTTTCAAGAATAAGACCGGGGCTGTTCTTGTTCACGGGTTCGCTGGAGATAACCCTGGGAAGATCGACGTCTAACCCCGAAGACGGCAAAAGCCGCGGCATAAGATTCTGCAGGACCACAAGGACAAACAGAAGATTCAAAAAAACCAGAAAAGGAAAACGCGGAACAGGGAGTCCCGGCGAGGGCATGATTTCAAGCCCTCCTTTCCAGCAGAAACGCCAGCAATTCTTTTGATGAAAGGCGGATATCCTCCAAAAGGGCCTTCAATTTGGATGACAAAAAATAATATCCCAGAAGAAGCGGGATCAAGACCGTCATCCCGACAATCGGCGGAACCAGCATCTGCCACAGGCCTGCGGAAATGTCCCTGAGCCCCGGGGACAGGGACGCGGCTTCCCGGAATTGAATGGCCTGGAAAATTTCAGCCAATCCAAGGAAAGTCCCCAAAAACCCCAAAAGAGGCAGAACCTCAACCAAGGCCGCGAGCACGGGCAGATGCTCTTCCAGGGCCGGCTGTTCGCAAGCCAGGGTATTGTCCATGGATTCCCTGATCTCATCGCGGCTCAAGTCGTATTTCATGATGCCGGCCCTCAGAACGCGGGACAAGGGCGCATTCGCCTTGTCGCACAGATCGATCGCTTCCTTGATCCTTTGACGTTCCAGCTTTTCAAAAATATCCTTAACAAAAGGGGCCGCCGGGATACGGCTGATAAGCAGCTGCCTGGCTTTTGCGAAAATCAGCCCAAAACCCAGGATCGAAGAAAAAAGGATCAGGACCATGACCCACCCGCCGCTTCTGAAAAAATCATTGCGCGCATACATGACAACGGATGCGGCCAGGCATACCAGCAGGGCCAGAACGTAGAGAAAATTATCTTTTTTCATGGGGGAGTCCTTTCATGGCCTTCTCGATCTCCTTCAGTTTTTCTCTGGCGTATTTTGCCTCCGCCACATCAAGACCGGCGATCTTTTCCAAAACCTTGCGTGTTTCCGGCCAGTCCTCCCTGCCTTCATAGATCCGGGCGACCCTCAAAAGGGCCTTGGCGGATATCTCTTTATCCTGAGGGAACAAATAGTGGGCGTTCATATACGCCTCCACCGCGCGGTCAGCCAGGCCCGCCTCTTCCCAATATTCCGCGATCAAAAACTGGATCTGGGCGTCCTTTTCAGCCCCCTCACTCTGATAAGCCTTTTCGAGAACGCCGATGGCCTGCTCGAATTTCTTTTCCTCCTTAAGGACACGCGCCAGCCGCACATAGACGCTCTTGTTCCAGGAGGTCTGGAGCGAAAGGGCGTCCTCATAATGCCTGCGCGCCTGCTCGTAATCTTTTTGCCGGAAATAGATATCCCCCGAAGCAAGGGAGGCCTTGGCAGCCGATTCCAGGCGTCCGTTCGAGCGGGCCTGCCGGAAGCTTTTGAGGGCCGAAGAAATATTGCCCTCGACCAGGAACGTTTCGCCGATGGCGATATAGGCGTCCCCCACGAATTCGTTTTCCGGATAGTTGCGGATCAGGCGTTCGAAGGACTTGCGGGCAGAGACCTGGTCCTGGACGCCCCTGTAATACTCTCCCATTTCCAGCAGAACATTCGGCGTCAACGGGGAATCCGGATACCGCGTGACGAAATCCGAAAGCCTGCGGTTCGCTTCATTCTGCTGGCCCATCTGCGCGTAAGAATTGGCGATCTCGTACTCCGCCTTCTGCCGCAGGGAATCCCCCAGCCCCGGTTCGCGCAAAAGCTGCTGAAAAGTTTCAACGGCGGCCTTGAATTCCTCGAGGTTCAGAAGGGTCTCTCCCAGAAGAAAAACGGCCTGATGACGGAATGAAGACTCCTTGTGATGGAGGCGGAAAAGCTCCAGCTCCTGTCGGGCGGAAGCAAAATCGCCCTTCTGGAAATAGATAACGCCCAAATAATAATTGGCGTCATCGATCATTTTTGAATTCGGAAATTCCTTGATCAGCTTCCTTAAAGCCAGGACCGCGGAATCCAGATTGCCGGATTTCAGCCATGTCAGGCCGATCTGATACTGGATATAATCATTATAGATATTGTCCGGGTAATCCCTGAGGATGCCTCGGTAGGTCTCGATGGCCTTGTTGTATTCCCCTGAATCCTGATACACGTCCCCCAGCTGGCAAAGGGCGCTAAGCTTAAAGATCTTGTCCGATGAGGAAGAAGCCACCTTCTGGAATTCCTGCTGGGCGGATTGAAAATCGCCGACCCTCAGATACGCCCAGGCCAATCCGTAAAAAATCCTGTCCCGCAGCTCCCGGGGCTCCCCGAGCCATCGCGAGAGAAGCCTGAGCTTATCCAGGGAAATTTTATAGGAGATGATGGCTTCGTCAAAACGGCCGAGGTTATACAGGGCTTCGCCTTTTCCAAAATAGGCCAGAGGTGAATACTCCTCGTTCTTGTCCAAAGAGACCACGCGGTCAAACAAGGCCAGGGAAGCCTCGTAACGCCCCAGGCCTGAGGCGGCGACAGCCTTGCCCAGAACGATGCCGGGCGCCTGCTCATCATCGGAAAAATTGGAAAACAGGCGTTCGGCGTCCTCGAACCGCTTCTGCCGCAAATAAGACCATCCGATCCCCACTTGGGCCGCGATAGTCTGCTCCGGAGCCGATGAGCTCCGCAGGCATTTCTGATACGCCTGGATGGCTTCGGCGTATTGCTCCAGATAATAGTTGGACTCCCCCAGGTAAAAATAAGCCTGGCCCAGGAGCGCCGAAGACGGAAAGCGGGAAATAAAAGCTTCCAGGGCCTTTTTGAGGCCGGGAAAATCCTTCATCCTGTAAAAAGCCTCGGCCATCCCGAAAGAGGCTTCTTCGGCGGACAAATCGTCCTTGAAGCGTTCCTGCATCTGTTGAAAAGTTTTCTGACCATCCTTAAACTTTCCGTCATTCATCTGGGCCTGGGCCAAAAGGGTATGGGCCCTGCGGTAATGGATGGATTCCGGGAAATTATCCACGAGTTCCAGAAGATATTCCGCGGCCTGCCGGTAATCCCTTCCGCGGGCGTGGATCTGCGCCAGCCAGAAAATGATCTCATCGCGCGAAGACGAGGCCTCGGGCATCTTCAGCAAGGCGTCAAACTGGTCTAAAGCCTTCAGATATTTTTCCTGCTGAAAATAATTCTGGCCTATATAAATCATGGCCTCCACCCGTTTATCCGTCTGAACGTAGGTGTTCAAAAAACGGTCGAACAGGACAAGCGAGAGATCGTAAAACCCGTCCTGATAGGCCTTGGCCGCCACATAAAAAGCGTCTTCTTCTTTTTTATTGAATTCCGCGGCTGAGGCCGCGGTGTTTGAGCGGCAAATGACACAAGGCCAGAGGGAAAAGACGAAAAACAACAAAAATAAAAAACCCAACAATCGAAAACCCGAAAAAATGTTCCCGTCTTTCCGATCGCTCATCTGTTTTTGCATGTGCCGGCCCTTTTCAAGGCGTTCCTGATTCATTCTTTCCGTCATCGGTTCTCTTTGTTTAATATCTCCCTGAGATACTGGCCTGTGTAGGAGCGTTTCTGGCCGGCGACCTCTTCCGGACTTCCGGCCGCGACGATCTGGCCGCCCTGGTCCCCGCCTTCCGGCCCCAGGTCTATGCAATAGTCCGCGCATTTTATCACATCCAGGTTATGCTCCACAACCAAAACCGTATTGCCCAGGTCTACGAGCTTCTGCAAAACACTCAAAAGTTTTTCGACATCGGCAAAATGAAGCCCTGTCGTCGGCTCATCCAGGATATAAAAAGTCCTTCCCGTCGATCTTTTGCACAATTCGCTGGCCAGCTTGACTCTTTGGGCTTCGCCTCCGGAAAGGGTCGTGGCGGGCTGGCCAAGCTGAATATAACCCAGGCCCACGTCAAAAAGCGTCTGAAGGGTGTTTTTGACCGGGGGGATGTTCTCAAAAAGCGGCAGGGCCTCCTCCACCGACATATCCAGGACATCCGCGATGGAATATCCCTTGTACTTGACTTCCAGCGTCGCTTCGTTAAAACGTTCGCCCTTGCAGATTTCGCATTTCACATAGACATCGGGGAGAAAATGCATTTCTATCTTCTTGATCCCGTCTCCGCCGCAGGCTTCACACCGGCCTCCCTTGACGTTAAAACTGAAACGCCCCGGTTTGTATCCCCTGGCGCGACTCTCCGGCAGGCGCGAAAACAGGTCGCGGATGGGAGAAAACATTCCCACATAAGTCGCGGGATTGGAACGCGGCGTGCGGCCGATGGGCGATTGGTCGACAACGATGACCTTATCGATAAGATCCGTTCCCTTCAAGCTTCGAAAGTCCCCCCCGGGAGTCTTGGAACCGTAGAGCCTTTGAGAAAGGCCCCTGTAAAGGGTCTCATCGATGAGCGTGGATTTCCCGGACCCGGAAACGCCGCTGACGCAGATCAAAACGCCCAGCGGAAAGACAACGTCGATGTTTTTCAGATTGTGGGTCGTTGCGCCTTTGATCTCAAGCCGCGGCTGAGCCCTGTAATCCCGGCGTTTTTTCGGCGCGCGGATCCCCATCTTGCCGGAGAGGAATTGAGCGGTCAGGGAGCGCTCCGAACGCATCAACTCCGGGAACGTTCCGCTAAAAAGGACTTGCCCGCCGAATTTTCCGGCCCCGGGTCCCAGGTCGATGATATGGTCCGCGTTACGCATCGTGGCCTCATCATGCTCAACGACCAAAAGGGTATTGCCGAGGTCCCTTAGGGATTTTAACGTATCCAGAAGCTTGTCATTATCACGGGCGTGAAGGCCGATGCTGGGTTCATCCAGACAATACAAGACTCCGACCAGGCCTGAGCCGACCTGGGTGGCCAGGCGGATCCTCTGGAATTCCCCTCCGGACAACGTGGAGCTTTTGCGGTCAAGCGTCAAATACCCCAAACCCACGTTCACACAAAACAACAGCTTCTCCCGCACGTCTTTTAAGGCCTGCGCCGCGATCAGCTTCTCCTGATCGTTCAACGGCAGGCTCCCAAAAAACAAATGCGCCTGGGCGATGGTCATGCGCGTGACATCCCATATGGAACGGTCCTGGATGGTCACGGCCAGGGTTTCTTTTTTAAGCCTTGACCCTCCGCAGACCGGGCACGGCATCTGCGACATGAATTTTGAAATTTCTTCCTTAAGGAACATGCTGTCGGTCTGATGGAACAGGCGCTCGAGATGGGGGATCAATCCTTCAAACGGCCGGTTCCAGATCACGGTATCGCAGCCGAACAGAATCGATTCGCGCGCCTCTTTGCTCAATCGGTTGAAAGGCGTCTGGAGATCAAAACCCAGCCGGCGCGCCAATTCCCGCAAAAGGCTCCTGTAATACAACAGATATCCCTTGCCTCCCCGCTTCCACGGCTCCAGCGCCCCTTCGAGAATCGATTTGCCTTTGTCGGGAATGATGAGATTGATATCAAACTCCATTTTCATTCCCAGTCCGTTGCAGGCACTGCAGGCGCCGTACGGGGAATTGAACGAAAAAATCCTTGGTTCAATCTCGGGGATGTTGATGCCGCAGACCGGACAGGCGTAGAGTTCGCTGAAAACGCGTTCTTTCGGCGTTCCCGAATTTCCCGATTCGACAACAATGACAAGGCCTCCGCCGTACTTGAGGCCCGTTTCAACGGAATCCGTCAGCCGCTGTTTGATCCCGGAACCAACAACGATCCGGTCCACGACGGCTTCAATGTGATGGACCTTGTATTTCTCCAGCGTCATTTTCTCATCCAGGGAATAGACCTTTCCATCTACGCGCGCCCGGACGAATCCCTGCTTCTGCAACCGGGAGAGGATCTTGCGGTATTCGCCTTTGCGGCCGCGCACAACCGGGGAAAGGATCTCGATCTTTGTGCCGGCCGCAAGTTCCATGAGCTGAGAAACGATCTCCTGGGCGCTTTGCCTGCGCACAAGCCGGCCGCACTGCGGGCAATGCGGCACGCCGATCCGCGCGAACAATATCCTCAGATAATCATAAATCTCTGTTTGCGTGCCGACCGTGGAACGGGGATTTCCCCCCGCGCTCCTCTGCTCGATCGCGATGGTCGGTGAAAGTCCCTCTATGGAATCGATGCTCGGCTTCTGAAGCTGTTCCAAAAACTGGCGGGCGTAACTCGAAAGGCTTTCCACATAGCGCCTCTGGCCTTCGGCATAAAGGGTATCAAAAACAAGGGAAGACTTTCCCGATCCCGACAGCCCGGTCACGACAACCAGCTTGTTGCGCGGAATGAGGAGGTCGAGATTCTTAAGGTTATGTTCTCTGGCCCCTTTCAGGGAAATGTATGAGTCGTTCATGGGATTTGCGGTGTCTGAGAAATCAGGGTTTATCGGACAAACGAAATACCGCGTAATGGGCGGCCAGGGCCGCGGGCAATTCCACCCGTCTGGCGTGGTCTTTCAAGGGCTCCAGATAATGGGAACAACGCTTCAAAGAGATCCAGATATAGGCCGGCTTATAAACTTCAAAGAAACGCTTGAGATTTTCATGAGTCAGCGCCTGGCCTTCGGGAAGGGACACAATGGGCCTTTCCAGGACATACGCTTCCTGATATTGCGTCGTCGCCACAAGGTCCTCTTTCGTGGTCCTGCTCTTTAACCAATCGGCGGTCTGCTGCAGCACGACGACCCTGGGATTCTTTCGAAAGAGAAATTCCGCCCAGGGACGGCTGCCATGCCAGGCGGGAATAACAAAAAAAGCAAAAAGAGAAACAACCGCGGCCGGAAAATAGAGCTTCGCGTACTTTCGGGAAAAAGGCTCCTTCAGAATGTCCCTGACATCCCAGAGCCCTTTGACGGCCAGAGGCATCAGCAAGGTCAAAGGGACCAGAAGATAACGGTGCGCCTCGAGCCGCCGCGGGTCCAGCCACCAGAATGACAGGGAAAAAAACAGAACGTGCCCGACAGCCGTCAACCAAAGCAGAACCTCCCCGCCCTTTCGTTCTCTGAGGACTTTGACGCTTTTAAAAGCCAGGACCACGATCAACAGCAAAGGCCAGTCCTGCCGGAGGGTTTCGCCGAATTTGAGCACGTGCCCGGCCATCACGGACAAAGACCTCCAGGAAAAATGCGGCGCAAAAACCGAAGGCACCCTGAGAACGGGTTTCAGAAAATCATAGAAACAGCCCGATTGGGCCGCGATCGTAAAATCCTTCGCAGCCTGGGGATATTCGGGATAAAAAAGATGAAATCTCCAGAAACAGAAAATTTCGTAAGGAATAAAAACGGCCGAAAAACCCGCCAGGAACCACAGGGTCTTTTTCCAGGTTTGCCGTCCCGCCCCTTCGCAAAAAAACCAGGCGACAGGCCACAGGAACAGGACAAAAACACCTGAGACCCTGACGAGAACGCTGGAAGCGATCAGGACCCCGGCCGCGAAAAAATGCCACTTTTGAATTTTTCCCGGCGGCGATGAGGATCCGGCCGCCCTCATAAGGACAAGGATGGCCAGCAGCAAAAATAACAAATGCATCTGCTCCGTCCAGGGCTGGACAGACGTCAGGCGCATAGGCCACATCACGGACGCCAAAAGCGCGCTCCAAAACGCGACCTTGGAGTCATCATACAACCGCATGACAATCGCGTACAGCAACAACACATTGATGCCGGATAAAAAAACATTGGCCAGAGAAACAGCATGGAGCGAAGGCGTAAAAAACCAGATCACGGCGATCAACAAGGGAAACAAAGGCTGCATGAACGGCCAGCCGGGATAATAAGGGCCGGGCCAGAACTGATAAACATTATAAGAGCACACCAGCCCCCTGCCCTCCAGGAGGTTCCTGGCCATATCCAGATATGTGCCGGCATCCGAAGAATAAACAGGCAGGGTCAACGCCGGGATCAGCTTGATCAGCGTGGAAACAAAGAAAATCAGCAAAAGGTTCCGAAGAAGGCCCGTCACTTTTCTCTCCTCATCTTTGTTAAAGCATTCTCAAAACCGACGGAAGGACTTTTTCCGGAGTGATTTCTCTCAAACAGCGCGCCTGACTGCCGCAGAGATAGCCCGGCTCTGTGCGGTAGATATAAAGGCAGGGACTGCAATCAAGCCTCTCGTAAAACATCATATGCCTCTGCCCCTCTAAACCATAAAACGCGGGGCTCCCGGGTCCCCAGAACGATACGGTCGGGATATCCTGCGCGTAGGCCAGATGGAGCGGTCCGCTGTCATTGGTGATAAAAAGCGAAAGGCGGCTGATCAAGGCGATAAATTCCAGAAGAGACAACGCGCCCGCTGAATTAATGACCCTGGAGCGCTCTCCGGTTTCCAGGCCCGCGAACACCTCGTCCACATACGTTTTCTCTTCCCGCGACCCCGTTAATACGAGACAGGCGTCCGGCTTTTGGGCCAGGATGCCACGCATCAAACGCAAAAAATAAGACTTGGGCCATCTCCGGGAATACGCCATTTCCCCGGCATTGACATTAATCCCGACCAGGGGGGTGTTTCCCGGCCATCCGTTCTCTCTCAAATAAGCCGAAACGTTATCGCGCGCCTCCTGCCTGACAGGCAAGGGCCCCGGTCTTAAGTCCTGGTAGTCAACACCCAGAAGCCTTCCGGCGGACCTGTAGACTTCTGTCACATGGCGAAAATAATTGAAAAAAACCGGGTCCGTCAGAAGCGATCGCCGCCAGAAATACGGCAGGTTGAATCCGATGCGCCTGCGCGCCCCGCTCAAAAAAAGCATAAAGGTGGAAAAGGCGGAATAAAATTCCAGGTCTATTCCGGCGTCCACCCGGGCCCTTCTGAGATGAAAAACGGCGCGCAACACATTCCAGGGGAAAAGCGCGTTCAGGCGGATCCCGCAGATCTCGTCGCAGTTCCCGAACGCCTCCAGGAGCGTTCTATTCCCTTCGAAGGTCAGGAAAATGATCCGGCATCCGGGATATGTCTTTTTGATGTTTTTCAAAAGCGGCTGCAGGAAAACAAGGCTGCCGATCCCGAACCATTTCAAGACAAGGACCGTGCGCGCAGGGGCCTGCGCAGCGGAACGCCGCGCGATGAGCTTTAAGGGGAAATGAAGCAGCCCCAGAAAACCGCACAGCAAGGCGCCCACTGTCTGATCCAGGAAATATATGATGGCGAACCGGTGGCCGGGATGCATGGAGATACAAAGCGGATTTGTGAATGATTAAAATTTTCCAGACCAGGGACCGCTCGAGCTGCGACGGGCCCCGGCCTGGAAAAACAGGAAAAACTATCTTTTTCCTTTTTTCTTCTTTTTACCGCCGCGAACCAGCTTGGCGCAGGCCACGTCCCCCTGCTTATCAAGAAAATACAGATAACCGTCTTTCTTGTCCACGCCGACCTTGGCGACCTTTTTGGGCTTGCCGCCCTTCTTCTTGCCTCTGGCCATGACGGCGCAAGAGACGTCACCATCCTTGTCAATGAAGTAAAGATAACCCTTCTGCCTCTTCACTCCGACCTTAGCGACTTTCTGTGCCATTCCAATCACCCCCTTTCATCGTTTTAAGTTTCTGTCCGTTTATGCACCTACTCGTACAGCTTGCGAAAATCCCTTTAACGCAGCAGCCGCCGAAAGGATCGCCAGATAGCTTGTTTTCGGATTATCCGGGCTTGCCGAGTTTTCGCACTGGATCTTGAGATTGGCCGCCGCAGACAGGACCTGGATCTCATGGATATTTTTTTGAAGACCGGGCCTGGCCCAGATCTTGACCTGGACACAGACGCCGGAGGCAATCTGAAGAAGGGCCACGACGTTGATATTCTGCGGGAAGGCCTTCACGGCCTCTTTTGCGTTTCCGCTAAAGACCAGGGTCTCCTGCGTAATACCGGAAAGGTCTATCCCCCGCTCTTTAAGATAAGGCGCGCCGACGAGTGCCGCAGGAGGCTTGTAGGTATTCAGCGTCAAAGAAGAGATGCCGGCTAAAGACAAGGCCCTGATCCCGTCAAGCCCGCAAATCGCTCCGCTGGGCAAAAGGAAGCGGCCGCCTTTTTTTTCGGCGATCCGGGCGAGCTCTTTTTCTTTTCCCAGGATCCCTCCAATGCTCATGGCCAGAATGCTTTTTCCGGCCCGGAGGGTCAGTTCGGCAATCTCGCCGGAAACAGCCGCGGAAGCCGACTCAATCACCAGGTCGCAGGAACGGATAAGGGCGGAAACAGGCAGGACTTTTGCCTGGGGCCAAAGCTTCAGGAGATTTCTCGCCCTGTCTTCCCGCGGGTCGCAAAAAGCGGCAAGTTTAAAAAAAGGGGAAAGATCTTTTTTGATCATCCTCGCCAGGCTCCCCCCGATGGCCCCGCATCCGACAATACCGACCTTGATCTTCTTCAATCGTGCCATCACCGGCTCCTCGCGATTTTTAAAACAGCATTATCGATCAGTCTTGTTTTTCCGATGAAAACAGCCAAAAGCAAAAGTCCTTCCTTCTCGATCACCTTCAACGGCTGCAGGGTTTTTTTATCCACAATGGACATATAATCGATTCTCGCGCCGGATGTGTGGGCAATGAAATCTTCCAGCGCCCCCAGGATCTTCTGTGTCTCCCTGAGGCCGGAAAAAACCATGCGTTGCGCGGACTTCAACGACTGATACAGCACGAGGGCGTCCCGTCTTTCCTGGAGAGAAAGATAGGCGTTGCGTGAGCTCATGGCCAGTCCGTCTTTTTCACGCACAGTCGGCATCACCTGAACGCGAACAGGCATGTCCAGGTCTTTGACCATCTTCTGGATCACAACGGCCTGCTGGGCGTCTTTTTGTCCGAAATAAGCCGTGTCCGGCTGGATGGCGTTGAAAAGCTTGGCGACAACAGTGGCCACGCCCGTGAAATGACCCGGCCTGGACCGGCCGCAAAATTCTCCCGACAGCCCCCTGACTTCAACAAAGGTGCAAAAATCAAACGGGTAAAAATCACGCGCCTGCGGGGCGAAGACAATCTGGACGCAGCCCTTGACGAGCCGCATGTCTTTTTTGAGATCTCTGGGATAAACAGAAAAATCTTCCTGAGGGCCGAACTGGAGGGGATTGACGAAGATGCTCAAGACGACAAGATCGTTGTCTTTGGCCGCGCGTCGCGCCAGCGAAAGGTGGCCTGCATGCAGGGCCCCCATCGTAGGGACAAAACCCACGCGCTTGCCTTTGCGGTTCCGGGAAAGCTCCCGACGCAGGTCAGGAAGTTTTGTGATAAGCTTCATGCCCTTATCTTTTGCTTTATTTCCCTGATATCTCTTCCTTGGTCGGCATGGCAAACCAGCAGACCAGATAAAGGATCAGGGTAAAACCCCAGACAAAAATCCCCAGGAGAAAAACGATCCGGATCAAAGTCGGATCAATATTGAAATATTCCCCCAGGCCGGAACAAACTCCGGCGATCTTCTTCTCATCGGTCTTTCTGTACAGACGTTTCATGGAAACTTCTCCTACGATTGATACCGAGCCCAAGCCTTTTTTAGGAAAGCGCCGCCATATTTTTTCCACCGGCCTTCTCCCGCAAGCGCCTTGAGCATCTCATCTATCGTCTCATTCGTCCGGGGGTCTTTCCATCCCGGGGCAAGGTCAGACATGGGCTTGAGCACGAAAAACCGCTCCGGAATACGAGGATGCGGAATACTCAAGCCGTCCTCTTGGACCACCTGAACGCCGAAATACAAAAGATCCAGATCAATGGAACGCGGCCCCCAAACCTGCCCGGATGAGCGCCCCATGTCACGCTCGATCCCTTTGATGGCCCGCAGGAGATCCCCCGGGCCTCTTTCCCAGCGGACCTGTGCCACAAGGTTCAGATAATCTCCCTGATCCTTCACCGGGCCCCAGGGTTCTGTTTCATAAACCGGAGACAACCTCTCAAGGTCCAGGCCGGATGAAGCTTTTAAAAGCTCCAGGGCGCGCGTGATGTTCTGCTCCCTGTCGCCCAGGTTGGAACCGATACCGATATAACAGATCATAAAATTACAGGTTTTTGAGTTGTAGAGTTATTGCGTTTTGGCCTTTATTCCACGGGGCAGAACCCTACAACTCTATAACCCTATAACAAATCAACTAAATAGACCTTCATGCGTTCGACAGCTTCCTTCAGCTTTTCTTTATCCAGGGTCATGGCAAACCTCACATATCCCTCGCCGGACTTACCGAACCCCACCCCGGGCGTGGCGACAATATTGGCCCTCTCCAAAAGGATCTTGGCGAATTCCACGGATGATTTGGCTTTTTTAGGAAGCTTGGCCCAGATATAAAAACTCGCTTTGGGCTTCTCCACTTTCCATCCCAGGTTTTTGAGGCCGTCCGTAAAAATCTGGCAGCGCTCGGAGTATATCTTATTGTTCTGTTCGATAACCGCCGCCCCCCGCTCTAAGGCGGCGATACCGGCAACCTGTATCGCCTGGAATATGCCGGAATCGATATTGGATTTGACCTTGGCGAGCGCGGCTACGACAGAGGCGTTTCCGCAGACCCAGCCAAGCCTCCAACCGGTCATATTGAATGTTTTGGAAAGGGAATGAAACTCCACGCCCGCGGCTTTAGCGCCAGGCGCCTGCAGGAAACTGACGGGTTTAAACCCGTCAAAGGCCACTTCAGAATATGCCGCGTCATGGCAAATGATCACCTGATGCTTCTCTCCGAAAGCGGCGGCCTGTTCAAAAAAAGCAGGGTCAGCCACGGCGGAAGTCGGATTGTTCGGATAATTCAGGAACATAAGCTTGGCCTTCTGGGCGATCTTTTCAGAAATAGATTCCAGGTCAGGCAGAAAAGCATGGCTGGCGCGCAAAGGCATGTTGTAAGGTTTTCCATCAGCCAGGATCGTGGCGTTGCGATAGGGCGGATAGCCGGGGTCGGGAACGAGCGTGATGTCCCCTTTGTCCACGAAAGCCAGCGGTAAATGGGCAATTCCTTCCTTGGAACCGATCAGCGGCAGGATCTCGGTCTGCGGGTCCAGATCAACCTGAAATCTTTGTTTGTACCAGGCGGCAATGGCTTCTTTCAGCTCAGGCATACCCTGGTCAAGAGCATAGCGATGATTCCGGGGATCCTGCGCCGCTTCGTGGAGTTTTTCAATGATAAAAGCGGGCGTCGGGATATCGGGATCCCCCACGCCCAGGTCGATGATATTTCTGCCCTCGGCCCTGGCCTTTCTCTTGGCCGCGTCTATCTCGGCAAAGAGGTACGGCGGCAGGCTTTCCAGCTTTCTGGATAAGGAAATATTCATTCTGTCTCCCTGTCTTGAATCGGAGTTGAACTTCTCTGCTCGTTGTTTTTTCTGTCCGACATATCCCTCAAAACATCCGCCATAGAGAACAATCCCTGCTTTTTCCGGACGGCGAATTTCAAAGCCTTCAACGCCCCCAGGACGAAGATATCGCGCGTCTTGGCGCTATGAGAGATCCTGATCGTATCCTGCGGACTTTCAAACACAACCTCATGGTCTCCGATAATCTCGCCCTCACGGATGGATTGGACGGGCACATCCGCCAGCTTGCGCTCATCCCTGACGATATCCGCCAGGAACTTCGCCGTGCCCGAGGGCGCGTCTTTCTTGTGCGCGTGATGCGCTTCGCGCATCGATACCTGATAATCCGGCGGAAGGCTGGACGCCGCCTGCCGTACAAGTTCAAAAAGAAGATTGACGCCGATGGACATGTTGGGCGAAAAAACAACGGGGACCCTTTTGGCCGCCTCAAAGATCTCTTTTTTCTGGCCTTCGTTGAAACCCGTGGTGCCGATGACCAGGGCCTTTTTGTGCTTAACGCAACTGGCCAGATGTTCCAAGGTGCCCTCCACCGAAGAAAAATCGATCAACCCGTCCACATTCTTGATCGCCTCTCGGTCGCAAGTCACTTCCATGCCTCCCGCTTTTGTTCCCACCCCCGGATGCGCCGTCCTTTCCAGGGCCAGGACCACCCGCAATTCGGGATCAAGAGCCGCGAGTTCCAGGATGCGCGAACCCATTTTTCCCAACGCGCCGCATACGCCAAGTTTTATTGAGTTCATTGAGTTTGTTGAGTTCATCGAGTTTGTTGAGTTTATTGAGTTTGTTGAGTTATTGAGTTGCTCGTGATCAATAAACTCAAAAACTCTAAAAACTATTTCAAAAGCCCGTAATCCTTCAAGCCGGCTTTCAGCTTGCCCAGGTTCTCCTCCGTTATAGGGCACATCGGAAGCCTGAGCGAAGGCTCGCACATTCCCAACAGCCCCATGGCCGTCTTGACGGGAATAGGATTGGTCTCGATAAACAACGCTTTGATCAGCCCCAGCAGCTTGTAATGATATTGCCGCGCCCCGGCCGTGTCGCCGGCGGCGAAAGCGGAAACAAGGGCCTTGACATCCGCCGGCACGATATTGGCCGCCACGGAAATAACCCCCTCCCCCCCGATGGCCATGACGGGAAGAGTCAGGGAATCGTCGCCCGAAAGCAGAGTGAATTCAGGGGCGCACAAAGACCTGATCTTCGACATCTGATCCAGGGATCCGCTCGCCTCTTTTACGGCCACGATATTCTTGCAGTCGCGACTCAGGCGCGCCACGGTCTCAGGTTCGATATTCACGGCCGTTCTGGAAGCGATATTGTAAAGAATAATCGGAAGCCCGACGCTTTCGGCGATCGCCTTAAAATGCAGATACAGGCCTTTCTGCGTCGGTTTGTTGTAATAAGGAGAAACCAGAAGAAGGCCGTCCGCGCCGGCTTTTTTCGCCGGAAGGCTCATATCGATGGCTTCCTGCGTCGAATTGGAACCCGTCCCGGCGATCACCGGAATCCTGCCGCGGCTGGCCTCAATGCAGACTTCGATCACCCGTTCGTGTTCCTCGTAATTCAGGGTCGCCGATTCTCCGGTCGTGCCGCAAGGAACAATGCCATCCGTCCCGTTCTTGATATGGAATTCCACAAGGCCGCGAAGCCCCTGCTCATCAACGGAACCGTCTTTTTTAAAAGGCGTGACAAGAGCGACAATAGAACCTTTAAACATGAAAGCTCCTTAACCCGGCTTTTGGCCGGATGAGACCCTCCTTCTCATGACATGAGGAGGTCTATTCTCCTTGGAATGACTCGTGAGATAAAAACCTTAAGGCGTTTGCCGCAAGGGATAAGGTTTATCTCTTACCCGTTTATGGGATATTTTCCTTCAAAAACGACGCGTGCCGTGCCCTCAAGCCAGACGTCAAAAACTTTTTTCTTCGACAGCATGAACTCCACGCGCAAAGTTTCCCCGCTCCTTGTCTTGACAGGGACGCGATGTTTCATGCGAACCTTTGTCCCGCATCCTTCGTGGTTTAGAACGCTGATGATGGCCGCGGCGACAGAACCTGTGCCGCACGCCAGCGTTTCGTCCTCCACACCCCTCTCATAAGTCCTGATCAAAACGCTGCGGTCGCCCAGCCTCTGGATAAAATCCACGTTTGTCCCTGCGGGAGAAAAAATCTTATGGTGACGGATCGCGCGTCCCAACAGGCGGACAGGGGCTTCTTCGATCGAACTCACTTCAATGACCGCGTGCGGCACTCCGGTATCGACATAATCCGCCTCATAGTCCCGTCCGCAGGCTTTGACATGCAGGTCCAGGCGGATATCCTTCGGATCGGTCATCTTCAGCCTCACAACATCACCTTTGAGTTCGGCGCGGATAAGGCCGGCCTGCGTTTCCAGCGTCAGGCCTTTGGCCGTTGACCCTGCGGACATCTTTGCGGTCCAGAGCGCCGCGCATCGGGCCCCGTTGCCGCACATCTGCGCTTCGGTCCCATCCGCGTTAAAGATCCTCATGCGGATATCGGCCTTTTTCGATGAAGAAAGAAAAAGAACCCCGTCGGCCCCCACGCCGAATTTCCGGTCGCAGAGGACGCGGACGAATTCAGGGCCCGGGGCTTGTGAAGACCTTGCCTTTATCAGGACAAAATCGTTGCCCGAACCTTCCATTTTCGTGAAACCAAGGGTTTTCATAACACAACGACCTTTTCATTCCGCAAAAGGTCATCGTAGGTTTCCCTCTCGCGGATCAAATAAGCGTTCTTGCCTTTGACAAGGACTTCCGCCGGCCTGCGGCGGGAATTATAATTGGAAGCCATGGAAAAACCATAGGCCCCGGCGCCCAGCACAGCCAGGCAATCCCCGGGATTGACCACCGGCATCGGCCTGTCCTTGGCCAAAAAATCCCCGCTTTCGCAGATCGGGCCGACAATGTCCGAATTTTTCGAGCCGGACGCGGCGGCCGCGGGCGAGCCCACAACAGGATGGATCTGATGATAAGCGCCGTACAAAGAAGGTCTGGCCAAATCATTCATGCCCGCATCCACGATAATAAATCTTTTCTTGTCGGTTTCCTTAAGATAGAGAACCCGTGTCAACAGGACGCCCGCGTTCCCTACGATAAAGCGGCCCGGTTCCAGGATCAGTTTCAATTTTCGGCCTTTGAGCAAAGGAAGGATCTGGTCGGCGTATTCCCTGGCCGTCTGCGGTTTCTCTTCCTTGTAGATAATGCCCAGGCCCCCGCCGATGTTGAGCGTCCTGACCGGAACACCGATCCTTTTCAAGTCATCCATGAACCGCAGGATCCTTTTGAGGGCGGCGACAAACGGGGCCGACTGCGTGATCTGCGAACCGATGTGGACGTGAATCCCCTCAACCCGTACTCTTTTGAAACGGGAACTGTTCAAAAAAATAATGCGCGCTGTTTCCAGATCCACCCCGAACTTGCTCTCCACCGTGCCTGTCGTGATATAAGCGTGCGTGTGGGGGTCGATATTGGGATTGACCCTGACGCACACCCGGGCGTCTTTTCCAAGCTCCTGGGCCGCGTCGCTGATGACGCCCAGCTCCTGGATGGATTCCACATTAAAATACAGGATGCCGCAGCGAATGGCCGCCAGCACCTCTTGCCTGGTCTTGCCCACGCTCGCGTAAACGATCTTTGACGGATCAGCTTTGATCTTTTGCGCGCGAAACAACTCCCCGCCGGAGACAATGTCGAGCCCCGCGCCCTCCCGGACGAGGGTTTTCAGCAGCGAAAGGCTGGAATTCGACTTCACTGAAAAACAGATCAAAGGCGAGACCCCGGCAAAGGCCTTTTTCAGCTTCCGGTAGTGATCCAGGAGCGTTCCGTGACTATAAACATACAGGGGCGTGCCGTATTTTTCGGCCAGCTCCGAAAGCCGGACATCCTCGCAGAACAATTCATCCTTAACGTATCTAAATTCGTGCATAAAGTCTGTCCTCTATCCTTATCCGCGGACGGATTTTTTGGCCGCGGCCGCAAAAACGGGATTCAGCCGCTTCAACACCTCGGGCCGTTTCAACTTTGGAGAAAAACGGTCAAGCTCTTCCTGGCTCATCCGCGCTATCTTTTTGGACTTTCCGGCCGCGTAGCTGACAAGCCTTCCGATAATCTGATGCGCCTGCGCGAAAGCCGTTCCCTGCGACACGAGATAATCCGCCAATTCCGTAGCGCAGAGAGATTCATCCTGCAGCTGGCTCTCGATGTTTTCTTTTTTGACCTTTAACGTAGGAACCAGGCCGATCAAAAGGATAAGTTCATCCTCCACCAGTTCCAGGGATTCAAATAAAGGCCCCTTATCCCATTGCATATCGCGGTTGTAGCTTAGGGGGAGGCCTTTCATCAGGCTTAAGACAGAAACCAGGTTGCCGTTGAGAAGGCCCGCGGCGCCCCGCATAAGCTCCAAGGCGTCGGGATTCTTCTTTTGCGGCATTAGCGAGCTCCCCGTACAGTATTCATCGCCGATTTCCATAAAACCAAACTCCAGGGTGGACCAAAGGATCAGATCCTCAGCCAGCCGTGAAATATGCATGCCGGCGATCGCCAGGACATTCAAAAATTCGATGATGAAATCCCGGTCGCTGACGACGCTCATGGCGTTTTTTGGAGAAGAGATGAGTTTCAGCAAACCCGGCATCTTCAGCGCCTTCAGGGCCGAATTGATCCCGGCTTTATACACGGACGCCGGAATAGGCGTTCCGGCCAAAGCGCCTGAACCCATGGAAATATCCAGCCGCATCATGGCATCTTCCAGCCGATGGGCGTCCCGCCCGAACATGTCCGCATACGCCGACAGATAATCTTTGAAATACACGGGTTGCGCGTGCTGCATATGGGTATACCCCGGAATAACCAGGGAAGAATGAAGCCCTCCCAGAGCCAGAAAGCCTTTCTGCAAATGGAACAAAAGGTCCTGGATCCTTTCGGCGCTCAACAGACAGTAAAGCTTTGTGGCAAAAACGACCTGATCGTTGCGCGACCGGCACGTCTGAAGCTTCAAGCCCGCTTCGCCCGCTTTCCGGTTGAGCAGATTCTGGATATTCGTATGAATATCTTCGCTCTTGAAATCAAAAGGAAAACGTTCGCCCTCGGCCAGGCGCAAAAGTTCAAGGATCGCTTTCGTGAGCCTGGAAAAGTCCTCAGGTTTCAAAAGGCCGGCGCCCTTGAGCACATGCACGTGTAAAAAAGAACCGATCAAATCACAGGAAACCAGCCGCCAATCCGTTTGAATGGATGAACTGAAATTTTCAAAATAAGGATCCATTGTTTTGGCGAACCGTCCTCCCCAAAGTTTTTTCTTCATACCCTCTCCATTTTAGAGCTGCCGCAACGCTCTTCCACGCGCTATTTTTGAAACGGCAGACCCCATAACCGGATAAACCCGTCCGCCAGCTTCTGGTCAAACTTGTCTTTTTCCGTATAGGTGGCCAGGGCCTCCTTATAGAGCGAATTCGGAGATTTCCGGCCCGTGACGGAACAACTGCCTTTGTGAAGTTTCAGCCGCACTTCGCCGCTCACGCGCTTTTGCGACTCTTTGATGAACGCGTCCAGGCTTGCCTTCAGCGGAGAATACCACAAACCGTAATACGTCAGCTCGCCGTATTTAGCGGCGAGTGTTTCCTTGAAATGGAGCAATTCCCTGTCCAAAACAAGGGCCTCAAGCTCTTTGTGCGCCGTGTAAAGACAGGTGGCCGCCGGAAACTCGTAGATCTCGCGTGACTTGATCCCCACAAGGCGGTTTTCGACCATGTCCACCCGGCCAACGCCGTGTTTTCCTGCGATCCTGTTCAAAACAGCGATCAACTCCTGAAGCCCGTAAGCCTTGCCGTCGATCTTGACGGGAACGCCTTTTTCGAACCCGATCTCAACCGTAAGCGGCTTGACAGGAGCGTCTTCGGGAGCGACCGTCATCTGATAAGCATCGTTGGGTGGCGCGATCCAGGGATCCTCCAGGACCCCGCACTCAATGCTGATACCCCAAAGGTTCTTGTCGATGCTGTAGACTTTTTTCTTGCTGACATGACAAGGGATCCCCTGGGCCTTGGCGTAATCGATCTCCTCTTCCCTGGACTTGAATTCCCATTCCCGCACAGGGGCGACGATCTCAAGCGAAGGATCAAGGATACGCGCCGTCACTTCAAAACGCACCTGGTCATTACCCTTGCCTGTGCAGCCGTGCCCGATGGCGTGGGCCTTTTCCCTGTGCGCGACCTGAACAAGATGTTTGGCGATCAGCGGCCGTGTCAGGGCTGTGGCCAGAAGATACTTGCCTTCGTAAGCGGCGTTCGCCTGCAGGGACGGCACGATGAAATCCGTGATAAACTCCTGCTTCAAATCGCCGACATAAACCCGGGAGGCCCCGGTTTGAAGAGCGCGCTTCTCCGCTTCCGCGAAATCCTCCCCCTGCCCCACATCGCCCATATAAGCGACAACATCCCATCCGCGGTCCTTAAGCCATTTGATGGCGCACGAGGTATCCAATCCGCCGGAATAAGCCAAAACAATTTTCTTCACAACATCCTCCGTAAGTTTCGAGGTTTGAAGGCCGATGCCGGGGGTCCGATCACAACTCCTGCCGGCTTGCGGTTTCCGGCTTCGGGCTTCATGGTTATTTTCCCGACAATTTCATCATGATCGCCTTTTGCACGTGCAAGCGGTTCTCGGCTTCATCGAACACGACCGAATTCGGGCTGTCTAAGACCTGGTCCGTGATCTCCGAACCCCTGTGCGCGGGCAGGCAATGCATGACCAGAGCGTCTTTTTTTGCCAGGCCGAGCAATTCCCTGTTGATCTGATATTTTTTGAAAATCTTCGCCCTGCGCTTGGCCTCTTTCTCCTGTCCCATGCTCGCCCAGACATCCGTATAGAGAACGTCGGCCGAGCGCGCGGCCTCCCTGGGGTCACAGATGACCTCAACGCTGGCGCCGGTTTTCTGCGCCTGGAGTTTGACATAATTCAAAACGTCCTTTTGAGGGCCGTAGCCTTTAGGCGAAGCCACCCTCATATTCATGCCCATAAGGCTGGTGATCTGCATAAGAGAATGACAGACATTATTGCCATCGCCCACATAAACGAACGTCAGACCTTTGAGGTTGCCGCGTTTTTCCTTCACGGTAAAAATATCCGCGAGGGCCTGGCAGGGATGAAAGAGATCACTGAGTCCGTTGATGACGGGAATTTGCGCGTATTGCGCCAGTTCCACGACGTCTCTATGCTTGAAGACACGCGCCACGACCATATCCAGATATCTCGAAAGGGTCAAGGCCGCGTCTTTGACCGATTCCCTGACTCCGATATTGACTTCCGCCGGGCTCAGGGACATGCACTGGCCGCCCAACTGCCAGACGCCCACCTGAAAAGACACGCGCGTCCTCAAGGAAGGCTTCTGAAAAATCAGGCCCACGGCCTTATTTTTGAAACATTCCTGGAATTTATTCCTCTTGAGCTCTTCGGTTTTCTTGAAAACCTCCAGCGCCTCTTCTTTGCTGAAATCAGAAATGGAAAGAAAATCCCGCTTGTCCGCGTTCATCAAGTCCTCTCTTCCTGCAACACTTCTCTCAAAATCTTTAATGCCAGGTCGGCCTGTTTCTTGCCTACGTTCAAAGCAGGCATCAGCCGAAGCACACGCTCATGCGTGCAATTGATCAGAAGGCCTTTCTGCAGGCAGCGTTCAACAACAGGCTGGCCTTTGACTGAAAGTTCCACTCCGATCATCAACCCCAGCCCCCTGACTTCCTGTACGACAGGACATTCCTTTTTCAGGATATTGAGTTTTTCCAGCAGGTAGCCTCCCATCTGCGCGGCGTTCTGAAGCATTTTATCCTTCTGGATCGCTTTGAAAACGCCCAAAGCGGCCCGGCAGACAACAGGACTGCCGCCGAAAGTGGACGCATGCGTCCCGGGGGTCAGGAGATCGGCAACCGGGCGGGATGCCACCATGCAGCCGATCGGCAAACCGCCTCCCAAAGACTTGGCCAGGGTCATGACATCCGGGGTAATGCCGTAATGCTGATAACCGAACATTTTTCCGGTCCGGCCTATGCCTGTCTGAACCTCATCGATGACCAAAAGCATCTTGCGCTCATCGCAAATCCTGCGGATGGCGCGCACAAAATCAGGCTCCGCGATATGGATACCTCCCTCTCCCTGAACGACTTCCATCAGGACAGCCACGGTCTTTTCGGACAACGCGGCTGAAAAAGCAGCCAGATCATTCCAGGGCACATTGGTGCGAAAACCTTCCACCAGGGGCTCAAAACCTTTCTGGTATTTTTTCTGGCCTGTCGCCGTGACCGTGGCCAGGGTGCGGCCGTGGAAGGCGTTCTCAAACGTAATGATCTCATAGCGATGCCCGCCATTGCGCGACCCATACGCCCGGCACAACTTGATCGCCGCTTCGTTGGCCTCGGCGCCGGAATTGGAGAAAAAAACCTTCCCGTCGAAAGAAGCCCCGATGATCTCGCGGGCCAGCCTGGCCTGGGTCGGGTGATAGAAATTATTGGGCAGATGGATCAATTTGCCGAGCTGATAACGGACTGCCGAGAGGACATGGGAATGACAATGCCCCACGTTGCCCACGCCCCAACCGGGAAAAAAATCCAGATACTGCCGACCGTCAATATCATAAAGATTCATGCCCTTGCCCTTCACGAAGATGTAAGGCATCTTTGTGTAGGTCGGCATGATGTAATCGTTATAATTTTTGAAGATCTCGTCTTTTGTCATGTCCGTCCGATTTTCCCTTATTTTACGATCTCTGTCCCCACGCCCTTATCGGTAAAGATCTCCAGAAGAAGCGCGTGCGGAAGGCGCGCGTCGATAATATGCGTCTTTTTGACATCCCCCTTCAAGGCGTCGATACAGGCGTTGACCTTGGGGATCATGCCGGCCTGGATCACCTTCTGCGTGATCAGGCTCTTGATCTGCTTTAAGGAAAGGCTCGTGATCAGCGACTCCGCTTCTTCCGGATTGCGCATGACGCCGCGCACATTCGTCAACAGGACGAATTTTTCCGCCGCCAGGGCGGCCGCGGTCTTGGAGGCCGCCTCATCCGCGTTGATGTTATAGACCGTCCCGCTGTGATCTCTGCCCATGGGCGAAATCACGACGACGGCGCTGCTCTTCAAATCCTTCTCGATGATATCCGTCTTGACGGATTTGATGACGCCGACAAACCCCATGTCCAGCCTGGCCTTGATCTTCTCCGTATAAAAAAGGCCTTCATCCTTGCCGCTCAGGCCCACCGCCGTCCCGCCGATATGATGGATCTCATCCACAATCAGGGTCCGGAGTTCCGCGAGCTCCTCTTCGACAACCGAGAGCGTCTCCTCATCCGTGACGCGCATACCGTCGACAAACTCGCTCTTCTTGCCGAGCTTGCGCATTTTGTCCGAAATGTTCGGGCCGCCGCCATGGACCAGCACCGTCTTGATGCCCATAAAACTCAAGAAAACGATATCCTGGAGGACCCCCTTGCGAATGGTTTCTTCTCCCAGGATGCTGCCGCCGTATTTGATCACAAAAACCTTTTTGCGAAACTCCTTGATGTACGGCAGGGCCTCGATCAAAACATCCGCTTTCTTGATGGCTTCGTCCATGACACAACTCCAATGTTTATGGAAAGATGAAACTAGCTGTAATCCGCGTTGATCCTGACGTAATCATAAGATAAGTCCGAGGTGTAAACGACGCTCTCCCCAGCCCCCCGGCCAAGGCGGATATCCACCACGACCTGCCTGCCTTTCAAAAGACCTTTTTGTCTGACAGCCAATGGCTCTCCGGATTTAAGAACAGTCACGCCGTTAAGGGCGATGCTCAAATCCCTGACACCCAAACCGCCGGCCACCGAGCCGATGGCTGAGGCGATACGGCCCCAGTTAGGGTCGCTGCCGAACATCGCGCATTTGAATAAATTGGAGTTGGCCACGGAGAAGGCGTATTGTCTGGCCTGTTCGCGATGACGCGCGCCTTTCACCCGCACTTCAATAAACTTCGTCGCGCCTTCGGCGTCCTCGACGATCATTTTCGCCAAGGCCAGACAGACCTCCTCAAGCCTGCGCGCAAACTCGCGGGCCTGCCGACTGCCTCTTTTGATGACCGCGCCGGCGGCGTGACCGTTGGCCATGACAAGCGCCATGTCATTGGTGCTCATACAGCCATCGATGGTGATCGAATTAAAAGAAGCCTCGACCGCCTGAAACAAAGCTTCCCGCAACGCGGCCTTTTCAATGCGCGCGTCCGTAAAACAAAAAGCCAGCATTGTCCCCATTTTCATCCGCGGAGCGATCATGCCGGCGCCCTTTGCCGTCCCGCTGATCGTGACAGCCTTGCCCGCGAGCCGGCCGCGCCAGACAACTTCCTTGGAAAAAGTATCCGTCGTCATGATCGCGGCGGAGGCGTCCTTAAGCCCCCGGCCGCTCAATCCCCGGACCAAATCCGGCATCGCGGCCCTGATCTTCGCTAAGGGAAGCGGCTTGCCGATAATGCCGGTAGAGGCCACAAGGACCTCTTCGGTTTTCAACCCCACAGACGCAGCCGCCAGGCCGGCCATGGCAAAGGCGTCCGACAGCCCTTTCTGTCCTGTCATGCAGTTGGCGTTCCCGCTGTTGGCGATCAAAGCGCGGATACCGCCTTGAGACAAATGGCGGGCGCTGACAAAAAGAGGCGCGGCCTTGAAGTCATTGGCCGTCATCATAGCCGCGGTTATACAGGGAGTATCAGAGATGAATAAGGAGAGGTCTTTCCTGCCGCTTTTTTTGATGCCGCTGGAGATACCCGACGCCCGGAAACCCGGAGGAAGGATATCCTGATGTTTTTTAAGGGTCATACGAGAGCCGTTTTTTCGTCGAAGCCGCACATAAGATTCATGTTCTCGACAGCCTGCCCTGAAGCCCCCTTAAGCAGATTGTCGATGACGGATGTCACGATCAGAAGCTTCTTGCGCTCATCCACCACAAGGCCGATGTCGCAGAAATTCGTGCCTGTCACATCCGCCAGTTCCGGCAGTTTGTTCAGGCCCCGGACACGGACAAAAGGCTCCGTCTTGTAGAATTTCCGGTAGATCTCCTCGACCTTCTCTCCGGATGTGGCCTTCTTGAGGCGGATATAAATCGTCTCAAGGATCCCCCTGTTGACCGGCAGGAGATGGGGACAAAAAACCACATCCACACGGGCCAGACTCAGGCGCGAAAGCTCCTGATTGATCTCAGGAGAATGCTGATGAACATTAAACTTATATCCCCGGAAATTCTCATTAACAGAGAGGTAAAGATAGTCCTTGGACAGCTTCTTACCGGCCCCTGAAACGCCTGATTTGGCGTCAATGATAATTCCCTCTTTTTCGGCGATCCCCGTGGCCAGGGCCGGCGCGCAGGCGATGATGGCGGCGGTCGGATAACACCCGGGATTGGCGACTAAGGAAGCGCCCCGGATCCGCTCGCGGTTAAGTTCGGGGAGACCGTAAATGAATTTTTTGAGATTGACCGGATCCTTGTGCGTTTTGTGATACCACTGCTCATAAACCGCCGGATTCTTCAACCGGTAATCCGCGCTCAAATCCACGATCTTTTTTCCCTTCTTGATCAATTTCGGAGCGACCTGCATGGAAACCGTATGCGGCAGGGCCAGGAACAAAAGATCGCATTTCTCAGCCGCTTTTGCGATGGAAAAAGGCTCGCATTTAAGAGCCACGACAGACCGCAATGACGGGAATATATCGCCGATATCCTCAGGTCTCTCCAATGTCGCGGCCAGATAAGTCAGACGGACGCCGGGGTGCTTGATAAGGATCTTGATCAGCTCTTCACCTGTAAATCCCCTGGCCCCAACAATACCCACTCTAAGCATAAAACCTCTTTTTGTTCAACGCGAGAGAAATGAATTTTCTCGCCGAGTCATAAGAAAATGTTGTTAAATATGTTACGTTAAAAACAAGGCCGCGTCAAGGGAAAACCGACGAGCTCACCACGATGGGGAGAAAAGCCCAGGGGGCCTTCCGGCGGGAATAAACCAAAGTCCCTCATTCCGTCGAAAAGCTTTCCTGATCCGTCGAACTTTAAGGAGGTTATTCGCATCGCGGGATTTTCCGAAGGAAACCTGACCCCATTTCGCTTCTGCTCGTGGGGTTTCGCTGAATCCTACATTAAGTCGCTCACCCCGCTTCGCTTCTGCTCGTGGGGTTTCGCTGGATGCCGGCTGCGTCGGCGCATTATGGTGCTCACCCCGCTTCGTTTCACTTCGCTAAGATTTCGCTGAATCGTACATTAAGTCGCTCACCCCGCTTCGTTTCACTTCGCGGGATATCGCTGAATCGTACATTAAGTCGCTCACCCCGCTTCGTTTCACTTCGCGGGATATCGCTGAATCGTACATTAAGTCGCTCACCCCGCTTCGTTTCACTTCGCGGGATATCGCTGAATCGTACATTAA
>JBAZMA010000017.1:0-34706 GCA_041649995.1 Candidatus Omnitrophota bacterium | reverse complement strand
AGTGGAAAGGCGAGGGAGGGGGGGGGGGGGGGGGGGGGCGCGAACACGGGGAACAGATCGAAAATACGTTGGAGACAGATACGTTGAAATTAAAACGACCCGGATAAATTTCGCCAATTGCCAGTTGGTCCGGAAAACGGAATGGCGGGAACCGAAGCGAAGTATTCGATGGAGCTTTTACAAGAGGCCGAAAGGGGGAACCCGGCTGCACAATACGCTGTTGGACTGTGCTGCGAAACGGGTGCGGGAATAGCTCGGGACTATACTGCCGCGGAGAGGTGGTATCGTCGCGCAATCGCGAACGACAATTACGATGCCATGGTCAATCTCGCCAAATTGATCCGGTCGGCAAATTTGCGCGAGTCCGTCGCGCTGGTCGCACGCGCCGCGGCGTGCGGCCATGCGCGGGCACAATACGAGTTAAGTCAGTACTACGCCACCGGATTGGTGACAGGTGTCCGCAACTCTATCATGGCAACGTATTGGTTAAAGCACTCGGCGGACCAGGGGTTTGCGGATGCTCGATTCGAACTCGGCGTGGCGTATGACGATGGCATTGGGGTTGTGGTGGACCATGCCGCGGCCGCACGGATGTATCGTCTCGCCGCCGAGCAGGGCCATGCGAAAGCGCAGTACAACCTTGGCGTGTGCTACGAACAGGGCGAGGGTACAGCTAGAAACTGCGAAAACGCTACGATTTGGTTTCGCCGTGCTTCCGACCAAGGACATGCAGAGGCGCAGTATAATCTTGGACGGTGCTATAGCTACGGGCGCGGTGTTCCGGAGGACCGGTCCGAGGCAGCACGGCTGTTCCAACTCTCGGCCAGTCAGGGATGCGACGTCGCGCGCGTGGCACTCGGGCGGTGCATGTGGCACGGCGTCGGCGTTCCGGTGGACCGGGATGGAGCCGTGCACATAACCCGCATCGCCGCCGACCACGGACTGCTCACGGCGCAGGCGGCGCTCGGGTTCTATCTGATGAAATCTGGCGATAGTTGCTCTGAGATGGCTGTGCATTGGCTCAAACTTGCAGCGGATAGGGGCAACGCATCCGCTCAGACGGATCTCGCGCGATGTTACGATACGAGTTTCGGTGTTGCGCAGGATCACGTCAAATCTGCGCAGCTATATCACCTCGCAGCCGAGCAAGGCGAGATGGTCGCACAGTATAACCTCGGCGTGGCGTATGAGGATGGCGAGGGGGTCGAATGCGATCTCGCCGAGGCCGTTCGTTGGTACGGCCGTGCAGCGGCGCAGGGCGACGAACGAGCGAGAGAAAAGGTCAACAAGTGCAAGTCATTGCTCGAACCCGCATCAAAGAGGCGGGAGGTGACAGTGGACGACGTCAGCGATCCCGATGGCAAGGATGCGTGTTGCGTGTGCATGCACAGCAGACGCTGCATGGTCATCATGGAGTGTGGACATCTGTGTTTATGCGCTGCGTGTTCGGAACGGTTAACCGCGATGGGCGATGCAAAATGTCCACTATGCAGAACACAAATCATACACGAAATGAAGAAGGTCTTCTTTTGAAATACGTCAGCTCGCCATGGTGGGCAACGATCGTCGGGATCGCGTTGGGACCAATTTGATCAATTTAAATATCCGGACAGTTCCAATTATACCGATTTTTCAAAAACACAACGCGAGCGAAAGATGGCCAACGAAGGTTGATACCTCCTGTTATATTCCGTTATCAGTTTCGTGATGCTTAGCGTGCCACTCATATTGTGCGGCATCGGACTGTCCGCGTCGTTCGAACCGGTGGATTCGTCCATCTCTGGAGCTACCTGCGGACGCATTCCACTGGGCATGTTGCTCGTGGTGATATCGCACGCCATCATGTTATGCGGGTGCTGCATGTCGATGCTTCTGGCGAGTTTCCATTGCTGCACGGCGGGACATGGGTTGGCCGATACCGGGGACGATGCGACTGATTGCGCGTGTGCGATCGCGGAGGCTGCCGGTGCGTGTTTATGCCTCGGAGGTGCGGTCACCTTACTGTTCATCGGCGGGCTCTTCTGCGTTGCCGCGCTGATCTGCCTCACGGTCTTCTTTTCGCAATCGCATGCAACGTGTGGCGGTGCGACGGTCGTCGTGGCCGAAGGCTCCATGTACTACGAATGGGCATACATTGCGGCGACCATCATACTCGGTTGCGTGTGGTGGTGCATCCCCGCGCGTCGTGGGCCACGTAAGCAGTGAATACTCGGAAGATGGTGGGAAAAAAATAAGAACAGTGCATTCGTTTGCAATTGGCTTCATTTTCTTTAATAGAATCACACATGACCACTCGTCTGTTGGCAATGTGTCTCGCGGGCGACATCGAAGGTATCCGCGCGGCGGTGACTACGGGTGCTGACATCAATCGCGTGCCATTGGACAGTCCTCTCATCGTCCTTGCTGCGTCGAGGTGCAGTGGCCAGGTGATCGATGAGCTGGTTCGCCTCGGTGCGGACATCGAGGCCACAGATGGGTTCGGCCGCGGACCGCTACACGTCGCCGCGTATTATGGAAACGTGTCCGCGCTCCGTGCTTTATTGGCGTTGGGCGCCGACCGCGAGGCTCTCTCCACCACTGGTCTCACGCCACTCGCGAGTGCGGCCATCGGCCATCGGCCAGAGTGTGAAGCGTTGCTCGCAAATCACCCGCAGGCATCCGCGGACAGTCCCCGCCAGGTCTGAGCATAAAACATAACGCAAAATGCAACAAAACACATTGGTTGCTGTGGTTTCCCGGGGGTTCAACATCACACCATCCATCAGCACACACATGCTTTCATGCCGCTCCACTTGACCGTGCTCCAGCCGGGCAGCTCCGTCGCCTTGGTGCACGTGCCCTCGGTCATATTGTACACGTCGATGTCCGCCGTCCACGGGTACCCCCCGACGATCCAGATATCGTTTACAACCACCAGTGCGGTGGCGTTACGCCTCGGGGTTGGTAAAGTCGCGGCGACGCGGACCCACTTCTTCTCGACCGCGTCAAACCTCCCGATCACGTTGGCGGTTGCCCCCCTCTTGTCGCTTCCGCCAAAGCACCAGATGTACCGATCGTCCATGGCGGCCATGGCCATGTCGCCGGTAGCGAACGAGGGCATCGGCAACTTCGCACTGTTGCCGGTCGTGGTATCGGTGACCTTGAACCAGGAATGCGCATCGTGGTCGCCGCACAGCGTGTATATCAGCTTACCGATGGCCGTGGTGGATATCCTGCCGGGAGTTCCCAGCAATGGCGCCTCCGTCGTGTCCCACATGAGTTGTCCGCCAAACCGAATTTTATTTTAAAATAAATAAATAAAAAATAGTCTGACAACAAAAATAATTAAATAAATATCTTTATGACGTCATAATTATGACGCTATAATATCTTTGCCCGATCCAATTCGACCTTTAAACAAATGAAAAATAAGGATGCATTCTCTCTCGTAGATAAGGTCGGGTGGAGCCCACTGAAGAAAGCGCTGTTCGCGCTCGGACGCGCGGGGCTCGTGGGCGTCGGCGAGGACAGTCCGGCGAGTCTCCTCGCGATGTACCAGGGTCTGTTTCGCGAGTTCTTCGAGATCGCGATCGAGCCGTACACGGTCGACACGATCTTCGTCTGCGGTGGTTTCGGTGGTTCGGGACCCACAAAGACAAACAAGATTCTTACAGTTTCGATGAACAGGTGGCATGATGTTCCGGACTTGCCTGAACCTCGCAGTGAGCATGGCATCGCATTCGTGGATGGTCGTGTCTTCGTGTTTGGTGGCTGGATTCCTGGTGGATTCGCGAACACATGCGTCGCGTTTTCGATTTCAATGAACAAGTGGGAAGTGATTCCACCGATGTCGATCGAGAGGCATCGACCAGGCGTCGCAGTCGTCGGTGATCGCATCTTCGTCATCGGTGGAGGGAATGATCATTACCGTATTCTTGGTTCAGTTGAAATTTACAAAGTTTCAGGGAACACGTGGACAGCGCCGGGCGTCGTTGCACCGATGCCAACTCCAAGGTTCGGCTTTGGAGTTGCGGTCATCGGAAACCGCATCTTCACGATCGGTGGTTGGAATGGCAGTGCACTTTCCACAGTTGAGGTTCATGACACGGAGACGAACACGTGGACGAAACTCTCGCCGATGCCCACCGCTTGTCAGGGAATGGCAGTCGCCGTCATCGGTCATCAAATCTGGTGCTTTGGTGGAATGGATGACCGCAGAGACTTTGACGTGATCATTGTGTTTGACGTGGACAAGAACGAGTGGACCACGTCCAAGTTCAAGATGACATTACCGAGACACGGGTCGAGGGCGGTGGTCATTGGGAGAATGATCTGGATCATCGGTGGGCTTTCCGATTATGAAGTGTCCAAATTGGTTGAAATCTTCGACCCGGCGACAGGCGCATGGAACGCTTCGATGCCGGCGCCATCTCCGATGTTGGGACACGGCGTTGTTGCATACTGAGCCCAACACACATACTGGGGCCAATTGCGGAATACACTTTTTGGCAAATGGCACACGACACGACATGGCTGCGTTTCATTGCGAGCGTGCGCGGGGACCCCGCGTGGCCGCGCACGGCGGACGGGATCCGGAAGATGCTGCGCGTTGATTTTGTTCGGTTCGTCGCCGCCGCGGGAATGAGCGCCAAAGAAGAGTATCTGTGGAGCCAGTTTGGCTGCATCGACCCGATGCTGCTTGCCGGCGAACGGTGGCCCGTCTGCGTGTTCCCGCGCAGCACCGGGCAGCGCGCGATCATGTTTGACCAATTCATGATCGGCATGGAAGGTTCGATCGGGTGCGCGACCTTTGCGCGGAAGACGTGGACGGAACAATTGGCAGTATTCGAACTGCGCACGCTGCAGCTGATACACTGAAAAAAATACACAAACACGAGAAGAGGAAATGGAACCAACCAAGACCCCCGGGTCCGTCGTCAAAATGCTCCGTAAATCCGATTATACTGAAATCATGGACGTGGCCGACGATGTAAAACACTGGGCAAAGGCGACCGCGTGGAATTCGCACGATCCGTGCGATCAGTGTGATAAGATGCTCGCGGCAGTCTGGGAGTTCGTCGAGACGGCGTGGGGGAACCCAGACGTCGATGCCATCCAGCTCGTCAGTCACCCATACACGAACTCGGCAGCGATACGCGTGTGTACATGGACGAAATCGCACGTCATATCGGTGGTATGAAATTCGGCAATTGGACCATCCGTGGGATTTACGCCAAAACGGCGAAGTCCCAAATTCCGAAAAAGAAAACACACACAAATGACGGAAAAAATGAACGCGAACCATCGTCACGGACACATTGAGAAGACGCTTTTCACACGCACCTACACGGACACCGCTGAGGTGCGCGACGACGTAAGACATTGGGCGGAGCAGGCCATCCAACGGGAGTTTGGGTGGTTCAGAGTATACATGACCGTCATGAAGTTCGCCGTGACGCTGTGGGATCATCCCGACGTCGATACCATCCAGCTCGTCGGTCACCCACCAACAAACTCTGTGACGATCCGCGTGTGCACGGCGTCGGAATCGTATAAGGTTCGCGTGGATGCGTTCGGCGTGGCGAGCCCCATTCACACGGCACTGATACACGAGCACTGACCATGTGAACCGTGTAAAGTTTCATCTGCATTATCCCCGCTGTTCACGGAATTCATTGTTGGACATTGTTCACCTTGTAGAAAACGTCACAATCCTGGAACATGACCGAGTTTCCGGCGCAGTCCATCCCAGTGCGTCCGGGTGTGCGTCGAGAAACTCGCGGATGCCCACGTGTTGCGGAGATGCGGTGGTGTCCGCGCGAGAGTACTCCATGGCAGCGCGCCACTTATTCGCACATTCGAGGGTGAAGGTCGTCATTGTGTGTGTGTGTTTGCGTTGTTCCGGTGCAGCAAACTTTGCGTTAGTCCATTTCGGATCTGGGCAAATTCATATTAGCGGGCACGTCGTCGTCGCCGACGAATACCATGATGCCGGTACGCACAACAGGCCCCACAGTGAATACACTAATGCAGAACCTGTGAAACACGCTGATGTGGGTACACCTGACGACTGTTGTTGGATGCCGGGCAACAAACTCGCACAGACCGAGAATCTGCGGGAATCGCGTACCTTCCACTTCCGCGAATTCGCGCCACATACGCACATCTTCCGTCGTTAGTACCACTCCCGTCATCGTATTATCCGAAACTATGCGAATTGGGACGTTACGATGGAAAATAAATCGCACTCGATCACGACGGGTAGATGCATGTGGTGTGGCGGGAGCATCCACGCGATGCATTATGATGTCCACGATTGCTACTGGTGCGCCATCGCCGGCAATCGGAGATGGACAGCGAACCCCGAAAAACATGAAACTCTTACCACTGTCGATGGCATGACAGCGAACACGCACGAGGACGATCACGATGTGTTCATGTACGACCTGCAATGGCCCGATGGTGCATACGAACGCCAGTGATGAGTTTCCGTGAAAAACCTTCACTCATTCATTCGTCGCGTCGACGCACAGACTGAAAATATTGGGGATTTGCACTCTCTTTCTGACATGCTGACCAATCTTTTGCTATTTCTCGCGGCGACCGTCGTTGCGCAGCCGGTGCTCCGGGTCGTGAACGAGCTGAACGAGACGAGCTTCGACATCAACCTCGTGTCAAAGCTGCACCACGGCGCGGGGTGGTACGAACCGACGGACGCTCCGACATCCGTCGCGATGTTCTATCTGGGCGACCTCGGCGAGGGCAAGGCGTTCCGATGGATGCGCGCGAACATATCCACAGCCGGCGTGCTCAGCGGGTTGGTGTCCGGAACCACCGACGAGATCGACGTCTCTGGCGCCGTCGTCGGCGCGATGGTCCGCGGATTCGACGACATGTGGGTCTGCACCGACCACCTGTTCTACGCGTCGTCGGACGGCGAGACGACGGCGGAGGTCACGGCGCCGACGGCGCATCCGACGTACCGCATCCGTGCGTGCGCGTCCGATCCGCTCTCGGCCACCGCCACCATCCTCTTCGAGACGGACACCGGGTCTTCCACGTGGGTTCTCTGCCGCATGCCCCTGACGATGCTCCCGGCGACAACCATCGCACTGCCGTATAACGCGTCGTACTGCAGTTCCGAGTTCGCGGCCGCGGACTTCTCGTTCAACGCCACCGGCATGGGCATGGTCGTCACGCCCGGGGCATTGTACGCGATGGCCACCGGCGGCAGTGCCTCGCCCGATTACAGGGCCGTGCTGTTCGACATGACCGCATGTCTCGCCGATGATGCGACGCACTGCTACGCGGTGTTCGCGAACCCCAACACCGCGCTGGGCGTCGTGTCGTCGTACGGTTACGCGGTGCTGAGCGTCGGCACCGGCAACGCGACGGCAGTGGACGGCGAATTCGACCAGGCAGAGGCGTGGATGTACCCGTTCATCCCGGGCAACATCAGCTCGTCCGCGGTCGGCGAGGGGATGGTCCCGTATCTGGCGGGCGGATTGCGCGGCGCGTCGGTCGACGACGTGCCGCGGATGTTCTACTCGATCACCGCCACCGGCGTGCTCGAACGCGTGCCGCTCGCCGTGTTCAATGCCATCCTGTCCACGAATGTGCAGGCGTGCCGCACGGTGACGACCGGAGTGGATGGGGGCCACGACATAATGGTTCTGCCGACGGGCTTCGCGGTCGTGCGGTGCATCACGGACGAGTACAGTGAATTGGACGAGCTGGTGTCCGTGCGGATCGCGAACTGCACCAGCCAGAACTCGACCGAGTGCACGTCGGATCCGTACTACTGCCTGTGGAACGTGTACGAGCAGCATTGCGTGACGCGCATTCCCGCGCTCGCCGACGAGTGCGCCGGTGATCACTGCACCGGCATCGATCCGTCGATATACCAGGTGGATCCGATGTTCGGGTCGCCCGCCGGGGGTTACCCCGTGAACATCACCGTGACGCCGCGGCTGTGGAACGACTCGGCGGTGTACTGCACGTTCGACGACATCGCGGTCCTCGGCGTGTACGACGAGGCGTCACATTCGGTGCTGTGCACCGCACCGGCCGTGACCGAGCACGGGGTTTACGCCGCGAACGTCCGGTACAAGGACAACATATTCGCCCCGACCGACTTTGTGCCGTTCGTCTTCCTCGATCCTACGGACACGTTCTGTTACGAGGATCTCGATTGCGCATCGCTGAACATTGGTTGCGCCAACTACACGTGCACCGCGCGCTACGTCTGTGCGATCGCGAATTCGTCCGCGGCGTGCGATGACGGCATCGCGTGCACGGTCGACACGTGCAACGCGACATCCGGCATCTGCGCGCACGACCGCGTTGCATGCGCCGCCGATGTGTCCGTTCCGGCGGTCGTGATCTCGGTGCTGGGCGCCGTGATGCTCGTCGGAGTGTTTGCCGTGGCCGCCATCGCGTTCGGTATGTGAACAGGTTGGTGGCCGGAAAAAGATCATTAGCGCCCGATTATCAGACACACAGATACACACAAATCAAAGATCCATGAAATTTTTTGCGGTGTTCGCATTTTCGCTCGCGGTCTGCACCGCGCAGCCCGTGTTCCGGGTGTTGTCCATGGTCAATACGACCGTCGCGTCGGTCTACGCCGGAGCCCCCCCGCCCACGCTGTGGGCGGATTCCGACACGGCACCAACCACAATAGGATTTTTCGCGCACGAGGGTGGAGAGTCCAATTATGCCATATTGGCCAGGGCCTCAGTGGCGACCAACGGAACACTGTCCGGTCTCGCGACGAGCGCCATATCGGAGGATTCGGGGAGCAATTATGTCACCGGGCGCATCGTGCGCAGTGTGACCACGGTATGCTTTTGCAGACAAATAATGCACTGCGTGAACACTGCGGATGCATACTACGAAGTTACGCCGTTCACCGCGCATCCGGAATATTGGACAGCCGGGTGCGCGCTCGACCCGGACACGGACACCGCGACATTTTTATACCACATCGCCGCTGCGGCGACCACCGCGGTCATCTGCCGGATTCCGATGTCGCAGATCCCGACCACCAATGCCGACATGCCGTATAATGCGTCGTGGTGCAGCGCCGAATTCACCATGCCGTTTTCGTACGTGGGCACCACATCCGGAATGCATGTCACGCCGGGCGGCCGGTATGCGACCGTCAGCATCACCACGGACACCGCAAACGAGGTGCTGCTGTTTGATGTTGATGCGTGCATCGCCGGTTCCACAACCAGTTGCATGACGACTGTGACCGAACCCAGCGCATCGTTCGGACTCGCGACGACCGCCGGCGACATCACGGCGGTGCTCGGAATTGGCGCGGATCCGTGGTACCAATCCGCGGCATCCATTACGCTGCATCGCACGTTCACGTTGGACAATGTGACGAAGCCGATGGCTGCGATAGCCGACGTGTTCCACGCCGGCGGATTGGTGTATGCCACCGCGATCGACGACATCGCGCGCGTGTACTACGCGCTGACTGGCCGCGGGACGCTGGTCCGCGCGGCGCTCTCGGGGTTCACCGACGCCGAGCTCACCGAAATCCAGGTGTGCGAAACGTCCGCGCCCGGAGCGCACGCCATAATGCCGCTGCGAAACGGCGTCGTGATCGTGGGGTGCATCTCCGTCGCGGCTCCGCGCAAACTCGAGCTGGCGGTGATCCAGACCGCGGACTGCACCAGAGCCACCGTGGCGGCGTGCTTGTCGGATCCGGTCTACTGCATGTGGAACCTGTACACCCAAACATGCACGCTGCGGTCCATCGGAGCCCTCGGCGAGTGCGTCGGCGCTAACGCGGGGCACTGCATCGACGAGATCCCCACGATCGTGAGCATCGCGCCGCAGGTCGGGCTGATGTTCGGCGGTCTCGCAGTCAACGTCACCATCTCCGCCGACATCTGGGACGACCCTTCCATCAGATGCACGTTCGGCGCCTACGAATCGAACGGACAATACGATGCCGCGACGCGCACGGTGATGTGTCTGACGCCAGAGGTCGTCGCGGGCGGACGGTTCACGGTGAACGTGGAATATCTCGGAGCCGCGCTCGACCCAGCATCCGACATTACATTCGTCTTCCTCGACTGCAACGAGTTTGGCGTGTGCACGATACCCGACGAGTGCCCCGCCGAATGCGCGGCCGACCTTGACTGCGCGGGCCGCCTCATCGCCAACGGCACAGAGTGCGCGACCTCCGAGTGCGTCGACAATACGTGCGTGTTCACCCCGCGCGCTCTGGGCTACGCGTGTCTCGGAACCGGCGAGTGTGACGGTCACGGATCGTGCGTACCCCCACCAGAGTGCACGATAGCCGACGACTGCGTCGGGCACATGAACTCGAGCAACGTCGACTGCGCCGAGTTTGAGTGCGTCGCGGGGGTGTGCACGTTGAACCCGCTCCCCGCGTCGACGTCCTGCGGCGACGGCGGAGCGTGCGACGGCCTCGGGGGGTGTGTGCCGCCGCCAGAGTGCGCGACCGCCGAGGACTGCGCTGCCCACCTCGTCGTGAACGGCTCGGCGTGCGTCGAGTTCGACTGCGTGGCGGGACTGTGCACGCTCCTCCCGATGGCGAGCGGTTCAGAGTGCCCCGACGGCGAGTGTAACGACTACGGCACGTGCATCCCATCGCCATGCCCGCCCGAGTGCACCGTCGACGGCAACTGCACTGTCAGGCTCGGGGCCAACGAGACCGAATGCGCCGAATTCCAATGTCTCGCGGGAGAGTGCGTGCTCGTCCCGCTCGTGATCGGCACCGCGTGCCGCGGCATCGGCGAGTGCAGCGGCACGGGAGCGTGCATCGTGCCGTCGACCGGCGGCGCCGAGTGCGCGACCGCGGACGACTGCGCCGTGCGGCTCGTCGCGAACAACACCGAGTGCGCCGAGTTCCAGTGCGTGTACAACGCGTGCGTGCTGATGCCGCTCGCGGCGGAGGAGCCCTGCCGCAACTCGGGCGAGTGCGACGGGCTGGGCGCGTGCATCGGCGCCACCGGCGCGTGCGACACCGACGCGGACTGCCGCGACGACGAGACGCTGTACGCGCTCGGGTGCACGATCGTGACGTGCTCGCTCCTGCACACGTGCGTCTACACGAACCGCAGCGTGGGAAGCACGTGCGTGCCGACCCTGTCCGACGCGGCCGCGCAGCCCTGCTCCGCGAACCAGACGGGCATCTGCGACGCGGCGGGGTTCTGCATGCTGCCAGACCCCCCGACCGACGCGCTCGAGAACGCGACGCAGTGCACGCTGGACATTGGCTGCGACGGCGCGCAGTGCTTCGCCGGCAACGACACCTGCGTGGAGATCGCGACCGCGTGCTCCGCGACCCTGCCCGCCTGCGCCGAGCTGTCCGATGCGGTGTGCAACGGCCGAGGCGACTGCGCGTGGCGGGTGTCGTCCGCGTGCGACGACGGCAACCCGTGCACGATCGATGGCTGCAACGCGGACACCGGCCTGTGTACGCACGTGCAGCATCCCACCGCGTGCGGCGGGCTCACCGCCGTCGCGGTCGTGATCGCCGGAATGGTCGGCGGGCTGGGAGCCGTCGTCGGGATCCTGGCCGTCGCGGTCGTCTACGTGATCTGAACAACCAAAACACTGCAAACCCCCAACTCAATAAACTCCACACGTACAAACCCTCGTCGGCGTCTGGCATCCGTTCTTGAAAACCCCAACAACAAAACCCCAGCGACAATGCGGTGGTCGATGCACATGGTTTCGGTCTTGGTGTTCGCGTCGTGGACGCTGCTCGCGTGGCTCGTGGTGTGCGTGTACCATCTCAGCGTGACGCTCGTCGACGGGGCGCTGCTCGCGACGAGCGCGACGCTCATCTGCGGCGTCTCGACGTTTGCGCTCGCCGGCCTCACCGCCGGCCTCATCTTCGTCGGCGCCGGGTCGGTGCCGCGGGGCATGGCGCGCGCCTGCATGTACGGCAGCCTGTACGCGGTCATCGCCGCGCTCACCGTCGCGTTGATCACCGCGCCGTACGTGCTCATCGGGTGGGGGTGGATCACGGGCGCGACGGTCGCGGTTTTCGTCGTCATCATCCTCATCATCCTCGTCGTCGGCTACTCTGCCGGACCGTCCAAGTCGGGCGGAGCGGGCAAGACCCTCCACACAGAATGACCCCCCAAACATCTCATCAACCCAAAAAAAAACCACCCATCCGGTTTTTGTCCATTGATGTGCACGTGAAGTATCTTCAGTTGTCGCCAGGCTTCACGAGTACCTCTCCCGGGTAGAGTGACACCTCGGGTACTTGGGTCGCGTTGAACTCGCCGGGCGGAAGTTCGTGGCACCGCGTGCACAGATCGTACATGCAGTCCGCGCAGTGCCACGCCGGTTCGTCGATGCGGCCCAACACCCGTCCGCCGCACCGAATGGTCTCGCCGCAGTGATCGCACATGACCCGCACACGACCCTTATCCGGGTACACGGGATCCACGGCTTCCACGAAACACAACACGTGTCCACCCGGGCACCTCACTTGGTTGGCATGTTCGACTGCGCCGGTCATGGCTCTCGGCTTTTGCGTCTATTGTACTGGCGTCCGGATATTGAGCGTCCTTCGAATGTGATATGCCCTCACAATTGGCGTGAACATGTGCAGTCGCATCCACGGACCGGGCCGGACGGAAAGTCCGGCACCGAGGCACACTCTGAAACCTCGCAGACGCCGCACCCAATTGGGAGACGCCATAGAGTGCGGTGCGTGTCCATGAGACGCGACTCGGTCACCTCACACATCCATACACGGACACTGCGGCGATCCGCGACGCTGCCAATTTGACCATCATCCAGACGGTGCCGGGGTGTGCCTCGGTATCTGAATTCCCGTCCGCTGCTGCCCGTTGAGGGTGTGAGTGCAACATGGCGCAACGCCATCCGCAATTCGTCACTGCGGATAGAACTGCGTAAACAAGATGACTTCCATGGCTGAAACTGCGACGTGCTGCAAGTGTAGCCGGCCGGCGTACTTCTTCGAGGCCGCCGGCCCCATGTATTGCGGTCGCCATGCGCCCGCAGTGCGCGAGCGCCTGCCGAAACCAACGAAGCAGGCGCAGGCGGCAAAACGCATGTCGCAGATGACCTTGCACCAACCGACCGTCGAGGCCGCCCGCCACACGGACGGCACGCCGGGCAGGATCACGCTGCAGCGCATGCTCATGATGCGCAACCCCGTGTTGACCCCGGGCTCGGTCATGATATTCCCAAACAACCGGCACGGAAACCTCGAGTACGCGGCGTTCGACTGCTGCGAACTGTCGCCGATGCGTCTCGGGCCGGTGGACCACGGGCAGCCGGGTCTGCCGCCAGCGTGCAACATCGAGAACTTTCACCAAGGAACCAAGTGTTTCGCCGAGGAGGTCGATGCGTCGGGAAATCCGTCGTCCGTCTACGTTGGAAACAGGTTGAGGTTCTATCTTGACTCTGCCCCGCATCGCCACAAGTTTATCGGCAAGGGCAAGAACAAGAACATCCCGCTCTTCTTCGTGTGGATCGCGAAGGATGGCACCGAACATCGGCTGACCTACGTGGAGTCACGCCAATTCTATTGCACATTCATGGAGCGACTCGCATCGGCGAGGCCAGAGTATCGCAGGCTGCAGGAGATGCTCGGACAGGGCTACCACATCCAGATCTGCGGGTACGACGCGTATCCGTTCGACCCGATCGCCGACGCCGAGACCGCGTACATGGATGCGAGCAAACCATTCGGTCACGAACGCGTACTCGCGGTGATGCTGGCCAATCCGCCCGAACAGTATCCATGGCGTCGCCATCGCACGTTTGAATTTTGATCTTCTCATGGTGTGCGTTGTTGGTCAAGGCGAAACATATTTCAGGGGCATTGTTTCTTGCACGGAGGTTCGCCAAGGTATTCCTTCGCATGGTCCAAATCGCGATAGGTGAAAACCGCGGTGCGCTCGGCGACAACGAGCCTGCGCAGCATCTCGACCTCGGTCGGGTTCGCGAGGCGCATCGCGAGGTCTGCGTGATCGAGCTCTGATGCGCACATGGCACGATTGCCGTGTCCGTCCCTTGTATTGATCACGGCCACGATACCATAACCCCAATGGGAGTACATGAAATCGGACCACGAGACGGGGTAAGGATCCACCCGGCCAAAATATAACGGACGATTGTCGGCGCCCCTGCCATATTCAGTCGCGCTCAGTTTGATTGTGCACGAATACGCAACTAGCTTTCCTGCGAATTCGCGCGCGTCCGTCCAGAACGCGATGGGGCGCATGCCAAAGCGTTCGCATGGCGCGGCCGTTCCGTCGACGTGGCGCAATGCTGCATCTCGGGATAACCCAGAGACCCCGACTTTGCCCACCGCGATGTACTCGCGCAGCTTGGTGCGTTCGCCGGCATCGATCTGACGCACACGAATCATTTCGCGCGACAGCTGCTGGATGTCGATGCTGCACCCCCGGCCGGACCCCGTCTCGCCAAACTTGACGCCAGCAAAGTCGATCGCGCCCGGCTGCCCGCCTAGGCGACCGCCGACCTCGACGGTGGAAATCGCGATACCATAGCACGCGGGTCCGTGGCCAAGATCGACCAGCTGGTGCCAGTTGCGGACGGACGTTTCGTACTCCACGATCTGACCGTGTACGTCGTTGACGTCGGTGATTGTTTTGATGCGCCTCATGGTTCGCATCTGCGATAACACATTCCATATTCAAATTGGAACGATTCGTTAAATTGGGATTCGGCCCGGAAAAAAATGAGTGGCGAATGGCTCACGTGCACGGATTGTCTGGGCAGCGGCCAGTATTACGACGAAGTTTGGTGTAGTCAGTGCGGGGGTAGCGGACGCGATCGCGAAACTGGCGCTGACTGCGATCAGTGTGTTCTTGGAACAAAAAGAACAACGATGTCGTGCCCCCGTTGTATGGGGTATGGAGGATATTGGGAAAGTAACGTTCCGACCATACACCGGCCCGGGTTCGATTGACGACCCGACAACACCACCGCGGACGTGCGTTCGTGACGATGGCATCCTCGCGCGCGGATTTTTATGAAGATGCCAATTGATGCCCGAAAGAAGATACAAAAAAAACGACATACAATGAAAGTCGACGCCATTTTCGTGGGAGGACTGGTCATCGTCGCCGCATCGCTAGCGACTGTCTTGTGGATCGTGTACGCCAACCCGCCATTTCTCGAGGGGTACAAGACGGGCATCGTCGCCGTGGTCACCGCCGTGATGATCGGGGCGTTGGCGACGACGGTGGCCATCGCGGTCGTGGCCGTGGGCATCGCAATCGGGTTTGGCATGATATTCACGTTGTGCGTTGAGACGTTCTTCAGGGGCAAATGAAAAGAAAGAAAGAGGGTGCATTTGAACCACTGTTTATATAGTCAATAACGCGATTGCGTGACGATGACCACCGCCGTAAACACCGACGCCGGTGGTCGTGTCGTATGTAAAAAGGCGGCCGTCTGCGATGGTGATGATCGTCGTTTCCACAGTCGTCATAGCAGTCGAACCATAATGATCACCGCGACAATCCACAACCCATATGCCGGTGCCCGTGTCAAAAACGACGAATGGCTGCCCGAGCATTGTCGCCACAACGTGACCGGACTCTGGATCGCAGTATCCGGTTTTTATGCACCATATTTTGCAGCCAACTGCGCCGACGATCACGACATCGGTCGCGAGGAACGGCGTCGGAATTGCATTCGTCCACGCGGCAGACACGGTGTCGTAAACGTTGAAGCATAGTGTGTCCCCATGGATCGCGTGACCACCAGTCACGTATATGCGCCCAGACACCGCGACGGCGTGAACCGCCGGCAGCGCGTGCATCAACGACGATTGCCGGGTCCATGCACCAGACGTCGTCTCAAAGCTGAGCATGTAGGGGATATCGTGCGCATCACGCGTCCGCATGATATAGATGCGCGTGCCGACCGCAACCACGCCGCACGGATTCGAGACGATCCACGGTACGGCGATATCTGTCCACGTGTTGCTCTCGGCCTCGTAAACCACGCAAGCCATGCAGACATCTTGTGCACCCGCGATCCAACCCAGCCACGAGCGTGTTGTGGTTTCGCCCACGATGTATATGCGTCCACCCACGGCGACCGCGCTGCGTGAACGGAAATCTTTCCGATCCAATAATGCGATGATATACCCCGTATCAGTGTCCACGATCACCGTGGTGTTTTGACGGTACCGAACTGCGACAGTCCGCTTCTCCGGCACAGCGTATTTGCATATATCACGGAGTGTGAACGCATCGAGCCGCGACACCGGACTGTCTCGCCCGAGTCTTGGGTGCATTCCCGAAGCTACCGCGAGACACTGTGTTTCGTATACTGGCGGACGCTGTACACATGTCGTGCTCCCGTTTCCCATGTTTTATTTATCGGCGCAACGAATTGGCGTGAGACCGGTAAAAAAAAGGAATCTGCGCAACGAAAATAAAATGAGCGGAAATTGGATCGAATGCCGGCGTTGCGATGGACACGGAGAGTATTACAAAGAAGTCGCGTGCGATCACTGCGGTGGCTCCGGGCACGATTACGAAGCCGGCCAATCTTGTCAATGCTGCAACAACGGCACGATCACCACGAGGGTGCGCTGTTACGACTGCAGCGGAAGTGGTGGACATCGTGAGAGTAGCTCGTCGTCCACATACTGAACATGGGAAGAAGGGGGAACAGATGAAAAAACTTTTGAGGATGATCATCATTGCATCTCATACGATCACCAACGCAAAGGCCTTTATGTGACTCACGCATTTGGTCACAATGCCCCTGACAGTGTCGTATGTCAGCAGCGTTCCGTCGGCGTTCACGTATAACGCATCTCCGATGCTCGTCATCGCGCTCGGTCTGCAAAAATAGCGACGTGTGTCCTCCGACCATTCGCCCGTGGCAGTGTCGTAAATGAACAGATGCTTCGTCGGCGAATAGGGACCAATACCGATGACGTTGGTGCTCTTGATGCACCATATCCTGTCGCCGATGGCGGTGGCGATATCAACGTCGAGTGCGACGCGCGGCGTGTGGTCCAACAAAACCCACATTTTCGTTGCGGGGTCGAGAACTCCGACGCGGGGACCACTGCCGCGCGTGACCATCGCTGGCGTGCACACGGTTCTGCCCAGCGCGGTGGCACAATCGTACGTCAGCTCGTTGCACTCTTGAACGAACCGTGTCCACACTCCGGTCGTAGTTTCGAGTATGAGAGAGTACCAGGTGCCATATCCATCTAGTGCCCACGTGATGATCACGCGTGTGCCGACCGCAACCACGCCGCGTGGAGTTACGACACTCCACGGTATGTGGACATCGGACCAGGTATCGGTTCCGATATCATACACCACGCACGTGGTGCATATCGAGACGGAGCTCGTGACCGACTCGAACCACGATTGCGTCTCGGTCTCGCCGACAACATACACACGTCCGCCCGCGGCAACCGCGGCATGCGGGGCAAAATCGTCGCGGTGCAACGTTCCCATGGTCCGTCCGTTTTCCGCGTCCACGATCGACACGGAATCGTTGACGATGCAGACTGCGATGATCTGCGGGGTGGACACCACGTGTTCGCAGATTGTACGAAGCGTGTGTTGGTCGAGCAGCGAAAGCGGGCTGCCCACCCCGAGCCTCGGGTGCGTTGCGGATGCCACGGTGAGACACATTGCGTCACGACCGACCGAAGGTTTCGCGGGTACTGTGCTCTGGTTTCCCATCTGTCGTTTTGGATTTTGGAGGGGGGTGCAATTGGACCACGGCGACAATGAAAAATATGAAGCTCGACATCGTTTTCTGCATCTGCGCGTGTCTCATCGCCGTGTCGTTCTCGTGCATGGCGTGGTTCGCCCTCGTCCATCCCGGCGCACTCGCGGACCGCGGGCGCACGGACGCGGTGGCCAAGGTGCTGGCAGGCGCCGCGGGCATGATCACGATCGCGGTGGACGTCGTGATCGGATCAGCTGTGCTATACACGGTCGCCGAATTCGCAATGAAGCCACACTGAAAAAAAAGGAGAAATTTAATGCCGTATGCATTTCCACATAAAAAGGCATTGGGCAGCAGTGGGTATTATCATCACGCACGCGGCGATCCACGGCATCCCACCGGCGAGCATGGCATTCCGTGCGAACGAAAACGCCGCGTATGCAGACCGGACGCCATTCAGGCGCACGATGCTGAGCATGGGCGCCATCCAGTATACGCGTCTGCCCATATTGCTACGCTCGGTCATGCCATCGTGCGCACGCGTTACGTTTTGCGTCCACCTCTCGAACGACTTGAACCAATCACACGCAAACGATGCAATGGCCACGACCGTGCATACGATGGCGCACGTAACATGCCGTGGCCATAAAATGAGGCACGTGACAGTCAATGCGATGCGTGCCACGAACTCTGCGACGACCACGATGATGAATGCGCGTCGCACATGCGTTTGCCAGGCTCGTCCGGGTTTCGTGCCGACGTGTCGGAGGTCACGCACGAACGCAACAAAATCCGACGCAATCATGCCGTCCGCAACAAATGACAGCCAGGTGGACATCCATCCTGCCGACACTGCGGACAGACACGTGAACGGGACACAAAAAATCACAAAGCCGCCGACCACGATGTTGAGCACGTCCCCCATTTTCTTAAAAGATTTATGACCCCCCAATTGTCATTGCACCGCCCACACGCAGAGGACATATGCTCCAAATGCGAGCGTCGACGCCGTCGCGGACACCGCGAACCATGACATACCACCGGCACCCAACGCGCATTGGATGACACACGACGCTTCGAAAATCCACCGAACATTGTGCACGGACACCACGGTCCACACGTAATGCAGCGGCAGGCGGTCGTAGTGGCGCGTATTCCGGCGTTCAGCTTCGCAATTGTCGGCAAGGACGGCGCGATGCAGCCACGACGCCACGGTGATGCGATGCCTGCGATACCAGTTCCATGGCGCGACAACCACGAGACCGCAGACAGCCGCGTGCAGCACCGGGTAGCCGCGCAGAATGTACCAATGCGCGGTCAGCAGCGCACGCGACAACACATCGATTGCTATCGTCACCGTCAACGTCCGCTTCACCAGGATCTGCCAGCACGTGCCGTGATCGTTCACGCGTTGGTGGAGCGCGGATACGACCGCTGCAAGGGCGGCGAGTGCCCATAAATCTATTCCGAGCGCGATTGCAATCGCGGGCCAGTACTGTGTATGGGCGCATGGGATCATGGTCGGATAAATAAACGTGGCGCACGCCAGCATCAAACTCGTCATTGTGGACAACGCCATATTTTATATGGTCAATTGGTCGGAAAAACTTTTGTGTGCTGGGTATAGGGGGTTGGATCACACGAACATGATGCGGGTCCGGCGATCGGACGGTTCACCCGTCCACAGATGTTCCATCCGCTCCAAAATCGGCATCCACCGATCCGTGAAATCTGGCCGAATCGCTCCGGGGTGGCACGGCAGCAGTTCCGCCGGGGGTGTGAACGCGATGTCGAGGGTGGCCCCGCGTGCCATCGTGAGGGTGGCGAGGTCGGGCGAAACGTGATGCAATAGTTGCAACAACGCTTGCGTTCCCCAGCAATTGTACGCCGTGACCACGGCGATGTTGGGGGCGCCACATGGTATGAGCCAAATCGCAGGCATTGTGTACCACCGGTTGAATTGCAGACGGCGGATACGCCGACCGAACGTTCCGCGGGCGCGCATCACGGAGGAGACTATCCGTTCAGCGTCCTCGAGAATGGTAACGTCGAGCCATATATCGGGGCGCGCCTCCAACCCGGCGTTCGCATGCCCGACCTCCCACATGAACCGCGTTTGGTCATCGGTCTTGAACATGATTCCCAGCGTTTCCAGCTGCGGAAAACGGGTCGCGATTGCGGGCCATATCCAGTCCCTGATCGCGGCGGAATACACGCCGATTCCAAAGCTTCGCATCTTTGGCCACGCGGGCTGAGATGGCGGCGCGACGAGTTCGTCGACCCAAAAGTTTTCCAGCGTCGCGCAGTGGGCGACCAGCAATTCCGCTGCCGCGTGTGCCGTATCATCGCCGGCACAGCGGGCGGGCAGTGTTTCAATCCGCACATCGCGCAGGCCGACGCAACTGGCAGACAGTGCCGCGACCACGCACGGCGGGCATTCCAGCCGCAACGCGGTGACCTTTGGCAACTTGACGGTGGTGGTGGTGCACGTGGTCAGACAGGGAGCTATGATCCGCAAGGAAGTGAGATCCGGGCATGCCCGACGTATGAACGCGAGTGTGTCCGCGAAATCGCGGTTGCACGGTCCGGCGCCGCGTATCGACGCCGTGCTCAACCACATCGACAGTTCGCGGAGGTTCGGCATGCGAGCCACCAGATGCTTGCACACCTCGACCGGCATGCGAGCGCCGTCAAACACCGCGCACAGCGTGAGATTCACTCGGGATAGTGCGCCAAGCGTGCGTTGGACGAGCGGCAGCGGCCATGCGTCCGACTGCCGGCACGGCAGGTTTTTCGGGTTGCACATCGACGTGACCAACTCGCCCACGTCGATGTGTTCCCACACAAGAGGGGAATCTGCCACAGCATGCGCCCGTTTGCACGTCTGCCGGAACGAGTGCATCGAGCCGACAACGCTGGGGGGCACGAGAAACGACGCGATGCGGCTCATAACTAAATCATCCACCATTTCAAAAAACGGTTCCTCTTCATGCGATACCATATTGTCGTCGGTGAGACTCGACCGATTCCGGCGGCGACATTCTGTCGGGTGTGTGTTTTTTTCACATCCCACGGTGTCGGGATTCGCCACGAACATCACGCGCACAATGTTGCCCGACCATCTAGGTCCATCACACAAACGTCACCCGTATCTTGTTGGACCACTGTGGCTGTTTGCCCCACAGATGCATACAGCGGATCAACTCCTCCCACACGTGGCTTTCCCGAGTCCGGGCGGGCACGTCTGGCCGCCGGACGAGCGGCCCCGGGATGCCGGGGGTGCACACGATGTCCAGCACGGATCCGCGCCTCGTGACCACCGTTCCCGACCCCGGCGGCGGGACACCACGCAGTAGCGTGTTCGACAGCACGGCCACCGACCGTGTCGTGGCGCGGTGCAACGTGAGTACGCGCAGATTCGCGAACCCGAGATGGATGTCGTGTGCGGACGGCAGGTTCGGCACGCTGTCGAGGCGCAGGCGGCGGATCCGCGGCCCGATGGTGGTGTCGAGTCCGAGCATCGGATTGTACGCGCGCTCGCCGACGCCGCGCAGAGCGACGCGGAGCCAGAGACCGGGTCGTTCGGCAAGTTCGCGGCGCATGATCGCGGCGTCGTGCGGTGCGTCGTCCGCGGACAGCGTCACGCCGAGCGTCTCCAGGTTTCCGAGCCCCCACGTGAACACGGTTCTGAGACATGCCATCGTCTCTCCCGTGAACACGCCCACGCCGAGCTCGCGCATGTTTGGCCACTCTCTCCGCGAATCCGGCGTCTGCGCGGCGAGCACGGATGCCGAGAGCGCATAACTCTTGAATTTGACCAGCGTCCGTTCGTGGCGCAGCAACAGGCGAGCCGCAGCGTCGGCCGGTTGCGCGAATCCCAACGGAGAGTCGATTTTCGCGACGCGCAGACCCTGGCATCCCAACGAGAGCGCGTCGACGACCGGCCCCGTCACACGCACCCGGAGCGTCCGCACGGAGGGCAGCGGAACGATTGTGCGAGTGTCGAACAGCGCGAGGCGCATGTGGACGTGGAGCGTCTCGAGTTCGCGGTTAAATTCGCCAACGGCCCCGATCGTGTCGGTGTACTCGTTCCGGCGTCCGGACTCGTCCACCGCGTCGACCCCGAGATGCACGACGAGCAACCGGAGGTGGGGCATGCGCCGCACCAGCGGCAGCCACACGGTCGTGGGAAGGTAACTGGCGTCGAACGTCGTGCACATGCTGAGATCGGCGTGTCGGAATATGTCCGGCGCATGCGAGAGACGCACCACACACGGATCGTCGGTTTCGATGTGGCGCATGCCGGGGCACGCGTCCACGATCGCTCTGCCGACGTCGATGTGCATCCACACGGTCGCCGAGTTCGCCGCCGCGCGCAGCCGGCGGGATGCCATCCGCACCCGTTGCAGATGCCGCAGCGAATCGCCGTCGACGAGCAGCGACGCGATGTGCTCGACCACGTAATCGTCCAACGTATCGAAGAATGGAGTTGCTTCGTGCGGTGAACCCTCCTCACGTATTTTCCTTTCCATGTTCGTGTGCGTGCAACGTGTGGAGTGTGCGAGCGGATGGTCTGGCTGACGTTTTTTCCATCTCTACCACGGCGCGTTCAGTCGTCGTCTTCCTCGTCGCCAAAGTGTTCCGCATATGCATCGACGTAGCTGCTCACAACGTCCAGCGCCTCGTCGAACTCGTCGTCTGCCATGCACCCGAGCGCGAGCGCGGCTGCGACGATCGCGATGTACGGCGGACTATGGTCCACGTCGTCCAGATCCTGCCGCGCCAACCGCGCCAGCGCGGCCCCGGTGACACTGTCGGCGAACGGGTCGAGAAACGCGACCGCGGCCCGACGTACCCGCGGGCGGTCGATCGCCGCGGCCAGGTCTCCCCGCGCCAGCGACAGCTTGCTCACGTAATCTGTTGGGTGGACACGACCGTCCGTTTCGGCGAGATAGTCGAGCACGCGGAACACCACGTCGCTGACGTTGGTGATCAGGTGGTAGACCGGCAGCGGGAGCCCGTGGACGCGCTGCTCGTACGTGCCGACGGCCTTGGTGGCGTAGCCCCACCCGGAGAGGGAGAGACGATATTCCAGCAGGATCCGCGTCTCGAACGGCTCGAGGACGTTCCACGCGTCCGCGTCTTCGCGCCATTGCGCATTTTCCACAACGTGTGACATTTTAGGGTATATTGATGCCGGGGGGAGTGTGGGGGAAAAAGGTTCACACAAACGTCACGCGCACCTTGGTGAATATATCGAGACTTTTCACCAGCGGAGCCAACATGCGGGTAAGAACGTCTAGCCATTCGCAAATCCATTTGCCCTGGGGAACACCAGACCCCGGAGAGCACCTGATGCGCATCGTCATGCCGTGAATTGCCACCGCTGCCCCACGGCTCGGCGGTGGCACGCCAACCAATAGCCCCCCCGCGAGAGCGTTCGCCGTCTTGTCCGACACGGTGCGCAACCTTACCGAACGCAGATTTGGAAGCTTCCTCATGGCGAACGCGGGCGGAAGTTGTGTTGCGCCATACACCTCCAGTGAGCATAGCCTCGGTCCCATGTTATCGCCAAGTTCGGCCAACAGATCACAATAGTCGTGGGGAGCATCATTCAACGTCAGGTCCAACTGCAGTCCGGGCCGCGCGGCGAGTTTGCCGAGAATGAACGGAGCATCGGTCCATATGGTAGAACGGCTCATCGCGAATCCGAGCGTTTCGAGACGCCCAAAACCCCGCGAGAGGACGGTTCCCACCCACGACATGATTTCTGGCGTGTACATGCCCACGTTGAGGGCGCGGAGCATCGGCCATGTGGGGGAACGCGCGTTCATCAGTATGTAGTCTGCGAGCACAACACACCTAAACCGTATCAGAGTCGCTTCATGCGTCAGCAGCATGTTGGCTGTCGAAGCGCTGACCCGAGAGTCTATCCAGCCGGCGATTTTGACGTCGCGCAATTCTCTGCACCCCATGGTTAGAGTGTCGATGACGCTCGCCGGTGCGTAGATCCTTAACGACCGGACATGTGGAAGAACGACGGGTACCACATCCCATTCATTCAGTGACCTGATCGACACCGCTTCGAGCCCGACGCAATTTTCCTGGATATAGGCGAGCGTGTCCGCGAACGTGTTTCGCTTCTCGGGATCCCTCAACATGGCCACGCCGAGGTGGATTGTGATGGTGCGTAGATTTGGCATGCGACGCACCAGCAACCGCCACACGTCCGCGGGTATGAACGTGCAGTCAAACGACTGACACATGCTCAGGTCGACGTTCCTGAGCGATGCCTGGACCTTGGCGAGGCATGCGATGAATTCCCGATCGTATGCGGAGCCCTCGTCGATGGTGCGGCGTGGTATCGCAACTCCCGCCCGGCACACGCGATAGATCATCTTGCCCACGTCCACCGACGCCCACACCTCTGGCGAATTTGCTACGCAGCGCAACTGACGGCACGTGGCGCGGAGGTTGCGCAGACCACGCACGGAATCCACCGTCGTGAGAAGCGACACGATGGACCGTGCGGTGAACCCATCCAACATGTCAAAAAACGGTTCTTCCTCGTGCGACACCATTTTTTATCGAAATCGATCATCTGTGCTGCGGTGGTGTGTGTGCGTGTTTTCACATCGGCAAACGGTCATTCGAGGACGATGGCGGACTCGGCGCACACGCCGACGATGGGCGCGACCGTCGGTCGCTTGAACGGCGGCTCGCCATCGTCGTCCTCGGCGACGGGGTCGGCATCCGCGGCGTCGCGCACGTATTCCGTCCGCTCGGCGCCGATGATCACGCGGCCGACGCCGGCCGGCGCCCGGTCGACGAGATCCTTGAACCAGAGGTCGATGTACAGCTTGTCCACCGCGCACGGCGAGCTGCACAGCGGGCACTTCCACGCGCGGCGCTGGCTCAGCGAGGCCGTCATCTGCTGCGCGACAAAGACCTCGACGTCGAAGCAGCGCAGGTGGCGGCAGAACAGGCCGCGCGCGGGGATGCGCGGCCGGACGAGCGTGATCGGGCACGTCAGCGGGACGATCTCGTCCGAGTCCTCCACCGTCCCCGCGTCGGTCTGGACCCCGCCGCGGATCCGCCAGTCGCGCAGATTGAACGTGGCCCGGGTCGGCAGCGTCGGGATGATCTCAGATGCGGGGCGCGTCTTCCGCAGATCGACGACGACCACCCCGTGCCACCGCGCCGGCGTCGCCACGAGCTGGATCCGGACCGCGCGCCCGTCCGACACGGTCACCGCCCGGCCGTCCAGGATGCGCGCGGAGCGGTGGTCCGGCCAGTCGAACACCTCGGTCGCCCCGCCCACGACGACCGTCACCCGGGTCGGCCGTCCGTCCACCGCCGCAAAGTCGCGGTACAGCGTCACCCAGAGCTCGAGCTTGTGGCTCTCGAACGCCGCGGCGAAGTCGTCCTCGGTCAGGGCAAAGTCGAACCACGACGGCGTCTCGGCCTGCTTTGCCCGCAGCCGGCTGACGATCGTCATCCGCGGATCGACGGCGGCGTAGAACGCCTTTGGGCCCCACGTGATCAGCTCGCGCTCGATGACGCGGTTGGCGATCGCCTCGGCCTCGCACGGGCTCGCCCCCGCGGTCATCGCCTCCTGCTGCATGATCCGGTGCGTCAGCGCGGTGAGCCCGTCGCGCGCGGCGGAGAACACCTGGTGGTACACGCTCCGCAGCCCCCGCGATAGGTTGTTCTTCGTGTCGGTCGTCTTGAGCGCCTTCAGCCCCGGCCGCGTCGCGTGCAGCTGCAGCTCGGCCACGATCTCGCGGATGTACTTCACCGTCGAACGCTCCGGTGCACAGACGAACACGCCAAACTGCTTCACGTCCCCGCCGAAGCGGCGGTGGACGACCCGAAGCTCGCCTTCTGTCAGATTGGCACTCATCGTTACGTACGTGGCGCATACCAATTGGTGATCATGGCTCGCTATTTTTTCACCCCCCCATATTTTCCGACGTGATGGAGTTTCACCAATCCGCGGGCGGTGCGCCAGTCTCGGGATCGGCGGACACCCCGAACGAGCTGCGCCGGCTCTTAACCAGCTGCTGCGCAAAGGGAACGAGCAGCTGCAGTTCATGCATGGCCGCGTTGGTCGAGCCGCGGGCCGCGATGGCGGCGCTCGCCGTTCTGTGCGTCCACCACAGCGCGGAGAACCACTGCACGATAACCTCCGGCTCCCTGTCGGTTCCGCGCAGACCCGCGGCGGTCTTCTCGAAACCCGCGGCAATGCCACTGAACGCCACCGCCGCCGCCCAGCGCTCCCTGGCAAACTTGGAATGGTTGAACGTTATCGCGGTGAGTTCCTCGAGGCGCGTCACGGTATACGCCAGCGGATCGCGGGCATAGTTCAGTTTGAAGTGTTCCTTCTTCTTCGCTGCGACGGCGCGCGAGTGCGCCGGCGAGAACAGCCGCGAAGACGTGCGCATGGCGAGTTGGACGAGTGTGTCTGGCTCCGCGAACCGCACACGGCGCCTTTCCGGCGTGGCCGGCGGCGCAGCCGCGCCCGCGGATTCGCGCAGATCGTGATTTTGGTCGTATTCGATGATCTTCCACACGCTCGCAGCATCCCCAAACGCGCGTTTCATGGCCATGTGGGCACACGTCCGCGCCGCGCGCTCGATCTCCTCGGTGATTGTCGGTTTAACTTCTGGCTGCAGTCCGTCGGCGACGAGCGCGCGCACCGCGACGTTGAATTCCGTCGTCACGGCGAACGAGCTGATCTTGCGCCGGTCTCGTTCGCATGCGAGGATCTCCCGCGTGACTTCGAGCTCGCGGTCGATCTTCATCATATACCGCTCGGGTTCGTCGTCAAATTGCACCGGGACGGGTATGCGGAACAGTTTGCTCGACCCCCCCTCGGCGTCGCGCATCAGCACCGGAACGTTGATGGCCTCGAGGTCGACTGCCTTGTCGTCGTCCCCGTCGATCGACAGGTCGGCGAGCGCGATCGCCAACTCGTCGGGACCCATGGAAACGCGGCGCGCCTTGCGGGAGGGGGTGATGGCAGCCCGGGCCGCAGCGATGATTTCGTCCGTCTTCCGGCGCACCGGACTCTCGACTGCGCCCGCCGGTTCGTCGTCTTCCTCTTCTTCCTCCTCCTCCTCGTCTTCGTGCACAGAGTCGGTTTCCTCGTCGCTCGACATTTTTTTGTTTGGTGTGGATCGGTCGCATTCACCACCAACCCGCGCATGCGGCGTTTTTGCGCTGCCGGGTCATGCATGCGTGTTCATGTCAGCGATGTTGCCACGTTTCGATACGGAGATTTCAGTGTCCACTTCACGACACCAGCGTGCACGTACGTCTTGACGACGCCCGTCAGTCGCACCCGGGTTCCGCGCGGACACACTGCGACCGCGTTGAGGCGTTTGCAACCATCCAACCACAGATGGTCCACGATCACATTCCCGACGCGCACGTCCACGAGCAGCACCATCCACTGGTGGTGGGCACGCGTCGAACGCGTGAACGGGTTTGAGTTTCGGATGCCCTCCAGCGTGCCTTCGACTACGCACAGCGATCCGAGCAGATTGCCGGTCACGGCAGTATGCAACGTGCGCATTTCGCGTGTATCGACCATCGTGCTGTCGTGTATTTTCCAATTCGTTCGCAGATATTATGTCCCATAAAATAATTTAAAAACGGAAAAATCCACGGACACCCAATTTAAAATTATAAAAATCAATCCGGAAAACAAACAAAATCCCCCAATGTCTCAGCAACAGCCAACCATTCTCGATGCGGCGACCGCGACCACCCGCATGACGATAACCAATCTCGGAACGGCGATGCACATACAGTTCCCCGCCGGCTTTACTCGCGAGGGCCCGGCGTCCATCATCAATCTGCTACCTCCCGACCGCATCCAGGTGACATCTGGCACCCGCATGGTCCCGGGGAAGGTCAGGGAGTGCCCCATGTCTATGCAGGCACTCTACGGACGCGAGGTCTCTGTCAACACGTCGCACGGACCAATCATCGGCACGCTGATCTCCGCCGACGAGCACTGTGCCGAAGTCATGACGGCCGACGGCGTCGTGTTCGTGTCGCACCCGGAAACCATAAGCGCGCGGCTCGACGGTGGCGTGGTCCGCCGCACGGGTAGTGCGTCGTATCATGGCACGTTCGGCGAGGAGTCCGTCAAAGTCGACATGTACACGAGCAGTCTGCGCTCATCGACCGTGCTGAACATCACGATGCCGCCGCTCGGCCAACGCGTGTTCGGCGTCCAGAACATGACGTTGGTGAGTCCGATCGGGTGTGACGTCAATGTCCCGGTAGGTACCGCGATCGATCACTGCGACGTGCCGACTCAGAGCACCCGGTCGTCCGCGGTCAACGTGGCGAGCGATCTGCCGCCGGCCGGCGCCACGGCAGAACCAGTTGGAAGGATCACGACAGTCCGCGTCGGCGTCGTGGAGCATGCCACGGCGATCGAGGCCGGCACGGCTGCGTGCGTCGGAACAACGTCCGTATCTGTCAGCGGTTTTGTGATGGCCACCATTGCAATCACCAGCATCGGCACCGTGTCCGCGGCAGGTAGCGTCGTGCTGGACAACTACGGGCACTTTGTTCCGCGCGGCAGCGCGGTGTTCGTGTTTGCTGACGGAATGCTGATGCGCTGCGACAGCGACACGCTCACTGAGTCGCATTACGGTGGACAGTTCGAGATTCCGATGTCGAGCATGCCCGGACTATACGCGTGTGTCCCTGCGTGGACGCACGCGGGCACATGCGCGGAAAAGCGTGTCACCATCACGAACATGCAGGAGGTGAATATTCCCGTACGCATACAGCTGCCCGACTGTCTGTACATGGAACGGGAAACCTGGCGCGGTCTGCACTGGGCCGTGGAAGGCGCCACCCTCACCACGTGGAGCAAGGGTGCCTGCGCCTCGCTCACGTGCACCGCGGGCCGGGACACCACGGTGCGCATCGTCGTAACGCATTGAACGCCGCGCATTACAAGTGATGCGCATGCACACATGCCGATGTTGGTTGGAAAAAAAATCAGCGGGTCTGGGAGGGTGATGATAACACACCACGTGTGGACATCTCTGCCTGTACGGACCCTGCAGTGTCGCCGTTTCAAAAATCTCGGGAGCCAGCTGCCCGATCTGTCGTGCGCGCGTCGCGCAGATGATCAGGGTCTACGCGTGTTGATGAACGTCCCGTTGAAAAATCTCATCACGCCGGGGGGTGGAAATTGACGAACAGTCCCGGGCGAAGATCGTGTGCACTCGGTGACCAACCATAAATTGGTGCCAATTTGAATCTGCGAAAAAGAGTGGAACAGATGTCGGATTCGGACGATTCGTTCGACAGCGACGACTCGCCGCCGACGAAGCGGCGGATTATCGGAGAATCCGAACTTCGCCGCCAGCGTTGCAGAGATGCGCTGTACCCAGCGTACGAAAAAGACGACACGACCGCGGTCAGTGCCATACTCGCTACCTACCCGGACATGGCAAACTCGGCGCAGCTGCACGCCGCCGCGACCTGCAACTGCCCGGGCGTGGTTAGGATGTTTCTTGATCGGGGTATCGACGTCAGTGACCTCGATGCGTTCCGGGGTACGCCGCTGCACGCAGCCACAACCACCGCGGTGGTACGCCTGCTGATCGATCGCGGAGCCGACGTCAACGCCAGGGCTGTATGTGGCTTCACGCCTCTGATCTCCGTCATGCATAACAGTGGGTCGCGTGAAAGTGTGGCACTGTTATTGGGGCACGGCGCGAATGTTCACGGTTGCGATGATGCAGGTCGGACGCCGCTTCACCACGCCGTGATCGGCCATGCTGCGGACATCACGACATGCTCCGGACAACGCCAAAAATACCACCTTGCGGTGGTGGGGATGTTGCTCGAGGCCGGTGCAGACGCTAATGTGCACCAGGAACACCTCGGCGAGACTCCGCTGTTCCATGCGAGGACGCGCGAAATGGCATTGCTGCTGCTGAAAGGCGGGGCCGACCCCGCCGCATCCGATAAATTCGGCCGGCCGGCGCTTCCACGTGACAAGTTTCCCGATCTCACGAACGAGATAATCCGCAATGCATCCGCCATTACGCGCGCACAGCATCCGCGTCTCGGCGCGGACAGTCCCGCGAATCTCCTCGTCGGATTCGGCTGGATCTCCGAGTACATCGTCCGCATGGCCTTGCCACATTGGCCAGGCGATCCCGAGCCCGTCCTATACTGAATCGATCATTGTCCGTGACAACAGATGCCCAATTCTTTCTTTTTTTATATGTGCATTGATGGCGTCGGTCGTCACATGTCTGATCGCGGCTTGCCGATCACAATCGTGAATTCATTTGGCGTGATCGCGTGGAACAGCGTGCCGCACTCGCATGGAAACGACAGCGACCAGTCGATGTGACCGCGCCTGACGCATGTGCAGAACCACCAACCGCCGAGCGCGTTGCGCATCTGCGTGCACACGCGATCCGCGACGCCGTCCAGCGGCGACCCGAGCTCGGAGTACACAATGTCGCACGCGGTCCGGCGCACCGACGGCGCCATGTCGCATTCGATGAACTGCAGCGTCCCGTTGTGCCCCGCGTTGCGTTTATTTGTCGACATCGTTCTCATGGTATGTGTCGTATTGCAAATTGGTGTGCATGCGCGTGACAATTGCGGGCATCACTTGTTCATGAGAGCGATCACTTCAACCCTCGTCTTGGCAAGTTCTTCGCGGAACTGCGCGAGCTCCGCGGTCGACGCCGCCAGCCTCGCCGCGTCAGCCTTCACGCCGGCCTCGAGTCTGGCCACGCGTTCGATGAGGATTTCGAAGCGTTTCAGCGGATCGTCCCAGATGACCTTCTCTATGGCAGCTTCGTCTCTGATCACCTGCTCGGCGCGTCGTTGCTGCTCGTATATTGCATATCCATCTGGCCGAATTCGGAAGGACGCCAGGTGCGATGATTGTATCATCGTCATCCCACCTGCGAGTGCTCATATTTCTTTTATTTTTTTCCCGCCCAATTGATGAATCATCGATGCCTCGGGCATTTTGAATTCGCGACACCGGACACGCCCCGGCGATGGAGATCATATGGGTGTTTCACCTGCCACACTCCATATCCGCGATGCCCTCTGCAATCACGCCGGCGTCCGCGTCGACGTAGTGGTTGACCATGCGCATGGCGCCGTCGACATAGCTCTTGCGTTTGGGTGGGTCGCGGCGGCGTCAAAAAAAACCTCACCCGGACACGATGCACACCGGCAAAAAAAACTAATCACGAAGAAGCGCAAGGTTGACACACCGACTATCTTTTATTGGCCCCAATGTTCGTCGATTAACCTCAATACGGACGGACGTACGTTGGTCCCATATCGCACAACGGGCCGGACACATGGTCCAACCACGCGATGGCGGCACCGACCGGCAGTTTTTTCGCGTGGAGCATGCGGATCGTCTCGTGCGCGGCGCTGATGTCCCCGTCTGGCGGGATCAGCACGACCAGAGTCTCGCGGGGATCGAGAGGTCTGCAGCTGCGTCCGCGACTCCCCGTGGTCGCGTACGGGATGATCGCGGCACCGACCGGGGGCCGGATTCCCGCACGATGCAACGCCGCGATGGTTTCCGGAGTGAACGGCAGCTGCGAATACGCGCCCCGCGCAGCCTCTCGGCAGGGCAGCATTCCGCCAAACACGTCGGCGGCGGGGCCATCCGGCCGCGACGTGGCCACGTCGAGTTCCACGCCCACCAACAACTTTTCGCGGCTGGACGCGGGCAGCAGAGCGACGACATCGCCGACGGTATGTGGATCCGCTGGGAAGGATCCATCCCCACACCGGATTTCCGCGAAATGCACGAACGCATCGTCGTCATCGCGGATCACCCAGGTTGCCCCAATGCTGCACAATGCTCGCTCCGGTGCTCGCCATTGAGTTGGCGTGTACGGGAACACACCTCCTGCCGATTGACGGACGAACAGATCCGATGCCGGATGCACTGCAGCGCGCCCAGGTCCAGACATCCACGTACCGGCGGCGGACACCGCGTCGACGAACCTAATTTTCCGGCATTCGTCCTCGCTGTAGTCGAACGCGTATACATCGCGCATCGCGGGGTTGTACGACGCGCCCGCCGGCGTACGGTCGGCAAACACGGTGCAATTGTAATACGCGCTTCCGGCGATTTCAAACGCGTTGTAAAGCATGTAATCGCCCATGCCAATTGGATCGTCACGTGCATCGGTGTGCCTCTCGGACGACCGCGCAATTTCCCACACTGAACCGGGCACGAAAACGTGCAACGTGTATTCCAATCTGTTATCTCCGACGCACACATGCACGCTGCTATCAAATTTCCATATAATTGCAGACATGACACGAACAAAATCCGCGTTGTCGCCGGCCGCGTTAACGATGCCCCCGATCCCGCTATCCGTGATCGCGGCGATGGCGTTTACCATCGTGTCGGCCATCCCGGACCCCAGCGGAATATATTCATGCACGTTAATCGGTGACTGTCCTTCGTTCATGTGCTGGACAACAGCCTCATGTACGGACAACCTGTGCCGTTACACCGCGAAAACGGGCGCCACGATTTGCGAGACGGACGGGAGATGCGACGCCGGTGAATGCAATCACTGCGTCATATGGTCTTGTCCCGGTGGTCATTTTTGTCATCTGGAATCCATCCCCGATGGAGAGACATGCCCAACGGGTCGGTGTTACGCGGGTCAGTGTTTTGCTAATTGCACGGACACTGACCCGGTGACGCATCTCTGCCACGACTGCTTCACGCCGGACATCGGCGATGGAACCGTGTGCATGTGCACCAGCGTCGGGATGGACGGAACATACTGTCCAGCGGGCACTTGCAACGCCGGAAGCTGCGGACCGTGTATCGACCCCGCCATGGACTGCCCGCCACAAGCATGCACCGCGTCGACGTGCAGCTGGGATGCGCACTGCGTGTACGAGGCTTGTGTGGCATGCGGGCCGTCGGATGAGTGCTTCCAGTGTGCGTACGACGAGGACTGCCCCGCCGTGGAATGCGGGGACGTCCCGACGTGCGATACTGAAACTGGGACCTGCGTGTATCCCCCGCTGCCAGATTACGGTGCGTGTTGGTACGGATATGGCATCTGTCTGGACGGCGCATGCACACCGTGCAATGGTACGAATCCCATCACGGGTATATGCGACGAGTGCCAGACCGTGGCGACACACGACACCACGTGCGAGTGCACGGCCACTCTGCCCGACGACACGCCATGCACATATGGCACGTGCAAGGGCGGGCTGTGCACGGGATGCATCGTGAATGAGGACTGTCCCACCCCAGATCCCGTGCTGCCGGGCACGTATGCCAAGGCCGTGTGCAACGCTTCGGGCGTCTGTTGGCCGGAAGAGTGCCCCGAGAATCGCATCTGGGACGAGGGTTGTCTCGAGCCATGCACAGCGGTCACGTGCACCGATTTCGTGTGCTTCGTTGGTCCATGCGCCTCTGACCAGGTCTGCATCGACGATGCGTGCGTCGATTGTGAGGTCAATGCAGATTGCGTCGAGCCGTGCATCATCCCGACGTGCAGCCCGTATACGCACCAATGCATCTCCGGGAACGGTTGCCCGGACACGTGTGATGCGAATACGAGCGCCTGCAACGATTGCTTCTATCTCGACTGTGTGGGGGTCGGAAATTGCACAACCCGCGTCCGTGGCGATGGGTCGGCGTGCGCCGACGGGTATTGTCTGGACACGCGCTGCGTGCCGTGCATCGCCAACGACGGCGACTGTGCACCGGCCGCGTGCCGTTCCGCGACATGCAACGTGGCCGACCACACGTGCACGTACAACTGGACGTGTTCTCCAGACCACTGCGTGTCCGGTGTGTGCGCAGAGTGCATCGCCGGTGGCGAATGTGTGGCAGCCGCACCGTGTGTGAATGCGTCGTGTGCAGCTGGGGTGTGTGTCTACACACCGCTATGCGCACCCGATCATTGCGTTGCCGATGCGTGCGTACCGTGCATAGCCGACGACGAATGCACGACACATTCGCCGTGCGGCGCCGGTACATGCGTGTCCAACCTTTGCGTGTACGTGGAACCGTGCGATCTCATTCACTGCGTGGCCGGAGTTTGTGTGGAGCTGGAGACGGACGGGGGCCTGACGACCGCGGCTTCTGTGACGATAGCTTTTGTTGCGGTCATCGCGATCTTGGTCATCGAGGGGCTGATCGGAATCGCGATAATGGGAATGGTTGGAAAACCGAAACACTCTTAACGGAGACGGTGGGGGGTGATGGGGAGGGTGGATACAAAAAAAGACAGCGCAATATCGGTGGTTACACACATACGACCCGGTGATAAAAAAAATGGATCGCAACGTGGGCATGTTTTTAATGTTGTTTGGCGTGATCGCGGCGATCGCCGAGGGTGTTGCGGACCCGAGTGGGTCCATTGCATGCAATGTAACGGCCGACTGTCCGAACACGTACGAATGTTGGGGGCCACCGGCGTGCACTAGTGGACTGTGCCAGTACGCGGCCAAAACCGCGGCCACGGCGTGCGGAACCGGCGGAAGATGCGACTCGGGCACATGCAATTACTGCATAAACTGGGTCTGCCCCGGTGGACACTTTTGCCACGTGGAACAGAAGCCCGATGCCACAGCGTGTCCCGATGGCTGGTGCTATGTTGGCACGTGCTTCTCCGGATGCGAGGATGCGGATCCTCTGTCGCACAGTTGTCCGGAATGTACGATGGCGGAAATCGTAGAGGGTCAATGCACATGCACGGCCAGCGAGACCGACGGCGAGTGGTGTACCGGCGGAACATGCTCGTCGGGGACGTGCGGGCTCTGCACCGACCCGGAAACGGACTGTCCCGCAGCGGACTGCACCACGGCAACTTGCAGTTGGGATAGACACTGCGTGTACGAAAGCTGCAATGTCTGCTCCGAGGAGGGCATCTGTATTGGTTGCGCGTCGGCCGAAGACTGCCCCCCCAACGAATGCAGTAGCGAGACGACGTGTGACGCCGAAA
>JBAZMA010000016.1:0-35498 GCA_041649995.1 Candidatus Omnitrophota bacterium | reverse complement strand
CAACCATATAAAAAAAACCCCCACCCACCCCGACATATCCGCAACGACGCGGCGGAAGAAAATATCAAATGACAACCAGCGAACGCGCGACCCGGACACGGCGCGTCGAAGGCGAACCAGGGCCCAATTTTTTTGACACTCTCGACGACCCGACGATGACCGATATCATCGCGATGGTACAGCCGTTTGTCTCGTCGTACGGATCCGTTGCGCTGGTCAGCCGGCGGTTTCGCGCACTTTCGTGCCAAGCTTGGCAAGCCTTCGACGTCGGGCGCGTGTGCATGAGTATGCATGGGAGCACCCAATATGCCGATTTTGTGCAGATGCTGTGCCGCGGCCGTGCCGTGCTGACGGGGTGCCGCGAGTTCACGGGGTTCATGTATGTGCCAAACGTCGTCGACCTCGGCCGGATCAGCGCGTTGCCCGCGCTGGTCGACGATCACAACGCGGCGTGCCAGGTCGCCATTCTCAACCAGATCGCGAACCCCGATTCGGTCCGCGTGTACGCGCCAAATCTGGATGCGTGGGATTCGTTGCGTGCATCGCTCGCGAGGTATTCGGGGGGTCAACTCCAGACGCTGTGGCTTTTCGTGCGGTATCCACCCGAGTACCACGGACCATTCACCGGTGTACGAATAAAGGAGCTGCGGTCGTTGACGGCGGAGTGCAGGCTCGAGCTGTTGCGGGAGATGTGCAGAGACAACCCAAACATCGAATCGCTCACGCTGATCGCCAGCGACATCGACTCTCACCGCGCCATCACAATCGACGAAATACTTCAGCTTTGCGGCAGGCTGCGGGCGCTGCATCTCACGCAGATGCGGAGCCGCCTGGTGGAGATTGTGCCACCGACGCCCGTGACCGAGAATCTGACGACGCTGAGCCTGGACACCAACGCGCACGTGGGCTACACTGCGTGGATTGCTGAGCGCGCGCCGAACCTCGAGGATGTCACGTTGTTGATGCGCGGTGACCCAACCAATGTCAACAACATCGCCGCGATGCGGGACGTGTCGCAGCTGAAGAAAATAACGCGGCTATCGATCATGTTCGGGGGAACGCACACCGCTCCGCCAGTTGACTACTTTATCGCTCTGACGCCCGCGGGTGCATGTCCGCGGCTGGCCACATTCGAGGTGCACGATTGGTGGTCGGCCGAAACCATGCCAGATGCGAATGACGTGCCCGATGAAAAAAAGGAGAGCGAACTGACGACCATGTTCGGCGTGGATATCACGCCGGTGCTGGAGGGCCGTGCGGTGACCCGGTTGGTCGCCGACAACGTGTCGATGCGTTGCGCACCGACAGTGTTCCGCGGCGCCATGTGCGCGGGTCTCGGTACGATCGTGTACCGCGTGACGAGTCTGGAGGGGGAAACAGAATCACACGAACCTGATCTGATCGCCCTCGTCTCACGCGGACAGCGCAGACCTGACGGGACTACGCCCGAGATGAAATTCGTGTTGCCGTGCCTGTTTCCGAAGGCATTTTGCTGCGTGTACCGGTCGTGTGTCACGCACCTCGAGATAAAATCGCTGGCGTGCATGGATATGGTCCACCCCACGCACCCCGGACTTGCGCCCGTGTTCAGACGATTTCCGCATCTGCGGACAGTGAGACTGCGTCGGTGGCATGACATCGACCCACTGCATCTCCGTTTCACGCGACCGACCCCACGCACGTCCGCTGCCATCGCGGCCATATTTCTGCTGGGCGCCCCGACCGCGACCATCTGGGTCTTGGCCGCGGATGTGCCGGAGGTGCACATCCGTTGCGTTCGTCCGCTCGGCCGACATATGGTCGGATCGGGCAGTTACCGGTACTTCATATCGGACGCACTCGGAGTGGCCGACGACACGCGTATCGACAATCCCGTCACCATCGAGTATGTGTGACGATGTCCACACACACACAATACAATTCGTCGCGAAAGCAGCAAAAAAACACGGAAAAGATGACAGGTGTTTCGGAAATATTCAGTATGGCACCCACACGTCGGCCCCCCGCCATCGTCATCGCCGCGCCGACGCCGGCGATCTCGGCGGTCGTGCCCGTGACCGTTCACGTGGTTCCCGTGGGGGCGTCCGGACGCACCGCGGTGGACCAACTCGGCCTGTGCGGCGCGTTGCGCGTCAGGCTCGGCCAGCTGTTTCCCGCGCGGGAGTGGAAATGCACGGATGCGGGGACCGTCGGCGACGTGCACCTGCTGGTCGTGGAAGATCCGAGCGAATACGGCGCCGCGCGCAAGGAGCTCTGCCAGCGACGGCTCGACGGGATCGAGACGGGCCGCGAGGAGCCGTGCCTGCTCGTCGCACCGCGTGGGGATGCGTGCCGCGATCTGCCGATTGCCACGTTCTACAGTCCGCGGTTCACGCCGCACTCCACGATCGTGCTGGACGATCCCGAGTTCATGCGGCTGTGCGGCGATGTGTACAAGCTGACGTGCGCCGAAACGGGTCGTTGAACCTGAAAGGGAGCACGGGAGAAGCGCGCACCGACAGAAGAGAACCTCCAACCACCAAAACTTTTTTTTTCCCGCCGACACGAGAAGATGAGCGAAGCCGACAAAGACGCGACCATGACGCAGCTGCCCGCGGCGGCCAAGCCGCGGGTGGGGAAGAGCCGCACGAAGCGCGCGGACGCGGCGGCGTCCGGCGCCGACGGCGTGGATGCGGCACCGGCCGCTCCGGCGGCGTGGGGAACCGACGCTCCGGGGATGATCGACGACGAGATGCGCGAGGCCGCACAGCAGAAACCCGCGCCGGCGGCGGTGGCGGTCGAACCACCCACGGCGACGCCTCCCCCGCAGGAAAAACGGCCAGCCAGTTCAACGGTCAGCGCCGCGGACTGCGAAGCGATGCGTGCGCTGTACACGCCATTCTTCGAAGGCAGCGCCGGGTTCTACGTCGGAGTGTTCTGAACACCGCGGTATGAGATGTTGGAAGGGGGGGGGGGTTAACAGACCACGATGTTCAATTGGACATTGGAAAATATCTTTTTTGCCCGAGATCTCCACTTGGCGGCCACGAAAAAACGAAACGAACAAATCCCTCCGGGGTCGCCGTAAAAAAATAACATTCCCCCCTCTGCACCTCGATGGGCGAGCCAGATTTCACACGGGCCGACATTGCCCTGCTGCACTACAGCGGCCCATCCCGCTCGGACATCCCAAAGTGGGTGACCGAATCCGAGATATTCAGGAGCAAGCGGCTCACCGCCGAGATTCTGACGAAGGATCCGACCGTCGTGGACGCGCTGCGCGCCGGGCGCTGGTTCGAGGTCGCGCTGCTGTGCCCAAAGGCGGCGGCGATGGGCGCGTTGCTCACCGGCAGCGCGGCCGCCGACATATCGCCGCGGCTCAAGCTCTACTTTGCGGCCACCTGCTGGTCGTTGACCGCCGAGCTGAGGACCGCCGTCGACGTGAAGGTCGCGATCAAATACGCGGCCATGATGCTCGGCCTCGTCAACGAGTGGATCTACGGGGCGGAGCCGCCGCCGCTGTCGTCGCCAGCGCCGCCGGTGCCGCCGGACGACCCGGAGGACTGGGCGCAGGACGACGAGCTGAACGACGACGACCACGCGCTGCTGGTGTGGTTCGATACGCACCGCATCATCGACCTGGACCTCCGGAACGTGACGGCCGGATGCCTGCCGTGCGGAACCGAGCGCGTGGTGAACGCGCTCCTCGGCTGCAAAATGTCCGAGGTCTGCGCGCTGCTCGGCGCGAAGCAGAAGCCGCTGTACCACAACCGGGCACACGCCGTCATCTCGGCATTCATCGCGCGGCTCATGTGGCCGTCGCTCGATGACAACGACGTGACGCCGATGCACAAGCGCGCAAAGATCCGCATGCTGGTCGAAATGATCGACCGCGCCGTCCGGTCCGTCGTCGTCGCCGCGGCAAAGCCGCCGGTGAAGAGGACGCACTCGGAAATGTCCGGGTTCTCGTCCGATGCGGCCGCGTGCGGCACGCCCGGAAAGCGTGTCCGCCGGCCACGTGTACCGGGTATGTGAACGGGGAAAGAGAACATTTTTTTTGGCCCATACCCCCCCCCCCACCCATTTCACTTCTGTATGCACATGCAACGCAATTTGTGGACGAGGTGACCGTGGAACAGGCGCTCTCCGGGCTCTGGCACCGGACGTTCGTACACGATCGGGCTGGCGTCGCCGTTCGGCAGTTCGTACGGCCCCACACGCCGCACCTGCAGCAGGGCCACCACGAACCCCGACCTGCGGAGCTCCGCATTGCCCGGCGTTTCCGCGAACGGCACCAGAGTCGAGCCGGGGGCGCTCGCGACCAGCGCAGTCGCGCTGACGTCGCACACGCTCCAGTCGATGGCGTCGACAAACTTGCGGCACAGCGCGGCGTCGATCTTTGCCCACGGCCCCTGGCGCGGGAACAGGGGCTGGCCGCCGAGCGGCGTCCACAGATCCGTGATCATCAGCGCGTCGCCGGCGCGTGTGATGCGGACGTACACACACCCGGTCGTGCGGCACCGGCTCCCGTCTGGTGCGAACGGGGGGATACACGTCCGCGACGGCGCGTCCAGCGCACCCAAACATTTGCGCACGCAGTCCAGCATCATCGTCAGCGCTCGGGCGACCGAGAGGTACGCCTGCGGCACGTCGTACCAGCACTGGGGATTCGGCGCCATGCGCTCGTCTTCGTTTCCGTCGGCGGACGTCAGGTGCCGCTTCACGCGGCGGTACAACCGGTACGTGACCGTGTCGAGCGGCGCCGGTTCGATGATCGCGGGACATCCATCGAATTCCGGCAGGTCGATGCCATGCACGCGGCGCACGCGCAGGAGCACCGTCCCGTCGACGTACCGCGACACCGCGGAGCCGGTCACGTATTCGAGGCTGATCACGCGCTCGGTCCGCATGATGGCGTGCGCGAGCATCTGCTCGTGGGCGCGGTCCCCGAACAGCACGGTGCACGGGAACACCGTGCCGAGCGGCGTCATGATCTTCTGCAGCCTCGCCGGGGATCCCCCGAGCTGGATCAGCATCCCCGAGTACGGTCTGGCCATCGTGGGGTCGAGCTCTTCGACCAGCGCGGATTCGGAACGGTGCTCGTGCACCCGGGCGATCGAGAGCAGCCACCGTCCGATCGCGCGCAGCGCCGTGCAGTAGCGCACTGCCATGTACGTGTCGTACAGGGCCGTCATCATCGCCGTGGATGATATCACAATGCGTTCGTCGTCCATTGCTCGTCTTTTTTTCTGTCCAATTCGTGTATCAACGCCCCCCCCCCCATCTTCACGCGAACAGATCATCATCTCCCACTATCAGTTGCTGCACCCTGGCTGTCCGGTCCTTGTAAAAGACGCTGTAGCGGTACTTGCCACCCCGGCCTTCGGGCGCCCGGCCAAACGACATCATCGACGAAGCGGCGTCGGTGGTCACATCCGCGACGACGCCGATCTTCGTGGTCGATAACACGCCGCCGCCAGCCACGATCTTGTACAGGACGAGAGGCGTCGGCGCATCCGCGCCGACCGGCACGCCCAGGGCCCACTGGTCGCCGATCGGGAAGAGGTGCGAACACCCATCCGCGCCGGGGCACATTGCGGTCTTCTTCGGGAGCCTCGCATCCGCGGTCAGTGGCAGCACGAACGGCACGCCGTGCGGCGGGGGTGTGATCCGCTTACCCCGGGTCGTCTCGACGATCGCGTTGTCGACGCGGGTGTCGCCGCCGTCGTCGGTGTAGCGGCACTCCATCTGCGAGTCGCCGTTGAAGATCTTCCACACCGAGCACCGGTCCGCTGTCCGCAGAACGACCGTCGTGAACAGTTTGTCGCCGGCGTACTCGTCGGATGACAGTCTGTGGATCTCGACGTCCCGTCCGGGGTACGGCAGTATTCTCGCCCACGGTGTGACGGTGCCGTCGTAGCACCACCTGATTTCATCCGGCACGACGGCTCTGGACACGCGACGGATCGCGGGGGGCCGTGCCTTGGGAGCAACGTCGCGGATCGTGAGCTGGCCGGCGGTGGGCGATACCGGCGGCGCGATGGGCGCCGGCTCTGGCTCAGGGTGCAGCACTTTCGGCTCTGGCGTCGCGATCTTCAGTTTGCCGATGAGCACGGATCGGTCGGCCACGACGATGGCAGCGGTTTCGAGCGCCGCCGCGGCGCTCTGCGCCGGTGATTGGGGCGGGGTCGTCGGGGGGTCGGGCAGCGCCTTGCCATGCACGAGCACCCACTCGACGAATCCCTCGAACGTCTCGATCACCACGGTCGCGCCGGGCGCCTCGGCGATGATCGAGAACGACCACCACTTCGCGGCCGTCGGCGTCGCGACGTTCAGCAGCAAGCGGCACGCGGGGAGGGTCCGGCGGAAGACCACAAGATGGCGCCCGTTCGTCGTCGCCTCGTATCCGCCAGCTTCCGCCGCATCGACCGTGTACTTGCGCACCCGCACCGAATCTGCATCCACGACCACGAACCATTGGTCCCCGAGCAACCACGAATTCGGGCCGAGGTTGAACGGGGGCTCAAACGTGACCGATTGTCCGTCGCTGGTCCGCAAGCATGACCACCGTTGGTCGGCTTGGAGCAGCGTCTCCGCGCCGGGCGTGCGCAGAATCAGCGCGACGCCCTGCTCCACGTGCCCCTGCGTGCCGATGAGTTCTTCTCCGTTGGCGGTCCGGTAGCTCTCGGTCACAAACCGCCGGGGAATCGCGGATTTCTCCCTCGCGGACATGTTCTCCTCCCCGAATCTGACCACGGTGGCGTAGACCTCCTGCGCGGTCGCGTGCACGCGGGTTTTGATGGTGCGGGCATCGTCGGGTGCGGCGCCGGTGGCCAGCCCGCTAAACGCGAGGATCACCGCGTTGTATGCGACGGCGAGTTTCTCGAAGATGTCCATGAAATAGTCGCCCCGCCGTTGGTAATCCGCCGGGGGAGCGGTGCCGATTATTCCAATCCGCACATTGTCGATGATGGCCATGGCGTCGGCGGGCACCAGGCTCGCCACTGTCAGATTCCGGGAGCGCACAGAATCCAACTGCGTGCACGCGGTGAGCATTTCGACCGTTTCGAGCAGATGCGCCTGGAGCCTCGCGGCGTACGACTGGCACAGCTCCGCGACGTACTCCTCCTCGTTATACGTCCGCACCGCGTCGATGACCATGTCGTACTGCTCTTTGCCGGTCTTGTCGAGCCGCGGTAGGTCGCCGGACGGTCGGACAGCCGGACCCCGGAACGGGCTCGGCTGCGCGGCACGCGGCGCCGGACACGATCTGAGGGGGGTGACCGCGGTGGTCGGAACCACGATCCCCGTCAGCATGGCGGCCCCGGCCACCTCGAACGAAGTCTCCGACGGACTCCCCCCACCAAACTCCGCGGGAGGTATGCCAGGGGTAAGCCACACTTCGCCGGGCGTGGAAACCACCGGTGGCGTGACCGGCGGCGTGACGGGCGGTGCTGCCGGAACTGCGGTCGGTGCGCCGACGGGGTCGCCGGCGCGGACGGCGGCAACCGTCTTCGCGCGGATGGCGCCGGGATACGCGTGCTGCGCGAAGTGCGTGTGTGCGTTGCGACGACTCATTTTTTGTTCGATGTTTATCTCCGTTCTACCCACCACCCGCACAGCGTGAAGCCAGGTTTTTTTTCGACCCCCCCCCATTAGAACACCTTCAGGTTGTCGGTGAACAGCACGCGGACCTTCTTCTCCCTAGTCTCGTAGAGGATGTTGTAGCACCATGCGGCGGCCTCTTTCACGAACCTGCCATACGACATCATCGAGCGGACGTCGCCGGCGGACACGCCGTCGACCGTTCCGACCTTTATGGCCATGCACACGCCGCCACGGCTTCTCGTGAACAGCAGCAGATCGAGGGGCACGCGCATCGTTCCCGGGTTGGCCGGTTCGCCGAGCGCCCACACCAGACCCAGCGGGAATACGTGCACATAATCCCGGTGACCGATGAACAGCACGTGGTCGTCGGGAAGTTTGGAGTGTTGCGAGCGAGGGAGCAGAAACGGCGTGCCGATGATCGGTGCATCCCTGGCCTGACCAACGATCGTGTTATCCGTCCGCGTTGCGGCGCCATCCGTGCAGGTGCATTCGATGTGCATGCGCACCCTGCGGGTCTTCCACACGGCGCAGCCGGTCCTCGACGACAGCGCGGTGGTCATGAACGGCTCGCCGCCGTACTGCGTCTTCGCGAGGCGCGACGGCACGCATCCCGCATCGGGGAAGATCCGCACGAGCGGCACGCCGCCCTCGTAGTACGCGGAGACGGGGCCCGGCCATGCGCCAACCTCGACAACCGCGACTTCCGGGAGCGTGTACGCCCGCTCCCCGTACGCGGTATGCGGTCGGACCGTGATCCGCATCGCGTCCGCCGGCAATGGTCTGCCGATCGAGGGGGTCGTGGGCGCCGCGGGCGGCTGCGCGCGGACCGTCTTGGCGGTGGTCGCGATGCGCGCCACGGCATCCGCGGCAGGCGAGCGGAGAACGCCGGCGTCGGCTATCACGACCGACGCGTCGTCGTCGCCCGATCCACTGCTCTCCAACGACGTGGACATTGACGCCTCCATGAATTCCGTCGGCGGCGCCGTGCCAGAGCTGTACGTGCAGACCGCGCGGATCAGCCCCTCCAGACTGTCCAACGCGATCATCTCGCCCGTGTCCAACAGCGCGACGAGCGTGAAGCACCACCACCCGTCCAGCGTCCGCTCGGCGGTGTTCAGCACCGGATGGAGCGCGACGCCGGACCTGCGGAGCGACAGCACGTGGTGTCCGCTCGTCGAGGCCTTGCCGGTCTTCGCGTCGATCGCGTAGTCGCGCACGCGGATCGTGTCGCCAAACACCGCAAGCCACGAACCGCCGACGAACCACGTCTCCGCGCCGGTGTTGAACGGCACGTCGAACGTCGCGCGCACCGGCGGCTCACCGCTTGTCTGGAGACACGTCCACCGGCTGGACCGGTCGTACCCCGCCGCGGCGCCGGGCGAGTCGGTCACGACCAGCCAATGGCTGGCCGCGATGTTCTGCCTGACCGCTTCGAGGTCGCCATCTGTCACCGGCCAGAAGTTCTCGTCGCGAGGGATCTCCGGGTCGGCGGTGGCCGCGGCCGTCGCCTCGACGATGGTCTTCACGCTATACATGTCGATCTCGTCGTACTCGAGGTTGCGCCGGATCTGCGCGCGCGTGTCCTCGACGGCTTGTTTGGACTCTGCGGTCAGTGCCCGTCGCGCGAATTGTGTCAGTGGGATGAAGAGGCCCCCGCGCACGTCAAACAGCTCGCGTATCAGTTCCAGCACGCGTTCCGCGCTCGGTGGCGCGGCCGTTGGGGCGGGTGCGCCGACCACGGGAAGACCGAGCACGGCGATGGTCTGCTCGGCCCACTGGCCAAACTTGAGAATGGTCGCCGCTTCACTCTCACGGACGATGCCACCCTCCCCCGTGAACAGCTTGATGCTCGCGGTGATCATCTCCAAGTCCTCCTTGGCCCGGTAAAACATGTCCGTGGCGTAGCCGACGCACATTTGTTGGATGTGGCGCTCCACGCGCTGCGATTCCATGATGCGGTGGACGGTTTCGATCTCGATGCTATCGAATGGTCTGAGCGACGTTCTGCCCGCCGGCCGTTTGATCGGACTGGGGCTTCCGTCCGGAAACGACCGCGCCGGCCGTGCGAGACCGCACGACGGCTCGATTGACTGCAGCGACTCGGGGATGGCGGTCCTGGATGGCGATTGCTCGGGTTCGCCCACCGAGCGGCGCACCGCGGCGATCGTGCCGGCGATCATCCCGGCGGGGTACGCGTGTTGGGCGTAGTGTGAATGCGCATTGCGTCGGCTCATCTTCCGTGCACCGTTTAACTGCTTTCGTCGTACTTGCTCCCGGCACTCCACGTCAACGGGTGCGAGTTTTTCCAGCACGACAAGGCAACCGCAAAAAATTTCATCGCGAGGACAATGTGCTTCCCATTCTGCGGACCGATATTCCGCGTGCTGGGGTGGATCGTCACGATCGTGGCGATCTTTGTCACCGTGGCCATGGTCGAGTTTGCGATCTACGCCGCGATCGACATGGACGCGGCCGACGCGCAGATACCGGAGAATACGATCGTCGACCGGCGGTACCTCGTGTGGGTCACTGCGGCAAGTCTCGCCATGCGCCGCATGACGTGGATCCCCGCGATCTCGATCACGGCCATATCCAGTTTCTGGCTGATCATCGCGAGCGGGCGATCGAGCATCCCGGGCATGACGCGGGCGAGCATCGCGCTCGTCATCGCGATGGCCGTGGGCAGCTTCTGCTGGGCGTCGTGCGCGGTCTGGTGCACGTCCGGCCAGCCACAGCTCGAGGTCGCGGAGCGGCTTCTGGGTCTGACCACCGAGCACCTTTTCCAGGCCGCCGACGCCGCGTGCATCCGGTGCGGCACCGTCGGGTTGGTGTCGTTCGCCGTCACCGCGGTCGCGGTGCTCATGTGCACGTTTTGCTGCATCTGCCCGCCGCGACGACCGGGCCGGCATGCCCACGCGACCGACGACGTTGCCGACGATGACGACGATGTTGAATACTGTTGCATGTGGGATACCATGGCATTGTGTGTGTGAACTCCAACCCGTACAGACACGACCACACGTTTGGAATTATCTTGACACACACATGAGTGCGAACACGCAACAGTTGCAGTTGCTCTCGGCGCTGCCGGGGGTGCGCGGGTTAGACATAGTGAACAACGTGCTGTCCATGGCGCTGACGCTGCCGCCCGAGCATCCGACGATCGATCTCGCCGCGCTGCACCGCGAATACGCGTGCATCGGCGCGGACTACCAGGACCAGAAGTTTCCCTCGGTGACTTTCCACTTCCCCCTGGAAAGCGTCAAGCCGCGCGCGACGGTCAAGGTGTTCGCGGCGGGAAAGATGCTGTGCCCGGGCTGCGCGTCGTGGCAGGGCGCGAGGCTACGCATCGACACCGCGTTCCAGTACACGCGCCGCGTGTTCCCGTGGATCGGCGAGGCCCCCGCGATCGTGTCGAACGTGGTGGGGTCGATGACCATGTCGTTCGACATCAACCTGACGCTGCTGTGCGAGTGCATCGCGCGGTTCCACGCGAACGTATACTGCTCGTGCACGCACGACAAGGAGTTTTCGGCCATCCGGTTCCACGACAACGACGCCCGCATCATGTACCTCATCTACTGGACCGGGAAGGTCATCATCGCGAACGGCAAGAAGCCGGAGGACATCACCAGCGCGGCGCTCCTCCTGTACGACACGTTCGCGCGGTGCCACGCGAACAACCGCAACATCTTCCTCGAGGCGCCGGAACAACACGACCGCGCACCCATGATCGACGTCATCGCCGGCGGCAGCCACCGCCACAACCAGCGTCCGTGTGGAACCGTGCCCCTCCCAGCGGGATTCTTTGGCAGGCCAAAGCCTCTGCCTCCCGCCAAACCGCGGGTCGCGAACGATGAACCGCCAGCGAAACGCAACAAGCCGTGAAATGTTATGGGGTCTTGCATATTATGACAATTTTTTGGCACGTGGATGACTGTTGTCCCGGGTTTGGTGCCCGGGCGTCGATGCATGGACAATGCCGAGTCGGGAGTCTGCCGGGATGTGTCACGACGGGGGTGTCCAAGACGCACACGAGTCCGACCTCGACGAAACCCCGGTATTCGTTCGTCTCATGTGCCATTTGGAACGGACATTTTACGGTACGCGGACAACGCACGGCGGATCGAGCGCGTTTATACCTAAATAGGTATAAAAATGGTCACGGTCAGTGCCGGACGGAAACTCGAGAAACCACCCTCACCCGCTACCGCCAAAATAGGGATGTGTTGCACGGACACCCCATCGTCCAGAAGCCGGTGCATTGACCGTGGAAATGAATTCTATTCTTAGGCACATATGTCGCTCCCAATTGGTAACCACGCCCCTCCCGAGTTTCAAACAGAGCCTCGGTGTTCGAGTTTTCGTCCGACGCTGACCGCGGCGCATAAAGACGACACCGACGACCGTGGGACCATGGTTTTCGGATGCGCAACATGCGACTTGGGAATGTGCATTTGTCGCTCCACGGACACACCGAAAATGACATCGTTCCGGACAAGGTGTCCAAGCGGCCGACACGCGGACAGTGCCGAGTCATGTGACGATCCGGGCGTGTCGTATAGGCACTGACCCAGCAACACTCGTAGTTGAACACTAAAAGACTCATGTTTTCGTGCGTCTGGAGGGTTGTTTGGTTTGGATAATTCCGGATGCACGGACAATGCTCGGCATGTTGGGTGCGTTTATACCTAAATAGGTATAAAAATGGTCATGGACAGTGTCGGACGGAAACTCAAGAACCCACCCTCACCCGCTACCGCCAAAATAAGGAAGTGGTGCACGGACACCCCACCGCACATGAGCCGTGACATTGACCGTGGAAATGAATTCTATTATTAGGTACATAACGTCGCTCTCAATTGGTCACCCACCTCTCAGAGTTTCAAACAGAGCCTCGGTGTTCGATTTTCCGTCCGGCACTGACCGTGGCGCCGAAAGACGGCACCGCCGACCGCGAGACCATGGTTTTTGGATGCGCGATACACGATTCGGAAATGTACCTTCGCCGCCCCACGGACACTATTTATCAGCGCTCCGGGCAGGGTGTCCCATCGGGTGACGCATGGACAGTGCTGGGTGTGTGACGATCCGGATGTGTCGTCGAGACATTGACCCGACAATGTGTGGCCACGACCATGAAAAGGGCCCCGTTTTCGTGCGTCTTGTGGGCTATTTGGTTTGGACGATTCCGGTTACATGGACAATGTTCGGCACGGTGGGTGCGTTTATACCTAAATAGGTATAAAAATGGTCATGGACAGTGCCGGACGGAAACTCGAGAAACCACCCTCACCCGCTACCCCCAAAATAGGGATGTGTTGCACGGACACCCTGAGACAAGGTTGGCATGTAATGTCCGCGAAAATGAATTCTATTTTTAGGATGCAAATGAAGTGGATGTGACGTCAGAGGGACACGGTGCAGTTGACCGTGGCGGCGCGGATCAGTTTGGTTAGGGCGCCTTTCAGTGATCCGTTTTTCCGGGATCGGGGCCGGGGTACGTGGTGTGTGTCCAGCGGGCACTTGAGCGGATCTGCACCGGCCTTCAGCAATGCTTCCACCGTCGGCAAGTTGCGTGCGTGGTACGCGGCGGCCAACGGCACCAGTCCACGCGCGTCGGCGCGGTTGACGTCGGCGCCGGCCGCGACCAGGCACGCGATGATACCGCGGGCGGCACCAGACGGGTCGTCGGGGGAGTGGGCAGCGTACGTCAACGCCGCGTGCGCTGCGCCCGGGAAGTGGTGCATGAGCACCGTGAGCATGTGAACGTCTCGTCGGTCGATGGCAATCTCGTACGCTGTGCACGACTTGCCGCCCACGACGATGCGCGCCTCGATGTCGCATTGGCACGTCCGGACGACGGTGTCGACGATCTCGTCCGTCTCCGACACTGCCTCTGGCCGCGTCGCGGGCGCGCGCAACGCCACTCCACATAGCAGCAGCGGCGAGCGTGCGCCGAGCATCAGCATCTTGCGGACCGCGTCGGCCGTGCCGTGCATGGCCACAGCGCAGACGGCATCATCGAGGTCCGAGGGCGTGAAGTTGCCCGCCTGCGCGAACGCGGCGATCAGCTCCGGCGTCGCCGCGAAGTCGATCCCGCGCCACGCGAACCGGCGGACCGTCTTGAAGTCTGACGCGACCATGTGGAAACCGCTGCCCTCCAACGTGAACAGGCGCCGGTCGTCGTCCGCCCGGACATCGATTGTGAACGACGCGGGCATCCCGCCCTTGAGCATCGCAAACATCGCGGCGTCGTTGCGTATCGCGCATGCTAGAGACTGCGGCAGCATGCTGCAATCGGGCGGGCACCACGTGACCGTCTTGTCGCACCGCCGCACAAGTGCCTCGACGATCGCGGGATCCGCATTGCAGCGCACGGCGACGTACAGCGGGGTCTCCCGCGCGTAGTTGGCGCCGATACGCCACGCAGCGGACTTGGTCAGGATGGCGCTGCACGCCTCTACGCGGTTCAGCATGCACGCGATGTGCAGCGGGCTTTGGCCCCCCAGATCCGTGCCGCGGGGGTCGGCGTCGTAGCTGAGCAGCGCCCGCAGCGCCGACATCGCGCGAGCTTGCACCGCGAGCGAGAGCGGCGGCGGGTCGCCGTGGATCGCATCGTTCGGGTCGGCGCCGCGTTCCAGCAACTGCCGAACGATGCATTCGCGGGCGGCATACTCTGCCGGCGGCTCGGCATCGCACACGCACATGGGCGTCGCGCGGTGGTTGTGCGTCGCCTGCACCACTCCCCGCGAACACGCCACGCGGAGCAGCCGCGTCCATCGGTCCGCGGCGCAGTTGTACGGCCGCACGGCAACGCGGAGGAGGCGGTCGGCCACGACGAGGTACGCGCAAAATGCGGCGCCGAACGCCCCCGCGCATATGACCTCTATCGGATCCACGGCGCCGTCTACGATGCGGTACTCCACCGTCGTTCCGAGCGAGCCAAACTCGCGCAGGATCCTCGCCATCTCGTCGTCGAGCGGCTGGCGCCCGGCCGAGGCTCCACCCCGCCGCGCAGCACTGCACAAACGGTTGACGACATCGGTCGTCCGTCCGGCGATCGGCGGTGTGCATCCGCCGGCAAACCCGGGCGTGAGCGTTCCACCGGCCTCGATGGTGTACGACAGTGCGGTGGATGTGGCTGCACGGGGTCGCGGTGCGGTTGGGCCAACTGCAGATTCGTCGAAAAGTACGTAGGTCACGGGCGTCGTATTCACCAGCGTCATTCTTTATTTTTTTAAATGTTTTCCGATTGGGTGACCGAGCACAATTTTTTTATTTATTTAAAATATCTGCAAAAAGATTCCAATTGCGACGACGGGTGGGACGATTGCGGTCACCGCGCCCGCGGCAGTGCAGCGGAGGGGGTTCCAGCGATGGGTGCACACGCACGACGACGACTCAGCAGGTTCGCACGTGTCGATTGTGCACATGTTCCCATCGTCGCAACGGCCGCGCGCGATCCACTCTGGCAGGGCCGCGGCGCACACGCCCGACGGGGTGCAACGCCCGGCGTTGGCGCAGCTCGCGTTGACGGGCAACATCGCGACGGTGCACGTTCCCGCATCGCACGTCCACTCCCGACACTCGCCGGGCGAACCGTGCTCGCGTTCGCACTCGATGCGCGTCTCGCAGCGCGTTGCGTCGGTGTCGGTGTAGATGCCCCACAACGCGGTCGGGTCGATGGGGAGACACTGCCCGCGCCCATTGCAGTCGCCCGGCAGTTCGTCGAGCATGCACGGTTCGCCGGACCGACGCGGCGCGACCGAACATTCGTGCTCGATGCAGGCCGCCTCGATGCAGGCCGTCGGGCCGCCGATTCCATCGATCACGCGTGCACAGTCGTCGGACGTGTCGCACCCGATCGCATTACACGCGACGATCGCGGACACCAGCACGGTCGTCAGCACTCGGCACATAGCCATTTTCATTGTTGTTGTCGTGTGCGCGGTTTCGTGTCGCCGCGGCGGAATGGCGCCGACGGGGGGATGGCACACTTTGGCATGCGTGCGAGCGTGCGTGCCCATTGTGGGAAAAAACTTGTCGCCGGCGTTCGCGCTATCGCACGTGTGGGGGAGAAACCGATCGACAAGTACGATGAAGCATAAGATTTCCAAGGCAAAGCGCAAGGTGCACACGGTCATGAAGGAGTACAGCCAGGGCAAGCTGCGGTCGGGGAATGGCGGGAGGGTGACTTCGCGCAAGCAAGCGGTCGCGATCGCCCTTTCCGAGGCCCGCAGGGCGGGTGCGCGCATCCCAAGGAAGTGAAAACTCCCCACCCACACGTCACACGAATTGGCCTTCACCCGGCGTGAAAAAAAAGATACGAAAAAGATGACGCTGTTGGCTCCGATCATGGTGTTGCACGGGCCGTCGTGCATGTACCGCGAAACGACGCCGCTGTGCTGGTCCGATCAGCCCACCGAAGTGGCCGTCCTCCCAGAGGTGGTCGCGCGAATCGCGCGGCGGCGGGGAGTGCGCGTCATCGAGGTGGTCGCCATCGACCGGCGGCACGCGGACATGGCGTATCTGTGCCTCGCCCGCGCGCCCGGGTTCACGATGTCCACGGCGCCCGCGGCGCAGGTGGTGCGCATCGACTCTGCGATGGACGGCAGCATCGGACGGTGGGGCCGCGTCGACGCGTTCGTGTTCGTCGGCGATGCGATACGCTTCCGCAAGTTCATGGACAACGTGTTCACGCCGCTGCTCGCGACGGCGCGCGGGATCCGCGTGTACGCCATTTTCGGCAACGGCGTCGCCGCGAAGCTCTGGCCCCTACCACACGACACACAACCAGAGACCAGGGAATAGTATTTGGAAATATAACCATGGCATCCGTCAACATTCATCGCGCCCCGGCGACGTTGCACCGGGAGTGGTTGGCGCAGTGCATCGCGGTGCTGCGGGAATCGGTGGAGGCGTCGGGTCTGCAGACGGCGGACCGTCTGGCGACGTCGAGCGGTGGCCTCCCGCGCACGCTCAGGAGCGCCGTCGATCGGGTGATCGAACCGGACGACGCGCAGATGGTGGCCCGCGTGTCGATCGGGCGGATGCAGTACGACGCGATCCAGTGGGCGCTGTCGTGGTTCGACCACAACGGGTTCGCGCGGTCGTACGTGCAGAAGCAGCTCCACGCGGTGTACGTGAACTCGTGCCTCGACCTCCTCTACCGCGACTCGTGGGAGGAGAGCCAGGCCGCCGCGCTGTCGGTCGCGCGCATCTCGTCGTTCCAGAAGAAGGTGGCCGTGCGCATGGGCAGGCGAATCGGAAAGACGTACTCGATCTCGATGTTCGTCGCCGCGCTGATGTACGGGTGCCAGCACACCGGGATCAAGATCACCGTGTACAGTTCGTGCTCGCGCGCGAGCGTCAACCTCTCGAACACCGTGCGGCAGTTCCTCAAGCTTCTGCCCGGCGTGATGGACCGGCCCGAGGCGGACAATACGGAGAACATCTCGCTGCGCCCGGGTCCGTCGGGCGCAACGCGCAGCCTCGCATCGTTGCCCGGCGCGGTAAGTCAACAACAACAACACCACACATGCACACCGGGGGATGGGAAAAAAGTGGAGGAATGCGCATCGTGGATTGCCGGGGGTTGGGTGCGAGGTAAGTAAATCCTTCACGCTGCGCCATCACAGGTACACTTCCGGAGACATTAAAAAAACCCGTGCGATGTCGCGAAAATTGCACACCGCGGTCGACGTATACGCGCAGGTCGAAGGCGACGACAGCATCGATGTGGCCGGCAAGGTTATCGTTGACGCCGCAGCGGTGGTGTGGCGAACCACGGTGCAGGTGTCCGTGATACTGGTCATGCCACTGACGTATGTGATCGGGAAGGGAGTGCAGCGGTACCGCGATCTCCAGCTGCGGTGGACGGTCGGACACATCAGCAGCGCGGTGCGGGGCCTGGAGGCGCGGATGGACGAATTCACCGCGAGGGCCGAGGCGCACTCGGCGCGGGCGCTGATGTTTTACAAACGCGGACAGAAGGACCAGGCGATCAGCGAATTGGCATCGCGGAACCACGTCAACGCGTGCATCGGCGAGATCTGCGCGCTCGCGCGGCAGTTCGAGTGCGTGCGGACGACTCTCGAGACCTGTAAATGCGTGTCCGAGGCAATGTCGGAATTGGCGCGGTCGAACATGCGCGTGGTGTCGGACGAAGCGCTGCGCGTGGTCGGCCAGCTCGACGTGGTGATGGGACGGTTCGACGCGGTCGCGGCCCACATGAAGCAGGCCGACCTATCGATGGATCTGCGCGCCGACTACCAGTCCGAGTCGCCGGTAGAACGAGAGACGCTCCAGCGCCAGCTCGACGAGTTGGCGGCCGGCGGCGCGCCACCGGGACAGCAATCGATCGCGGCGCGGCCCGCCCCAATTTGAAGTACCCGGGAGATAAAGGGGGGAGGAGAAAGACCGACTTTTTTTTCGTGTTCAAATAATTAAACATGGATACGCTGTCATCTGCTATCGAGCGCGTGGTGTCCAGCATCCCGAGCAAGCGTGGAAAGACTGTGCTCGTCCTTTCAGATGCTCCAATTCTTCGCGCGTCAGACCGGACAGACATCCTGCGTTTCGCGGAATGCCGACCGTGGGATCCCGAGGCCGTGCACACCCCGGGAGGGGGATCTGTCGTCGTGTTCCACGCCCCATATTCGCCGGCGCCGCTCGCGTGCGACTCTGACCAAGTGTGTTACCGTGAACACGCCAGCGCGGCCGAGACAATGCGCTGTCGCATCTTTCACAACGTCGACTCTGTGCTCGGTCGCGTGGATGCGGTCGTATGGGCACGGGCATTGCGCAGTTGGACAGCGTCGGGGCTGAACACAATCGTCGAGCAGGCGCTCATGCAGGCGGTGTTTGATGGCCACCTCGCAGATTACGTAAAATTTGACCAAGTCAGCGGTGAGATCGTCCGGCCACGCATCGCGGTCGCGTCGTCGTGAACCTTGGGGGGGGGGGGGGGAATAAGACCACTGAACATAATCGCAACCGACCAATTCGTTCCGGATATTCGACCAGTGCAATATGACGACGCGTCAACCATCGTTGAAATGTGTGCCCGTGTTCATGATCCATCGCGTGGGGCGGCAGCAATATGCCGTGTTGAGTCGGACCGTCACCGACGTTACGGGTGTATCGTACGTCGTCTCGCGGCAGGAGGCCATCGCCACTGCAGCGTACCAGCGGGGCCACGCGTTGTACGGCGTGCACGACACCGCCGCGGCCGCTGCCAGGCAGATCATTGCGCTCGTCTCCAAAGCGGCGGAAGCCGAACCGGTCCGCGACATGCGGCGCCTCACGCGGTGGAAGTGCAAGATCTGCGGAGAGGTGACGATCGCCGAAACGCGGCCGGCCGAGTGTCCGTTCTGCGGTTCCGCGGGGACGCATGTCGTGCCGGCCGAGCAACAGCCAAACGACCCCAACGACATGAGGGGCGTGTGCATCACGCGCAGCGAGCGGGAGCATCTGAAGGCTTCGATCAAAGCCGAGATGCTCGACGCCGCGCGTTACCAGCATCTGGCATCGTTGGTCAAGGCGTCCCGCGACGCGGCGTCGCATCACGACCTTGCCGAGTCGTTCGTGCGGCTGTCCGAGGCGGAAACCGAACACGGTCGCGTGTTCGAGAAGTTGTACCGGAGCGTGCGCCCAGACACAGACGAAGATGACGACGATGACGAAGACGACGAGGGCGATGCGCCAGTGTTCGCGACATCTGACCGCGACGCGGACTATTGGCTGTCCATCGCAGCCGCGGAGGAAGCCGAACCGGCCGCCGGCGCGCTGTACGCGTCGTACGCGCGGACGGCCACAAATGCGCGGCTGCGGGAGGTGTGGGCGGCGATATCGCAGGTCGAATGTGACCACGCCATGCTGTTGGCCAGGGATCAAAATATACCATGAAATTGATGTTGTGTTTTTTTCATTGTTGCGGTCGCGTGGCCGTGCCGTACATGGCAACCAGACGGCACCACCAATACGCTTCGAATATGATGGTCGTCGCCTCCTCGATCGCGCACTCGCCGGCCCCGATCTTGAGCCGCCACGCGTCGAGGTCAACCGTCGCGCACAGATACGCATACGCAACGATGGCGTGCGTCGGCGAGACCGCGAACCGCCGCGGTGCCGACGCTCTGCATGGGAGCGCCCCCGCGCACTTTGCGCACTCTGGCCCGACGGCAACCCCCGCGCGGACGGCCGGTATCCCGTGGGGATCGCTCTGGCGCCACCCGAACACCGCCGTGAACTCGCCGCCAGCGTGTGCAAGCTGGCCGATCGTGGTCTGCAGTTCCGGCGCACGGCGGAGGCCACCCTCGGCCGTCTCGCGTAGCACGTTCCCGATGGACACGCAGTCCTGGCAATTGCACGACATGCGCATGGACAGAGCCTTCATTATCGCCGGCTCCAACAGATCCCGTCCGCCGTCGCGGTACATTGTCATTGTGTTTGTCTGTTCGGTTTTGCGTGGTCGTTTGTTCTATCGCCGTGCGGGAAGCCAATTGCTCGGTCGTTCATGGTAGCGCCGGGTCAAGTTTCGTCTTGAACGGCAGCGCCATCACCACGATGGCCCGAGAGATCTCGGGAAACCCCGCAAGGAGCGATGCCGGACTCTCTGCGCCGAGTCGCGGGACTTGGGCGCGGAGAATTGTGCCCAACCGCGTCTGCCGTTCTTCGACCAGCCGTTCGCAACTTTTATAGCATTCGCTGTCGCGGTCGAACCTCGAGTCGGTGTGTGGGCGCCCGCCCGCATCCAATATGGCGTTGACCATTTCGTCGTGCCGTTCGCGGAACGCGAACATCAGTGGGGACTGCTCGGACAGATCGTCCATGTTGGGATCCGCGTCATGGTTCAACAAATTTCTTACGGTGCGGATGGTGCCATGCCGAATCGCCAGGCTGAGTGGCGTGGATCCGTAGAGATCCCATAAATTCGGATCCGTCCCGAGTGCGAGCAACCTCAGCACGCGATTGTCCATGCTGTATCTGCATGCATAATGCAGTGTATTTTTATCTTTCGAGTCTACCCGGAAGCATTGGCGGGGTGCTATCACTGCGGTGTCCCCGCATGTCCATATTCCAACCCCATCGCTCATTTGTTTTTATCTTTTTTTTCCGTGGTTCAATTGGGCAGAACCTCGAGATCCACCACGCCGCCCTCGGTGATGCCGTACTCGTCGAGGGTCTTGCCGCGTTCGAGTGGCCTGCCCCCGAACGAGAGCTTTTGGCGGCGCGGCTTGATGCCGGTTCTGCCGCCAGTCTTGTCGCGGATCTTGATCATGGTGTGAGCAACGCCGGCACGGGGATGGACGTGCATGGTGATGGCGTCCCCAGAGGTCCTGCGGATGGTCATGAGGATCTTTGGCACGGCGGGCACATCGACGCGCCGCAGACGGGTCCCCCTCACAATCTTCAGTTCGTCGAGCGTCATGCCGTCGTCGCGGATGGGTTCGCCGCTGTCCTCGCGGACGTACATGAAGGTTCCGATCTTCCGGCCGATCGCAGCGGCGTCCTGACGTTTGATGACCAGCAACGGTCTGCTCGCGCCGTATTTCGCGGTGGCGCTGCCACCCAAACCCCCGATGACGAATTTGCGCAGATCGGCATCGCACCCGCGCGCCATGCCGGACAACGGTCCGAACATTCCCACGCTGTCCGAGATTTGTCCGAGCAGTACCCTGGCCGATGCTGCGATTGACACGTCGAGCACGTCCAGACTGTCGCCGGGTTTGATACCCGCTTCGGCCATTGTGTCCCGGTCAAGGAATGTGCATCCGCCGCGTGCGATGATCTGGCGTCCCGGCGGAATGCCCACGAAGTCGGCGACATTGCGCTCGAGATCGGCCATCGTGTCGGTGGGACGCACCTGCACGGCGCGACGTTGCGTGTCGGCGCCGAGTTTCTTGACGTGCACGGTGAACGTGCTTGATACCGGCGACGGTGCGGGAACGGGACCCAAGAGCTCGAACCTCGCTACGACGTAGATGCCCCTGTCGGAACGATGTGTCCAGGCCTCGAAAACGGTCGACATGCCAGCGGCACCGAGAACGTATGAAGCCGTGTGTCCGCAGAGATACGCGACGCGCATCACGAGCGTGCCGGGGTTGGATAACCCAAACTTGCGCGTCGCAGTCTCGCGCAGCTCGGAGATTGGTCCATACACATCTGCGGCGATCGTCAGGTCGTGCGGTCCATGCGAGATGCGTACCGGAACATACGTGCATACCGTGGCCGGCACCACGTACACATGCACAGCTTCCATGGCGCCATAGTGCGGGACGAGCACCTCGTTGTCCGCGAGCACGTGCACGCCATTGACGGTGATGACCCGACATCCATACGTTGGCATTCTGAGCACGTCGAGCAGTCCGCGCACCGTGGTGTTCGGATCGATGGCGAACACGATCGTCGCGCCAGTTCCCTCGCCCCCGAGTTCGGACCCGCCATTGTGGATCCGCACGGACACTCCGTCGGGATCCTTCCCGGCGATGCTCGTGCGGACTACGGTCACCGTCTCGCCGTCGGATGGGATGGACCCGCGGTCGCCGATCACCACACGTTCGCGACGCATGCTCTGCGTGTCCGCTGGGATGCCGGTGCGCGTTTCGACGTGCCGCGCAACGTCGGCGTACGTCGCAGAGTTGGGTATGGCTACGTCAAAGTCGGGGACACCCTTCACTTGGATGTGGATTGTCTTGGTATCGGCCATCGTCGTCGTGCTGTTTTTTCTCTATTGCCGACCCCCACACAATTGGAAGACATCCCATTTTAAACCCGTAAATTCACATTCCAATTTGGCCGTGTCGGGTCATCCGGGGAGATTGCGGTCGGCCAAATCGCGTTCGCCGAGCACGGCGAAGAAGCACGCGAGCGTGGCGATGATGATGACCGCACCCGTTTTCGCGTCGTCGAATAGCGTCACGCGGACGACGGCAAATGTGGCGATGGCCACTGCAATGACGTACCCATGCATGAGGTGGCTTTAAAAAAAATACCAGAATCGTCGCTTTGGGGGGTTTCGCGTATAGAAAACCGAGATAAGCACGCTCGTTGCAAATTTCGTCACCATTCGCCAACCGAGCAACAAGCATAACATTTTTTTGTATCTGAATGGCCACATTCCTGGCACCCCTATTTGCGGTCGTTCTCACGCTCGTCCAGACCATGGTGCAGGCGACGACCACCGTCGCCACCGCCATCTGGAGCGGCATGACGAACGTGGTCAACAAGTTCACGTCGCTCGGTTCGGTCGTGTTCATCATCATCCTGACGTCGATCATCCTCGTCGGGCTGTTTCCCGTCCTCGCGCCGCGGACGTGCATGGGCGCGATCGACGCGACGTACGAGTCGGCCATCTTCCCGATGATCGACGCGATCGTCACGTACGTGCTGCACCCGCTCCGCGACTTCTTCGTGAACACGTTGTTCGTGTGGTGGAACGAGATGTGGCAGCACCAGATCATCGACCCATTCTACGACCGGGTCGACGAGAGCAAGATCGTCGCTGCCGCGCCGTTCACGACGGACAAGTTCTCGCGGCTCGTGGACATCTGGTTCGACTACGTTCTTGTCGACGTGGTGTTCGCGCCCGCCAACGCGTCCGGTCTGCGCTTCGGGCCGGCGCAGGTCGAGATTCCGTTCCTGCAGCAGATCATCAGCTCGCTGGACCTCTTCTACTTTGACGGTCTCGCGTTCCCCCCGCCCGTCTTCCCGATGGGCAGCACGTGGATCCTGGCGCTCAAGAACGTGACCATGACGTTGATCCGCCTCGACCTGTTCTCAAAGTCGTGCTACTATCAGCACTTGCTGACGTGGGATCGGACGGACTGGCTGCTCGACGGGTGCACGCTGTTCGACACGGCGTACTGTCCGAACATCGGCGATCATCTGGCCGGAACTTGCGCGGGGTGCCACAACACGACGGCGGAGCTGCTGCGGTCGACGGCGACGACGTTCGTGACCGGGTGGAAGCGCATATTGGACAGCTTCACGACGGAGGTGATGCGCGTCGCGCACTCGTTCAACGTCGAGATGTGCGACGCCGTCAGCGGCGCGACGTGCGACGCGGCGGCCGCGGCCAACCTCAGCGTGACCACCTGCGCGTGCTCGGGCTTCAACTGCACCAAGCTCGAGTGGTGGCTCAGGCCGACGGGCATGGTCGACGCGCACTGCTGGGAGGGCGAGACGCGCACGATCGGCCTGCCGCTGATGGGCACCACCGCGTGCACGCCGCTCGCGACGCTCTGCGCGACCCCGCCGCCGGTGGCAACGGCGACGTGCGCCATCGTCGACGTCTCGTCCAAGTACGCGTACGTCTTCCGCAACCGGACGTGCGCCAACGTCGCCGCCGTGCCGGGCGGCGTGGCCGGCGGCGTGCAGACGATGCCGTGCACGGACAAGACGAACTGCGAGTTGCGCGACTGGTCGTGGTGGATCGACCGCGTGACCGACCGGACGGCGGGCGTCATCGAGGACTTCTTCTTCGCGGTCGGCGAGACCGTCATCTGCGAGTGGGACTACATCCGCAGCACGTTCGCGACGATCGTCCTCACGACCGACCCGGGATGCAAGTACGGCATGATCAACGATTGGATCGGGTGGCTGCAGGCGATCATCTACTACAACTGGCCGGTCTTCACGCCGCTGCAGTGCCTCTCGTACACCACCAACTTCCTGCTGCAGTTTAAGATCCAGGAGATCTCGACGGGGATCTGGACGATGATCCAGGTCTACCGCGAGATCATCACGTCCATATTCGACGGCACGATCCTGACCCGCAGTTGCTACTTCTGCACCGCGGTCCGCCAGCCGGACCGGCCGTGCGCGGCGCTGGAGCGCAAGATCGACACCACGTGCACCGACGGCGTCGGCAGCATATTCATCACCGGCGCGCGGTGCAGCGATGCGGGCTTCCGCTCGTCCAACCCGTCGAGCACGTCGTGCAGTCCGCTGCCGTGCACTTCGAGCGAGAGCGACATCTCGATGTGCCACTTCTTCGCCGGCGCGAGCTGCGTGGACTCGCAGTACTGCGCGCCCACGTGCGTCGACGCGATGACGGTCACCCACGTGGGGAGCGTGACGCCCACGTGCACCGAGTACAACAGCGGGTGTTGGGCGATCGGGTCGGGGATCTGTCTCATGTTCGAGGGGTGCGACACGTTCGACGGTTGCTCGGCCACGAACTGCCACCGGTACACGGACAGGTTCTGGGCCGCGCTGAACGGCACGGTGTACGGCCCGTCGTACAACCTGCTCCTGTGGTTCGGCGTGGACGAACCGGATGTGCGCGCGACGCTCGCGTTCTGGAACACGTGGTTCTCCGCGATGCAGTGTCTCACCAACAATCTCAAGGCGTTCGTCGGGTTCCTGGTGCTCCTCGCCGATCCGGGGTGCACGTCCGTCGGCCCGACCGAGCAGATCGACTACTTCCTCAACACGGTGTTTGGCGACGTCATCGGCTGCCTGGCGGTGTGGGGCGATTTCTTCGCGGCGGTCGGATCGGAATGGCTCCACCTGCGGATCAACGAATACGTGGCCAACCTCAAGGCGCTGCTGCCCGATCTGTGGAACCTCGCGTTCATGCACTCCAATTCGTACTACTGCAACATCTGGGCCGAGCTCATCATCATCGCGCGGGTCGACGAGCTGACGCCGCGCGAGTGGATATTCGCCGGGTGCCCGGGGTTCCGCGGCGGCGAGTGCGATCTCACGTGGCGCGACGCGCAGTCGACGTCGTTCATCTCGGGCACTGGCAACGTGCTGCCGGGCATGGAATTCGGCGATCCGTACGGCGACATCGTCCTCTCGCTCGGCGTGGACCTCTGCAACGTCACGCAGATGGCGTTCGACGCGATCGGGATACCGGACTGGGTCACGATACCCGCCACCAACATACTGTACGCGGTCTTCAGGCTGGCAACCGATCTGACGATCAATTTCGTCCGCAACATCATGGGGTTCTTTGTGCTGTTCTCGGGCGACTGCAATTCGTATTCGGTTTCGGGCCAGCACCCGCTCGCGGTCACATACTTCCTGTCGACCGACGTGCTGCTGTGGTACATCAACGTGCCGATAAACTTCCTCATCGAGGTCGTCGTCAACATTTGGGACATCATCGAGACCGCGATCATCACGCTGATCCGCCAGTTCGATCTCATCGGATGGGTATTCGACGCGGCGGAGGACATCGCGATCATGTCGTACTGTTTCTCGAGGAACGTGAACATCAGCGGGACGTTGTACAAGACGAACGCGCTCCACATACCGAACATGCCAGAGTGTGCCGGAACGTGGCCAGACGAGTATTACCCTGGCCTTGGATGTGCGTTGCATCGCTGCTGGAACTACACGTGGCAGTGCGTCATATATAGCGACACTGTGTCGAGCAACGCCAACAATTGGGTGCGACGCACGTATCACTGGTTCGGCGACGTGTTCGCAAACGAGTTCGTCGGGGACGTGGTATACGGGGTCCTGTACTTTGTGAACGCGATCGTGTGTCCGTTCAATTGTTGGATCAACATCTGCTCGGAGTGTGGCTTCTTCCAGAAGTTCCCGTGTGTGTTCGCCTGCCTCTCGCCGCCCTATCTGTACGGGTGCATCTCGACGCATGGAACGGACGGACAGATAGAGTCGTTTTTGCTCGATGCGTACGAATATAACTGCCCGGATATGTGCGTGGCATGCGCGGATTCGGACCACAACTGGGAATGCATGGCGGAGTGTCTACTTTCGCACGGCAAATACGATATGACCACGCACCCGCGCACGTTGGGCATATGGGACGAGCATGTGGTGTCGACCACGATATGTCCCAACAGGCTGTCGCGCGAAGGTGTGCTGTACGCGCGAGAGTCGCACACGATAGACCCCACGGGCTACAATTTCTACGAGTGGACGGCGGCCAAAAATTTCGAGGCGCCGTTCAACCTGGAATCTCCCGTAAATGTTTACGGCAAGCTGCGGTCGATCATGTCGTTCGGATTTATCACAGATGCCCAAGCCGTTCTGCCAGATTATGCGCCAGGTTACGAGCCAGACGACGCGGGCAGTCCGTGGGATATATACACCGACACGAATTACTGGGGTTACGGCAACGGGTGGTCGGACAATCCCACGTGGATGGGCAGAAGCCCGAAGACCCGGTGGTGGATATACAAGGCGCTTAGGGCCGAAGAGTTTTGCGCGTCCGCGTGCGAAAACTCTGCCGTATACGCGGCAGCGTCGTCGGTCGATAAGATCGAATACGCGGCCGCGTGCCGTGCGTTCCGAACGCATCTCGGCATGTCGACGTCGACCGGCCTCTCGGACGTCTTTTTCGATGATTGTCTAGTCGCGAGTAACGAGGCGAGCATGCGCCATGCAATATGGAACGACTACAGCGCCTTTTCGGACAAAACGATATGGTGCGGTGGCCTCACGCTGTACAACACACCAGAGTCCGAGACCGATTACCGTTATCGATCGTTCTGGAACTACCTTTCGGACATCGAATGCTCGACAAAGCCGGACGGCAAGACACTGATCCGCCGTCTCGCGTTCGGCGAACCGGAGCAAGCGCCCGAGCTAGCACGCGTTCTCTGGAATACGTATCTAACGCCGATGACGCGGTGGTTGTACCCGAGCATCGATAAGTTCAGCGGCGGGGAGGATGGTGGTGTCTGGGACCCACCCGCGATGCCCGGTCGGGCAGTGTGCGACAACAACGATGGCCGTGGGTCGAATAGGCACTGGAAACCGTACTTTGCGAGCAATACGACTCTCAACCGTATTGCGTCCCCCAACGGGCCGGGTTACTCCCACGCATTCTACAATCAGTGGTGGATCGTCACCGCGTCCAGTTCGTTCACACCGTTCACGCACTGCGTGTTCGACGCTGACGGGATACCCGTTTTCGGGGCACACGAGGTCAACGTCCCGGGATACGTGTACAATTACGTGCAGTCGCATTTCTACAACCGCTCGCTGCTGTCGACGCGGGCCGTGCCCAAGGAACGCCCCACAATCCCATCTGCACCGTCGCGCGCCGAGCTCGAAGCGCGTCTGCGAGATGCTCGCGACGGCGGGCGGAAACGGGGTATGCTGTCCGCCCGCGCGTGGCAGGTGCACGACGAAGATCCGGCCATGTACAAGATGTTCGAGGCGGCGTATCTGCGCACCCGCATGCACGGCACACACACGGAACCGTACCGCGACCCGGTCAGATTCGCGGCCACCATCGCCACGCAAAAATGTCCGGACGTGGTGAATGCCACCGGTCGGCCAGATTGCTACTGTGCGAGGTGGCTGGGCGACTGCGCCAACGCGAACACATCGTACGGCGTCAACGGGTCGCGGCCATTCTACGAGCGCGCGACATTCAGATACTGCGCGCGGATGTGGGATGCATACGAGACCGCGCCGACCGATGCGGCGCGCGGCGATGCGCTGGCGCTCCTGTGCATCACGGATGCGAGCATGCCGCTCGCCGACCGCGCCGGCGCCGTGCTGCGGAGTGCACTGGAGCCGGCGCCGAACACGGCAGACGTCGATCCGACGGCGCGGTTGCTGGATCCGAGCATCCTCGTACCAGAGTTACCCGGGTTGCTAGTGCCACCCGGTCGCAGATTCGCGAACACGCTCCGCGAAGGCACCGCCGCGGTCATCGACGCGGTGGGGTCTGCATACACCGATTCGTGGCTCGACCGCGGCATCCGTTCGGCCGTGCTGATCCGCGACAGCGGCGCGGACAAGACGAATCCGACGCTCGGGCTCGAGTGGGCCGCCGAGACGCTGCGCGGCCTCCGCTCCGCGCAGGGCCCGGGCGAGGCGCGTCTCGCGGCATCCGCTGGCCCGCGGCCGCCGACGCTGTGGACCACGGCGCCGCCGACGCACACGCACGGAATCTCGTATGACCGGATGGGCCGGTCGCCGGTCGGCAGGCTCGCGGACATCGCGCTGACCGTGATCGAGAACGAGATCGACGCGCGCAGGAGTTTCAGAGCCGCGAAACCGGCCGAACCAGAGACCCGCGCGAGCGAGACTGCTTCCGCGAGCACCGGCGCGTCGTTCGCGTCGACGATCGAGTCGGTGCGCACGTCGCTCACCGCGCTCATCGGGGGCGACTCGGAGCGACCGCGCCGCCGGCCAGATGGGCTGACCACCGGCGCGGCGCGCCGCATCCGCGAGATGACGTCGGCGATCGAGGCCGGCAGTGATTACGGCGATCCGCGCGCGGGCCCGGGCTTCCTCCGCTGGGTCAAGTTTGGCGAACCGGCGCCGCCGCCGAACCGGCCGATCGTCCGCACCGATCCGTTCGTGCTGTTCGGCGACATGGCGAACGCGACCACCGACGCGGTCGCGGACATCGCAGAGCGGCTCATCGCCAACTTCATCAACGAGACCGGGTGGTTCAACGGCACGCGGGGAAGACGCTTCGCGTTCGCGCGGCCGCACACGGGTCTCGCGGCGCCAGAGGCGGTGGCGTTCACCGGCGCGGACGCATTCTTCCGGCTGTTTGGCGGGTGGATCGAGGACCTCTTCGCGGATCTCGTGGAGAAGGTCGACGGCGACGCGTGGCGGCAGACGCTGACGGACATCGGGGAGTGGCTGCGCGACATCGTCGTGTGCGAGTACCCGACGCAGGTCAACACCACGCGGCCGTACAACATCTTCTGCATCCCGCGCGTGCCAGAGGGATTGTTCATGTCCACTCCCCTCGGTCCGTACACCCCCGCGCAGGTCGGGTGGGCGCCGGAGCTGATCACGGTGCAGTGCATCAACGAGGATTATCCGGACCGTGTCAGGTACGGCCGCTACTGGTACATGCACAAGAACAACTGCAAGTTCAACGACTCGTACACCCCGCTGCGCACGTCGTGCCCGACGTCGCCGTGGTGCCCGCGCGACTACGACCCGACGGTGGTGCACATGGACATCATCGATGCGGGGCTCATGCTCGTCGACAAGGCGGCGGCGCTCGCGTACAAGATCCTCTACCCGGCGCTGGTCAACCCCGGCGCTGGCAGCATCGACCGCGTGCACTGGCTCATCAACTTTGTGCTGCTCGTGTTCATCCCGCGCCCGCTCGCCGCGCTGATAATGATCGTCGCACCGTTCCAGTTCATCGCCACGCTCGGCGAGATCCTCGGGTGGGTGCTCGGCGTCTGGTACGGTATCGAGGGCGGCGTGCTCTGGCCGACGGTGCTCGTCGTAATCATCTGGTATGCGGTCACCTCCATCTACAACGTCGCGTTTTGGTGCGTGTACGCGCCGTACTTCATATGGGGAGGTCTGCGCTGGGCCTACCCCGACCTCATAGGGTGGCTTGCCACGGGAACGTGCGCGATCACCAACACCGGCGCCACGTGGTGGATGCCGTACGCGGAGGAAGCATGCACGCGACTGAGCGCGGTCGCAGACCACGGCAACGAGGCGGCGTATAACCAGGTCTGGGGGCTATACTTTGCGAAAACGATGACCATCACGCTCCTGATGTTCCTCTTCTCGGTCGGGGTGGCGATCATCGCGGTCGCATTCGTCGTGGCCACGGGAATCGTGGTGTACAACATCTACATCCTCGTGCGCCTCGAGCTCAACCGCGCTCGCGTCGCGCGCACCGAGCGCGATGCCCGCCGCGCGCATATCCGCATCGATAATGTGCACGCGGGCGTGGTCAGCGGTGCGCTGGGCGCACCCCCACCCGCTGCCACTCCCGTCCCATCGTGAAAAAAAAAGAAACTTAACCCGAAAACATCTTCTTTCTCCCTTTTTGTGGAGTCTTTCAACACACCGTCAGTCCATGATGTCCGTGGGCGAAACCGAGCGATCAGAGCGGATGTACGTCTTCACGTAGTCCGCGAGCGTGCGATCGCCCGAACCGTAAAGCGTGTACTGTTTGGTCCACCCGCACCGTTTGCAGTGCAGCGTCAGCTCTTCGCGGTCGCCGAGCGCGTACTTGGCGATGTGGACCGGGTGATCGGGGCAGACAGGGCAGATGATGACCATTTCGTGCGAAATTTTTCCCTACGTCGCGCCGGTTTCGTCGAAACGAACCATCAATTGATTCGCGTGTGGGAAAAAATCGGCGAGCTGCTGCATTTCCAACTCGCCGACACGACAAGCGAACGACATGACTGAAAAACCGTCTGTGCAGATACCAACACCCGCGCGTCGGCGCATAGTGCCCACTGTCATGCCCGGCTCTCCGCCGTCGGCGGCGCCCCCCGCCGGCGGGGCCCCGATCGAACAACCGCCGGCGCAGATCATCCCGACGCCATCCGCGACGGGGCCCCGCCCGGCCACGCCGCCGGTGTCGCCGATCGCGATGCTGACCACGCCGGTGCCCGCGATGTTGCCGTCGCCGATGTCGCCGGTTGAGCGGCTGCAGCTTCGCTGGAGCATGACCCGGCGGTTGCTCGATGCCATCCGCGAGGCGGTGCCAAAGGTCGGCGAGATGATCGACCGCGAGCGCGAGTCGTCGGGTCCGCATCGCGGATTGCTCACGCGCGAGACCCGCGGTGAGATTGCCGACGCCGACCTGGCCGCGTACTATCGGTACGCAAACCTGCTGATGTTCGAGACGCCGCGGCTGCCGGCGGAGATCCCCGACGGCGGATGCGCGTTCCTCGGCGCCAAAGACGACGTCATCAAGTTCGGCCGCGCGCACCTGTGGCTCGACGAGTCCGCGATCCCGGACGAGGCAGGGTTCGCGCTCGATGCCAACGTCCCGTCGATGACGCGGGTCGCGCGATATTTCTGGACCGGGAACGTGTACTGGATGCTCGAGCTCGGATGCGGTCCGTACGCATTCGGGTCGGGCGACGACCAGGCAGCCGATGGGCAGGACGAGGACCACATCGTGATGGCGTACAACCTCCGCGATCCGGCGCGGTTCGTGAGCGTCGACGGGATCGAGTACGAGTGCACCGAATCCCCCGAACCCGGCGTGTCGTGGGAGGTGATCCCGGTCGAAGGTTCCGCGGTCCAGGGTCTCGCGGCCGACGTGTGGGATCAGACGACCGTGTACTGCATAGACTACCTCGAAGAGGGCGAGGACCGTGCAACATACCTGCACCTGTTCCGCGAGGCGGTGCCGTATTACATGGACACCGTGGTCATGCGCGACCGCGACGAGGACGTTTCTGCCGTCGTGATCGCGGACAAAGTGGTCCGATTTGTGAGCGGCGAGCTGCCAGCGGCCGGCGAGCCCCTCCCCGACGAAACGCATGCACGGTACAAATTGCTCGAACACGCCGAATTGGAAGATGTTCCATCGGAAGAGGATGTGCCGACGTCATCGTCGTCGTCGTCGTTCACGGAACAGGCTGAGTTGGCGCCACAGGCAACGCGACCAATACTCGCGGAGGTGGCAGCGGCGCCCCCAGCGTTCATGGCCAACGAACACGAACTGGTCATCGAAGATGCGCCGCGGCCGTGGATGCTCCCCGTCCGACAGCGGATTGCGCGCGTTCGGTTCGTGGATAACGGACCCGCACGGTTCCGCGTGCTGCGGCTATGTCCCCCCGACGATCGGATACTCACCGCATCGGCGGAGAGGAAGGCGGTGGTGTTGCACGCGTCGCCGGGGAATGCGCGTAGAGCGATCACCGCGCTCCCGTACTCTGTGGTCGGCGCGCCCATCGTCACCGCGGTCTCATTGGACGACGATGGCGTTGATATGGTCGATACCGGGAAAGAGATTCGGGCCATGAACACCCGCCTCGGGACGCTGCGGAAGGCGTCGAACCGCATGTCGCACATCTCTGGCACGCCGGAGTTGTGTGCCATGCTGCGGACATTCCTTTCGGCGGCGTATGGTGCGGTGGAACCCCTGGCCGACTTTCGCGGCATCCGTGTGTTTCCGCGGATCGCGGACGCGCTGCACTACACGTGCGCGCACCAGCACCCCATTGTCACGAACGGGCAGGACAACCCGCGAGTGGTGCAGCGTTCGCGGTTCGTCTTTGGTGGCATCAGACCAAAGTACTTTAGCGTGAACCACGTCTCCGCGGTTAGGACGTCGGTGAAGTGGAAACAAATCGCCGCGGTCGATGTGGTTGTCCCAATGGGCACGTTCGCAGTGTACGCGATGCCGCATTCCGAGGGGAAGACCGCACACCCGGATACAGTTTGGACGCACGAGGCGTTTGATGGCGTGCTCGCCGCCGACGACCGGTCCATGTCCATCACCGCATGCACCTCGGTGTCGTACCCCAAGCTCGACCGGATCGTCATCAAACGCGCGCGCGCTGCGGTGATCCTCAGGATCGACGGCGATGGGCCGCCGGGCATCGTGCGCTGGGTGACACCGGACAAGCGGGTGGTCTCCATGGAGGCCGTGCATTCGGATCTCGTCGCTCGGCTGCGTTGCGATTGGCTGCCGATGGGCACCGATGACTACGTGATACGCTGTGGGACGGCGCTGCGCAGCCGGAATTGGGACATTGCGGTGCCGCCCGATACCCGCCTCGTCGCGTCGTTCATCGATGACGGTTTCGTGATCGCGGGCTACGAACTCGCAGGCTCCAGGCCGTGGGGAGTGAACGACGAACGTCGCACCCACGCGTTTTGTTTTGTCGGACGCGATGGCGCCGTCGTGCACAGGGTCGAGATGCAGACCACGTCACCCAACCAGCGCGACCGGCTGGTGGCCGGCGCGTCCACGAAGGACGATCCGCTGTTCCAGTCCGGACAATACGAGGAGATCCGCGCGGCCGTGGCGCTCGCCGCGAAATTGTGGGGAGCCGCGGGCGGTGACGCCATGCTGCGGCGCGTGGCGGAAGGCGCGGTGGCCTCGGCCGCGCGCCTGTGCGCGCTGTGGGTCGACGATCCGAAGCTGGAGCACGAGCGTCCGGTCGACGATGCCCTGATCGGCGAACTGTCGGCGCGCTTCGGGAGCCCCAGCACGGTCGCGCCTCCGGTCGCGCACTACGCGCCGGCGGACGTCGATAATGGGCTGGAGCTGCAGATCGGCGACATCGAGCGGCGGTTCAGGCAAACCGGACCCGGCGCTGCCGGGCCGGCGTCGGTGTCGGCACTGCGCACGGGCTTCGGGGACCGCATCGCGGAACGCACGATCCTCTTCGTCGACGCCAAGCCATCCGGCACGCCGTGGTGGATCGCGTTGGTGATGACGCTGTTCTCGTTGGAGATTGACCCCGTCGCCGGGCCCGACAAGCCCACGAGGATGGTCGTGTTCCCGGTCGCACTGCCCACGTATAGATTCGCAATCGCCGAGTCCGTGCGCGGCGCCGCGAGGGAGCAGTGGCGGCTGCTCGCCGAGGCCCTGCGAAAGGTGCACGCGGTGGAATTGGACATCACGGACGATGCGCTGGTCGTTCTCGAGCAACACATCCGGGCCCTGCTCCGCGCGGAAATCGAACACGTCGACAGCACGGCGTCCGCCATAAACGCGTGGCTGAAGGCGCGTGCGCCGGGCGACGGGATCCTCGGTCGCCGGGTGCTGTGCGATGCCACCGACGCGTCTTTCGAGCAGGTGGCAGCGATCCATGGCGCGGTTCCGCGCAATTCGTTCGTGATGCTCGCCAGAACATCCACGTGTGGCCGTCTCGGGCTGTGTGCGCCGCGACCCGTCGGGCCCGATAGCAGCGACCCGGTGGTCTTACTGTAGAGCGGGACTCCAATTCGGCAACCACCCTGAACGCACACACGCACATTCTGCGGGAAAAAAATTTACGGCAGACGACGCCAAATGGACAGCACCGAGTATGACATAGCAGCCGCGATTGCCCAGGACCAGTGCGCGGACGCGGACATGAGGTTCGCATTCCCTGATACGGCGACCACGCCGCCCATCGTCGCCGAGCTCGCCGCGGCACTCGTCGGTCCGGCGATCTCTGAACAGACCAGACCGCAGCCGCCCAGCACCCCACGCAAAAAGCGGCCGCCGAGGAAATCCGCGCCGGTGGCGCCATCGCTGTCCAGCCCCCCAGCCGCGAGTGGGCCGGCGCCCGCCCCGCTCGAGCGCGCGGTCGTTGGGTGCGGGGCGTCGTCCATCGTGCGCGAGTGGCTGACGCGTGCGGCGATGGATGCGCACGACATGTTCTGGACCTCGGCCGGCGACGATGCGGATCCCGCCCCCGGCCTGGCCGCGCTGATCGCGGCGTGGCGGCTATCGCGCATGCTGTCGGACACAGAACACGCAGACCACAGCAGGCAGCTCGGATACATATACGACACAAAGACTCCGCTGTACGTCGCGCCGGGCGAGGACAGCGTCGTCGCCGAGGCGGTGCGGTTCGTGACGACCGAGGCGCGGCTCGCGCTGATACGCCACTTCCGGACGGTCGCGTCCGTCCCCCCGCACGAGGCCACGCGCGCGTACATGTTTCCCGCCGCCGGGCGGTGCGCGTCGCCGGCGTGCCAGTCGTCGCTGTCGATCGTCTACGGATCGGATGCGATGTACTGCCCGTCGCGCGGATCCAACACCAAGCGCTGTGAGTGCACGTTCTCCCGATACTGCTACGCGTGCTTCGTGCACGAGGTCGCGCGCAGCATCGCTGCAGCCGTGACGTCCGTCGGCTCGTCCCGTCCGCTGTGCAGATTCGTGTGTCCGGGTTGCGGAAGAGAGCGGTGCTGCTACAGCGCCGCGCTGGTCAGTGCGAAGGGCGCAGACGACGCGAGGCCGCCGAAGAAGCGACCGCGGCCGGTGCCGCTCCCGGATGCACCGCCCGCGCGTGGTCGGCCAGACGATGTCGATGTCACCACAGAACCGCCAGACACGTGAACGCAAAAAAAATGGAGCCTCTTTTTGCCATTTTTTGTCTTTCCCATCTTTGTCGCGTGGGGGGGGGGTGTTCACTTGCGCGCCTTCCTTGCCCCGACGCGCTTCTCGAGCTTGTCGATGCGCGCGCGCAGCTCCTCAAGGCTTCCGGATAAACGGTCCACCGCGCCGCGCGCGGCCTTCT
>JBAZMA010000015.1:0-37508 GCA_041649995.1 Candidatus Omnitrophota bacterium | reverse complement strand
GACGACGGGTGACGCCGAAACGCATGAATGCGTGTATACGCCGATCTCGCCCGGTCCATCCTGCCGCGACGGGGCTGGAATGTGCAATTCTCTCGGCGAGTGCATCCGGTGCACCGGCTCGAACCCCGTGACCGGACTATGCGACGAATGCCAGACTATCTACACGCACGATTCGATATGCGAATGCATCGCCGCTCAGGCTGACAACACCACATGCTCATATGGCACATGCCAGGCTGGTTATTGCACTGGGTGCACGGTCGCGGCAGATTGCCCGGCGCCCGACCCCGCGCTCGACCCCACTGTGACTCCGATGCGCGTCTGCACCGCGGAACGCACATGCCGACCGGCGGAATGTCCGCCCGGCCGTGCCTGGGATGGCGAATGCCTCGAACCGTGCACGCAGGTCACCTGCTCTGCATATGATCCGAACATCTGTTTCACTGGTCCGTGCAGCGGCCCCTGCCTGGACAGCGTCTGCGTCGAGTGCACCGCCAACTCGGACTGCGTCGAACCCTGCGACGTTCCGACGTGCAACACGGGCACGCACGCATGCGAACCTGGCGTGCACTGCACCGAGACGTGCGATGCCGAGACGCAAGCATGCAACGACTGTGTCTTCCGTAATTGCAGCGATCCGCAGGCATGCTTCATGCAAGCGCACCCCGATGGCACGGCGTGCGCCGACGGCGTCTGTCTGGACACGCGCTGTGTTGCGTGCATCGCCGATGGCGACTGCGACGGCGCGTCGGAACGCTGCATCTCGAACACCTGCGCCGAGTGCGTCGCGGACGACGACTGCACGCGCACCGGATGCCGGGGCGAGTGCGGAAGCGGCGGGGTATGCGAGTTCGCGTGCGGCCTGGGCTGCGTCCGCGGCCCGGACTGGTGGTACGAACACGCGGGGTGGACGGAACGGCAGATCCCGGCATATCTGCCCATGCAAATCGGCAATGTGGCCATTGCCACCGAGCATGATCTGCACACTGCGCTCGAAGCAGCGTGGCGTGGGATCTCCGAGGCCGACATACTCGCAGGCGTCCTGCTGGTCGCCTCGCTCAACGTCCGCGCCGGCGCCGACCCAAGCCCGGTTGCGGACAATCTCGCCGCGGCGCAGGCCGCGCTGGCCGGGCCGTTCGTCACCAAGCCGACGGTCGTCGGCGTCCTGCAAGCGTACAGCGCGGGGAGGCGCGGGGTTCCGATGTGCGACGGCGTCGGTGATCTCTGAACACTGAACTTCTCCCCCCCCCCAGTCCACTCTTCGGTGGGAGTGAAAAAACCCGGCACGCAGTTGCGCGGCGCATACGTATGATTCGCGAAGAGCGGGAATGAAGAAACGTCGCCTCCCCGAAGAGCCAAACCCCGAGTTTGACAACCTGCCGGACGAGATCGTGCAATCCATCCTCGGGTTCCTCCCGTACCGGGACATTGTCGCGCTGATGCGCTCGACGCAGTATCTGGAACGGCGCATATCCGCACTCGCCAACGACCGGGCCGTGTGGCAAAACGTGGACGTCGGACAGCTTGCCCGCTCCGGGGCCCCGCCGCCAAAACGGTTTCTCGACGGACTGCGGAAGCGCCGCGGCGCCGCGTCGTACTGTCAGCGGTTCTCGCGGACGATCCACGGCACCGACAGCTGGGACGCGTGGGTGCCGGTGATCGCGAACATGACGCACCTCGAAGTGCTGTCGCTGGACGTGGTGCACGACCCCGACCACCCGCCGCAAGACAACGCGTTCGCGTTCGCGGCCATTGTCGGGGCACTGCCGCAGCTGCGACGGTTGGAGCTGTCCGCCGACGACGATTTCATCGACGCCCGCGCGATTCGCATGATCGGCGTCATCACACGTGCGCGCGTCGCGCTTGTCGGTGCGGCGGTGCGCACTGGGGGTGTGGATGGGGGCCACATGTACTGGGGCGGGCCGGACATGGAAACGGCGGCCGCGATCGCCGTGCTCGTATCGGTGCTGCGCGAACCCAATCCGCTGCTTCGCATGATCTCGATGGCGGCCGTGGGCGCGGCCGAGCAAGCCATCCGCGAAATGCGGACCGCGGCGCGGCGTGCGGGCGACACGGCGTCGAACATCGCCAATGCATTCATCGAAACGGCGTTCGATCCCGTCGACCATGCGCGCGTGTACGATGCGACGGACATGCGCCTCGCGCATCTCGTGATCGGAGGGGATCGAGAGGCGGTGCTGCGCGACCTGTGCATCCTCGCGGGGCTGCACGCCGGATGCCGCGCGCTGATGGACGTCACCGGCCACACGGCGGTGCACGCCATGGCTCTGTGCGGCATGGACCCGTTCGCGGCGCTGGGCGACGCACGCCTGCTCGCCGCACAGATCGACCGCGTCGCCAGCGCGCCTGTGTCGAACGTGGAGGCGCTGGCCGCGAGGTACACGCTTCCCGCGATCTGCCTCGCCGCCGACGCCGTCGATGCCACCGCGGACCGGGTGTCCGCCGACCGGCTCCGACGCCGACAGATCGTGAGAACGGCGGTCGCATTCCCGGCGCTCCGGGAGCTGGAGATAACGGCGGGCAGCCCCACCACGATCGATACGCTGCTGCGCATGTGCCCGCCGCTCACTCATCTGTACATTGGCGTGAGGGGCATCCCGAGTGCGATGCCGATCGCGGGGTTCAACATGCACGCCAGCACGCTGACGAGCCTCGGTGTTTCGGTGTTCGTCCCACTGTTGGAACGGGATGATTTACCGGCATGTCCGCGCGTCGCACGGCTCGCGATCGCGTACGAGTCGGTGGATCCCGCGAACATTCCGGAATTGATGACCAAATTTCCGTCCGTGGCGACGCTCGCCGTTCCCGCGCACGACTACGGCCTGGTCGATGCATGCGTCGCGCTCCCGCCCAAGATCTCGTTCGAGATGTGGTGCCCCGTTTTCGACGATCTGCGGGAGTACTTTACGGACCGTTCGCACGTTCCGTTGGAATTCTGGGCCCGGGTCCGGACGATGTACATCGGCAACATGAATGCGGCTGCCGCCTGGGAGTGCCCGGTCATGAAATACATCGGTCGCGTGTCGCACGATGGGATCCCGGTCGCCGAGTCTCGGACGGGACTGACCGAGACAGGTCTGCGTGATGCGCTGGCGCACATGTTCCGGCGAAACGGCGTCGTTCCATGCCTGCCGCCCGCGGAGATGGCGCCCGTCACCGTCTGCGCGGGGGTGATCACCGTCACGTTCGCGCTGGGCGGACAGGAATTCCCGGCGCCGGTGCTGGCCGCACGGTTGTGGGCGGCAGGCGGCGGCGGGCCCATCAAAAAAACGATCTTCGTGAACACGACGCCGTTGCTGGTCACACCCACCACAGAACCAAAGTGAACACCGAACGTAAAAAAAATGGGCATGGATTTTTCATCGCTCATGCGAACGTGGCCACCACCCGGCGACGACCACGAGTGGTGCGAACCGCCCGCGACCGTGCCCGATCGCATGTCATTTCCACGCGATCAGTGGGCTGTCATCAACGAACGCCTGCTGACACGCGAGTGGTGCAGCACGACGCGCGTCGACGACGAGTACGACCGGTGGTCAGAGGTGGACATCGGACACGTGTGCGACAGCGACGTGGGTCCGATCCGCATCGTCGAGAAGCTCTATCTGACCGATGCGCTGCGCGATCATCCGTATCGCACCGAGGTCGAGTGCATGGGTGACCAGCTAGCGGGAAAACCCGGTCTGTTCATCGGGTTCATCCGGGCAGCACCATCCCCAATTTGCCACTGAACAAAAAAACGGGAATAATAGACGACAAATGACCGAAAATGCGACGATTCACTGCGGGGTTGCGTGGGGCCGATTCGACGCAATCGTGCCGCGGCGCTGCAATGGAGCCACCCTCGCCGCGATCTTGAGTCCGACGGCGGGCATCGACACCGAGTGCATGACGATGCGGATCGCTGGAATGGCCCATAAAATCGCACACGACGAAATCGTGGAATTTCGCACGGGTCAAGAACTGCGCGTGTGTAATACCCGCGAGGCGCACTACATACAGACGATATTAATGTTGACTGGTCAATGGGTCCTCAACCTCGATCTCTGGGTAAGCCGGAACACCACCGCGATCTTTGCCAAGGTGGTCGTCAATGCGCGCACCGCGCTGCGGTTCGACGAATTGCGGGTCCTGCACGAACCCCGCGTGTTTGATGACGGTCCGTACGATGAACTGCACGAGCTGGATCCCAGAGAACTGGCCGACGACGAACAACTCTTCGATTTCCACGTCTACTTCAACGTGTTGCACGTCGAGGGGAACAGGATTGTGAACGGGTCGGGGCCAACGTCCAAATGTCGGTTTTGCGAGGAATCGCCCGCATACATAATGCTCTTGCCCTGCCAGCACAGATGCGTGTGTGCCGAGTGCCTAGATTTGGCGTCCGGCCACTGCCCGATCTGCCGGACAAAAATTCACACAACGCTGAATCGGGGCTATTAGGACAAAAGTTGTTCATTTTTTCCCAATTATCACCCCCGCGCACACCACGATTACGGCGGCGCATGCCACGACGACCGTTCGCGCCCACCGCGTCTCGGACGGACGATCGAGTTCGCGCGGCGGCCACGGCAGCGGTGGCGAGTATAGCGTCAGCAGTTGCATGAGGGATTCGGGAAGCACCATATCAGGCGACTCCAGCTCGGCGACGTCCGCGGTGGCCGTGCGCCGTGCGTACTCTGCCGTCCAGTACACCAACGCGCTGCACTCGACGCAGAGGCAGCGTGCGCGGCGCACCTGACGCTCCGGCGCAGCGTCCGCCGCGGCGAGGCGCAGCTCCGTGAAGCGCACGAGGTGGCCGATCGCGACGTGCGCGTAGTCGCGCAACGTGCCGAACAGCCCGATCACGCGCGTCGCATCCTGCGCGCGGCGGACGCCCGTCCGCTCGATCACGCGCAGCCGGCGCCACGTCTCGCGGATCAGGCCCTCTGCCGCGTCGAGCAACTTTTCGGGGTCGTCGTGCGTGTCCATATTCCGCGGCGTCGAATTGGAACGGCGTGTCGGAAAAAAGCGATGACTCTCCGGAATATCGAAATCAAGGCGCGCATTCCCGAGATGTACCACCACCGCGACCCGCGGCTCGGGCAGTTCCAGCGGATGGTGATCCAGCAGGACATCTACGTCAAGACGGCGGACCCCGAGCTCAGGGACAAGCTGCGGACCGAGCGCACTGTCCCCGTGGCCGAGCCGGGCAAGATGATCGACGACGATGGTAGCGACGAGAAGGCGGTCGCCATGCGCATCCGGTATCGCCGCCCCACCGTCGCGGGGGCGCGGATGAGCGAGTACGGGATCGTCCGGTACGACGGCCGTTCGCCCGACGAGGTCGTCAAGGCGTTCCTGGAGGAGTGCGGCCAGCCGATCGCGATCATCAACAAGGCGCGGCGCATCTTCATCCGCGAGCACACCCGCGTCCACCTCGACGTGGTGACGAAGATGGGCGCCACGGAGCCCATCGTGATCGGCAACTTCATCGAGCTCGAGACGGTCCTCTCGGACGGTCTGGACGCGGCGGCCGGAAGCGAGGAGGCGGAGCGCATCGCGGCCGATCTGAACATCTCCACGGGCAGTCGCATCGCGGGGTCCTACGCGGATATGTGAACCGGGAACAACAACAGACGATTTTTCCCCTTCTCCCACCTTCAATTATCAGTGCTCCTCTTACGGGACAGCGGCGAGTCGTCTCCCTCCCGCGCGCGCTTGCGGGTCATGACTTGCATCGCCAGTGCGATCGAGCGGGAGGCGGCCGCGCGGAGGGTGTTCGCGATCTTCTCGCGGCAGACATCGGGCGTGATGTCCACAATCGCCGCCACGACACGGTCGTCCGCGCCGGTGGCATTTGCCATGCGCACCACGGCGGTCGTGTCGAGCGTGATGCCCATGTTCCGCAGCAATGCGCACGCGGTCGCCACGTGGATCCACCCACCCGCGCCGCCGGCAATGTCGCACAGCGCATCGCTGATGCTGGCCAGCAGCGCCGTGCCCGGCGCCCGGCAATACTGCGCGAGTGCTCCGAGATCGTCGACGTGGTTCTCGATGTTGTACATCAGCGTGATGATCGGCCAGTGGCCCCAACAATCGCATGCGACCGGCGAGACGCCGCGTTCGCACAGCGTCCTCCACGACGAGAGCCCAACCTCGAAACAGAGATGCAACGCGCGGGACCCAAACTTGGCGACGATCGTCTGCGTAAGGTCTTCCGTCGGACGGAATCGCAGGAGCCTGACCAGGATCTCGTCGGTGACGTCCCCGATGCATGGCATCTCCGCGATGTGCCCAACGATCGCATCGCAGTTGCCGCATGAAACCAGGCACTCCAGCATCTTCGCCGAGCGGGAGTGCTCCACCAGCGCTTCGCCGGCGATGCACGCGCGGGCGCGGTCGCCAAACGCGGAAACGACCGCGCCGATGCCGCAGCGGTGCTGCCCCACGATGTCGGCCACCGCGAACCGCGACGCGTGACCAGCATCCGGCGCGAACGCCGAAAGCGCGGCGGTTTGGTCCTCCGAACCCCCTGTTCGCCACGCAGCCCACAAGTCGGATGGGCATGTCCGTTCTTCGCTGTGAACGAGTGTGAACGAGTCGACGGTGGCGGTCATGTTTTCTTATTTTTTTTATTTTTGAAATTGGGTGCCCAAAGATATTTTGTCGGTTATTTTTTAAAAAAATATCTTGTCCGTCAATTTGAAAAATCGGACACTTTTGGTCGGTGCTGTATTCATCGATTCCGCGGCGTCCGTGGAAGATCGCGTCGGGGAGGGGTCAAACCCCGAAAAAACGCGAAAACCACCCCCTGGTCGGAACGTAGTTCGTCCGCATGCGTTCGATGTCTATGAACGCGGTCGCGGCTGCGCCATACGGGATGCCGCGATCTTCCATCCACTTCACGTCGACCTCCTTGATCAGGGTTTCCCCGCTGACCTCCTCGAAGACTCTCCAGTGTTCCAGGATCCCGGTGTTTTTAGTCCAGCAAAATTGAACCACCTTCGTGGACCATTTCCACGGCATGGTGAATTGCTCCCGGAAGATGGTCGAAAATTCTAGAAATCTCGCCTCCTGCCAATCGCGTCCAAATGTATCCTCCCGGTCGGTCATCTTTTTTAAAATTGTTTTTGCCGCAATTGGTGTTTGACAGAAAAGAGAATATGGACGCACTCAACCACGGCGATAAAAGTAGATGGAGTCCGCTGAAGAACGCGTTGGTCGCATTTGGTTGCGCGGGCCTCACGCGTACCGGTGTGGAGAGCCCCGCGGGTCTTCTCGCGGGAGACCATTGGCTGTTCCTCATGTTCTACGAGATCGCGGTCAAGCCGTACAGGGTCGACACGATTTTCGTGTGCGGTGGGGTTGGTAACAGCGAAGAGCGCAATGTCGCCACATACACAATCTCGACGGGCGAGTGGCATGATGTTCCCGACTTACCTGGACCGCGGTACGACCATGGCATCGCATTCGCTGATGGCCGCGTCTTCGTGTTCGGCGGTTGGATTTGTGGCGGACGGACGAACACATGCATCACGTTTTCGATTTACGGGAACATGTGGGAAGTGATTCCACCGTTGTCAATCGCGAGAAATCAACCAGGCGTTGCAGTCGTCGGTGATCGCATCTTCGTCATCGGCGGGTTCACTGATTCGATCGAAGTTTACAAAGTTTCGGAGAACACGTGGACAACACCAGGCGTCGTTGCGCCGATGCCAACTCGGAGGTTCGATTTTGGAGTTGCGGTCATCGGAACCCGCATCTTCACAATCGGTGGATGGGACGGTGATGTTCTTTCCACAGTTGATGTTCATGACACGGAGACGAACACGTGGACGAAACTCTCGCCGATGCCCATCGCTCGTCGTGGAATGGCAATCGCCGTCATCGATCATCAAATCTGGTGCTTTGGTGGATTCGGTGGCAGGAACCATGACGTGATCGTTGTGTTTGACGTGGACAAGAACGAGTGGACCACGTCCAAATTCAAGATGGCATCACCGAGGCACGGAGCGAAGGCAGTGGTCATTGATGGAATGATCTGGATCATCGGTGGTTCTTCATGCGGTGAAACGCTCGATCTGGTTGAAATCTTCGATCCGGAGACTGGAACGTGGACCATCGCACCCCCCATGCACAATCAGCGCATTGGTCACGCGGTGGTCGCGTTCTGACGCACATCCCCAACACTGGAAACAACCGAAAATATCATGTCCATCAATTGGACACCAAAAATAAATAAATCACATGACGACCGCAATGAAGGTGTTCACGTCGTCCAACACGATCGGATGGAGTCCGCTGAAGAAGGCGGTGGCCACGCTCGGACTCGCCGGACTCGCGCGTATCGGCGAGGAGAGCCCCGCGGGTCTTCTCGCGGGAGACCATTGGTTGTTCCTCATGTTCTACGAGATCGCGGTCAAGCCGCGCATGGTCGACACGCTCTTCGTGTGTGGTGGGGTTGGTAACGGCAAAGTACGCAACACTGTTGCCACATACACAATCTCGATGAACGAGTGGCATGATGCTCCTGACTTGCCTGAACCACGTTGCGATCATGGCATCGCGTTCGTTGATGGTCGTGTCTTCGTGCTCGGTGGTTGGATTCCTGGTAGTATCACGAACACGTGCATCACGTTTTCGATTTCAAGGAACAAGTGGGAAGTAATTCCACCGATGTCAATCAAGAGGAGTCAACCAGGCATCGCAGTCGTCGGTGATCGCATCTTCGTCATCGGTGGAACCAAGAGTTGTAATATCCTCGATACAGTTGAAGTTTACAAAGTTTCGGGGAACACATGGACAGCACCAGGCGTCGTTGCACCGATGCCAACTCCGAGGTTCAACTTTGGAGTTGCGGTCATCGGAACCCGCATCTTCACGATCGGTGGTTTCGGGAAACACGGGCATCTGACCTGTGTTGAGGTTCATGACACGGAGACGAACACGTGGACGAAACTCTCGCCGATGCCCACCGCTCGCAGAGGAATGGCAGTCGCCGTCATCGGTCATCAAATCTGGTGCTTTGGTGGAAACGATGGTCACATGAACCTTGACGTGATCGAGGTGTTTGACGTGGACAAGAACGAGTGGACCACGTCCAAGTTCAAGATGACAACACCGAGGTATGGAGCGAAGGCAGTGGTCATTGATGGAATGATCTGGATCATCGGTGGTTATTCACATGATAAACCGATCAATCTGGTTGAAATCTTCGTTCCAGAGACTGGAACGTGGACCACCGCACCCCCCATGCGCATTCCGCGCACTGAACACGCGGTGACCGCGTTCTGACGCACATCCCTCAACACCGAAAATATCGTGTCCGTCAATTGGAACCAAAAATAAATAAATCACATGACGGCTGAATTGAAGGTGTTCACATCGACCAACACGGTCGGGTGGAGTCCACAGAAGAAGGCGGTGGCCACGCTCGGACTCGCCGGACTCGCGCGCACCGGCAGAGAGAGCGCCGCGAATCTTCTCGCGGCGGACCATTGGCTGTTCCTCATGTTCGACGAGATTGCGATCAAGCCGTACACGGTCGACACGATCTTCGTGTGCGGTGGCGTGGGTAAACGCGGCGTGATCAACAGTGTCGCGACATACTCGATTTCAACGAACGAGTGGCGTGATGCTCCCAACTTGCCTGAACCACGTAGTGATCATGGCATCGCGTTCGCTGCCGGTCGTGTCTTCGTGTTCGGCGGTTTTATGCCTGGTAGATACACGGACACATGCACCGCGTTTTCGATTTCAAAGAACATGTGGGAAGTGATTCCATCGATGACAAACGGAAGGTTTAACCCAGGCGTTGCAGTCGTCGGTGATCGCATCTTCGTCGTCGGCGGATGGGATATCCAGGGCCATCACACAGATTCAGTTGAAGTTTACAAAGTTTCGGGGAACACGTGGACAGCACCAGGCGTCGTTGCACCGATGCCAACTCCGAGGGTCGGTTTTGGAGTTGCGGTCATCGGAACCCGCATCTTCGCGATCGGTGGTTTGAACTGCTGTGCTCGTTCCACAGTTGAGGTTCATGACACGGAGACGAACATGTGGACGAAACTCTCGCCGATGCCCACCGCTCGTCATGGAATGGCAGTCGCCGTCATCGGTCATCAAATCTGGTGCTTTGGTGGATGGGATGGAAGTGGCATGACCCTTGACGTGGTCGAGGTGTTTGACGCGGACAAGAACGAGTGGAACACGTCCAAGTTCAGGATGCCATCACCGATGTTCAGAGCGGAGGCAATGGTCATCGACAGCATGATCTGGATCATTGGAAATGGTTATCAAGGTGACATTTGCACAGTCCAAACTTTCGATCCGGAAACTGGAATATGGGCATCCTCAACCAAGGTGCCATATGCAGCAAGAGAACGCGCGATGGTTGCGTTCTGACCTCCCTCGCCACCCAGCCACGCATACACACCATGACCAATTGGACCAATAAAAGATATGGCGATGATTCGGACGACTGTATTGCCCATTTTAATGTACGTTGTTGTCTGCGGCGCGTGGTGGCCGTGGTCCGCGGGTGCGCCAATCGATCCGCCGGCGCAGATGTACGACCCGCCGCAAGCCGCGCCCGCCGAGGTCGCGATCGCGGTGTCCGAATATTTCAAGAAGAACCGACCCGACGCGCAGATGATCGCGGACGAGTGCTCGCTGGCCGCGGTGGCCGCGCTCCCCGCGCAGTGCGCAAGGGCGACGCGGGACGATTTCCTGCGGTACTCGTACGCGATGATGCAGTGCTACTACGAGAGCACCGGGCGCAAGCTGCGCGACTGCGGCTGGGACGTCCCGGTGAAAGAGTGCACCGGACGCATGCGCGACGCGGACTTTGGCGTGTTCACGCAGATCTGCACGGTCGCCGAGGCCGCGTGCATGAGGCTGCAGGGCGACGTCCTGGTCAGCGCGTCGATCGGCGCGCTGCGGGGCACGGTCGAGGCGACGAACGCCATCTCGGGCGCGATCAACGAGCTCGTCGCACGCACCGATGAGCGCACGCGCCGCGTGGGCGAGACGCTCGACGCCCTGGCGAGCGTGCAGTCCGAGCAGTTCCGCGCGGTCGGCGATAAGGTCGACACGCTCACGACGAAGACGGTGGAGCACGCGCGGCTCGTGTCGTCGTCGCTCGACAGCATCCACACGTCGACCGAGGCCGCGGCGGCGCGCGCGCAGCAGCTCGCGGACGGCCAGACCGCGCTGCTCGAGCAGCACCGGCAGCTCGCCGCGGCGAACCGCGCCATCGCGGACTCTGTCGAACGCATGTCGTGGCTGCAGATGATCGCGTTCGACCGCTTCGCCGACGCGATCACGCTCGTCTGGTACGTCGGCACCGGCATGATCGGCCTGTTCCTGTCCGCGTCGCCGCGCACGGCGCGCGCACGTCTACCGCTCGCGGTGCTCTGCGCGGCGCTCTTTGTCGCCGAGCGCATGCTGTGCGACATGCTCGGTGCCGCGGGCGCTGTCGCGTCGTTGGTGATCCGCGCCTGCCGCTACGTGCACGTGTTTGGCGCCGTCTCGATCATGGGGTGGGCGCTCGCGATGCCGGACCCGATAGATGGACGCGCCGAATCCATCGTCCGTGCTCTGTTGCAATCAGCGAAAGTGTGACGATTGATGGACGCAATGAAGCATTGCGCAGATTAATTTCCGATGTTCTGGTTGTGGTCATGTGTTTTCGTTGGTTCCATCATATAACAGTCGCGGCGTCGGTGGTAAGGTGGTCATAGCCAAACTGTGGGATACCACCCCTCCTGCTCCAGACCCCCGTGCGCGGACTGAATTTCACCCAACTACCACCGGCGATGACCCATATATCATCGTCCACGGACAGCGCTGTCACGGTACACTCCCCATCACCCAACCACACCTCGGCTGTAGCTGGACGCTCCATTACGTGTGATGTTGCATGCCACGTGCCCGTGTCCACATCGCACACAACGATGACATCGAGATTATGGTCGCCGTCATTTCCACCGAAACACCATATCTGGCGACCATGAACCGCGGCCGCCATACCACAACGTCTGAACGGCATCGGCGCGAGCCTTGTCCACTTTCCGGTCGCCGTGTCGAGGACCTCGGCGGTGTCGAACACCGTGCCTCGGGCACGACCACCAAATGTAAATATCCTGCGTCCGACGACTGCAGTAGTAAATCCGAACATCGGACTTGGTTTATCGGCGCCAAGCGCTGTCCACGTGCGGGCAACGGTGTCGTAGACCCAACATGCGCCGAGCGGGGTGCGGCCAGCGCCGCCCCCGATGGAATAAATGCGCGTGCCGATTGCCACGAGCCCGGGCGAGCCACAATCTATGGGTTTGATGGGCATGGTCGGCGTGTCCTCACACGACCACGTCGCCGTGTCATATTCCATCATGAAATCGGTGTGATATTGCGTCACGAAGACGTGATCACCCACAGTCAGCGCGTGTTGTTTGAAATCCACTCCATTGCCGATTCTCACCGCTTCCCACCGATTCTCCACTTCCGTGGATATCACGAGACTGTCGTCACGGTCGCCGCCGCAAATGAGGATCCGTGCGGGTCGTTGCCGTCCCAACTCAGCGAGCGTGTATATGAGGTACTTATCGGAAAAGAACCCCCCCGCCGGAGACTCTGGACTGGGCCGGACGAGCGTCTGCGCGACGACCTTCGCGAGCGCGGTGCCGCCAATCGTACCGCCGGCAAATTTCTTCGTTGTCATGCGTTCGTGTCGCGGCAAAAAAAAAGTCGTCGAATGCCAATTTATAGCAATTGGCGAGTTATCCGGGAAGAATTCGACTATGACCCACGTTGATCTCTTCGCCCAAAAAAAACACGAACGCTGGGTTGAAGATGTGAGTTTGTGGTGCAGCATCGGAATTGAAAAAGATGACGGAACGAACGCGTCGCGCGCGGGGACGGCATAAGATTGTGCCCACCGACGCCGAGTCGTCGGTATCGTACGTGAGCGACGACATGCCGGATTTGCCCATCGTGCAGATCATGGGAATACTGGCATCCACCCCATCCACCATCACGTCGCTGTTCCGGTTGGCCGAAACGTGCAAGCGCATGCACGCATTGGCGTCCAGCCCGGACGTGTGGGCAAACATCGACGTCGGCGCGCTGTGTAACGACTTTGAGTGGGACGAAGCGCGCACCAACGCGATCGCGGGGCAGTTTGGCGACAAGCTGCGCGCGTGCCGCGAGTTTTCGCACGTTCGGCACTCGTTCCGCATGTGGCTGCCGCACGTGTGCCGCATGGCCAACCTCCGCACGCTGCACATGACGATCGACTTTGCGGCAACCTCTCTCGGCGCCGATCTTCTCGCCATCGCGCGGGCGTGTCCGAACCTGCACACCATATTGCTGGACATACACGTGACCGCGATCGGCGCGGTGGAGTTGCCCCCTGCCGTGTTTGCCAATGCGCGCGAGGTGAATCTGTCGTGCCACCCCGCCGTCTGCGCGGCGTGCGTTCGCGCATTCAAGGCCCCCGAGCGTCTGGCGATCAACCTGAGCGCGCCGGCGGACGCGGAAACGGCCGACGCCATACTCGCGGCGGTGCGCGGCCACGCGCCCGCGATCAGAGAACTCGACATCCCCGCGTTCACGGCCGCGCAGAAACTGGGGATCGTGCGGGCGTGCCCCAACATGCGGACATGGCTCGTGGACATGGCAGACATGGAAGAGCTTGCGGTCGCTCCCCCGCCGCCGCAGGCGCTGACGATAATTCTGTACGGGGACCCGACCCGGCAGATGCGCGATGCGAGCAGTCGGCTGGTCAAAGCGTGGCCCGGGATCACGTGGGTGCACGTCATCCCACGCGTCGTGCTGTTGGCGACCCCGCGCGGCACGCTCGATGAGGTCGTGGTTCTTCACGTCGGACGGATTCAAATGGAGGCAACCGCAAGGATCCACCAATCGTTCCCAAACCTGCGGCATCTCGTCGTCACTGTCGCCAAGCTCAAAGGCGATGACGTGTTGCGGCTGACCGCGGCGCTGTTGGCCGGCATGGCACCGCCAACCACCGGCGCCGCATTCGACGTCGTCGGCCAGCAACTCTGCGTGCACTGTCAGCGATCGGAGGTGCCATTTGACAGGGTGTCGTGGATCGGCCTCTGCCGCACGGTGACGGACGGCGTTGGGATCCGTACAGTGTTCATCGATTACGCACAATGACAAACACCACAAAAAAAAACACCGGGTTTTTATTGTGCCATTTTTCTCCAAACGCCCGCCCGTGGTTAGTCGGCAATCGTCACCGCGGCGGTCGGCATCAATCCGGCGAAACTAGCAGAACCCGCAATTTCAGCCAATGGCCCGAGGCTTCGGCTACCAGCCGCACGGTCACCCATACACGAGAAACACTGAAATTGATAACAGCCGTCGCAATTGGACATGACCGAATGTTGATGAACGCGTTTGGTTCCAATTGACCGGATTTTATTATAAAAGGACGGAAAAGCGCGAAGGCGTGTGGAAATTTCCGCGCGCCCCTGCGATGATGCGGACTACGACGCGCTAGAAACTGCGTTCGTCCGTACATGCCCGAAACTGCGGAAATGGTGCACGCGGATCGACAATGTGCATTCGATCATCGCGGACCAGTGGCCGGCGCTGCGTTCCCTGTGGTTAACCAACGGCCGACGGAAATGGTCCGGCGAACAGTGCACCGTGATACGCGAATTCGCTGCGCGACACCCAAATGTTGCAATCAAGTGCCATGTGATCGGTTGTGCGGTGGCCGAGCCTAACACTATTATGCCCAACGTTGTCCGCCTGCATCTTCACAAAATCACAGTGCGCGACTGCTCCCAGTTTCCGAAAATGTTTCCCGATCTGCGGGCCGTGTCCCTGGACTGGCCATCACAGTCGGAGCTGGACGTGACCTTGGCATTGCTGCAAGGTACTACGCCGTCGGCCACGACAACCCCGGTGACGCTCGTCGGGAATCTGCTGCGCGTGCGCTGCAGACGGACGATGCCGAATGCAGTTGACGAATCCTGGCCGCTGCTGATCCGGTCCGTGATGTCCGGTGGTTGGTTCAAGTTGCGCGTGGATTACGAATCCGCACCCCCGACACACCGAAAAAACGCGCAAACACTGGGTTGTCGATGCGAGAATGCCGGCGTCATGGAAATAAAACATGTCGGGTCGCCCCCCATCTTCATATGAACCAGCGCGGCAGTGTCCGAAGACGCCGTCCATTACGATCGTGCCGCCGTTCGACAACATGTCCGACGCGTTCATCGAGCGGATAATCGAGCTGCTGGCCGCCGATCCGGACCCCCTGACGAACGTGCACGCGTTCACCGACACGTGCCGGCGGATGCACGCGCTCGCGGAGACGCCGGCCGTGTGGGAGCACGTCGACGTCGGCCTGCGCACGGGAACCTTCAGCGAGGCCGAGTGCGCCGAGTTTCTGCGCGCGTTCGGCGACCGGCTTGGCCTGTGCCGCGAGTTCTCACACGTGCAGTTCAGGTTCTGCGACTGGCACCCGCACATCTGCCGCATGACCGCGCTGCGCAAGCTGCTGCTGACCGTCGACGCGTCGTCCGGCTCGGCCGGCGCCGACCTCGCCGTCATCGCGGCAAAGTGCCCCGGGCTGCACACGGTCAACTTGACGATCGCGACACGCAACCCGGCGCCCGAAGCATTGACCCCTGGCGCATTTAAGAACGTCCGCGATCTGACGCTGACGTGCCACCCGGCGTGCGGCGGTCCGTTCCTGAAGGCGTTCTGCTCGCTCGAGCGCCTCGCACTGCATGCCACATCATGGCCCGAAATGCTCGACGTGTGCGACATTGTCGATGGCGTGCGGTTGCACGCGTCCACGCTGACGGAACTCGACGTGCCCAACTGCGCCGGAATCGCGAATGCGTTGGAAATCGCACGTCTGTGCCCAAACCTGCGGAAGTGGCACGTGGACGTCGGTGGACTGGGTGCGCTCGCGACGCTGCCGCCGCTGGTCCCGCTGCCCACGCTGGTTCTCGACGGATACGTGCCAAATGCCGCCTTCACGGTGCATGCATTCGCTGCGAGGTGGCCGGGTGCCAAGTTTGAGCACGTCGCACAGACCGTGCACGTGATGGAACCGTGGCCGCACAACGTCGTCGAGGACGTTGAGGTGTTGCACGCCAGGTCCATTCACATCCTGCGCGACTGTTACATCCACCGGATGTTCCCTAATCTGCGCGAAGTCCACCTGCTCATCGCGAAAGCCCCGATGGAACTAACCGCCGACATGATCGCGTCGCTTCTAGACGACATGGTGCCACCAGCGACCGGTGCCGCGATGGTGGCCACCGGGCGCCAGCTGCACATCCGATGCCGCCGACCCGCGGATGCCCAATCTACCCGCGCGATGTGGAAGCAGCTGTACCTCGCGACGAAGACTCGCACCGTGTTCGATCGGATCCACATTGAATACGAGAAACTCGCAAAATAAAATGGAAAAATTACCACCCATCGAAGAAACTGTGAACGCACTCATCGCACGGCTTGCCGCGGGCACGGCGACGCCCGACGCTGTCTGGTTTGCGGCCCCCGCCAACCATGACAAGATCGAGCGTCTGTGCCGCCTGATCGAGCAGCGCCGGGTGCGCGCGACCGTGTCGTTCAAGAGCGTGACCGACGTCGCCGTCGTGTGCGAGTTTCTCGTCAGCGTCGCGCTCGCCGAGCGGACGACCATGGGCCGCGACGTGCCGGCCAAGCTTCTCCGGCTCGCGGTCGAGATCGTCGCGACGAGGCCACCGTCCATCCCAGACCTGCAGCAGGACGCGATAGTGGCCGGGCTGCGGATGCCAAAGTACGTCTGGAAGGCGCTGCATCGCGCATCCGACGCGATCGAATGGGCCACGCCCGACGGCAGGCCGATGCCGACGTGGACGAACATGCTGTGGACGACGGTGGCCAACACCCCGACGTACGACATGCGCCGGGAGCACATGTGGTCGCTCATCGTCGAGCGGGCGCGCGCTGCGCCGGTCGCCGTTCCCGACCGCGCATCGCTCGTCGCCTGCAGCGCGCGGCTCGAACACCGCAGCGGCGGCGCTGCACCGCTCGTGCACTACACGCAGTGGACGTACGGCCAGGACAGCGATGGCGCGGCCGTCGCCGGGTTTCCGGCACCCGTGCCTCGCCAGACGATCGGGCAGTTCCGCGATACCACGGCGACGATCGGTCGTTCCAGGGAGGAAAACTTGGGCATATACTACATATACGTGCACGTGCTGGACGCACCCGACGTGCTGAACCCGGTGCAGGTGTACGTGGGCAAAGCGACGCCGAACATCCGGTTCCGCATCTACGACACTGCCGGCCATTGGGGTGCGGTGCGCAACCTGGCCGAGATCGCGTCGGGTGGCGGCTCGCCCCCGTTACCCAGGGCCGCGATGCTCGTCGATCTCGCGCTGCTGTGGACCGCGATGGGCAATGGCGGAACGTGGACAAACATGGCAGCGGTCGTCGCCGTTGGCCATCCCACGGACGGGTACGACCTGGGAACGATGGAGCACAATCACGTCGAACGCCACCACGCGAATGACATGAGGTTTGGTCTGAATGGGACCAAAGGTGGGTGATTTCTGTAAAGAGTTGGGGGGGGGGAAGGTCATCACACCTTCATGGATCGATCATAGTGCACGCGCGTTGTCTCGAGCCAATCCGCGACGTTCTGCGCATACGACGGAAACGACGGGTCCATCACGACGATGCGGAACAGCACGCGACCAGCCACGGTCGTCGTGGTGAGCGCGATCCCGCCGTGGCGCGTGTTCGCGGAATCGCAGAACCGCGTCGCGTAATACGGCATGCGCTCCTCCGGCCTGAACGCGAACCGCACGACGCTCAATCCGCACGGGCCCACGATCACGTGGCCCTTCGCGACGATCGCGCGCGTCAGCGCGTCCGCGCCGCGCAACAGATTTGCCATGAGAGTGGGGTACATGCCACGGATCTGTTCGTGACTGTGCCACGCCGCGATGATCGACGCGCCCGCGCGGTCGTCCTCGATCACGGGCATCCACGGATCGGCGTCCGTTCCGCACGCGTGCCACGTGTCGACCCCGTTGCGCACGCCGACCACGGCGACGCCGCGCGGTCCGTAACCGCACTGGCCCACGTCCACTACCGCCGAGTCGCAGTCGCGCAGCGACGGGATGCACCCCGCGACGTACGCAAAGTAGCCGCCGTACGCGGCGTCCGCGTGCACCCACACCGGCAACCCGCTCTCGGCCACCACCCGACGTATGCCAACGACGTCGTCGACGGAGCCGGTGTACGACGTGCCGATCGTCGCGACGACGGCAAGCGCGTCCGCGCCCCGCAGGTCGTCCGCGGTCGGCGTCCGCATCGGCCCGTCCGCCGGCACCGCGCGGAGCTCGAGGTCGAGGATCCTGCACGCGCGCGCCACGCTGCGGCACGCATCCGCGGACGCGAACACGACTCGCGCGGACGGCCGGCCGGTCGCTCGTGCACGATCGCGGGCGATCCACAACCCCACCAGGTTGCCGACCGACCTATCGGTGCACGCGTATCCCCAGCACTTCACGTGATCGTACCCGAATATCTCACCGCAGACCGCATTCACGAGTTTGAGTTCGATGTCGCGCACCACGCCGGGGTGTTCGGTCGACGTGTTGTACTGCGCTGCGACGTCGAGCGCATCCTTTGCCGGGCGCGAGATGTCGTGGTGCGGATCGCCGAGGTGACCACACGTCCACGTGTGCACTGCACCATCCACCATGCGTTCGCGCAGCGCGATCAGCGTGCGGTCGTATAATGCCGGCAGTATGTCCAGCGTCGGGCCGCGTCCGCAAAATGGGGCGGGGTGTGTAAAGAGATCAACGGTCATTTTTTTTTCGGCGACGTTTGGTTTTTTTCTATGCCCAGTTATTTGGCCTCCAGTATCATTTCGATCTGGTCAGGACAGCTCGCCGACCCGCGCGATCTGCTGCGCGATGACCCGCATGGCCGGCCGCCATGCGCACAGACGGCTGGTGAGCCCGGGCAAACAACTCGGCAATTGTTCGACTTCGGCGAGGCTGATCTCCGCGGCGCGCAACGCGGAGACCACGCGCCGGATTTCCTCCGCGAACTTTTCGACCCGGAGTTCCTCGTCGACCGGCACCCCCAGAAAGACGCCGCCGGCCGCGGGGAGCGCCTCGACGCGCTGCGGTATCCCCAGCGGGGGAGTTCCGCCCCGGCACCGGGCGAGCAGCTGCGCGCACACTCCCGCGCGCGTGTGCATGACACGGGCGCAATGGTCCAGGACCGCGGTGCCGTACCCACCGCCGGTCAAGCGCCAGCGATTCTCGATGTCTCTCGCCATTCCGCCCAGCTGCAGCAGGAGATCCGATAGGAGGATGGTCTCCGTCACGATCTTCCATCCCGACACCATGTACAGCTCGGACACGACAAAACCGTCGAACGAGTGCAACAGCAGCCGCAGATCCGCGGCGACGTCGAACGGATACTGCACGAACCAGCCGAGGCACCACGCGCACAGCGCCGGGCGCCGGTCGGCGCGTGTCTCGCCTCCACACGCGGCACAAATCCACCGGGGAGACTCGCCGGTCACCAGAGGCTGGCCAAAAATCACATCCCGCATTGCGTCCGGCATGATACACTTGATGCCGGCGATCTGCTCGGCCTTCCTGCGGATCGCCTCGTCTATGGCATCTACCAAATGGCTGTAGATGCCGAAATGTGCGTCCACCCCCAATGCGAGGACGGTGCCGCCCGTCCCACCGGGCACGGCAACTACCGCGTACCCGAAGATGTCATTCCGGTCCATCTGTTCGCGGGTCGCCTGCGCGTACTGCGTTCCGTGCGGCTGGACGTTGCGCACGTACGCCAGCACGTGCCATGCATCGCCCATCCCCCACTGAAACTGCGTACCGGGCACCGTCGCGGGGACGATCAAACTACCAACAGAGGTTGACATGCTCACGTTCCGATGGGTGTGTGGCTGAGAATTTTTTCCCCTTCTGCACACGCGCTCTGATGTCCGTGTGGTGGGTATATCTTTCACGGCGAGTCGGTCAATGGCATTTTTGTTCGCGTCAGAGCTGCGCGGCAAGCTGCGCGGTCAGCTCGGAAATGGCCCGCAGCGCCGGTTGCCATGCACACAGCTGCGCGAGGAGCAGGATCGGATAGTTTGTTCCGTCATTCTCGATGCGGTCAAATTCCGCGATCTGCACGTTGATCAGTGTCACCAGAGACCTCGCCGTGCCGCGGAACACGTTTCCCAATATCGCCTTATCGTCAGGCTGCCCGGGAAACGGATCGGTCTCGCGCGGGAATCTGGGTTCCGAACGCACCGAATCGCACACCGCGTCCGTCGCGGAGACCTGGGTCTGAAGCCCGAACATCATCTGCTGTGCCTGCGAAAAGAACCAGCGTCTACACTGGACGACGGCGTCGGTGTGCATCGCGTGTTGCCAGCGACCGAGCCGACCCAGCCAATCCATCTTCACGCGCAGATCCTCGAACTTCCGCGAGATTTCCATGGACCGGGCCACGACTGCCCACGCCGCTGACCCGCCGTCGATTGCTTTGGTGTTGCGTCGCAGCAATTCCGCGCGCAGTCGATTCTCCGCGCCCCCCACGTTTGCCGGATGCATCGTGCAACACCCGAGACAGTTGTGGCACAGCAAGGGCTGGCCGGCGCTCACCCTCGTTTCGGTGCATAAGACGCACTCCCATAGCGGAGACTCGCCCCTCAGAACAAATCCTTGTACGTACGGGGCGGGTCTGTGCGGTTCGGCGACGTTCCGGATCACATCGGGCGTGATTTTTCCCCTGCCCCTGGTGCGCTGTTCGGTGCACCTGCGCTTTGCTTCGGCTTCTGCGCCCATTTTTGTCGAATACACGCCAAAGTGATATGCATCCGGCGGCAACAGCACGACCCCGGGGATTCCCACCGCCGCGACTACCGCGTACCCGTACACCCGCTCGCGCGACACCGCGAACGTGCCCATGTGCGTGCTCCACACATTTCCGATGCCCCATTGCAACTCTGCGCCGGGCATGGAGGCGGGGATCAATGATCCTGGTGGCGACGTCGTCATTTTCAGAGAAGTCGCGGCCGTGTCGTTCGTTGCAAAAATCCATGCGGCAGTGCAGTGCACATGGTGCGAGTTTTTCTAGTCATCTTCATCACCCGTGTCGCGTGTAATGGTCGCATTGCGCGGCAGGAGGGTTTTTGGCATCACGCGAACGGGCGGGCCACTCGCCGGGCAGAAAAAAAAAGTCTCGGGCTTTTCCAATTCGTGTATTATTTGCACCAGAATCCACACGCACCGAAAACTGAGATGTCCGATAAAACACCGTCCCGGGACGAGACTCTGTCCCCACAGCCGGACTGGGTCAGCACACGCTCGGAATTCTGGTCAGCGACCATGGTACCCCCGCGGCAAACTGACGCGGCGTCCATGATACGTGCACTGCGATCGCTGCCCACCGACGGTGCACGTCTCGACGCGCTGCGCGCGGCGCCGGACGCGTGCAAGTATCTGTCGCCGTCCGAAATCCGGCAGTTGTTCGCGCCGACGTACTGGCCCGAGGCCATGGCGCTGGTGCGGTCCCCAACCACCGCACCGCGCACGGTGTCGCCGCTTCGCACGGCCACGCCGCTGAAGCGGGCCGATGAAGATGAACACCCAATTGAGGACAGCTAAAAAAACAAATGGAAAGTCGGCTCCACGTCGCGTGTCGTTATGGTTATGAAGGCTTGGTTCTGACCCTGTTGAAGCCCTATCTAACGCGGGGATTTTCGTGCCCGTACGAACTCGGTGGCAACGACTCCGGCGACGGCGACACCTTGGCGGGAGTGGCGAGGATGAACGGCCACGAACACCTCGCGTTCGTGCTCGGCGCAATCTCGGAACAAGTGCGCACTGGCGCCATCCCAACACAGAATCACGGGCAAGCATATCCCCACATCTCCGCGTACATCCACATGATACGCGACAGGTACGCACAACCCACGTTGGACACACCCGCCATAAGCGCCACTGCAACCACGTCCGGTCATCATAAGATGGATTAATTTTCTATTACCACCATTTTGCGATAGCGTGTGAAGTGGACATCGTGGCGCCCGCGAGGCCGGACCCGACGCCGATGCGGATACATTGTGCGGGCGGAAAATCCTCCCACAGTGCGTTGTCGGCGGTCAGCATGATGGCCACGTGGTCCTCCTCGCGGCCGGTCCTCCAGCGCCAGACCAACCTGCAGCGTTCGCACGAACACTCGTACGTGCGCATCTCGGGTTGTCCGACATCGCGCGTCACGACCAGACCTCCCACCGGACGTTTGCACGCAGTGCAGATGAACACCATTTTTTTCACCGGAAAGTGTGTGTTTTCTTGGCGTGTGGACGAATTATTCAGATGGCACCTTGCGCCACGACGAGGGCGTGTTGCAGCAGCGTCTGCAGGAACGTGGTCACCGTGCTTCGCACCAGCATCGCGATGTCCGAGTGCCGCAGAGTGCGGGCCATTCCAGCGAGATCGACCTGCCATATCAGCGGTGTGCCGGGTCCGAGCATCGCGACGGACAGACCACGGGGCATGGAGCTGGGGTTGGACCGTGCACGCGCTCGCTTGCCCGGCTCGACGAGCGCCACGGAATCGCGCACCTTCTTGAGCGCGTCGCGCGTCCTGGCAACCGCGCCGGCCACCGGATCCACGTTGAGACTCGCTCCCAGCACGAGCACCAGCGACGCGGACGCGAGAACCTGCTCGATCCGCGCCACGACATCGGGGTCCAGCGGGGCACCGAACGCGACCCCGACGCCGGGTGGTGCACCCTTTGGCACGTGGGGGCGGATCAGGCGGTCCTCGACCCCCCGTTGGACCATCGCGGCGTGTTCGAATCCGTCCACATTCTGTGATACGACCACGTCGACGAACCCCATCTTGACAAGCCGCGCGAGTGCATAGTGTCCCGGACCGGGTTCGCCGTGCACGGTCACGGCCTGGTACGTGGCGGACCCCGGCGGCGCCGCGGCTGGGGCGGGGGCCGCCCCGAACCCGCTGTAGCCCCCAATACCCGCGTCGGTCGACAGACCCGCGCCGACGATCGCGACGACGCGCGGCGCATCGGCGTTCGCGCGGTGCCGTTCCGCGATTTGACGAGCGATCATCTCGGCCACCTCGTCCAGCGCCTCGGCCTGCATCACGTAGGTGCCAACGTCCGGGTCGAATATGGGCTCGTCCGTCTGGCGGGTGACCCGGCACGTGGCGCACGCGGCCGCGGTCTGTTTGCGGCCCCGCGGGATCCAGTCGTCTTCCCGCTCGAACGACGGTTGGGACTCGGCTTCCTCTTCCGCGTACGTCGGATAGTAGCCCGGGGGGCTCTTGAACTCCATCGGACCGAATGCGTTCCCGTAGTATGTGAGCAGCTCGCTCCCCGCATCGATGTCGTAACGCGCGATGATGCATCCGCGGTAGTGCCGATCCAGCCACCGCACGGACAGGTCGACGTTCAGATGCGCATCGTCCGCACTCGCGACGCAGTTCGCAAAGTGGCCGATGTGGTAGTCGGCCGGCGTCGGCGGGGGTTCCATCAACGCGTCCCGGATTCTGTCAATATCCGCGTCCACGTTGCCGACCTCGTACGCCTGTCCGCGGTCGTCTCCGCGGTCGTATGCGGGGTACGCCAGGATGTAGTCGCTGCGCACCGCCTCGATGCGCGCTGGCTGGATGCGATTCACGTGCCCGTCGGTGCCGCCGTACCACGCCACTATCTCGCCCGCGCGGATGCGCCGCGTCGCGAACAGTCCGTGTTGGTTCGGCGCGATCCACCGAGCCGGACGGACGTACGCCGGCTCGTCCTCGTGTTCCACGCCCTTTGGGGGGCCGCGCGTGGAGTGGCCGACCGTCGGCTGTCGGATCCTCGGCGCCTTGCCGGCCTCCAGCGCGTGACACGCTTCGCACAGCCGGACCCCCGGCAGGAACAGGGACATCACGGCCGCGTGCGTCTGCTCCCGGCCGCAGTACGCGCACTCGTACCGCTCTCCCGCGGGCGCCTGGCGCGGCGCGGCGGGCGCCGGGCCGAGACGATCCAACAACACAAACAGCGCCAGCAAATCGACTCGCGACAGTACGGTACCGCCAACCTCTGGCAGGCCGCGCTCATTGTCTGCAATGAACTGGGTCAGGCATGACATCGAAGCGGATTTTTTTTCCTTCTGCGCGTGTTGTGGTGTGTTTTGCACGGGGGGTTTCAGATGTCTGGGGGGCCTCACTCCTATGCGCCGTTTTTTCCATCACCCGGCTCACGCGATGCACCTGCGCACGGACGTGCGATAGAATTCGGCGACTGCGGGATTTGGTGCGTAACGGCGCGGATCCGGCACCGCGTCGATGCGCAGTCCGGCGATCGTGCGCGTGCGGCTCAGCGCGACGTACACGTGGCCACCCGCAAAGCACCCGCCAATCTCGACGTTCGCCGCGTCGAGCGTCATGCCCTGCGCCTTGTGTATCGTTATGGCCCAGCCGAGGATGAGCGGCATCTGGACGAGCCACGCGTCGCCCCTGCCGGCGCCGTCGACGTGCTCCCACACGTGCCGATCGATCTCCGAGACCACGCCACCGTCAAACCGCACGACCGGGAGGTGCACCGTCTTTCCCGGGACGTGCGTGTCGATGGTGGACGGCGGCGCGACAAAGTCTATCACGGTGCCCATGGCTCCGTTGCACAGACCTTTCGCGAGGTCGAGGTTGGCGGTCAGCATCACGCGCGCTCCGACGCGGAGCGTGAGCCGCTCGTCCGCCACGCCCTGGCGCAGCATGTCGTCGATCGCGCGGGCGTCCGACCCCGGCCTGCGCGCCGCGTCGTACACGAGCGTCCCGCCGCCGAGCTTGGCGAATTCGTCCATGTTGATCTTCGCGGCCCGGTCGCGTCTCGCGACGAGCCACGGGGCCCCGCCGGCGATCGTCGCGCCGACGCGGGTCCCGAGCAGCGCGGACGATTCTGGGGACAGTGCCCCGTCGCGAAGCTCGTCGAGCAGGCGGAGAAACGGCGCGTCGCCCGCCTGCCGATGCGGCACCGTGAGCATGAACGCGTTGTCGCCAAACGTCGTCCTCCACGCGGGCGAGTCGAAGCATTGGCCTTCCGCGGCAACTTCGACGGGCTCGAGCTGGAAGAAGTCGCCGCAGGCGACGATCTGCATGCCGCCGAAGGGTTCGGACGGGCGGCCGCGGACGGTCCTCGCGATCGTGTCCAGCTTGGTGAACAGCGCCCCGCTGATCATCGATATCTCGTCGATGATGAGCGTGTCGGTGCTGCGCCAGCGTTTGTACGCCGCGGCGCTCTTGCGCACCCTCGCCGCGAGCTGCTCGGCGGATTCGCGTCCGAGCCCGATGCCCGCAAAGCCGTGCAGCGTGCGGCCGCCGATGGCGACGGCCGACTTACCCGTGCTCGATGCGAGGACGATGGCCGACCCGAACATCGCGGCCAGCTGCCTGTGGATGCGCAGCATGCAGAACGTCTTCCCCGTGCCAGCCGCGCCGGCGATGAACACCGACGCGCGCCGGTTGACGGCGACGTCGAACACGGCAGCCTGGTCGGCGGAAAACTCGGGCACCGGCGACCTGGCGGTCTCGCGGCGCATCGTCGCGGCGCACTCTGCAACGTGCGCTTCCGGAGTGCGCCGCTCGGTGCGCGCGGGTTCCGGCGACCCGGCCTCCCCGCGCATCAGGGCCAAAAACTTGAGAACGTCGCCTAGGCACGGGTGCGTGGCCGCCGGTGCGCCGCTCGATTCGCCCTCGTTTGCCCGTTTCATCGCTTCGGTTTTTGCATTGGATCCAATTCGACAACCGCACCTCCGGAACTGACAAAAATGTCTGGAAAAAAGCGCGGTCGCGGACACTCGGACGACGGCGACGACGAACGGCAGCGGGACGCCGGGCACGATCCGCGCACCACGGACGAGGGGCGCGGCGTGACGCTGGAAGAAACGCTCATCGAGGAGGCCGAAGCACAGCCGCTGCCGTGGTCGGCCAGCCAGACTGCGGCGACGTGCGCCAACTTTGACGACCTCGCCGGCGACCGCGAGGCTGTGATCGGTGCGAGGGTGCACTGGTCGGACCACGTGCCCCACGCGACGCGCGTGGCGGTGGAGGGCACGCACGAATTTCGGCAGTTTGAGATGGTGCTCACCCGCTACATGGCCACGCGCGACGAGCCGCGCGCCACCCCGCCGACAACCGTCGCCGGCATCATGGCAACCATCGCCGGCACCAACCCCGACGTGCACCGCGTGTGCGAGCGCGACGACGCACAGTCGGCCACCGTCATCTCGCGGTGGACGATAGGCGACGAGCAACTCTACCTGGTCGTGTCTGCCAATGAAAAGCTGGTTGGGTGGTATCTTACACGCCCCCCAAATTAAAAACCCATCATATTTTTTTTTCACTTGTGCGATGCGAGCATGAACGGGCAATGTTCGCATCCCATCGTCTCTGGGCGACCCGGGCATGCCATGACACGATTCGGGACGAAATAGCTGGTTTTACTACGCGGACAATGTAGCTGAGAATCCGGCAGCGGGGGTGCGCCGCGGAGCACGGCCACCACGCGCGCAAACGCGCCGTGGTGGGTCTCGTCGTCGAACCCGCGGGGATCCGCGCGGACGCCGCTGATGTCGGCCTTTATGGGGTGAAGACCGAAATAGTCGATCGGACCCAACACCGCACGCCGCGCGAGGTTGCGATCGAAATCGCCAACCACCCCGCATGCCATCACGGACGCTGGGGTGCTCGACCTATGCCACAGGGCCTCGAGCAGCGTCACCTTATCGATCCCGCTTATGTCGATCATTGTCCGTCGTCTGTACTTTTTTTTAAATCCGACAAATTGGACGACGCCGCTTCCATTTTTTTAAAGTGCCCCGCGCAAATAGTCGGACATCGCCGGACGGAAATTGCGGGAGCGAGGCACACATCCGACGGCGGGTGCGGATGCCAACCAATTGGGAGAGGCCCCAGCGTGCCTCCGTCTGTCCGGTCGTCCAGAGGTCGGAAAAAGCCCGCCGCGAAGATGGTGCTCCGTGTTGTTGGAGTGCGTGCACACGGGGAAAAAAAGCGATGTTCGCCATCCGACTAATAGTGCTCGCCTTTGCGGCGGTCGTGACCGCGCACGAGTCGAGTTGCCCTGCGAGCAATCCCCTACCGTACTGGCGGGGTGGCAGCACTTCGGCCGCGTCGTCGATCGGCGTCGCCGTGAAGTATCTCGCGGTGACCTGCGCGGACGGCGTCGGGTACGGATACAACGCGGAAGATGCCGCGTACCGCGCGGACGCGGTGTTCGGCAATGCCACCGCGCTCGAGACGTACGATAACATCACGGCCCGCACGGTGTTCAGCGTGAACATCTCGACGGATGCGATGCACTGCATCGACTGGTCCATAGGAGACGACTACAACATGTACGCGGTCATCATCACGTCGTACACGCCGCACTATGCGTGGGATAACATCACCAACGCGACGGTCGAGCTACCCCCGCCGCTCAAGCCAGAGAACAGCATCGTGTACAGGTACACGCCGGCGCGCACGCATGGCACGCGGTCGTGCGTGCACGGGGGCCAGAAACCGGTCAACGTCTCGTTCTGTTACGCGCACACGGTGTCGCTGTCGTTTGGCGCGGTCGTGCATCGCGCGGACTACGAGACCGCGTGGGCGCTCGACGCGGCGCCGCGCACGTCCAACTTTGTCGCGTGCCGCGACCGCGTCGCGGAGAAGCGATTCACCGTCGCCGTCACCGCGGCCCGGCCCATCCCGGTGCGCAGGATCGTGGAAGGGACGCTCAACATCCGCGACACGTGGACGGTGGGCGGTTTTCCGCGGGTGGCGGCGGTCGACGCGCGGGGCGTGGACATCGAGCTCAACATCACGAACTCGACCAGCGGCAACTACACGTTCGGCGGCAGTCTCCCGCCCGATTTCGTGCCGACGCGGGTCCTCGCGGAGGTGCGCACGCCGGTCGGGTCCCCGGTGGCGTCTGGGGTGGCCTGCCTCGACCTCGGTCCCGAGATATCCACCATCCACGGCGAGCAGTACGACGTGAAGTGGGGGCAGACGCGCGACACGATGGACACCGTCGCGAGCGGTTCGATCGTCGCCAACGCCACCGCCCGGACGGTGCGAACAAGGACGGTCGCACGGGCATGGCCGCTCAAACCGACAGAGTACACGTACATCGCATCCATCGGTTATGGCACGCTCGGTGGACCAAAGGTGGTGGACCAGACGGTCAAATTGTCCGTCACGATAGCAGAGTGTTGATGGTGGGTGGGGGGGAAACGAGACAATAAAACGCGCCCGGTTCTGTTTTTCGAGACTGTGCAGTCAGAGTGAAAAAAAATATATGACGCAGGACGAAGCACACGCAGCGATCGCGAGCGCCACGCACGTGATGGCCGATATTCAGCGGCGCGCCACCGCCGTGCTGGCGGCCAGACCACCGACGGCCCAGCGAAGCGACCCCGAGGATGACGCCAGCCAACCGCTGCGACAGGCAGACGAAGACGAAACCCGGCCGCGTCCATCCGCACGCAGACGGCTGCGAAAGGGTAGATGCTGCGTGCACGTGTGCGTGTTCGTGACGTCGCTGGTCGCGGTGCTGATGATCATCGTGCCCGTGCTCGTGATCATCGCGCTGCAGCCGGGCGTCATGCGGTCGATCGTCGCGCGGGTGCTGCCGAGCGCGATCATCGGCGACATCAGCATCGGGGGGTTCAACAGCGCGACCGCGACCACCGTCATGTACACGATAAGCGGGTCGTGCGTCGTCGCCGAGACGGTCACGGTGTCCATCGCCCCGTCGTCGGTCATATCGTGGGCGTTTGGTGCCGTGACCGGCGGCGTGCTCATCTACTCGCTGGACATCACCGGCGGCGACGTCCATCGGGGTGCGTGCGTGGCCCCGCTCACGGCGACGATCGCACCCCCGCCGTCGCCGACCTCGGGATCGGACGATGGCGACATTGCACAAGCGCTGCACGCGGTGCTCGGCGAGGCGGAAACCGACAACGCGTCGTGGACGTTCGACTGGGCCGCCGCGGCCAGGACGATGCTCCGCAACGGACCGCGCGACGTGCGGCTGGCGTCGCGGATGCTGCGGATCATCGTGGGCGTCATGTCCGCGATGCGCAGGATCGCGTGCTTCATCACGGCCGACCTCAACCGCGCGACGGTGACGTCCGCGAACGGGCTGTTCCGCATCACCGGCTCCGCCGTCGCGGTGCGCGGGCGGAGCTCGCAGTGGCGCACGCTCGTCAGCTACTCGGGGTCGCCCGACTTTGCGCTCGGCGTGGCGTACGACACGACGGCGGGATGCACCGACCAGTCGTTCGGCGTGCGCGCGTCGAGCCGGTCGTACGGCGGCGCGACGGCAGAGCTCGCGTGCTTCTCGCCCGCCGCGGCGCAGGAGCTGGCGTGCACCGTGTCGTTCGTCGCGCAGACGTGGCGCATCGCGGCGGTGCGCGTCACGGCGGACATGTTCGGCCACGTGTTCGCGCCCACCGCGGCGTTCAACGCGAGCGGGTGGATCGCGGTCGTCCGGCCGACGCTGCGCATCCCCTCCCCGTTCAGCGTGACGAAGACGACCGAGCTGAACATCGCCACCGCCACGGCCCCGCCCGGCGCGCTCGGCAACCCGGTCGGGGTGTTCATGGAGCAATCGGACGATTCCGCGTGTTCGGCGATCTTCATGGACGCGCCAGACAGCGCCGTGCGCGCCGGGGCGTGGACCGCCACGCGCGGGCAGATCGTCGGCGCGGTGTCGGACCCGGCCGGCACGATCGCGCTCAAGGCGCTCAGCCAGACCACGGTGTCCGTCGACGTGCGGCCGGCGACCGTGTTGCCGACGGCCGTCGCGTTTGGCCCACGCGTCGCGGCCGGGCTGTCTGGCGCGCCGGGGTGGACGCTCGACGCGGCGATCGACGCCGCGCACGTGTCGATCGACGCCGCGGCGCGTCACGTCGGGGTGTGGGGGAGCGCGCCGCTGCCGCCGTTCGACGGCAGCGGGAACTACCGCCTCCTGTTCGACTCGTTCGAGATCGCCCCCACGACCGGGGTCGGTGCGACGTGCGACTCGCTGGTGCTGGACCCCGAGCAGTCCGGGGCGACCGCGGTGATCGCCGGCCCGTGCGTGGGCCAGCTGACGACCGCGACCGACACCGCGCTCGACGCGACGTGCGCGAGCGCGTGGGTGACGCACATCGCCACGTTCGCCAACGCCACGCTGCGCGTCGCCGCGCGCAATGCGACCGTCGGCGTCGTCGTCAGGCTCTCGAGCCGGAACGTCGTCCTGTGGACGGGCCACGTCGTCGACGGGTCGTTCACGCTCGACCTGCACCTCAAATGACGCACCCCACCGAAAAAAACCAAACAATCGCACACATGCATCTCCACCGGAAGCACACCTCGAAAGACCCCCCTCAATACATTTCAACATGTTAAATCGTGTTTTGTGGTGCATCATCGCGCTGGCGGTCGTGGCGCAAGCCATCGACGAGGCCGACGACTGGGGCGCCTGGAAGCTCAAGTACCGGAAGGAGTACAAGACGCGGTCGGACGACGCGCGCCGACGGGACGTGTTCCACGCAAACATCGCGGAGATCAAGCGCATGAACGACGAGCCGACCAACACGGCCAAGTTCGCGCCGAACGCGTACTCTGACCTCACGGCGGACGAGTTTGAGCGGCAGGTGCTCGGGTTGCGCGTCTCATACGACGCCGACGAGTTTCGGCGCGCCGGCATCCAGGCCATGCCGCGATCGCGGACGGTCACCGAGATCCCGCCGAGCGTCGACTATCGCCGGCTCGGGGCGGTCGGACCCGCGCTCGACCAGGCGAACTGCGGCAGCTGCTGGGCATTCTCGGTCGGCGGCATGTGCGAGAGCGTGAACGCGTACTTTGGCCAGCGTCCGGACGACGCGGACCCGGTCATCGCGCCGCTGTCGATGCAGCAGCTCGTCGATTGCACGAGCGGATGCGGCTGCGACGGCGGCGACACGGTGGCCGCCGCGGCGTACGCGGTGCGCGCCGGGCTCATGCGCGACGAGGACTACCGGTACACCGCCGTCAAGGGTTTGTGCGCGTACAATCGGACCGCCGTCGCGGCCAAGTTTGTGGGCTTTGCCACGCTCCCCCGCGGCGACGAGAACGCGCTCGCGCGCGCGCTCGCGGAGCGCGGACCGGTGTCGATCGCGATCGACGCGTCGTCCGCGGTGTTCCGCAACTTCCGCAGCGGCGTGATATACGATTCCCGCTGCGGGAATCGTAGGCTCAACCATGCCATCCTGCTCGTCGGCTACACCCGCGACTACTGGATCGCCAGGAACAGCTGGGGCACGGACTGGGGGCTGTCCGGTTTTGTGCAGATCGCGCGCAACGCTGGCAACATGTGCGGCGTCGCGTCGTACTCGGTCGCGCTCACACACTGATGGGGAGGGGGTGAAAAAGGGAAGGTACATCTTTTTTCCTCCTTTTTTTGTGGTCGAGTGTCACACCGTCGATCCGCGGATGGATGTCTGCGCCGACGATGACGACGACGACGAGTCGCCCACTATGCATCCCGCATCGCCGAGCGGCGCGAGATGCGGCCCGACCTCGAACACCGGGGTGATGGTGGCGGTGTCGGATGCCTCGCACTTTGAGAATCCGATTCCCTGGCTCGCCATCGCCGAAAGCCAGCTATCCAGCTCGGCCGGCGCCGGCCGTTGCGAGTCGAACGAGATGACCACCCGCCGAATGCTGCACACGCAACTCGACGTGTACTTCATGTGGGCGTGTTGGATCGCGTACAGGGCCTGCGCCGGCGAGGACCCAAGGAGCGTCAGCACGAGCGTCTCGTGCCTGAGGTGCATCGCCACCGCGTATGCGGCGGCATACGCGACCTCGAGGAAGAACGCCACGAGGTCGTCGGCCGGCCGCGCGTCGAGGTCGCGTCTGTTGTACGCCTCGCCCACGGCTGCCCCGAACACGAGATCGACGAACCGTCCGGACGGCGCGAGCTCGAGCGACCCGCCCTGGCCGGCGATGCCGGAGAACGTCACCTGGCATCCCTGCTGCCACACCGCCTGGTACAGCTGCGCAAGGTTGTCGCGCTCGGCGGCCGACCGCGGAAACCCCGTGTCGCCGGGTTTGACGAGCACCGCCCCATCCACCACTTGCAGGTGATGCTGGAACACGTCGCTCGCCAGCATGCAGATCTGGTTCTTCCCGCTCTGCCGCCACGCGGAGGGCGGCGCCGTCGGCGTGATCGCCGAGTAGTGCGCGGCGTATGCGCGGACGACGGTCGCCGCCGCCGTCGCGACGTGCGGCGGTATGAGGGCCTTTCCGGTCCGCGACCGGGGGAGCAACTGCGTCAGCGGCTGGCCGTCGACCCGGCCCGCGTCGAGCGGAAACGCGACGGAGCTCGTCGCCATGCCCGCGGTATCCGCCCACTCGACCGGCAGCGCGTTGAAACCCGTCTCCACCTGGAATAGCGCGTCCGGCCATGGCGGATTTGCCAACAATGCGGCAGTCGACAGCCCGTCGCTGCCGTGGGAGGGCACGATCACCTGCAGCCGCGCGAACATGCCGCTGGACGGTGGAGTGAGCAGCGACGTGAACGTGCTCAGCGGCGCCGTCATCACGCGGCCCGCGCAGAACTCTTCGCTCGTCCGCCTGTTCACCACCACGAGGCCCGTCGAGCCCGTGGACACGTCGGTCCCCGGATCTCCGCCCGCGGTGGCCGCGTGTATCGCCGCCGAGAGGTCGTCGTCGCGCAGCCGCCGGAACTCCGCCTCTGGCATCCCCAACACGTGCACCAGCCACTCGCTCGCGGGAACGCGATCCGAGACGTGCTCCGGGCGTCGTTGGTGGCCGTGCCGATCCGCGCGGTGCCGCGGTCGGTCATCGTCGTCATCGTCATCGTCGCTGTTACCGCTCTCATCGTCGTCGTCGCTGTCCACAGAAGTGGAGGGCGGAGCTGTCGGCACGGGCAGCGGGGTCAACGTGCCCGCGGCCAGCGCCGTGATCCCGTACACGCAATGGACGGATCTCCCATCGTCGTCCTCGTCGTCCTCGAGCTTGCCGGGGTCAATCTCATTCCACGCCCGCACTACGCGCGTGACCCATCCGTTGACGCGTTCGAATATCCCCGGTGGCCGCATCCGCGGCATCGCCGCGCCGGGAAGCGCCGACTCGCCGTCGTCGCCGAACATTTTTTCCGACATTCGTGTTCCGTGTGCCTTTTTTAACTCGCGCACGCGCACTCCTCCGCCGGCGTCGACGAGAGTGGTCCGTTCCGAAACTCGAACCATGCGCGGGAGAGAGAGTGTGTGTGGGGACAAAAAAAGGGGGAAAGGCGGTGTCTCAGATAAACCCCGTTCCCAAGGCATCCGCAGTGATCATCCTCACCAACGACCAATCGTCGTCGCGCAGCGTCGGCACGGCGAACAGCGTCTCGTCAGGACGCGTCCACGTCCCGATGGCAGCGTCCAGCCACTCCAGACTGACGACGTTGACCGTGCCGAGCTCCTTCGCGAGTGTGACCCGGTGCACGCCGTCGATCCGCGCGACGAGGTGTGTGACGACTGCGGTGACTTCCCGCACGCACACCGCACCGAGCGCGGTTGCGACGCGCCAGTGGTAGCTGTCCACCAGCGACTCCTCGGGCGGGACCACGCAGCTGAACGCGAGCACCGCTCCAGACAGCACGCCCCCGCGGAGATCGCGGATCACGTCCCGCATGATCGGCCACCCGCCCATGTCGACCCGTCGGTAGAATTCGGCGTGGATCACGGCGAGATTCGCGGCGACCGACAGCAGCGCACGATCCTCGCGCCAGTCGATGACCGCGCACTGCGTCGGCAGCGGGAACGCGTTGAACGGTTCGATCTGTATGAGGTTCGCCGCGTACCATTTCCACACGTCGTGACGGTCATCCACGGCCACGGCCATGCGCGATCCGCCCATCTCCGGCAACAGGTGCTTCTGGGGCACGTCGAGCGACGAGTCGCCGCGCGTGTGCACCCGACCGCCGAATATGCTGCGCAACGGATCGAGTATCGCGAGTGCCCGGCGGGCGTGCTCGGCGGTGGCGTGTGTGTACAGGCACAATTCATATGTACGCGACGTCTCCTCCAGGAATCTATGCACGTACGGGCGCGGTTCGATCAGGGTCTCCCCACCGTCGCCCCGCGGCGAACTGGTCAACGTCTCGTCGAGGTCGAGCACCAACGTCAATTTGCGCGCCAGATGCAGTCGTCCGACCGCCTCGTGAAGCGTACGCATCGCAGCCATTCGTCGCCGACTCGTTTTGTAAAATATCTTTTCCGGCCAATTCGGAAAAACACACACGCACACTCGATATTTTTTTTCCCGATGACCGATGCCATAAGCTGGGATGACGCGAAGATCATGGCCGCCGCCGCCGGACCGACGCCGGTGTTCGCCGTTGCCGGGATGCGCGGATCCAACCGACGCACGTCCGGCGTGGAGAGTGTGCGCAAGGCGTGTCAACGGATCGTGCTCGACGTCCGCGGACGCTTCCGCGAGCTGGATGACGATGAGAAGGCGCTGATCGTCGCGGTATTCCTGCTGGCGATCATGGTCGTCATCATCGCCGTGTGGTTGTGACCCCCCCCCCTTCCGCCAAAAAAAGCACACTTTTGTGAAAACTCCACCAACGCGCACACGTGGGTCGCCGAGGCGAGAACGATACGAACAAAATTCTATCACCCCATCTTTGGCTACAAACGACGCGGATATGGAAATTAGCATGTATCGGACGGCCAAGGATCTATTTGCCGAGGGCGATCGGCAGAGATTACGCGGCGACACCGCGAACGCGTTCGAAACGTACCGAAAGGCGCTGGTCACGCTGGTTTCGGCCCGCAAGTTGGTGGACAAACGCCTCGAGTACCGGCTGTACGAGGAGATGGTCGCCCTCGCGCAAAAATACACGCCGATCGCCGAGGAGCTCTCGCGGACCGCGGCGAGAGACCGGGCGCCGCCGCCAACTGCACAGTCCACCGCCACGCGACCGGGAGTGCGTTGGACGGATGTGGTCGGAAACGAGGAAGCCAAGCAGATGCTCATGGAGGCCGTCGTGCTGCCGCTCACACAACCGCAGCTATTCGCAGAGGGCACCGGGCGGAGGCAGTGGGGGGGAGTGCTGCTGTACGGGCCGCCCGGGACAGGGAAGACCATGCTGGCCCGTGCCGCCGCTGGCACGCGCGGGTTCTTTGAGATCAAACCGTCCCTCGTGCTCGACAAGTACATCGGCGAATCGGAGAAGAACATACGAGCAGTGTTCGAGAAGGCGCGGTCAGCCGCCCCTAGCATCGTGTTCATCGACGAAGTGGACGCGTTTTCCCGGAACCGGTCGGACGGTGGCGGCGGGAGCAACGCGGACCGGCGTGTGCTGACCGAACTGCTGGAGCAGCTGAACGATCCGGGCGGCGTGTTCGTGATCGCCGCGACGAACGTGCCATGGGACGTGGACGAGGCATTCCGCCGTAGGCTCGAGCGGCACATCTACGTGGGGCTGCCCGCGGCCGCCGAGCGCGCCGCGATGTTCCGTTCGCTGCTCGCGGGCGTGCAGAACACGCTGACCGACAAGGACTACGTCGAGATCGCGCGTCAGACGGAGCGGTTCAGCGGTTCCGACATCGCGGGGGTCGTGCGGGGCGCCACCATGTACTCCACCAGGGCGCGGTTCTTCCGCCAGATGCCCGACGGCACCTACGTGCCGGCCAAGGAGGGCGAACCCGGCGCGCGCGCGATGCTCGCGTCGGAGGTGCCGCAGGGAAAACTCGCCGCCCCCCGCGTGACGTTCGCGGATCTCGTCGCGAGCCGCGCCACGATCACGCCGTCCGTGTCCGCTGAAACAATACGAAGGTTTGAAGAGTATGGAAAGAAACACATCAACTAGACGTGATTGCGCGTTGGAGTTCTTCATTTGTGATGGTCAGTATCGCATGCATGTCGTCAGGTCTGGCCACCAGCTCGGGAGCGAATACTCCGCAGTCGAACGGAACGACTTGCCGCGTCGCGGCGTCCGGCACGATAAACCCGACATCGGTCTGCGACATCTTCTTCCTATTTTTTCCCGGTTCGTCTCGCACGCTCAGCACACATTAAACAACCCCGACGTTTCATCCAGATCCTCGAGCTGTAGCGCCACCGACGCGATCGCGGAGGATGCGCGGATCGCCTGTATCGGTGCCATCGCCTCTGCGATCGCCGTCGCGAACCGTCTGCAGTCGTCCGCGGAAACGACGCGCTTGCTCAGCTGGCCGCGGACCATCTTCACGCCCTCGCTGCAGTTGCGCGGGCGGATGGGATTGAACCGGAAGCGGAACATGTCGAGATCGCACGTGGGCGGGAGCGCGTCGGACAATCTGTCGTCGCCCGGCCACAGCACCGTCGCGGAGCGGTGGTGCCGAATCCCCGCCGCGAGTTCGTACAGACACCCGAGCACAAAGTTGGCGTCGGCGACCACATCGTGCCTGTCCGCGAGCGCCGACCACATGTAGACCACGCCGCGGCACCAGCGACTGTGGTCGGTCGCGTGGACGTGCGGCACGGTGCGCCGGTGCTTCTGCGCGATGAGCATCGCGAGCGCATCGCGATACGGCCGCAGCGGAAGGCACCCACGCGTCCAGACCGCGGTGACGTACTGCCCGTCGCGGTCCTCAAAGTCCGCGATCGCCTTCATGCGGTGGTCCGCCGCGATCTCCTCGCGCACCTGCGTGTTGAACAGCGTGTCCATCAGCCCGCGCACGAGCGATCCCGTGCGGACCGTGGGCGTGCTCGGGGCAATCGTGCGGGGTCTGGTCTTGCCCTTCTGCACGCTGCGGCACTCGGTCCCGTCGACGTACAGTATCTCGCGGGACGGGTCCCCCGACGACCCGCGGAACGACGGGCCGTCCGCCGTGCCGATGGCGCGCGTCGACGCGTCGAACACCGCGCCGCGCGTCCCCATGCACGTGTCGTCGCGGCGATGCGCCGAGAATCGGCTCTCGCTCCAGTCCTGCGCCGAGCAGCAGCACGCGACCTCCATGCCAGAGAATCCGCACACGACCGTTCCATCCGTCGTGCCGATCTCGACCGGGTGCCGTTTGGTGTTCGCCGTGCACGTGTGCACGAACGTGTGGCGCTGGCACACATACCTGTCCGCGTCCAGCCGGACGATGTTGTCGCCATAGCCATCCGGCGCCACGGCGGTGATGCATTCGATGGTACAGGGCGCGGCGTCTTCGCATTCCAGCATGTGCTGGCGTTTTTGGGCGGGGGGTGGCGGCGCCGGACCGGTCTCTTCCGCGAGTGCGTCCATCTTCTGAAGCAGTGTTTGTAGCATTCTCTTTTTTTCCCTCACCCGGCGTCGCACCAGGCATGCGAAGATCAAAAAAAAATGTTGGCTGCGTATGGTCCTTTCCACTATTGGGTTCTCTCTCCCCCCCCCCACCGTTCATTGCATGCTCGTGGCCCGGCGCTTTC
>JBAZMA010000014.1:0-37648 GCA_041649995.1 Candidatus Omnitrophota bacterium | reverse complement strand
GTTGCCCCGTGCGTGATTTCGACATTCGTCGAAATCAATGCCGCAGGGACTGCCCTGGATATGAAACAACGTAGTTGCCCCGTGCGTGATTTCGACATTCGTCGAAATCAATGCCGCAGGGACTGCCCTGGATATGAAAAAACGTGGTTGCCCCGTTCGCTTCGCTCTCGGGACGGCAACCTTTGCAACTCAAAAAGCGTGGTTGCCCCGTGCGTGATTTCGACATTCGTCGAAATCAATGCCGCAGGGACTGCCCTGGATATGAAACAACGTAGTTGCCCCGTTCGCTTCGCTCTCGGGACGGCAACCTTTGCAACTCAAAAAGCGTGGTTGCCCCGTTCGCTTCGCTCTCGGGACGGCAACCTTTGCAACTCAAAAAGCGTGGTTGCCCCGTTCGCTTCGCTCTCGGGACGGCCCTAAATGCAAAAAAACCGACCGAAACTGGTCGGCTTTTTTGCACATTAAAGTGGTTGCGGGGGTCCGATTTGAACGGACGACCTCAAGGTTATGAGCCTTGCGAGCTACCAGGCTGCTCCACCCCGCGATCATTTTTTCTGAAAAAATACCGTAATTGGTGTTTTAAAAATTTGTGCCCGGAACCGCTTTTCAAAAATAACTCACGACCTAAAGCATCATTTTTTTCTAAATAGGCCTCATAATAAATTAAGTTGAGAGGTCTTCTGTGCTTCGTAGCATCGACCTGCCCTTTATTATGTTCTTCACATCGACGCTCGAAATTTTCTGAGAAGCCTATATATAAATCCTTATCCTTCTCGCTTTGCAAAACATAGACAAAGAACATTTACAAAAAGATATTACCTCCACCACGTAAATGGCCTTCAGCCATCACGTGGTTGCCCCGTGGCCGCGAAGGCGGCTTTACGGGGCACCCCGCGATCATAAAGCGATGATACAATCCAAAAAAAACGACTGAAATTTATAAAGAATTGCCCGTCACATTCTTCGCGGACGGATCATCTTCGCGGATGATCTTAAGCACTGTTTCACCCTTGCGAACGATGCCCATCTTGTCGCGGGCGACCATTTCAAGATAAGCGGAATTGTTCTGCAACTGCGCGATCCGCTCTTCCAGGGCCGCATTGCGGCGCTGGACCTGCCTCATCCTGTTTTCCGTATCGGTCAGCTTCTGGCGCATCTCCTGAAGCTTGGCAAAACCAGGCAGGAAAATCAGGAAGAGTATGAATATGATAATGAAAAGCCGGAGGTTTTTCAATGTCTTTCTTCTACAAGGGCCAGCTGTCTTTACGCCCTTCCAAAGATCTTGTCCGGCCAAAGAGTGCCGGCATAGACAGCGTTCTTGCCCAGCTCCTCTTCAATACGCAGCAATTCGTTATACTTGGCAATACGGTCTGTCCGGGACAGGGAACCCGTCTTGATCTGCCCGACTCCGGTGGCCACGGCGATATGGGCGATCGTCGTATCTTCCGTCTCGCCGGAACGGTGGGAGATAACGGCGCTATATTGATTGTCTCCCGCCAGCTCGATGCAATCCAGGGTTTCGCTCAACGAACCGATCTGGTTTACCTTGATGAGGATGGAATTGGCTGTCTTTTCGTCGATGCCTCTCTGCAGCCTCTTGACATTGGTGACAAACAGATCGTCGCCGACCAGCTGGAGTTTTGAGCCGAGCGCTTCGGTAAGCTTCTTCCAGCCCGCCCAGTCGTCTTCGGCAAGGCCGTCCTCGATGGAAACAATGGGATATTTTTCCGCCAGGGCCGCGTAAACAGCAATCATCTCTTCGGCGGTCTTGGCCACGCCTTCCATCACGTATTTTCCATCTTTATAAAAAGAGCTGGCAGCCACATCCAGGGCCAGGGAAATGTCTTTGCCCGGCTTATATCCCGCTTTGGCGATCGCCTCAAGGATCAACCCCAGGGCCTCCTCGTTGGATTTGAGATTCGGCGCGAATCCGCCTTCGTCCCCGACGGATGTGGAAAGCTTTTTGGATTTCAGGATGCTTTTTAAATGGTGGAATGTCTCTGTCGCGGCCCTTAAGGCCTCCTTAAAACAGGCAAAACCGATGGGCATGATCATGAATTCCTGAAAATCCAGGTTATTGTCCGCGTGAAGCCCGCCGTTCAAAATGTTCATCAGGGGAACCGGCAGGATGTGGGCGTTTTTTCCGCCCAGGTACTTATAAAGAGGTTTGCGTTCTTTCTTTGCCTCGGCCTTGGCCGCGGCCATGGAGACGGCCAGAATGGCATTCGCGCCAAGCTTGGCCTTGTTTTCCGTGCCGTCCATCTCAAGCATCAGCTTGTCGAGCGCCATAAAATTCGATTCCTGGCCCCGGACTTTTTCGGCAATAGGGCCGTTTATGTTCTCAACGGCCTTGAGCACGCCCTTGCCCAGATAACGAGCCTTGTCGCCGTCGCGAAGCTCCAGCGCTTCATGCTCACCGGTGGATGCCCCTGACGGGACAATCGCGCGGCCTATGATCCCTGATTCCAGAACCACATCCGCTTCAACTGTCGGGTTACCCCTGGAATCCAGGACTTCCCTGGCCGTTACGTTCTTTATGACTGACATGATGCCTCTCCTTGAAAAATTGTTGAAGAAATTTCGGGTTTTTGAAACCCTGATGCGGGTTATTAGAGTCAAAAGAGTATCACAAGGCGGAAGAAGCGTCAAGGGAATTATTGGAGGACAGGAGCGTCGGAACCTCCAGCAGCGCTGGAAACGCGGCGGATGATGTCCGGGTCAGCCTGAAACCCTAAGGCCGTGGCCTTGCCAAGCTCCCGCCATGCCGCTTCCCACTGCTTTAAGTCCGCCAGAATCATGGCCAACCCGTAGAAAGAAGCCGCATCCGCGGGGTCAAGCCGGACCGCCTGCCTGAAATCTGAAGACGCGTCCTCTTTTCGGCCCATCGACAGAAAAACCAGGGCCCTGTTGCGGTAAGCTTCGGCGTAATCCGGCTGAATACGCAGGGCCTCACTAAAATCATTCAGCGCCCCTCCATAGTCCTTGCGCAGGGCAGAAAGCACAGCCCTGTTATGATAAGCCTGCGCGTAATCAGGATTCAAAGCAATGGCCGCGTCGTAATCCGCGAGGGCTTGCCGGTATTCTCCCCTGGCGACGAGAATATTGCCGCGGCTCAGATAGGCCTGGTCATAAGCGGGATCGAGGCTGAGGGCTGTCTGGTAATCTTTCAAGGCGCGGCCGAAATCCCCCTGCTTCTCGTATTCAAAGCCCCTGGCTTTATAGGCCCGCGCCTTACCTGGGGCCTTGGCGAGGACGTCGTTCCAAAGGGTCATCGGGTCCTTCCAAACCCTGTTGCGCTGATAGGCCATAACGGACCAGGCCGCGATAACGGCCAGCGCGCAGGCAGGCAGCAGCCACGAAGGGGCTTTTCTCAAAACCTGCCAGAGCAGCGCAGGGAACAGGACGGCAAATCCGGCCATGGGTAAATACATCCTGTGCTCAAAGATGACGTCGCGGATCGGGACAAGGCCTGATTCCGGCAAAAGAGCGATCAAAAACCAAAGCGCGCCGAAGGTGACAAGAGGCGTATTCCTGCGCGTTTTCCAGACAAGGGCCGTCAGGCCCAAGACCAGGACCAGGCCGGCCGCAGGCCCCGCCTGCAGGGACGCATAAACCGGATAATCATAATCCAGCGACTGTCTGACAGGAAAAAGGGCAAGCCGCATATAGGTGATCACCACGCGAAGCTGGGTCAAAAAGTAGCTTGAGACCGGAAGGTGGCCTTGCGGTTCCCCCACGCGGCGCAGGCCCGCCAAATCCACGGACCCTGAAACCATCATGACTGCCGGAATAACCAGGCTGACCGCGACAAAAGGAAGAAGCCTTCTCCGGTTGGGTTTAAAAAAAACGTATTCCAGAAGCCCCAGCAGCGCCGGCAGAATAACGGCGTTCTCCTTGGTGAACATGGAAAAAAAGGCCGCCGCGACTGAAGCCGCGCGCCAAAACCGCCAGCTGCCGCCCTCCTCCTCTTTCAGGCGCGCGATAAGATACAAAACGCCGGACGACAAACAGCCCAACGCCGCCAGTTCCGCGGCCCTTTGGATGACATACGTCACGGCCTGTGTCTGCGCGGGATGAACGACAAAAACAAGGCCTGAGAAAAGGGCCAGGCCTGGGGCGGCTTCCCGGATACGCTTAGAACGCAAAGCGGGAGTCCCGGCCAAAAGCCTCACCATAGTGAAAATCAGGAGGCCGCAGCCGATATGAACCAGAAGATTAAAAACGTGATAACCGAAAACCCGTTCCTTACCTAAAGAATAATTCCAGGCCAAAGACAGGTAGGTCAAAAAACGGCCGGGCCAGAACCGCCAGATGCCCGCAAGGTGCGGTTGCCGCAGAGAAAGATTACGCGTGATGGAAAGTTCGTCATCGAATTGGAAGGAGCAATCGAACGTGTTGGAATAAACCAGGAGGCCCGCGCACAGGATAAGCAACACGCAAAATCCGGCAGAGACCGGCTTAAGGGAAAGGCTCCGCCCCCTGCCGGGCGCGCGCGCGATCTTGCCATCGCCTGACCCTCGGGCCTTGATTCCGTTTTTCAAATTTGACAGCCTCCTGAATTTGTGTTATCGTCTTTCTATTATGAAATTAGATCCTATGACATTCAAGAAGATTAAAATGTTTATCAAGGACCACTGGGTCGCGGTTTCGGTGGCCCTGGCTGTCATTGTCCTGACGACCTTCTCCATCATCGGGTTCATGGGCCTGGAATCCTTCTACCGCAAAATGCAGCTGGCCCAGCTGCCCATCCAGATCATGATGTGGATTCTGGCCTCCGCCATATCGGCCATTATCTACGTTTCGCTCATGTTCGGCCGCTTCGGCCAGATCGACACCAAAAAAGTCAAGGGTTCGAAGGTCAACGTCCATTTCTCGGATGTTTTGGGCGTCGATGAAGCCAAGGAAGAGGCCATGGAGGTCGTCAACCTCCTCAAGGACCATACCGCCGTTCAGAAAGTCGGAGGCAAAATCATCAAAGGGCTTCTCATGATCGGACCTCCCGGATGCGGCAAGACATACCTGGCCAAGGCCATCGCTACCGAAGCGGGACTGCCCTTCCTCTCTTTGTCCGCCAGCGAATTCACCGAGATTTTCGTCGGCGTAGGAGCCCGCCGCGTCCGCAAACTCTTTAAACAGGCCAGGAGGCTTTCCTACGCGCACGGCGGGACAATCGTGTTCATCGATGAAATCGACGCCATCGGCCGCACGCGGACGTTCAGTTTCATGAGCGGCCAGGAAGGCAACACCACGCTCAACCAGCTGCTGGTCGAAATGGACGGCCTTCAGGATGAAAAGGAAAACGTGGTGGTCATCGGGGCGACAAACTCATCCGAAGAAGTCCTAGACCCGGCGATCTTGAGGCCCGGCCGCTTTGACAGGAAGATTTATATCGAAAAACCCAATCTGCAGGGCCGCGAAGACGTCCTGAAATTCTACCTGCAAAAAGTCAAATATGACCCGGCCATTGATATCGGCAAGGTCGCCCGTCAGGCCGTGTTCAAATCCCCTGCCGACCTGGAAAACATCATCAAGGAAGCCTCCATCATCTGTCTGCGCAACAAGCGGGACGTCATCACCCACAAAGACCTCTCCGAAGCGATGGAACGCATCGACCTGGGGATCAAACACCGCAAACACATGACAAAGGAAGAAAAAAGGCTGGTCGCCTATCATGAGGCCGGGCACCTGATCACGCTTTATCTGCTCCATCCGACGGATGACGTCTTCAAGGCCTCCATCATTTCCCGCCGGGGAGCGCTGGGCGTTGTCCATCACCAGCCGCGCGAAGAGATATTCACCTCCAACAAGGAACGCCTGATGGCCAACATCAAGGTCTCCATGGCCGGTTATCTGGCGGAAAAGCTCACATTCGGAACAACGTCCGACGGCGTTCTCTCGGACTTCCACAACGCCATGCGCATCGCCCATGTCATGGTCTGGCGGCTGGGCATGGACGGCAAGCACATGGGGGATTTCACGGCCATCCCCGATAACCAGCTTTCAGAAAATCTCAAGAACGAGTTGAACCAGGAGACGCAGCGCCTGTTCCAGGAATGCGTGGCTGAAACCGAAACCCTCCTGAGGGACGAAACCCAGCTCCTGAACCGCTTTGCCTCCGAACTCCTGAAAAAAGAAGAACTGGAATATGATGAAATCGATGCGATCTTCAAGGAATACCACAAGGTCAAATTCGGCTTCGCGCCGAACCTTCCCCCTGAAAAATCCTTTTAAGGCTTCTCTGGCTGTCTGTCTTTTTTCCGCCTTTTTGCTGGGCTGCGAACCCAGCTACCCGGCGAAAACTATGCCTCAGCAGCTCACAAAGGTCGTAAAAGACGAGCTCAAGGCCGATGTCCATGTGCGGGTCGTCGGCAAAACCCTTTGGATCTTCGTTCCGATGGACAATCTCATCGACGAACAAACAGCCGCCTGGCAAAAATCAGGCCTGGAAACACTCAACAAGATTATGAATGTGGCCCACCGGGTGATCCTGAGCACCGACGCCCCAGTTGAATTTCTGGCCGTGGCCGCCGCCGACGTCAAAAAATTCGGCGTCGAGCTCCTGGCCCTGGAATACATCCAGGACTTGAGAGAGGCTGTCCTTGAGAAATTTTCCCGCGGGGAATATTTTATGCGCAGCATCAGGGACGTGCGGTTCAACCCCCTGCTCATCGGGGACATCCTTGGGGAGAACCGGGCTTACCACGATATCACTTTCGAAGAATTCATCAGTATGCAGATCATCCACCGGGCCAAAAATATTTTTGCCAAGGACAAGACCTTAAGCCCCCTGTTTGAGCTCAAGACAACGTCCTGGACGGAGAAATTCGGCATCCTGAAAATCGAGTTTGAATTCGTGCGCAAGAAATATGACCTGAGCCCGGAAGAAGAGAAAATCAACCCTCTGGAAACCGTCACGATGATCACGGCGCAAACCATCAGAAACTATGATTTTAAGGATATCCAGGCCGTGGAATTAACGGATACGTTCTCCAAGGAAACAGTCAAACTCAGCCTTGAGGAATTGGGGAAGGTCCAGGTCAAGCTTCCGGAATATACGGAATAGAAGGAAAGGATTACGCGGAGACCACTCTGCGGCCTTTGACGGAAATCCCGCCCGAAAGCACTTTGGCGATAGCCCGCGAATAGAGCCTGTGCTCCACCTCATGGATCCTGCGTTCCAGTTCTTCCATCGTTTCAGAATCCCGCACAGATAAGGCTTCCTGCATAATGATAGGGCCGTGGTCCACCTGTTCATCCACAAAATGGACAGTAACGCCGGTCACCCCGGCCCCGTACCGGTAGGCATCTTTGATGGCGCAGCCCCCTGGGAAAGCGGGCAGAAGCGCCGGGTGAATATTCAGGATGCGGTTCTTGTATTTCTTGACAAAAAAAGGCGTCAGGATCCTCATGAACCCGGCCAGAATGATAAGATCCACTTTCTCTTTTCTGAGATGGCGGATAAGCTGCGCCTCATACTCCTGCCGCTTGGAAAACGCGCGCGGATCCAAAAACAATGTTTTGAATCCGGCGGCAGCGGCCTTCGCGAGCGCGGGCGCTTTCTTACGGTCGCTGACAACCAGCGCCAGCTCGGCCTTCAATTTCCCCGCGCGGATGCTGGCAATAATAGCCCCAAGGTTCGTGCCCCGTCCGGAAACAAAAACAGCGATTTTCTTCATTTTTTAGTTTCCCCCTTAGACGTGGAAGAGTCGATGCCCCTGACCTTGATGACTTTTGTCGGGCAGACCCGGGCGCATTCCAGACACCCGCTGCAAATCGAATAATCAATGAGCGCCAGATTATCGACCACCTTCATCGCGCCGTGCGGACAGGCCTTTTCACACTTGCGGCAGGCGATACATCCCACCCCGCAGACCGTCAGAACGACTTTTCCGTTATCCCTGGAGGAGCAGGCCACAGAAAGGCGCGCGCGGCTGATCTCAAAAGGGATCAGCGAATAAAGCCCCTTGGGACACACATTGACGCAGATGCCGCAGGCCGTGCATTTGTCCTCGATGACTTTGGGATGCCCCTGGCCGGTCATGACGATGGCGTCAAAGGGACAGGCCTTCACGCAAGTCCCGAAAGTCAGACAGCCGTACCGGCATTCCTTCTGGCCGCCCAAAACAAGATTCGCCGCCAGACAATCCTTGATCCCCTCGTAGATAAACCTGTCTTTGGCGTGGTTTCCCCCGCAGCAATGAAGACTGGAAACTTTCTTTTCGGCTTCCGTCAGCTTGAGCCCGAGAATCTCGGCAATATTCTTACGGTTCTCCTCGGCCATGACAGAGCAGGAACGCAGATCCAGTTCTCCGCTCAATAGCGCCTGGGCAAAACCGCGGCAACCCGCCTTTCCGCAGGAACCGCAGTTTGCGCCCGGCAGATACGCCAGGATGCGCTCGATAGCCGGGTCTGCCGGCACAGAAAACTTTTTGGCCGCGTAGGCGAGAACAACGCCGAAAAAAACCCCCAGCCCGCATAACGTCAGGATAGAAGAAAGAATGATATTCATAATTGTAGGAAAACGTTAATTTCTTCTTATATTTTTATTCCGATAAAACCCATGAATGACAAGCTCATCAGCGAAGCGATGATGAACGCGATGGGAATGCCTTCCATGGATTCAGGGACATCGGCCAGTTCCAGGCGCTCGCGGATCCCGGACATCAACAGCAGGACAAACGTGAAGCCAAGGCCCGCGCTTAAAGCCTGAAGGGCCGCGTAAAAGAAACTGCCTGAGATGGCCTTGCCGGCCGAAAAAAAATCTTCCGTGTTCAGGACGGTCACTCCCAACACAACGCAATTTGTCGTGATGAGGGTCAGGTAAATGCCCAGGGATTTGTAAAGCGACGGCGACATCTTCAGGATCACCATTTCGATGAACTGAACGGAAGCCGCGATGATCAGGATAAAAACAACCGTCCTCATGTACTCGATACCGAAAGGCAAAAGCAGGTATTGATAGGCCGCCCAGGTAAAGACGCCTGAGACCATAAGGACGAAGATAACGGCAAGCCCCATGCTCAGGGCGGGTTTGGTCTGTTTGGAGACGCCGAAAAACGGGCACAGGCCCATAAACCGGAAAAGGATATAGTTATTGATCAGGAGATTGCTGATTACGATCGCAAGGATTTTACCCACTGGATCCCTCCCATAAGAAGCCCCAGGATCAAAAGCGCGCCGGGCGCCAAAGCCAGGACAAGCGCGGGCTCAAACCCGGGAATCACGGTATAACCGGCCAGCTTTCCGCTGCCCAGAAATTCCCGGATGAATGAAATAACGACCAAGGCGAACGTAAAACCCGCGCCCATGCCGATACCGTCGGCCAAAGACAAAAGCACGGGGTTTTTCGAAGCAAAGGCCTCCGCGCGGCCGAGAATAATGCAATTGACGACGATCAGGGGGACGTAAACGCCCAGGGAACGGTTCAAGGCCGGGGCGTAAGCTTTCATGACCATCTCAACGATGACGACAAAGGAAGCGATCACCACGATATAGCAGGGAATGCGGATCTTGTCCGGAATAAAATTGCGGATGGACGAAATGAGGATATTGGAACAGACAAGGACAAAGGTCGCCGCCAGCCCCATGCCCACAGCGTTCTGCAAAGACGTGGAAACAGCCAGCGCGGGGCAAAGGCCCAGCACGATGAAAAAAATCGGATTCTCGCTAAAAACGCCCTTCCATAATTCCCGCCACAGTTTTTTCATCAGCTCAACCGTCCATGCCTTCTCTATACGCCATACCGTCTGGGTTTCATAAAGCGGTCAATCAGGGGCACCAGGCCGTTCATGAAAAGGATGGCGTAACAAACACCCTCGGGATACCCTCCCCACAACCGGATAACGACCGTCAGGACCCCGCAGCCGGCTCCGAAGACCATCTGGCCTTTTTTCGTGATCGGAGAAGTCACGTAATCCGTGGCCATATAGATCGCGCCCAAGGCCAGGCCGCCGGACAAAATATGGAACAGCCAGTCCCCCTGGAAAAATCCCTGTCTGGAGCCGAAGACCCAGGTCAAAAGAGCCACAGTCCCGACAAAGCTGCCTGGAGTGTGCCAGGAGATGACGCCTTTCCATAAAAGATACAAACCTCCCAGGACAAGGACGAGGACGCACACCTCGCCCAGGGATCCCCCGCGATTGCCCACCAGAAGATCCCAGTATTCTAGCCCCATGTCCGCCAGATCCGCGGCCTTTCCTTCTTTAAGCAAATGAAGAGGCGTGGCGGATGTCACGGCGTCATAGACAAAAGGTTTGGTAAAGACCGTCAGGTGCTGGGGCCAGGCCGCCATAAGAAAAGCGCGCGCCGCCAGAGCCGGATTGAAGATATTGCGGCCCAGGCCGCCGAAGGCCTGCTTGGCGATGGCAATGGCAAAAATGCTTCCCACCGCCGCCACCCATAACGGACAATGCGGCGGCAGGTTAAAAGCCAAAAGAAGACCGGTCATAAAGGCGCTTCCGTCGGAAATCGTGACCTTCTGGCCTCGGCCCTTCTGGATCAACGCCTCGCAGACGACGGCGAAAGCGATCGCTGTCGCCATCAGCCAAAAAGAGGAAAAACCGAAAATAACGACACCGGCCACACCCGCCGGCAACAGGGCGACATTGACGGTCCACATGATACCGGCCGTGGAACCCGGTTTCTGGAAATGTGGGGACGTCGAAACAACCAGTTTATCGGCCATCGCGGATCATCTCCATGACTTCTCCGGCTTTTTCAACAATGGAATCCAGCACGGCCTTCGACGTGATGGTGGCGCCCGTGATCGTGTCCACCGATCCCTCCAGGGCGTCATAGCGCTTGCCGGAAAACTGCGCCTGAAACCAGGGCTCAGGCTTCTCTTTCAGTCTCGCCTTCTTCAAAAGCACGTCCCATAATGTTTCTTTTTGCACGACTTCGATGATACGCGTTCCCAGGCCGGGTGTCTCATTCTGCGAAAGGATCTTGATCTTCTGAATCACCCCTTGAGCGTCCATGCCGGCCATGGTCACGATCTCGCTGGCATAGCCGCGCCGCGATGCCGTAAAGGCATAACCCAGGACCTTGCCCGCGCCCAAGGCTTTGTAATACAAAACCTCCTGCCCCTGCCGGACGGGTTCAAATTCCGTCGCCTCGGGAAAAACGTCTTTTAAACTCTGGGCCTCTTCCGCGCGGGCCTGTTCCATAATTTTTGGATAGGTCCAGCGATGCACAACGCTGAGAAGGCCGGAGGCCGCCAGACAAATGATCAAAAGGGTCGCGGCGAATTTCAACGTGTTATTTTGCACGGCGTTTCCTTATTTTAATTTTGGCCGCCTTGATGGCCTGGACAATGTTTCTTCTGCCCGGACACACATACGCGCACAAACCGCATTCCATACAATCCATAATGCCGTAGCTCTCCGCCAGGTCCAGCCGGTCTTTGGCCAGGGCCAGGGAAATGGCGCCGGGATTAAGCCCCATCGGACAGTTTTCCAGGCACTCCCCGCAACGCACGCAAAACGATTCGTCTTCTTCATGGGCCTCGGCCTGATCCAGGACCAGAATGCCGCTGGTCGCCTTAACCACAGGCGTCTGGAGGGTAAATTGAGCGATTCCCATCATGGGGCCGCCCATGACGATCTTTTGCGGCTCTTTTAACAAGGGGCCGCATTGATCCAGAAGGTCCTGCACGGGTGTTCCCACGCGCGCCAGAAGGTTTTTGGGGTTCTGCAGACAGGACCCCGTGACCGTCATCACCCGCTCGTAAAGGGGCTTGCGCAAAACCACGGCCTCATAAATCGCGTGCATCGTGCCGACGTTATGAACGACCACGCCGATGTCAAAAGGAAGTTTCCCTGAAGGCACTTCCCTGCCCAGACAGGATTTGATGATCTGCTTTTCCCCTCCCTGAGGATAGGCGGTCTTGAGCACGACGAGCTTCCATCCCCGGGAAAGGGCCATCTCGCCCATGACGCGGATCGCCTCCGGCTTGTTGTCCTCGATGGCGACAGTAACGTTTTTCGGAGCGAGGATCCGGACAACAAGCTGGATCGCCTGGCCGATCGGGCCGCTCTTTTCAACCATAAGCCTGTCGTCGGCGGTCAAATACGGCTCGCACTCGGCGCCGTTCAAAATAAGATCGTTGATAGGCCCCGGCGGCGTTAATTTGATATGCGCCGGAAACGTCGCCCCGCCCAGACCCACAACGCCCGATTCAAAAATAATCTCACGCAGCGCCTGAGGCGTTAAGGCCTCGAGTTCCTCCTGCGAACGGGGCGCGCCCTCTATCCCCTCGTCCCTGCCGTCCCCTTCGATCTCAATGGCCCGGCAAAATCCGGACACAGGATGCGGAAAATCCGCGATCTGTTTGACGCGGCCGGAAATGGAGGCGTGCACCGGAGAAAAAAGGCCCTTGTCCGAAGTCGCAAGGCATTGGCCACGCTTCACCAAGTCCTGGGCCTTCACGAGGACATGGTCGAGCGGTTTGCCTAAATGCTGAAGGAGCGGAACGACCACGCGGCCCGGAAGGGCGGCGCGCTCAATCGGTTTGTGTTCCGTCCTCTCTTTATGTTCCTGAAGTTTGACCATTTGTTTTCAAAAATCCTATTAAACCGATGACGGACAAAACGGCGCTGACGGAAAGAAGGATCTTGACCGGCCCGATGCGGTCCGCCAGGGGCGCGGCGATCAACATGCTCAACAGAAAGGCCAGATGGACGACGATTTCCAGGGAACTGAAGATCTTTCCTCTCATGGAATTGTCCGTAAACTCGTGGATCATCGTGTTGGAGATCGCCATGATCGGAGCGACGGTGAGCCCCAGGGTGAAAGCAAGGGCGAGGGCCAGCCAGAGGTTAGGCACGTGCAAAACGGCGAGGACAAAAAAAGCCAGGATCATACCGGCGATAAAAATGCAGACGAAAATAGAACGGAACTTGTGATTCCTGTATCCCAGGCGGCCGTAGGCCAGGGATCCGAAAAACAGACCCAGACCGAGGGCGACCACGAGCAATCCCAGCTCTTTCGTGACGGAGGCAAAGGCCTCCTGGACAAAAACAATGGAAACGACATAAACAGCGCCCAGGGCGGCCCACAAAAGAAACAGGATCCCGAAACAGGAGCCCATGCGCGGATCTTTCCTGAGGAAAACCACGGCCTCCTTCATTTCCTGAAAAACGGATTTCCGGATGACCTCGGCGATCTCCCTGCCTACCTGCGCGAAACTTTCTTTTTTGACGCTGCGGATGATCCTGGAACTCATGAAAAAAATCATGCTGCCTGAAATCAGGAAACTGGCGGCGTCAAAAACAAATCCGCTTTCCGCCCCGACGATCCCCACGAGGATGCCGCCCAGGCCGAATCCAAACATGGCCGCCACCATTCCTGTTGTATTGACGAGAGAATTCGCCAGAAGCAGGTCATCCGTTTTGACCAGGTCGGGAATGATGGACATTTTGGCGGGGACATAAAACCGGGCGATTGAGAACGCGACAAAAACCACGGCATAAATGGGGACAAGTGAATTCAGGCGGATCAGCCAGAAAGGGATCAACAGGATCAGGGCGCCGCGCAATAGGTCGCAAATGAACATGGTCCTGCGCCTGTCCCAGCGGTCCACATAGACGCCGGCCACGGGTCCGACCAGAAAAACGGGGATGATCGTAAAAGCCATGATCTTGGCCATCTGGGTCGTGGAGCCGGGGGCATAACGATAGACCAGGGCGATCAGGGCCATTTGACCCAGCCGGTCGCCGAACTGGGAGATGATCTGCGCCAGCCAAAGAATCGAAAAATTGCGGTTCAGTATGATGTTGCGGAATCTCGCCATAAGAGAGGGAACGCCACCATTCTTTCCTGGCTCCTTGCCAATCTCTAAAGCGCTCCCGCCCCTGTCCCGGGGAAACGCCGGTTATTCAAAAGAATGACCGTAAGGACCCTGTTGAAACCAAGGCACAGGCCCACGCAAAACCCTTTGGGCCCGGCCCTTTTCCGTCTATTCATTAAAAATAAGCCGATGAGAGGGATTGAACCTCCGACCCGCGCTTTACGAAAGCGCTGCTCTACCAACTGAGCTACATCGGCAAAATTTCTTGAAAATCCTGCCCGGCCCATGACCAAAAGGCCAATGCTTCTGTCCTAAAATCGCCGCCACTCGAAACCCATCTTCTTGAATGACAGTTTTTTATATCATAGACAACACCAAATGTCAATCGGGTTCACCGGAGCAGGCGAGGAGTTTTTTATCAGGCGGCTTTGTTTACCTCTTCTTGAAGAGGGCCTGCGCCCAAACACCTAAGACAAGGATGGCGTAGGCGGCCCAGGCCGCTGCCAAAGGCAGTCGCAGGCCTGAAAAATAGCCCCCTCTCAAGCCTGAGAAATACCGGTTCACAGCCAGAAAAACAACCAGCAGTCCTTCATCAGACTGCGCGAGCCAGCCGGCCAAAGGCGTCCAGGCCAGGCACAAATAAGCGAACCCCGAGGCCATAATCACACCGGACAAAGGAAGGATCGCGATATTGGCGGCCAGGGCCGAGAGGGAGATATGACCGAACACACAGGCGAATAAAGGGGCTGTTCCCAGCCACGCGCAAAGAGAAACGCCGAACCCCCTGGCCATGAACAAACAGGGAATCCTCAAGAACGAAGGGATGGACCTGTGCCTTTTGAAAAAATGGGAGAAATCCAGACGCGGATATAGCCAGGCGATGAAAAAAACGCTCAAGAATGATAATTGAAATCCGACGGAAAAAAGAGCGGCGGGGTCCAAAATGAGGATCGTCAGTGCGGCCAGGGAGAGATTGTGAAGATACAGAGGATTTCTTTGCCAAAAGAATGAAAATAGAAAGAACGTAACCATGATCGTGGCCCGCAGGACAGGCGCGGAAGAACCGCAAATCAGGCAATACAGCCACACACAGACAAGGACGAGCCCCAGTCTTCGGCGGCCTCTCACACGCAGGACCTTGAAACACAGGGAAGCGATAAAAGCCACGACCCCCACATGGCTTCCGCTCACGACAAAAATATGCCACGTTCCGGCCCTGATGGCCTGCCCCTTGACATCTTTGGGCATACGGCTCTTTAAGCCCAACAGCATCGCTTCAAGCACCGAAGCAGCGGCTTCCCCATGATGCCGCCTGAGGGATGAAGCCAAAACGCGCCGCAGAAAAAAGGCGTAACGGCCCAGGGCCAGACTTTTGTCCCAGCCCTCCTTCTTGATCTCTCGCGCGTAAAGAATGGCCATGGCCCCGCGGGAAGACAAAAAGCGTTCATAAAACGAGTTGGGAGGCGTCAGGGACCCTGAAATATCCAGCTTGTCGCCGTAGGAAAAGTTTTGAGCGCAAAAAAGCACGGACTTTTTCGCCTTAACCCAGAGCTTTCCGTGAACAGGAACACAACGGCCTCCCTGACAAAGCGCGGAGGTTTTCAAAAGAAAGCCCTTCTGCCCCTCTTCGAAGGGGTCACTGGCAAGAACACCCTTGATCCTCGCGCTGCCGGCGGCAAAAAAACCGGTCCCGCGGTAATCCTTCTGCGACCGCACCGCCCCCGCGTGGCTTCCTAAGGCCAGCGCCCAGAATAACAAACAGAAGACAAAGGCCCGCGCCCGCCCAAGCGTCGCGGCGCAAAGCACGCCCGCGGCCAAAGACAGGCATCCGGACAAAACAGGACCTAGCCCCAGGAAGGCCGACAGGCCTATCCCGCAGGCAAAACATACGCTCAAAACGGAAAAAGAAGAACAGCAGGGAATTCTCGGCTTTTCCATAACAGCGGAGCTGTTTGTGAGAAAAGCACTTGCGGGAGCGGGGCGGGAAAGTTACTTTTCTTCCTGCGCGGCAATGCGCAGGCGTTCGATCCCCAAACCGTTGAGCGTATCCAGGACGCGCACGACGTTCTTAAAAGGCGCGAGCCGGTCGACATGGACCACAACGGTCAGGTCCGGACGGGAGGCTTTCATTCGCGACAATCGCGTTTCGAGATCCGCGTACGTAACCACCTCCCCTTCCAGGTAGAGAGGCCCTTCGGCGGAAAGCGTGATATTGACAAAACCGGCGGAAGCCCCCGGATTCATGACATGCTTGGCCTGGGGCAGGTTCACTTTGATCTGCTTGGCCTTATCCGGGCTGAATGTGTAAAGAAGACTGAAGGAAATAAAGAAAAAAATAAACATGTTCATGACGATGTCCGTCATGGCCACGGATTCCAGGGCGAACATGTAACGTCTTGTCGGCGCGATCTTCATAACACACGTCCTCTTGTCAGCAGTTCCAAAAGACGGCTGGAATAATCATCAAGTTCGTGGGAGAAATATTTGATGCGGCTGATAAAATAGTTATAGAAGAGATAATAAGGAATGGCGACCATCAGCCCGGCGGCCGTGGTGATCATGGCCTGGTAAATCCCCCCTGCCAGCGCCGAGACCGTGATATCGCTGCCCGCTTTTTCCCAGGCCATGAAGGCCCGGATCAACCCCATGATCGTTCCCAGAAACCCCATCAAAGGAGAGATGCCGACGATAGACACCAATCCCCCCAGCCTCTTTTCCAGCAGTTTCACATAATGATTACCCATGCGCTCCAGGACTTTGTCCAGTTCCGCGCGGCTCGACTGTCTGTTCTCGATGGCCTCGGCGTACATGGCCGGCAGCGGGTAATCCCCGTTCTGACGGCAAAGCTCAAGGGCCTCGTTCCAGCGGCCCTTCTCAACCATCTCAAGACAGGCCTTTGAAAACGCTTCCATATTGAGGCGGTAGAGGCGACGGATAACGATCCAGCGTTCCACAATAATGCCGGCGCCGGCGATGCTGGCCAAAATGATGGGAACCATGACAACACCGCCCTTAAAAATAAAAAAAAGCATAAAAGCCTCTCCCGTTTTTGTCTTACTTCACATACAGGTATTTATTCAAAATGTCCAATTTTTTGGCATTAATGCCTTTGATCTGCGTCAACTCATCCAGACTGCTGAACCGCCCCTTAAGGGACCTGACCTTCAGGATGGCCTCGGCGGTCTTTTCCCCGATGCCGGGGACAGCGATGAGCTCGGGGAACGTGGCCTGATTCAAATCCACCAGCGCGACATCCTCGCGGCCGCCATACACATCGACAAGACAACTTGAGCATCCCGTGGCCTTGCGGAATTGCGTCAAAAAAAGCCCCAGGGCCAGAAGAAGGCACAGAAAGAAAAGCACTTTTCGTTCCTGATGGGTCAGGGAAATCATGAAACAATCTTTCGGTTATCTTTTTACGAAATGACGATGCTCACAAGTTTCTGAGGAACAATGATGACTTTTTTGACGGTCTTGCCCGCCGTCCATTCTTTGACCCTGGGGTCGGATAAAGCCGCTTTTTGGACCTCTTGTTCCGGCATGTCCGCCGGACAGACTATCTTTGACCGCACCTTGCCGTTGATCTGCACCACGTAAGAAGCCTCTTCCTCAATCAGCAATCCCGGGTCAAACAAAGGCCAGGCAGCGGTAAAAACGCTGGCCTGTCCTCCCAGCATCCGCCACATCTCTTCGCTGATGTGCGGCACAAAAGGCGCCAGCAAAAGCACGATCACGCGCACGGCCTGCGCCGCCTCCTGCGAACACTGCTCGGGCTCCGGCAGCTTGTAGATCTCGTTGACCAGTTCCATGATGCTGGAAATGGCTGTGTTGAATTTGAAGCCTCCCTCCATGTCCGAGGTGACTTTCTTGACGGTTTGATGCATTTTTTTCATCAAGGCCGAAGGCCCTGCGTTGAGCCGGTCGGAGGCCGATGGGGCCGTGCCGCGGGAAATCCCGTCCGCCAGGCGCCAAACGCGGTTCAAAAACCGCCAGGCCCCGTCCATGCCCTTATCGTTCCAGTCCAGCTCCGCTTCGGGAGGCGCGGCAAACAGAATAAACAGCCGCAAGGTATCGGCCCCGTAATTCTTGATGATCGCGTCCGGATCGACGATATTGCCCCGGGATTTGGACATGACCTCGCCTTCTTTAAGCACCATGCCCTGGGTTAAAAGCCTGTCAAAAGGCTCGGCGATCCGCGCGTAACCAAGGTCGGAAAGAAATTTTGTAAAAAACCGGGAATACAGCAGGTGAAGGACGGCGTGCTCAATACCGCCGATATACTGGTCCACAGACATCCAGTAGCCGGCTTCTTTTTTGTCAAAAGGCTCATTTTCGCATCGAGGAGAACAGAACCTTAAAAAATACCAGGAAGAGTCGATAAAAGTAGCCATTGTGTCTGTTTCCCTCCTGGCCTTTTGGCCGCAGGCAGGGCAAACGGTTTCCACGAATTCCCGGGATTTGGCCAACGGGCTTCCGCCTTCTCCGGTGAAGGCGGCGTTTTTGGGAAGCCTGACGGGCAAATCTTTATCAGGCACGGGTTGGGTGCCGCATGAGGGGCAATAAACAATGGGGATAGGTGTGCCCCAATATCGCTGACGCGAGATCAGCCAATCCCTCAGGCGCCAGTGCACGGCGACCTTGCCCGTCATCTTTTCTTCCATCCATTGGCCGATCTTCTTTTTGGCCTCTTCGCTGGGCATGCCGTCGAATTTCCCGGAATTGACTATTACGCCTTCTGTTTCAAAAGCCGCGGTCATGGTTTCAACCAAAAGCGGCTCATCCGCCGGCTGGATGACAACTTTCATGGGAAGGCCGTGCTCTTTGGCAAAGAGGAAATCGCGCTGGTCATGAGTAGGGACGGCCATAATCGCGCCTGTCCCGTATTCCATTAACACGTAGTCCGCGACCCAGACCGGGAGTTTCTCCCCGTTGACGGGATTAACGCAATAGGCCCCCGTAAAGCGCCCTTCTTTTTTGACATCCGCGGCCACGCGCGCTGTTTTTGATTCTTTGGCCACTTTTTCCAGAAAACCCAGGACCTCTTGTTCCTGGCGCTTTCCGGCGATCAGCTCTTTGACAAGAGGGTGTTCGGGCGCGAGCACGACATAGGTGGCGCCAAAAATCGTATCGGGCCTGGTCGTGAAAACCCTTAAGACCCCACCATCCTCCAGCTTAAAAAAGATCTCCACGCCAAAACTCTTGCCGATCCAGTTTTTCTGCATCGCGATGACGCGCTCAGGCCAATTCTTTAATTGCGAAAGGTCGGCCAGCAGGCGGTCGCTATAGTCGGTGATCTTCAGATACCACTGCTCGAGTTCTTTTTCGCGCACCGGCGTATGGCAACGCCAGCATCCGCCGTCGACGACCTCCTCATTGGCCAAGGTCGTCTCACAGCTGGGACACCAGTTGACGCTGGAGGCCTTCTTATAGGCCAGCCCTTTTTCGTACATTTTTAAGAAAATCCACTGATTCCAGCGGTAGTATTCCGGCAGGCAGGTGGAAATTTCCCGTTCCCAGTCATAAGAAAACCCCATACGCAGGAGCTCTTTTTTCATCCATTCAATGCACTTGAGAGTCCAGGCCTCAGGGTCCGTGTTGTTCTTGATGGCCGCATTCTCCGCGGGCTGGCCGAACGCGTCAAATCCCATGGGATGCAGGACATTAAACCCTTTGAGCCTCTTATAGCGCGCCACCACGTCACCGATGGTGTAATTGCGGACATGGCCCATATGGATACGGCCCGAGGGATAGGGAAACATCTCCAGGACATAGTACTTTTCCCGGGGCGTCTTCATATCAGCCCTGTAGAGTTTCTGGTCAGTCCAGGCTTTCTGCCACTCTTCCTCTATCCGCTTAAAATCATAGTCCATTTTTTACGGCTCAACTTTTTAAGAATGCTTAGCTTCAATTGATGTAACTTGTTGCTATTGCTAAAATAAGAAGTTATTCTTCTGCCTGAGGATCAAGCCGAAAGCTTAAAACCCCAAAAGAGAATAGGACTGATATTAACATAAAAGGCTATTGCCTTCAAGGATTTCTCTGTTTCCAGGGGTTCCCTGTATAAAGCCTTGAAAGTGTTGACAATAACGGCTGTCTATACTATTATTAATAAACCCTTTACTCGTTTTAGGAATCGCAAGCCAAGCCAAACGGCTGATCCAAGGCTTTTTCGATTAAATATTGGGGCTGTAGCTCAGCTGGGAGAGTGCCTGACTGGCAGTCAGGAGGTCACGGGTTCGATCCCCGTCAGCTCCACTTTAATTTCCTGACAAAGGAAATTAAAGTGGATGCCGGATTAGGCGTAGTGAAGCGTTCCGCTTTGCGGGATTTCGCTGAAATGAATTGCAGGTGCTCAATAAGCGTAACAGCCTAAGCCGGCGCCACCACCAAAACGTCCCGATAAGGGAAAAATTGGTGGATGCCGGATTAGGCGTAGTGAAGCGTCCCGCTTTGCGGGATTTCGCTGAAATGAATTGCAGGTGCTCAATAAGCGTAACAGCCTAAGCCGGCGCCACCACCAAAACGTCCCGATAAGGGAAAATAAGCGTTCTTTCCCCATCAAGGGAACTCAACTTCCTGCCTATGAAGCCTAAACAAGGCATCCTCCTCATCGGGCTCATCGAAATCATTATCGGTTCTGTTACGCTGGCCCTCCTTCTGCAATCCCTGGCAAACGGCATGCTGTCCAAGCCCCCGAACGTGTTTGCCTTTGTTGTCATCAGCAGCCTCATCTCTGTGTCTTTGGGGATCGGCGTTGTCATGCGCTGGCACTATGCCAGGAAGCTTTTGATGTTTTTCGCGGGCTGGGTTATTTTGAGCAAGATCCTGGTTTTCAGCGGCATCATCACGCTCTGCTGCTCCCTGGATACCATTGCGCCGGATATTCAGAACGGCATCTCGATTCTCTACCACCTGTTTGTCATCTTCTACTTTCATCAACCCGTTTTAAAGAAGGAGTTCCGAGGATGAGACGGATCCGGACAGCCGCCCTGCTTTTATCCTTTCTTCTCTGGCTCCCCTGTGTCCACGGGGAAGAACCTGTTGGAAAAACCCTGCTCGTGCTGACCGTCGATAACAAGATCATCGGGCCCGTGATCGACGACTACATCAGCCGGGGCATTGACCAGGCCGCGGCCGCGGATTTCGGCGGCGTCATCATTCTCCTGGACACGCCCGGCGGCTTGCTTGAATCCACCCGTTCCATCGTCAAAAAGATCATGAATTCGCCTGTTCCCGTGATCACCTATATCGCGCCCAGCGGTTCCCGGGCCGGTTCCGCGGGCGTTTTTATCACATTGGCCTCTCATGTGGCGGCTATGGCCCCTTCCACCAACATCGGAGCCGCCCACCCGGTGACCCCTAACGGGCCTCCGAAAAACGAACGCTCCCTCAAAAAAGCCGTCGAAGACCTGACCGAAGCCCTTCGCGCGCAGAAAAAACCGAAGCAGCAGAAAGAAAAATCCCCGGAATCCTCCGGCGGCGACGTCATGGAAGACAAAATCCTCAACGACACCATCGCCTGGGTGGAAACCATAGCCAAAAACAGGGGCCGGAATGCCGAATGGGCGAGGCTCGCTGTCGAAAAGAGCGTCTCCGCGACGGAAAAACAGGCCCTGGCTGAAAAAGTCATCGACCTCATCGCGCTGGATACCGAAGACCTGCTCAAAAAAATCAACGGCAGGACCATCACCATGGCCGACGGCCGCTCGGAAAACCTTCAAACCCTGAACGGGCGTCTTCTGAAATTGAATTTGACCGCCAGCCAAAACATTCTCAACACCCTGATCAATCCGAATATCGCCTACATTCTCATGATGATCGGCTTCCTGGGCCTGTTCATAGAATTGACGCATCCGGGATCCGTCTTTCCCGGAGTGGCCGGTATCATCAGCCTGATCCTGGCTTTCTACGCCTTTGCCATCCTGCCTGTCAATTTCGCGGGATTTCTTCTCATCGGGCTCTCCGTCATTTTCCTGATCGCCGAAATACTGACCCCCGCTTCATTCGGGCTCCTGACGCTGGCAGGGATCATTTCCATGACATTGGGGTCGCTGATGCTCATAGATTCTTCGTTCAGCGGGCTTTCAATCTCCTTAAACGTGATCCTGCCGATTGTCCTTGCCGTCGGCTTCATTTGCCTTTTTCTGATCGCCAATGTCCTGAAAGCGCACCACAAGAAAATCATGACAGGCTCGGAAAGCCTCCCCGGCTCCGAAGGCATTGCCCAGACCGCGCTTAAAGCCAACGGAGAAGGACAGGTTTTTGTGAATGGTGAGCTCTGGAGCGCCCTCAATACAGGCCCGGCGCCTGTGGCCAAGGGGGAAAAAATAAAAGTGGCGGGGATTGACAAGATAAAACTGCTTGTGACAAAATGGGAACCTTGATATTGACAACCCCGGCTTCGTACAATATCGCAAAAATTTCTTCGATATTTTTGCGATACTTCGCGGGGTTAATTCGGACAATAACTTAGCTTCGCCGCCTACGGCTACCGGCTCTCTAAGTTATGCCCTCATTAAGATAAAACTGCTTGTGACAAAATGGGAACCTTGATAACCCCTAAAAAGGACGGCCGAGACCGAATCTTGGCCAGAAAGACGAGGACCACATGAACTTTGCCATGATTTTCGGTGTTTTTATCGTCATTTATTTTTTGAACTGTTTTAAGATCCTTAATGAGTATGAACGCGGCGTCATCTTCAGACTCGGCCGCATCCTGCCTAAGCCCAAAGGACCCGGCATCATCTTTGTCTTTTTCCCCGTGGACCGCATGGAACGCGTCAGCCTGCGCACCATCACCCTGGATGTCCCGCCCCAGGACATCATCACCCGGGATAACGTCTCGGTCAAAGTCAACGCGGTCGTCTACTACAAGGTCATGGATCCCAACAGGGCGGTCATGGAAGTCGAGGATTACCATTTTGCCACTTCCCAGATGTCCCAGACTTCCCTGCGCAGCACCGTCGGGCAGGTTCACCTCGATGAACTGCTCTCTGAAAGGGAAAAGATCAATTCCGAACTGCAGCTGATCATCGACAAGGCCACAGACCCCTGGGGCGTGAAAGTCTCTCATGTGGAAATCAAGCATGTCGATCTTCCCCAGGAAATGCAAAGAGCCATGGCCAGGCAGGCTGAAGCAGAAAGAGAGCGAAGGGCCAAGATCATTTCCGCCGAAGGCGAATATCAGGCCTCGGAAAAACTCGCCCAGGCCGCGGAAGTCCTGCAAAAACAGCCCATGAGCCTGCAGATGCGCTATCTCCAGACGCTCATGGATATTTCGACGGAAAAATCATCGATTATCGTATTCCCTTTGCCCATGGAAATGCTGGCATATTTTCAGAAGAAGGAAAAATAAGCGTCTTTTAGGAAGATCTTTCGCCGAAGTGGTGGAATGGTATACACGTCGGTCTCAAAAACCGATGGGCTCACGCCCGTGTGGGTTCGACTCCCACCTTCGGCATTTAATTTAGAGGGTCCTGCTCGAAAAGCAGGGCTCCCACCTTCGGCATTTAATTTTCTGTGGGAGTCGAAGGCGACCCGAGCGCCGAAGGATGAAGCGAGGGCGCCCAGCGACGAAGGAGGCCAGACGAATGTCTGGCCGGGTGAGGAGGACTCCCACCTTCGGCATAATTTTTAAAACCCCGGCATTTTTGGTCGGGGTTTTAAAATTATTGTTGTTATGGGAGTCGAAGGCGACCCGAGCGCCGAAGGATGAAGCGAGGGCGCCCAGCGACGAAGGAGGCCAGACGAATGTCTGGCCGGGTGAGGAGGACTCCCACCTTCGGCATTTAATTTAGAGGGTCCTGCTCGAAAAGCAGGACTCCCGTCTCGCCCGGCTTCAGCCGGACTCGCCATCGGCCGCCTCACCGACACACATGAACGGTTTGGAAATCCTTGGCGGCATTTAATTTAGAGGGTCCTGCTCGAAAAGCAGGACCCTCATCTTTTATAACCAAAATGACAAGGCCCCTGTATAAAATGCAGGAGCCTTTTTTATGCGGTTTCTTACTTCTTTGTCTGTTCTTCAAGCCAGGAAAGCATGGCTTGATCAACTTCCATCCCTAAAGAAAGGGCCTTTCTTAAATCCAGCAGGGCTTTTTCATACTCCCGCTCCTGAAGATAAGCCATGCCCCTGTTATAAAGCGCCTTGGCATATTCGGGATTAATGTCCAGGGCCTTTTCGTAATCCGCGATGGCCTCTTTCCAAAGGCCCTGATCAAAATAACTGTTGGCGCGATTATAATACGCGAGGGCATATTCTGGGCTTATTTCAACCGCCCTGTTATAACTTTCCCGGGCTTTCGCGGCCTGCCTTTCGCTCAAATACACATTCCCCTTTAAAACATGGGCTTCGGCAAGGCGAGGATTCATGCCGATGGCCGTATCGTAATCCATCAACGCTTCGCCGGCCTGTCCCTGATCAAAAAAGGCGAGCCCCCGGAAAACGTAAGGCTCCGTGCGATAAGGGTTTTTCCGGATCGCGTCCGTCCACAGGACAACGCTGTTTTTCCATACCCTGATCCTTTCCCGGGTCAAAAAGGACAGCGTCAGGACCACCGCGGCCAGGGCGATGACAATCACGGCTCTCCAGCCCCGGCTCCTGCCGTATAACCGGGCCGCGATTTCGGCGACAATGTAGAAAATTCCGATGGAAGCAACATAGGTATAGCGGTCGGCCAGGGTCACAGAGGACTTCAGGGCCAACGGCAGCACAGGCACAAGGGCCGCCAGAAAAAACATGAATCCCAAAAATATTCCCGGGCTCCTCTTTCGGATTTTGGCCAAAACGAAAGCCAAGCCTGCCGCCCCTGCCAGAGACAGAAAATAGACCGGCGGCAAAAAACCCTGAATTTTTTGAGGATAGGAATAAAGACAAGAGAGGTTTAAAGGAAAAAATATTTTTTTCAGATAGAAAAAGACGGCGTATGCGGTCATGAGCAGATTATCCGGAAAGCCGAAGGCCGTCACGCTCTGCTTGTCCGTGCTGGACTCATGCGCGAAAAAATTGACCAGCAGGACGGCCGCAAGGACAATAAAAAAAGGCGGAATGCGCCTGGCGGTTTTGCTCCGGGAGCCGCCGCCGGCGGCCCTCTCCCAGGCCCAAAGGATCAAAGGCAGCATGAGGGCCATGGGTTTTGACAAAAGCGACAGGAGAAACGAGCCAAGAGAAAGCGCGTAAAATCCGGCGCGCCGGGTCTGCCTGAATATCCCGTAACAAACCAGCGACAGCAGAAAGAAAAAAGCATACAGGACGTCCTTACGCTCGGTGATCCAGGCCACGGATTCCACGCGCAGAGGATGGACGGCGAACAACAGGGCTGTCAGGAACGCGACCGCAGTCCCGGCTTTGATCAAAAGAAGGAGCCTGAAAACCAAAAGGACGCTGAGCAGATGGACGAACAGGTTGACCGCGTGATACCCCATCGGTTCCAGCCTGAAAAAATAATAATCAACGGCAAAGGAGAGGAAAACAACGGGCTTATAAGCGCCGTAATGAAAAGAGGTGAAAATATTTTTGACGGAGGCCGCGGACAACGTCCTGATGGCTTCGTTGCCCGTCACATAAATAGGATCGTCCCAATTCGTGAAGCCGTTGAAAAGAGAAGGAACAAACACAACAACCGTCACCAGGGCCAAAAAGCCCGCCAACAAGGCTCTTTGCCCCGTTTCCCTGTCCTCCCAAAAAACCCTTAACTTCATTCAGCCTCCTTTGCCTTCAAAAAACCCGTTGAATCCTATTATATAGAATTTCCTTCTGAAAAAACATGAATACTCACAGAAACCCCAAGGCCTTGCTTTCCCTTGCCTAACAGGGGATGTCTTTATATAATTAGGGGCAGCCGGATATCCGCAATAACCGGCAAACTAGAAAAGGGCCTATGCCTGCGGCATTCCTCGGATCCTTCGGTCAATCCCTGTATCGCGTCTTCTCCTTTTCCTTTTCTTATACCTTCTATCTTTACCTGCTTTTTCTGGTCTTCGCCGGAACCGCTTTGCGGCAAACCCGCCCGCTGGCGTCCCATTTCAGGGATTTGCCGCGAAAATATCTTTTGTTCCTGGGATTGGTCCTGACCGTTTCTTTCGCCTTAAGGTTCCTGGTGATCGAACACGGTTTTTGCGTCTTTAACGACGAACTTTACTTCCTTAATGTCAGCCGCAACCTCTACCATAACCACGCCTACGGCATGACTCTTTCAGGCTCCGTGACAAGCCCGGCCGAGATCGCTTTTTATAACAGGCCCGGCGCGTGGCCGTTCTTGCTGAGCCTGTTTTACAGGCTCTTCGGCCCTTCGCAACAAAGCGCCTTCGCCTTCTCTGCCCTGCTCGGGAGCCTGATGCCCGCGCTGGTCTTTGCCGCGTCCTGGCTCCTGTTCCATGACGCTAAAGCCGCCTGCTGGGCCTCTGGCCTTGCCGCCCTCCAACCCCTCTATCTGGAATTCTCAGGCTGCGCCGCGTCGGATGTCCCGACCCTGTTTTTCATGCTCTTGGGCCTGGTCTTATGGCTGGCTTACCTTAAAGACAGGTCGAAAGGCCTGCTTTATTCCCTGGGCATGACGCTGGTCTGGACTTCTTACATGAGGCCCGAATACCTGCTGGCCGTGTCAGCCCTGATCGTCTTTGTCCTGAAAGATACCAGGATGGAAAAAACGGCTAAAGAGCTCTGGCTTTACCTCATGACGGCTTTTTCCCTGCCCCTTTTGGTCCAGCTTCTGCCCATGCTGAAAGCCGAGAGCGCGGCGGCCGGGGGCGGATTTTTCTGGAACCCTGTTTTTTTCCTCAGGCACATCTGCGGAAACATCCTTTTCTTCTTTCATCCTTTTCGCGGCTCAAGCCTGTTCTGGTTTCCGGCCCTTCTGGGAATGTGGTCTTGCTGGCGCCGGCAGAGGCGCGCGTTTTGGATACTGTCGGCCCTCTTCCTTGCGTTGATCCTTCTGACATCCGCCTATTTTGCCGCTGATTTCAACAAAGGCGCCATCCGTTACGGCCTGCCCGCTTCCATCCCCCTGCTGATCTTGGCCGCGCAGGGTATCCGCTACGCCCTTTCGTTCCTGCGCAAAGAACTCCGCGCGGCCGCCGCGCTTTTATTGTCGCTGGCCTTTTTCTTTCAAAGCATGGCGGACATGCAGGACTGGAAATCTTTTCGTAAAAACAGGTTCTACCAGGAAATCTCGTCTTTGAAGGACATCTCCAGGCGCTATTTTGACAAAATCCTTATCATTGTCGCGGACGAACCGGCAGCTGTCACCACTCTCTTAGACGACCGTCCCGTGATCAAGACAAATCTCTTCCTGTCAAAAGAACCCCCTTATCCCAGGGCGTACTTCGTTAAATTGGGCGCGCGGGAAGACCCGAGGGCGCCCGATGGAAGGAAAGCCTTGCAAACACATTATCAAATGCGCGTCTGGCAGGATATCAGAATCCCCCCCAACGCTCACTTTGTCATCGCGGAAATCCTCCTGCGCGAAAAGCAATAAAGTTTCGAGGCCAAAAAAAAGCCCCCGTTTTTCACGAGGGCTTTTAACCTTTGCGCTTCTATCTTCTATTTCCCGCAGACGCATTCATCGTATTCTTTTCCGCAACCTTCGCATTTTCCGTCCACGATCTTTTTTCCGCATTTACAAGGGGTGCAACCGCATGTTTTGCACATGGCGTAGTCCTTTCTCCCCCTCTTCGTGTCTGTTTCAACTAAGAGACAACCTCGATCCTGTCTCCGTGAACTTCCACACAATCCCCTTTTCTGATCTTCCTGCGGACCCTGCTTTCCTTTTCTCCATTGACGGACACAAGGCCCTGCCTGATCAGCTCCCCGGCTTCAGTTCCGCTGGAAACGGCGCCGGCGGCCTTCAATAAATTATCCAGGTCTATCGAATCGCCTCGAAGCTCAAATGTCATAAAGAGCGCCCTCAGGCGGCAAGAACGCTTAAAGCGTGGAGATACTTTTCAGAGGTCTTTTCAATCACCTCAGGCGTCACGCAGGGGGCCGGAGGGTTTTTGTCCCAATCCAGGGTTTCCAGATAATCCCGCACGAACTGTTTGTCAAAACTCGGCTGGGGACGTCCGGGAACATAGCCTTCCTTGGGCCAAAAACGCGAAGAGTCCGGCGTGAGGACCTCGTCGATCAGGATCAGCTTGTCCTCAAAAATCCCGAATTCAAATTTTGTGTCGGCGATAATGATGCCTTTGGTCTCCGCGTAGCGCGAGGCCTTTTCATAAAGAGCGACGCTTTTGGCGCGGGTTTCCTCGAAGGTCTTCTCGCCCACAAGGCGGCGCGCGGCCGCGGCGTCTATGTTTATATCGTGGCCCTCTTCCGCTTTGGTGGAAGGCGTAAAAATCGTCTCCGGAAGCCTGGAGGATTCCTTCAATCCGGCCGGCAGGCGCAGGCCGCACACCGACCCCGACCTGGAATACTCTTTCCAGCCTGAGCCCGAAAGATAGCCGCGGACAATGCATTCGATAGGCAGGGGCCGGGCCTTTTTGACCAGCATGGAACGGCCCCTTAAAATCTCTTTGTAAGGACGGAGTCCCTGCGGGTAGCGCTCTACGTCGGCGGTCAAAAGATGGTTCGGACAGACATCGGCCAGATAACGGAACCAGAACAGGGAAATCTGCGTCAGGACCCTGCCTTTGCCGGGAACGCCGCATTCCAGGACAACATCAAAACAGGAAATGCGGTCCGTAGCCACGATCAAAAGAGCCTCGCCCATATCGTACACATCCCGCACCTTGCCTCTGCGCAGGAGTTTTATGCCGGGAAGGTTCGATTGCAAAAGAATGCTTTCCATTTCGCTCTCTTGTGTATCCCGTTTTTGTCTTCCTTGACTCTGATCCGGCGGACTCTCCGGCACACTGACTCTTTTTTATTCCTGCAGCCTCTTGTTCTGCGCTTCCCATTCCTGCCAGATCTCTTTGGGAAGTTTGCCGGAGAACGTTTTTAAAAATTCCTTCTGGCTTTCCATTTCCTGGAGCCATTCAAAGCGATCCACGTCAAAAAGCTTGTCGAGATTTTCCTTGGGGATGTTGAGCCCCGTCAGGTCGATGTCCTGAAGCTTAGGCACATAGCCGATGGGAGTTTTGACGGCGGGCACCTTGTTATTGCAGCGGTCCAGAACCCATTCCAGGATACGCAGGTTCTCGCCGTATCCGGGCCAAACGAAATTCCCTTTTTCATTCACCCGGAACCAGTTCGCGTGGAATATTTTGGGCTGTTTTTCCATCCTTTTGCCCATCGACAGCCAGTGCCGGAAATAATCAGCCATATCATAGCCGCAAAAAGGCAGCATGGCCATGGGATCTCTCCTGACTTCGCCGAGCGTTCCCATCTGAGCCGCCGTGCGTTCGGAGGCCATCGTCGCGCCCACATAAACGCCGTGCTGCCAGTCAAAACTCTCATACACCAGAGGCGCGACCCTGGCCCTGCGGCCTCCGAAAATGATGGCCGAGATCGGAACGCCGTGATGATGCTCGAGCCGAAACGAAATCGAGGGACACTGGGCGGCCGGGGCCGTAAAACGGCTGTTGGGATGCGCGCCTTTGATGGGACGCCCCTTTTCATCCTTCATGCCCGGACGCCAGGGCTGCCCGCGCCAATCCATGCCTTCAGCCGGCGGCGGCTCATCCCCATCCTCCCACCAGACCGTAAAATCTTTTTTGAGAAGGACGTTCGTAAAAATGGTATTCTTGCGGATGGTCGCCATGGCATTGGGATTGCTCTGGGAATTCGTTCCCGGAGCCACGCCGAAAAATCCCGCCTCGGGGTTGATCGCCCAAAGGGCGCCGTCGGAATCGATCCTCATCCAGGCGATATCATCGCCTACCGTCCAGATCTTGTACCCCTTGCATTTGAGACCCTCGGGAGGCACCAGCATGGCCAGATTCGTCTTGCCGCAGGCGCTGGGAAAAGCCGCGGCGATATATTCCACGTGGCCGTTCGGTTCTTCGATGCCCATGATCAGCATATGTTCGGCCATCCACCGCTCTTTTTGGGCCAGGTAACTGGCAATCCGCAAAGACAGGCATTTTTTTCCCAAGAGGACATTGCCGCCGTAACCGGAACCCACGCTCCAAATCGCGTTATCTTCCGGAAAATGCAGGATGAGGCGCTTGTTGATATCGAGATCAGCCTTGCCGTGCAGGCATTTGGTGAATTCTCCGTCGATACCCAGATGATCCAGGACCTTCTGCCCGATACGCGTCATGATGCGCATATTCAAAACGACGTAAATGCTGTCGCTGACCTCGACTCCGATTTTGCTGAACGGCGATCCGACAGGCCCCATGGAAAACGGGATCACGTACATCGTGCGGCCTTTCATGGAGCCGCGAAAATACTGACCCGCTTTCCGGTATCCCTCCCGGGGAGACATCCAGTTGTTCGTCGGCCCGGCATCTTCCTTCTTCTTCGAACAGATAAACGTCAGGTGCTCGGTCCGCGCCACATCATTGAGAGCCGTGCGATGGTAAAAACAGCCCGGGAGCTTTTCCTGGTTCAAACGGATCATCTCCCCTGTGGAAACTGCCTCGTCTTCCAGCCGTTTTTTTTCCTCCTCGGAACCGTTGATCCAGACGACGCGCGCCGGCTGGCAGAGAACAGCCATTTCTCTCACCCAGCTTTTCAACTTAAGATGTTTTGTAGGAATGATCTGACGGGGAATAGGCATTTTGTTATAGCTCCGCGGGAACGGCCCGGTTTTCTAAAGCCTCCCGAAGGGCGGCCCAGGTCTTCGGCCCCACTTTTCCATCCACCGCGAGACCGGTTTTGCTCTGGAATTCCCTGATCGCGGCCTTGGACTTAGGCCCCAGCTTGCCGTCGATTTCTCCCTGGTAATAGCCCAGGTCTTTGAGCGCCCGCTGAATGCCGCCGGCATCCGGCTTGTCCTGGCTGAGAAGACCGCCCTCTTTGATGAGAACGGGAACTTCCACAGTCACAGGGTCCGCGGCCGCGTTATCGGCGGTCAATTCAATCGCTTCATCGGCGGAAGGAGCCAGAAGAGAGTCGGCTTCCGTCACGTTCAGAATGCCTTCTTCCGAAACAGACATCTGTTTTCTGTCCGAACCCCTGCCGCAGCCGCTCGCCAAGGCAAAACAGAGGGCCGCCACGATCACAAAAATGCGCTTCACGGAAAAATCCTTTCTGGTTACGGCAGATACTTTACGAGTTTCTCTTTTGTTTTCTTCCCGGCGATCCCGTCGGCCTTCAGGCCCATATCCGCCTGAAATTTCTTGATAGCGGATGTTGTTTTCGGCCCGACCTTCCCATCCACAGCGCCGTCATAATAGCCGGCATTTCTCAGGGCCATCTGGATCTGTTTTTTTGTCAAGGAATCCGCGGAAACGGAAACCGCCGTCTCCGGCATGATGCCGTAGGAAGAAACGTCCGTATCAGGGCTTTCTCCTGTCTGCCCCTCCAGGGACTGTATCCGGCTTTCCAAAATCTGCACACGATTCTCAAGAGACGCCGTTGTACGCGTAGACGCGCATCCGACAACCAAAAAAAGTACTCCCAACCCTGTCATGATCAGCCGCAATCTCTGCATAAAACCCCCTTTTCCTGTGGATAAAATCTCTATTCCATCTATTCTTTAGCACGATATTTTCTTAACAAAAATCCCCAAACGCTCCGCAGGCCGACTCGCGCTTCCAAACAGCGCGATGCGTCGAGGTAATATAACATAAACAAATGAAAAATCAAAATGTATTATACATCAAGCGTATGAAGCTTCAACAAGATTTATGGAACTACGGAACGGCCCGGGAATCACCCGCACTTAATCGGATGAAGAAGGCAGGGCCCGGCGAAGGAAGCAATCAACAATCCCGGGGTCAAACTGCAGGCCCGCTTCTTTTCGAAGCAGATCCGCGGCCTCCGTCCGGCTATAGGGCTTGGGCCTGTAGGGCCTCGGAGAAATCATGGCTTCATAGGCTTCAGCCACCGCGATCATTCTTGAAACCGGCGGGATTTCTTCTCCCTTAAGCCCTTTGGGATAACCGCGGCCGTCATAACGCTCATGATGGCTCAGGATGACTTCTTTGAGGGGATAGAGAAAAGGAATATCATCGATTAGAGAGACGCTGGCCAGCGGATGATGACGGATCAAACTGTTCTCTTCTCTGTTCAACAGGGCCTTGGCCAGGATTTCAGACGGCAGGCCCAAAAATCCAAGATTGCAGAGAAACCCCGCCCTTTTGGCATTGCGCAGATCGCATGCGGGCCAATCCAGCTCTTCGCACAAAAGACGCATATTCTCCATCAAGCGCTGGGCATACTCTTCGCCATACCCAAGCCTCTTGCCCACCTGCCGGCTCAAAGGCCTCAAGGACTCCAGCACGGCTTCTTCGTTCCTCAGGTTGATATTGGCCAACCTTTCCTTGATGGCCGGCATCGCCTCCGCCTGAAAAGCGCCGGACTGGGCCTCGGCGGCGGCAGCCATGCCTTTGTTGAAAATCGTGATCCTGTTGCGGCCGAGGATCTTGCTCTTGTACATCGCCTGGTCCGACGCCTCCAGCAGGGCCAGAGGCTCATAAATGCCGGCCTCGGGGTAAGAAGCGATACCCATGCTCGCCGTCACCATCAACTGCAATTCCTTGTTGCCCAGCGGCGTTTTTTGCAAAGCCTGGGCGATCTTCTGGGCGACACGAAGGGCGCCCACGCCGTCGGTATCCGGACAAAAAACAACGAATTCCTCTCCCCCGGCCCTCACCACGATATCCGTCGCTCTCACCGCCCCTTTCAGGAGCCCGGCAAAACCTCTCAAGACCTCATCTCCGAACAGATGGCCGTAGGCGTCATTGACTGATTTAAAAAAATCCAAATCGATCATGACCACAGAGAACGGCCGGAAGAACCGCCGCGCCCGCCGGACTTCTTCCTGAAGCCTCTCGTGGAGATAGCGGTCATTGTAAACGCCTGTTCGCACATCCAACAGCGAATTCTCCAAAAGGGAGGCGTTGAGCGCGCGCAGGGTCAGGTTGGCGTCACGCAGCTTCAAGGACACCATCTTCGGTTCGCTGATATCCGTGATAAAACACAGGGCGTGGGTCATCGCCGGACCGAAAACGAGCGGGATGCAGGACATCAAACCATAGAGAAAACTCCCGTCTTTCTTAAGAAGGGTTACCTCCCTGGCCTGGCGGATCAGTTTGACGGCGACAAGCCTCCGGTGTTCGTCGGGAAGAATAAAATCATACAGGCTGCGGTCGAGAATTTCCGTCTCCGCGTATCCCAGCTTATCCAGCAGGCTTTTGTTGATGAAGCGGACCGTATTGTCCGTGCGCAGTTCCAGGACGCCTTCCACCGCGTGCTCCATAATGCCGTGGATCTGCTGATAATAATATTCCAGCGTCTCTTCGGATCTCTTGCGTTCCGTGATGTCACGAAAGATCTCCACGCGGCCGCCGCTGAATTCTCCGTGGGCGATGGGATAACCATGATATTCCATGAAAAACGGCCCCTGGCCGCCCTGTCTCTTCAACCGGAATTCCACGCGCCGCGCCGGCCGCCGGGCCTGATACGCGGACAGGGCCTCCTCGAGAAAAAGGTTTTCGTCCCCTTCAACGATTTTCTTCCGCGCCTCCTTGAGAACCAGGCGCATATCTTCTCCGGCGATCCGGGCCTTATCCAGGCCGAAATATTTTCCCACGCTGCTGGAGGCCCAGCGAATCCTGTATTCCTTGTCCAGGATGACAATGATATGGTCCAGGGCATCGATCCCGTCCTCCATCATGGATTCGTATTTCTTCTCAAGCCTCTGGATGGCGATCAGCCGGGTCATGTCCTTGAAGACCGCCTTGGCCCCGGAATAGCGCCCCTGGTTATCGTAGAAAGCGACGGAACTCAATTCTCCGAAAACCCTGCCTCCCAATTTGGTTTTCAACACAAAATGAGGCAGGTGGATGCGCTTGGTCCGCAGGAACTCCCTGGTCCTTTCCCCGAACTCCTGAAGGCTTTCCGGATCAATGATCTGGCGCATCCGCAGACGCAGGAGCTCCTTTTTGGTATATCCCAGGGAGTCCGCCAGCTGCCTGTTGACATAGATAAATTTCCCGGCCCGATCGACGATACACATCAGATCGCCGGATTCATCCAGCAGCGTGCGGTATTTTTCGTCAATCAGCTGGTAGAGAAGCCGGGACGCCAACGGCAGGTCTTCATCTCCGGGTTTCAGGACATTTTCCAGGTAATCCATAGCGCCTCACCCCACCCTAAAAAAATAAAAAAGCCCCCCAGTTTTTCCTGAAAGACCTTTTGCTTTTTTCGGCCAAATACGCACAGGCCAACCCTCCTGTTTCAATATAACATCGCGGACCGTAAAAGAAAAGTGTGTTTTTAGAACGCGCTTTTCCTGTTCAGGATAAAAATGTAAATCCGTGACGCTTCAGCGATTCCCTGTCCATCAGGATCTGTTTCGTCGGGCCGTAGGCAGCCATCTGCCCGTGGGTCAACAGGATCACTTTCTCGGTAAGGGACTGGATCATATCCAAATCATGCGAGGCGATCAGCTTTGTGACAGGGACGTCTTTTAATATCTGGATCAACTGCTGCCTGTGCCCCGGATCCAGGTTGCTGGTCGGCTCATCCAAAACCAGAAGGCGGGGCTCCATGGCCAGCACCGTCGCGACGCAGACGCGTTTTTTTTCGCCGAAACTCAAATGATGGGATGCCCTTTCCATGCTGTCCTGCATGTCAACGGCGGCCAGCGTTCCCCGCACGCGCCGCTTGACCTCCTGGGCGTCTAATCCCATGTTCAAGGGGCCGAAGGCGACGTCATCAAAAACCGAGGGCATAAACAGCTGGCTGTCGGGATCCTGAAAAACAAGGCCGACCTGCCGCCGGATTTCAAAAAGGCTGTCCTGGGTGATCTCGGTCCCGAAGATCCTGATACGGCCCTGGCCTTTGAGGATCCCGTTCAAATGCAGCAAAAGGGTCGTTTTTCCGGCGCCGTTGGGGCCGATCAGGCCGACCGAGGAACCCTCCTCAATGGCAAATGTCAAGCCCTCCAAAACCTTGGTTCCGTCCGGATAGGAAAAATTCAACTGCTCCACCTCTACAGCGAGCGGCATAAAGCCTCCATCAGGATAAAGGACGCAAAGGACGCGGCGCAAAAAATATAGTCCGAACGCTGAGCGCGCAGACGGCTGATGCCGGGGACAGAACCATTATAACCCCGGCTGCACATGGCCTGGTAGACCCTCTCGCCCTTTTCATAGGAACGCACGAATAAATGGGCCAGGATGCTCGAAAAGGCCTGGAGGGCCTTTGCGGTTTTTGGCCTGGCCGCTGTCCGGGAGGCCTGGGCCTGGCGCATCTTCATGAACTCATCCAGAAAAAGATAAATGTAACGGTACAAAAAAGCGAGCATACGGATCATGATCGTGGGGCATCGCAGCCATTCCAGGGCCTTCAAGAGGCTGGGAAAGGCGGTCGTCGAAACCAGCAGGAAAACAGCGACCAGGGCGTAAAAAGATTTTAAAATGATCGACAGGAAAGCGGGCCCGGCCGGTTTCCCGGACACCGAGAACATGGACCAGGCAGTCAGAAAAACAAAGGGAAGCACCGTCAGGATCCTGCGAAGAATCGCCGAAAGCGGCAATCCCGACAACAGGACCAGCGCCGAAAGCAAAAGGCCGTAACCGGCAAATCCGCAAAGGCTTCCCGGAGAAAGCCTGAGCACCAAAAACAGGAAAACCAGAAAAATAATAATTTTACAGCGCGGATCACGTTGATGAAGAAAAGAATCCCTGTCGCTGTATTCATCTATGAAGTTATGATGCATGGCGCTGTCCTTTTGGCCTTGCTCGAGTGTGATTGAGGCGCTTCAAGAAGCCCTCATAAAGGAACGCAAAAATGATCCCAGGCCCCTATTTTCCTCAAAGCTCTCATTCTTGAATTAGAACGAATCCAGGAATTCCCTGAAGGCAGGTTTATCAGAAATAAAATCTTCCGCGATGTTCTTATAGCTCAAAACAAAGATCTGACCGCCTTTCTCAAAATAGAAGGTCTCTTCCCTGATCGTGACGTCTTTGGTGTTGACCTGATACAAAGGCAGGCGCAGGACATAGCTGACTGTATAAACTTCGGCCATGGTTCCGGAAGCTAGCGTCGCCTTCGTTTGGGATTCCAGCTTGTATCCGGAAAGACGGCCCGTCTTCTGGAGCCTGTCCTTGGCCAATTCCGCGGCGGATGAGAATTTTCCTCCGGCCTCTTTCGCGGGATAAACCGTCAGCGTGATCGAAGGGCCGAAACCCAGGTCCTTGTTAAGCTCGCCGAAGACATGGACCTGGGTGTAGACGTCTTTGGTCCCTTTGGATTCCCTCAAAGTCCAGCCTTTGGGATAACGGAAAGAACACAAAGAGGACTGGTAGGACTGACTTTCAGATTCCATGCATACTCCCTGGAAGAGGCCCGTAAAAAAACAGCATAAGACAACTCCGCAACGAAAAAAAAGTTTTTTCATAGAAAAACGTCATGAATTAATATTCCGGGAGATCGGGATAAGCGCTCCTGATGATTTCCTTGGCATCCGCTTCCCCCAGCGCGATCACAGAGGCCCAGCCATCCTGGTTTAAGTCTGTTTCCGCGCCCTTGACTTCGTTCCAGACGCCGGCCCCGTTGACAAAGGCGTGATATTCCTGGTCGATACTGTCACCTGTGTTGGCGCCCCTGGCAGGCTGCCCTTGAGACATGTCATTGGCCCACCAGGCATGCGTTCCTTCATGGGAAAGGATTGAGGCCTGGACATTTTTGGATAAATTATCCTGAGAGATATCAATGATGATCGTATTGAATAACGGCGAATACCAGCCCAGCGCGCCCGAAACGCCGCTTCCGAAACCAACGCTCACGTCATACGCATCGATCTTCTCCGCCAGGGGCGCCCCCTGGACCGAACCGGCAAGCGTCGAAAGCGCCAGGGCCGTTTTTTGGGCGTACGCTGAGCTTGCCGAAGGCGTCGCGGAAATCGTCGAAGAAGAAACAATGCCTGTGTCGGCGTAAACAGCGTCAATCCTGTAATAATACGTCTGATCGTTTTCCGCCCAGAGATCGATAAAATAAGTCGATGGCCAATCATCGGCAAACAACTCGTAAGGCCCGGATGCCGAGGTTGTTCTGTAAATGCTGTAGGATACCGGACTGCCGGTGGCCGCGGCCCACCCGAGGCTCAAAAATCCGTCATTGGCAATAACAATGGGCGTATCCGGAAATGTCCTGGCTGTTCCAGCGGCTCCTCCCCCTCCGCCCCAGGCGTCTCCCCCTGAGGGAGTCCCGCCTCCTCCAATACTGCCGCCCCCGCTGCCGCTGCCAGACCCCCCCGAACCTCCGCCTCCCCCCGAGCCTCCGCCGCCGCCAATACTGCCTCCGCCGCCGCCCCATCCACCGCCGCTGCCCAAACCGCCGCTTCCGCCGGAACCGGAAGAACCGCTGCCCGCGCCGGGAATTCCGTCAACGCCCAACCCAACCCCGGCTGTCTCCGAGAGATTGACAGGCATGCCGACATCTTCGGAGATCAAACCGCCCTGCCTTGCCAGCATCATTCCTGTATCGGAATAAACCTTGGTCGTGGACGGTTTGATAAAATTCAGGGCCGCGAACAACAGGGAACCCGCGATAAAAACAAAGATCAGGACAAACTCCAGAACGCCCCGCTCCCCTTCCCTGCCGTTCGGCGCGCGCGCCTCACTGCGCTTCATTTGATCCTCAGCGTTTTACGGACAATTGCAAAACGGTCCTTTTTAGCCAGAAAATCTTCCGCGATGTTCTTATAGCTCAAAACAAAGATCTGACCGCCTTTCTCAAAATAGAAGGTCTCTTCCCTGATCGTGACGTCTTTGGTGTTGACCTGATACAAAGGCAGGCGCAGGACATAG
>JBAZMA010000013.1:0-50604 GCA_041649995.1 Candidatus Omnitrophota bacterium | reverse complement strand
AAAAGTGAAAAGGCCGATGACATAAACCAGCGCCGGGCTTTTAAAAAAATCCTCGGCGATCCTGCCGTAAAGCCTGACATTCAAGATCAATCCCAGCCCGATGACGATGATGAACGGGCCGATCAGCCTGGCCAGCAATAATGGGTTTTCCATAACAGCCTCCTTCTTGCGTTATGACCGTGCTTCAATCCTGCCTTTAAAACAATTTATCACAACCTGGGCAAAAAGGAAAGCGCGCCTGCCGCAACCCCCGTCAGCCCCTCCTTCTCCTTTTTGAAACGTGTTTTGAGGAGAATATTTTCTGCAGATGGGCCCATATCTGATGCTCACCCTCGGCCTTCATGATCTCCTGCCTTGTTCTTTCTTCACTCATGGCTTTGGCGATAGACGACAAAATCTGGACCTGGGAATCGTAGTCATCCCGGGAAGACAGGATCAGGAAGATCAGCTGCGAAGGTTTTCCGTCCGGGGAATTCCAGTCGATGCCTTCCGGCGACCTGCCGAACACAACCATCGGCCTCAAAAGCCCCGGCAGCCTGGCATGGGGCACGGCAATGCCCTCTTCGATGGCTGTTCCCATTTCATTTTCCCGCTCAAGGACCGCCTCGTAGATCGTTTCAGGCTCCAGCATATCTTCCTGCAGGCCGGCCAAATCGCACAGCTCCCTTATGGCCCCGTCCTTGTCATGGTGTTTCAGGCTGCCGATGAGCCCCCTGGCGGAAAAATATTCCAGGACACTGACTTCCTTACGCTTATTGATGGAATAACTGAACCAGGGGCCCAGGAGGACCGAAGAAATGACGGCCCCAAAAACAATGGCAACGAAAACCGGCGCGGTGATCAGGTTGTATTCCAGGGCCAGAAGACCGACGACGATCTCCATGGCCCCGCCGGGCGTATGGGCAATCGCGATAGACAACCTGTTGGTCTTTGATAATTTCGTGAGGTTAACCCCGAACCAGGCGCCCCAAAACCTTCCGGCAATCCCGATGACGCTGACCAGCGAAACAAGGAAAAGATCGAAATTCGCAAAAAAGTCGACCTTGAGCCCGATATTCACGAAAAACAGCGGCACGAACAGGGCATAGACCATCTGGGAAATGATCTGCCTGACGTTCTCCGAAAGGGAACGCGATTGCCCGGCCATGATTCCCGCGATAAAAAAACCGAACAAGGCGTGGATGCCTATTTTCTGCGTGATGGCCCCGCAAAGAGCCCCCAGCAGACAAATAAACGTCAGCGGGACGCCGGGCTGCGGCATTTTGGCGGTCTTTATGGCCGTCATGACCTTGTCAGCCAGCGTTTTCCCAAGGGTAAGGCAAATAACCGTAAACCCGATGGTCGCGCCCGCGATAAGGAACACATTGAAAAGGTCGAGAGACCCGGCTTGCGTGAAAAAACCCAATACGAGCGTAAAAATAAGCCATCCGATAATATCGTTAACGGACAAAGCGGACATGATCAGAAAACCAAGGTCCGTTTTCGACAGTTTCAGGTCATGCAGCGCCCGCGCCGCGATCGGCATGGCACTGATCGTCATGACGGTCGCCATGAAAACCGCGAAAAGAACTCTCTGTTCGGGGTTTGCCAGATAACGGTCGGGGAGCAAAAGGCTGGGGACGAACGCGATGGCCATTGGAACCACAATATCCGACAAGGCGATCTTTAAGGCGTCGCCTCTCTGGCGCCAGGCGGAAGAAAAATCGATTTCAAGGCCGGTTTCAAGCAGAAGAAAAAGCACGCCTATCCAGGCCACGGTTTCGAGCATATTTTGCTGGATAAGTTCGCTGGGAAATATCGCCTGGTGCCAAAGCGGCATAAACCGCCCCAGGATCGTCGGGCCCAAAACGATGCCCACGAGGATTTCCGCGGTCAGGGGCGGCTGTTTCCACCTGCGGAACAACTCCCCCAGCCCCCTGGCCAGGCCCAGAAGAATAACCAGCTGGACCAAGAATATAAAAATATTATGTTCATTGATAAAATGCATGGCCTTTGGGATTCCCTTCCGTTTGGACTACCCTTGCCGCTGCCTTAGCTGAGACACCGTTTTCTGAAGAATGGAAAAATCTTCCATATTCGCAAGCACCAGCAAAACATCCCCGCTCTCCAGCACGGTGGAGCCGGACGGGATGACAAACTTTCCGCCCCGGGAAACAAGCACGATCAGGCATTTTTCCGGGACCCCCAATTCGCCGATGCGCCGGCCCACGACCTCGGAATCAAAAGGCACGATGACATCGGTAAGTTCCGCGTCAATGGCTTGCGTCTTTTCGAATTCGATAGGATAACTCGTCCTGTTGCCTAAGGGCGTATCCAGCTTCAACATCCGCGAAACAACGGGGATAGACGTCCCCTGGATAAAGACCGACGCGATCACAACAAAGAAGACAACGTTAAAAAAAGTATCTGCCTGGACGATCCCCGCCATAAAGGGAAAGGTCGCCAGGATAATGGGCACCGATCCCCGAAGGCCCACCCAGGCCACCATGGCTTTTTTCCTTATGTTCATCTTAAAGGGCAGCAGGCACAGCCATACGCTGACCGGCCGGGCGACAAACATAAGAAGGAACGTCAGCAATAATCCCGCCCCCATCAACGGAACAATGCGCGAAGGAAATACGAGCATGCCCAGGGCCACGAACATGGCGATCTGCATAAGCCAGGCCAGTCCGTTATGGAACTTCATGATGGTTTTTTTATAGGGAAACTCCGCCTGCCCCAGCAGGATGCCCGCGATATACACCGCCAGAAAGCCGTTGCCGTCCAGGAAATCCGCGATGACATACGTCAGCAGAACAAGCGAGATCATGATGACCGGATAAAGCCCTTCATATTCAAGCTTCAGGCGGTTGATCAGAAAAGCGATTATCCTGGCCATCAGGTAGCCGATGAGGGCGCCCATGCCCATATCCAGCAGGAATCTGGGGGCCAGGGCGGCGATGCTTGAATTTTTGTCCGTCAGCAGGCTGATGATGCCGATGGTCAGAAAAACCGCCATCGGATCGTTGCTGCCGGATTCAAGCTCCAGCAAAGGCTTCAAGGGTTTTTTCAGGCTTAGTTTTTTCGATCGAAGGATGCTGAATACGGCGGCGGCATCTGTCGAGGAGACAATAGAACCCAGAAGCATCCCCTCCAGGAAAGACAGTTTCAGGATAGCGGCGGCAAAAAAACCCGTGATGAGGGCCGTCAGTAAAACTCCGGCCGTTGAAAGCAAAACTCCGGGCCAGACCACGGCCCTGGCTTCTTTCCAGTTGGTGTCAAATCCTCCGGAGAAAATAATAAAAATAAGGGCCGTGACCCCGATGGATTTTGCCAGGGGCGGGTTGTTAAAATAAAGCCCGCCGATTCCTTCCGAACCGGCGAGCATGCCAATAGCCAAAAACAGCAATAAGGCAGGAATGGCGTAGCGGTCTGAGAGCTTGCTTGAGACAACGCTGACAAACATCAACAACGCCACCCACAGCAATATCGTCTCAATGGGTATCATAAAAAGTCTTCGCTCTCTCTGCGGCGGCTATCAGGGGGCCTTAGGCAAGGTGAAAACAAACCTGCTCCCTTTCCCCATCTCGCTTTCCACCCGCATCCGGCCCTTGTGCAATTCGATAATGTCCTTGGAAATAGCGAGGCCGAGCCCGGAACCTTTTTCAAACCCGTTCAGGATGACCCCGAACTGCTTGAACTTGGTAAACAACAGGGGCAGGTCGTCTTTATTGATCCCCCGGCCCGTGTCCATGATGGAAATTTCCAAACAATCCTTTTTTTCCTCGGCCGCGATCTCAACGGATCCCTTTTCCGTGAATTTGACGGCATTTCCAAGAAGGTTTGTGAGGACTTGGAACAGCTTATCTTTATCGACGTAGATGAGCTGTTCTTCTTCCGGTACCCTGACCTTTAACGCCAGCCCCTTTTTCCCCGCCTTGGCGCCAAACAATACGACCGCGTCTTTGATCAGATCCGCGATATCGACAAACTCTTTTTTAAGTTCAATGCCTCCGGTTTCCAACCTGGAAACATCCAGCAGATTGTTTGTCACCCTGACGAGCCTGTCAATCGTATTATCGACAAGGGTCAATATTTCCCCTTGCTTCTCGGTGAGATCCCCGGCCAGATTCTCCAGAATAACGCTGATGCCTTCCTTGACGATCGCAAGCGGGCTTCTAAGCTCATGGGCGACGGTCCTGACAATCCCGTCTTTGAGCTCATCCATGCGCCTGCGCTCGCTGATATCGCGGATGTTGCATTGGATAAGCTTCTTATCCCGAATGCGATAGTTATTGCTGATAAATTCGACTTCTAAAAGCTGTCCGGCCTTTGTCACTAAAGGCTGGTTTTCATAACGGACATATTTTTTTGTCTGCAGTTCCAGAAAGACGGCCTTGCTCGCTTCAATATCCTTAAAAACACCTATATCCCATATCTTTTTTTTCAGGAATTCCTCGTGAGTATAACCCAGCCTTTCGATCAAGGCGGGGTTGACATCGACGATTTGCCCCGAATCTCCATCAAGGATCAACACCCCTTCTTTCGTTGTTTCAAAAAGCCGCTGGTAACGCGTGGCCGTGACCTGCAAGGCGCGCTCCAAAAGTTTTCGCTGAAGGATCTCATGGCGAAGCTGCTTATTGATCATCCTTTCGGCCGTCGTGCGGGTCGCCATCTGCTCCTCAAAATCATCAGGGTATTTCTTCAGTTCCTCCTCGCAATATCTGAGATTGGCTTTCAATTTTTCAAGCCCCAGGATTTCCTTGCGCAAGGAACCGATTTCTTTGAGGAGTTTTCTCTTATTTCTCTTGTTTTCTTTCATGAGAACGCCTTTCAAGAGCATTTCCCATAACCCTTGCTACTACAAGTAATTATAAATACAATACTTTCAATGTCAATGGAATATGGGCATGTTTTTGATTTGACAAGACGCTAAAGGGAGAATATCGCTGTTCTAAAGGAGGGGAAATACGCAAAAACTGCTCATCCAGCGTTAGAGAATACAATACAGCCGGTTATCTTCAAGCCTGTAATAAAAAGGGGCCACTTTGACCCTGGGATATCTCTTATTCAACCTATCGGCCTCGCTGACAATAAAATCAATCTCATTGTCTATTTCATGCAGAAGGGCCAGATTCATAAAATGTTCCTCAGCCGACTTCCTGTTCCAGCCGGCTCTTCGAACCAGGCCCGTGACGAATTTTTCCTTCCTGGCAATGAGATTAACCATGCCGCAATGATTGTGGGCGATCAAAGCGATATGCCCGACCTCTCCCACGGCGATAGCATAGGAAACCTTGAATTCACTATACCGCAAATTGGCCCCGCCGGAGCGTATGATATAGGCAAAATTATCCGGGATGCGCAGATGCTTGCGGTTGTCCATGCACATCGCGATAAGAAGCCTCGCCCGCGAGTAAGTCTTAAAATCCCGTTTCAGGTTGTGATATTCCAGCAAAGCCCCGAAAGGATTGCCCCGATATTTTTTTGGAATATCGCTCTTCTTCGCGATTGATAACAGCTTATGCTTCATGAGGCTGCCAGGGAATAGTGGGTGAAGGGAGAAAACGGACAGGTATGCTATTTTTCGGTGTTTGAACCAGCGGCGCTCGGTTTGACTTCGAATCCCATGGGCGGATTCGTCTCGCCATTTTTCGCTCTGGCCGAAAAACATTGCGGTGGCGGCGCCGTTCAGGCCTGTTCGCCTTATCGGCTCACAACGGCCTTCTCGACATCCGCCATTTTTTTGCTCTGACCGAAAAATTACGGTGGCGGCGCCGTTCAGGCCTGTTCGCCTTATCGGCTCACAACGGCCTTCTCGACATCCGCCATTTTTTTTGCTCTGGCCGAAAAACATTGCGGTGGCGGCGCCGTTCAGGCCTGTTCGCCTTATCGGCTCACAACGGCCTTCTCGACATCCGCCATTTTTTTGCTCTGGCGCAAAAAAATGGCGGAGAGGGAGGGATTCGAACCCTCGGACCCTTGCGAGTCACACGCTCTCCAGGCGTGCCGGTTAAACCGCTCCCGAACCTCTCCAAAAGTCTAAAATTCCTGAAATTTTTCTTCGGCCGGCGCCACTCTTAAAATAGTCTTCCCTTTTTCTTGCCTGTTTATAATCTTCCGCCGGTTCTTCGTAAATCAATTCCCAGGGAATTCCCCGCCTTGTAGCATTCACCCTTCCAGAATTATGCCGCTTTAATCTGGCGGAAACATCGCTTGCGCATCCCGTATATGTCCTTTGCAATTGCTTACTCAATAAAATATAAACTTTCCATGCCATAAAAATGTCCGCAAATCCGAGACGAGACGCTCTCTCCGCCTGCTCATTTTTCGAGCAGGCGAGACTTCGCTCCGATGAAATCGGAGCGGGCAGGCGTGCCGGTTAAACCGCTCCCGAACCTCTCCAAAATTCACGCAGTGAATTTTGGATCCTGAGTCCTCCTTAATGCGCTTTGAAGGACGAAGGATCTTCTTCACTGCAAAACAAGGAAAATTTTGAGGACACTAAAGCAAGCGCTGACGCCCAAAAGGCGGCGTCCCCTCAGCAGGGGGATGAAGCGACCCGACAAGGGTCGTAGCTTGCGTAGTGGCCGAAAATTCTCCATCAAAAAGACACTAAAGCAAGCGCTGACGTGTCTAAAATCAATTGTCCTTCGCTCTCTGTCTCCTGAAGAAATCCTGGATCAAAGACGCGCAATCCCGCGATAAAATCCCCGGGGTCACTTCAATCCTGTGATTCAGCTTCCTGTTATTCAGGATATCGAAAACCGAACCGCCTGCCCCCGCTTTCGGGTCGTAAGCCCCGAAAACAACACGCTTGACGCGCGAAAGGACAAGGGCGCCGGCGCACATACTGCAGGGCTCAATTGTCACATACAGCACACAGCCGCTTAACCATTTCAAACCCAGCTCGCTGGAGGCCTGGGTAATCGCGATCATCTCGGCGTGCGCGGTAGGGTCTTTGAGAAGCTCAACCTGATTATATCCCCTGCCGATGATGTGATTTTTATGGACAATGACCGCGCCGATAGGCACGTCCTGCGACCCGGAAGCCTTCTGGGCCTCCTTTAATGCCTGCTGCATGAAATGTTCGTCGGAAAACATACGATTGAATCAGAAAAATTTGTGCGCCCAAGAGGATTCTTAATGAGGGCCGCAACTTATGGAGGCCAGCGAACATAAGTTGCCTGGCCGAATTAACCTCTCATGGCTCTTGGTGTTTCAAAATCAGTGCGCCCAAGAGGATTCGAACCTCTAACACCCAGCTCCGTAGGCTAGTGCTCTATCCAGTTGAGCTATGGGCGCAATATCTAACATTCTTTTTTCGCCAATGGTGAGCTCTGTCGAACCCATGGGCGCAAATCTTATCGTTAACGGCGGTCGCCGATACCATCGTAAAAAACCCTGTTTTTCCTTTCAGCAAGGTCTTTATTTTAATATTCTCAAGCGTTTCTGACAAGTGTAATTTACCTTATTATTCTACTTGAACTTGAAGGGAAAATAGGGTAAATTTAACAACTATGACACATCCCACAACCGCACCCGGTCACAGAACAAAACTGTTTTGGCTCGCTTTGGCCCTGCCCTTTCTGCTTGGATTCTTTTCCGGGGCCTGGGGACTTAAATTTTTAACCGAGAGGATATTCAAAAAGCCGGCATTCCAGGAAGTGCGCGAAGGCGGATATGAATTCATCAACCCTCTCCTTGAATGCGAGCCCGGAGAGATGCCTCAGGAGCTCATCCCTTTCAAAAACAAGATCGCAGAGGCTGTCCAGGCGGCTGTTCAGAGCAAACAGGCCATTGAAGTGGGCGTCTACTTCCGCGACCTGAACAACGGGCCATGGTTCGGCATCAATGAAAACCTGAAATTCCTGCCTGCCAGTTTGCTCAAGGTGCCGATTATGATGGCCTACTTCAAAAAAGCCGAATCCGACCCGGGCCTTTTGAAAAAAACACTGACCTATGAAAGAAAAATGTCCGGCATGGAGCAGCATTTCGAACCCTCGGAGGTCCTTACGCCCGGTGAATCCTACACCATCAAGGATTTGATCGGCAGGATGATCAAATATTCCGACAACGAAGCCAAGGAAATGCTGGTTGCCTACGACCCGGGGAGTTTCAATTCCGTGCAGAAATCCCTGGGCATGGACGTCTGGGAATACAACGAGCCGGAACAGGCGATCTCCGTGCGCTCCTACGCCTCCCTGTTCAGGATCCTTTACAACGCCTCCTATCTGAGTCCTGAAATGTCGGAAAAAGCCCTGAAAATCCTGAGCAAATCGCAATTCCCGTATGGGCTGGTCACCTCGGTCCCCGAGGGAACAAAGGTCGCCCATAAATTCGGAGAACGTTACGAAAGATGGACCTGGCAGCTGCATGACTGCGGGATCATTTATTACCCTAAGCATCCCTACCTTCTCTGCATTCTGACGAGAGGGGCTGATGTGGAAGCCCTGCGCAAGGTCATTCAGAATATTTCCCGCATTGTTTATTCTGAAGTCGATAAACAAAGCCGCTCGCGGTAAATTCCTTTCTTCGAAATTTTCTCATCGCCTTAAAAAGCATCCGGTAAAAAGACAAAAAGCCGCGGTCAAAAACCGCGGCTTTCCTATTTTTCTCCCGTCCCAACACAAAAAATCCGGTTACGGATCAGAAAAAAACGGCATTTCTTGTATTCCAGGCGGCCAGGACCGCCAGCAAAGGACCGAACAAAATGTGGTTCCTGTAAACCCAATCGTTCAAAAAATTGATCCTGCCCTCTAAGATCGTCACATAAGCGGAAGCACCGAATTCCATGCCCAGCGCCTCTTCGATCCGCGAAAAAAGCTTCGGCGAAAGCATAAAAACAAGGCTCATCACCGTAGCGAAAGCGGAAAAGACGATCAAAAGCAGTTTAAAAATCAGGAGTTCCATCCTTTTGCTCTCACGTTACAAAAACCATCCCCCAGCAAATTTTTCAAAGAAGAAACAAGGCCGCTTGAACTCTGGGTCGGCATCGCCGGATATCTTTTCGCTAGCGGCGCTCGGGTTAGCTTCGAATCCCGATTCCTGATAAGCGGCGGATTCGCCCCGCCATTTTTCGCTTTGGCCGAAGATTAGGTTAAGATACTTCGCTTCCTGCTCGGCTTATCCCGTCCCGGGAGGCTCCGCTTTACTGCGCACTCGCCTCGCCACGGTCGCTTTAGTATCCGCCAAATTTTTCGTTATCCGAAAAAACATTAAGGTGGCGGCGCCGTTCAGGCCTGTTCGCCTTATCGGCTCACAACGGCCTTCTCGGCATCCGCCATTTTTTTGCTCTGGGCGATAAAACATTACGGTGGCGGCGCCGTTCAGGCCTGTTCGCCTTATCGGCTCACAACGGCCTTCTCGGCATCCGCCATTTTTTTGCTCTGACGCAAAAAAATGGCGGACCCGAATGCAACCAATTCGAACCGAGTCAGAGATCACGACCAAGATCATATTGCAGCCGAATCAGCGGACACCATTATATCAAAAGTACGCTCAAAAGATAAGGGAATTATCTCTCCTAGGAATGTCACTAAGAGAGATCGGCTTAAGCCTAAATATCAGCAAGAAAACCGTAACAAACGCCCTACAACATCACAAATAATTTAATCTTAATATTTGTCGTTTTTGTCGCGTTTTTTAAACACATATTTTTATAACACTTTTATTATTAATATGTTACGTAATTAATTATTCAATACAGTGACACTGCAAAACAGAGACACTCCTCTATCTTGGTTTTCATTTTCCTCAAAGAAAGATATCGCCATTTTCCTAACCCGCGCCTCTCTTTCAACTTCAATAGTTCTAAGAAGTTCATCAATGCTATTTCTCTGTTGCATGCTTAATTTACCGGCTTGTTCTCTAATCATTTCCTGCAATTGCTTGTCTGACTCTTCCGCCTCCTCCTCTGCATGATTAATACTTCCCAGGCCCTGCTCTCTGCTTAAATAACCTAACCGGCTTAATAACGCGACCCCATCCATTTCAATTTGGTGGCACAAGCAAACTGTTCGCGCTTTTTCAAAATCTGACAACTTATCAGAATACGATAATCGCAATAATCTCTGATAACGCAATTTCAGATGATTTAATATTTCTCCCAGCAATTCTTTTTGAAAATTGATCCCAACCATTAAAGACGTTTCCGACCGAACATTCTCGATATAGCGATCTATTGTCCTGCTGCTCACTTTCAATATCTCCGATATATCTTCATTCGAATACCCTCGGTTTTTAAAAAGCACGGCACACTTTTGCAATACTGTTTTGTCTAACGATCCAGGCTCTAGAATTTTATTCTCTAGCTGCTGAACCAATTCCGATATTGATAGTTCTCTACTGTTGTTTTTCATTACAACCTCCTATTGTTAAAACCTGTTAAAAAATAGAAAACGGCCATCGCGATTTTCAATTCTCAATTCTCGTCGCAATAGCCGTTTATTATTCCTGGAAAACTATACTGTTACTTTAACACAGATACCGGTACATCTAGTATTTTTATAACATGCTTTACCAATGTTGTCAAGAAAAGACCTCGTCGGAAAAATTCAACATTTTTTTAATATTTTATTTTAATAAGAATCCGCGCTTCTATCTTTTGTAAAACTATCCAGTTTCCCATTAATAAAATGCAAGGTGTATTCATAGGGATAGCCTGCTCTATAATACCAAAACTCAGAGGTCCCGTCATCGTAGACTGTGCTGCTCCCCCGATATGGCTCAGGATCACCCCATGAAGCTCTTACTTGTTCTCGGGTCATTCCAACCATAATCTCACTCTTCTGAATACAGTCTTTAGTCTCTTTGGAAAGCTTTGGGTTGGTCTGGAAAAACGCATCCTTTCTCGCCTGTATCTGTTCAGGCGACTTATAAAAAGGATCCAAGCTGGCACACCCGGTCAGCAACATCGCAGAAAAGATTAATACCGCCTTACACATCAGCCACCTATTCTTTTTGTTGCGTATTCCATTTTGGCATATTTCATTATGGAATATACCATATTCTCAAGGATAAATCAATTATATGGATAAAACGATATATACAAAGGGACATAAAGCGCTGGTGGAAAAATTGATAAGGGCCCGCAACGATATGGGACTTAAACAGGAGGATGTCGCAAAACTACTCAAAAGGACACAGTCTTATGTTTCCAAGATCGAGGCAGGCCAACGCAGGATAGATATAATACAGTTAAAGGAATTCGCAAAAATCTACAAGAAAAGCTTAGATTTTTTTATCAGCTGAACCCTTCTTTTCCCTTTCAGCTTTATCCCATCCATGCAATATCTTAAAGAATCCGCTTAAATTATCACAGATCTCTCTATGCTCTTCTTCAGATAACTGCCTACCATAACGCTTAGACCATCGGTCGATTTGTTCTTGTTTAGTCATTTTTACTATACTTACTCCTACAACTAACTTCCTTAAGACGATAATGATTCGATCCGTCGTGTGCGCTAACCCAGAGATTAAGTTTCTCCGATTTATTTCCAACAATAACCATAATAAAATAATTTAGCTCGTGATCGGATTTTAAAAATGACTCGGCTGTAGATTCTAAGTCTAATGCTGATGGGTTAGGTTCCGCTTCCGGATGAGTATGCCACTCCCCTACAAAATGGAACCCCTTTTTAAAGCGCTGCTTAATAAGTTTCCGTTGTAAAATACGATTTGGAATAAATAATGTTCTCCATCGTCTATCAGAAGATTCTGGAGACGATGCTTCAATAATGCGAATTACAGGAAAGTCAAACTCTGCGAAAAGAAGTCCGCCAGCTTCCGAATCGATATCTTTTTGAAGATAATCAGAGAAAATTTTTAACACTTCTCTTGTTAAAAAAAGTTTGTGTTCAGAATTAGGAAGTCCGTAAAGACGAGAATTCATGATTTTGTCTGGACACATAAACTGCAAGATTTTGATTTTTCCCAAGATTTTCGGAATATCCTCGAATAACCATCTCTGCTAACCTCTTGACCCCATGCCTCAGTAAGATTTGCTCCTACAGATTGCAAATGTTCTGCACTACTTACCCAAGTACAAAGAGAAGATTTGGTAGGGATGTTGAGAAGAGACTCCACGGCTACAGATGCAATCATTGATGCAACCGGCATCAAAGCAGTCGGACCGTAGTGTTGATAATAAGCACATCCACCCGGCTCCTTAAAAATCGTTGTTTCCTGAAAATTTGCAACGCTACGCTGAAACTGCCCAACTGCATTCGAGCCACATTCGAAGCATCCCCCCTCTCGGGAAATAGCAAGACAATGCCCTGCCACTGCATACGGTTCAAGCCATCCAAGGAGAAGGGGCGGCATTTGCACTCTTCGCGCTAACGCATTAAGTGAACCCTCACAGCGCCAATCTGCCACCGTAGAAATCACCAAGTCATAGTCATTAAATAGTTTTGGGTTCGACGCAAACACATCTCGCCAATCATTTGGTATACCGTCAATCTCTAAGTGTGGTAGCCCTCGCGTAAGTTCCACGGCAAGAGCCTCTGCCTTCGACATTCCAAGAAAAGAAGCGCCAAGTATATGACGTCCTAGATTTTCCCACTCAAGTTGATCATTATCTATAAGTGTAAGGCGACCAACACCAGCTCGACTCAATAAGTGAGCTACATATCCCCCCAATGATCCACATCCAATCAACAAAACCGACTTTTTAGAAAAATCTCGGCCATCACCACCTCTTGAATGAATCCAGTGATGATCAACTTGAATGACTTTACTGCGAATCACCTTTGTAGAACGAAAAAGTGAAACCGCCCTGCTACGCAGCACGTCCAAGGGCGCTTTACCCGGACGAAAGCCGTGGGCAAGCTTCGTTGAATAAAGACCACTAAAAATTATACCCCCCAATACTACTCCTCCTTCTTCTTTCTGAACAAGAAGTGCAAGGCCGTGCGAAGAACTCGTCAAGATATAGCTGTTAATCATTTCTGCTGCAGAAGGATCATTGACTTCAGCGAGAGAAACTAGTTCAGCAAGAGTACTAGGGTACTTTTGAGGAAGCAATGGAGCGTTCAAATTAATTAAGATCCCGCTCCCCTTACTCGTTAGTTCTGATATCTTACCTATACGATGTGAAACCCAACGATTGAGTCTTTCTATAGAAGAAGCAACGCATACATATCCATTACAAAAAATAACGGGAAGGAATTTTTCTAGTTCCTTGATCGGATCGATTATTAATACGGGCCGCGAACCTTCTGTAATACAACTACCCCAGTAATAAGAAAACTCCTCTTTGAAATCATTCAGGTCGGTTCCCTCAAGAATCTCCTTTGCTTTATCATAGACATATCGAACCAGCCCGACAGGATCAGTGCTATCTAGTGCAGCAGAATTCGGAATCGTGCAAAGACAACCACCTTTCACAACATGAGGATTCCGAAGAAAAAGCTCCTCCCAATCATGAACACGCGCAATAGGAGGTTCGTCAGGAAAATATTTGGGCAACCCAATATCAACAATCCAGTCTTTTCCTGATGCATGAATATGAGTACGCCAAATTATTGAACAATTTTTTAAGGACGAACCAACCTCATTTTCAGCAACTTGTCGGAACTTCCCGTCGCGTTCCAGTTCAATTCTGACAACTTCTACCGCAGACTGTTGACGTTCTTTCAAAAAATTTGTTTGAATCACTTCAGCCAAGCCGCCCTCCTCCTCGAAGGTCAACCGGTCTTTTAGGTGTTTGATCGGCTAACCCTTTACCCACTGCTGAAATACTCGCAACGGATCCAAGCTTTATTTTTAATTCGTCGCTGTTCAGTCTTGTGCCGAATTTTTCACTTGCCTGCTCCACAAGATATTTGATATCGCCAGAAGAACCAAGCGCACCAAAATCAGCCTTTGCCTGGTTCAACCAACGCCAAAAGTTTTCTTCAAGCCGTAGCCTACGCCCCTCCTCCGTTCGCCATTTATCTGCAAAATCCTCTATGGGATTAACAGGATTTGGAACTCGCGGCTGTTGCTCCTTAACAAAACCCCCCATCTGCGACAAAACGCCCTGCATTGCAGTTTCGATATTATCTTCACCTCTGTAAGCTCTGGCGGCCAGCGTCGTAATAATAATTGAAATAGGTTTGCCGTCGTTATTAGACTCAAACATGATGTCGCGATGCCTTTTTAAAATCTGCACGCATCGCTGCAGAGGAGTTCGCCATTTATAAACAGGAAGATCGTCAACTTTGGCAACTTTTGCATTTATGGCCATCGACTCGAGAAATCGCCCTGCCTGCTTCATTTGATTCACAAACCACTGCGCATAACCCTCGGGGTTGCTAATATTCCAATCGGGCGAAATTACTCTGTACGATGGCTTCCTATCATCTGTTATGGAAACCGCCAATTGGGCAACTTGCTCGGCTAGAAATTTAGCCTCTCCAGCTTCTATCATTCTCTCTTGGAGTATCTGTCTCACGTGATCTATTTCAGGGATGCATGGAACGGTATCTATATGAAACTTGAGGCCGTCTTGATAATAAAGGCGCCAACACCGATGCCTGCGTTCAAGCTTTTCTTCAATGTGTCTCTCAAGCCGGTACGCTTCAAGATCTGCGCCGAGCAATTCCTTAAGTTGCTCTTGAGTATAGTTTTCCTTTGTAATTCCTTGTTGAAGCTTACAGGAAAGATCTAGGTCGTAGTCGTTCATACCCAGAGGCTTTATGACAGTTCCCAAGCGAAATGACCCCTGCGAGAAAACATGTGGTTTGAATTGAGCGCTTTTTGATTTTAGACTCTCCTTTAGCCACTTCCCAAGATCTCCATATCGCTTCTGAGCAGCCTCATAGCTGGAATCTGGAATGTCAATAGAGCCGCCTATTTCCTCAGCCATCATTTTTTGTATCTGCATACTCATTTTGTGCCTCCTATTTCTAACGTTTTGATAAAACGCCCTTGTTTATTATTCTGGTCGTAAAAAATCCAAGGCATATCGGCCTTGGGCATCCTCACGCGGCCTAACTCAACAGCGCATGCCACAGGCATTGCCGGGAATATCGACAACGGAGCTGTCTTGCCGTGAGCCCTACCAATCTCAACCATCAGTTTCCGAATGGCTTCACGATAGCCGGAAAGCTGATCTTTGCTTCTTAAAAAATCGTTATGGGGTTTTTCAATCGTGAGTTCCCAAATTGAAACTTCTTCCCCTAGCACTGCTAAAATTCGTTCGTGTGCAATCGAATCACTCAACGATATCACCAGAACCGGTGGGTTTTTAAAAGATTTCGGTGCCTTGATTTGATATTCAAACTTATCCGGCCCGCTTAACCAATGCCAAGCAGGGTAAGGTTCCCGATGAAGTTGGTAAACCTGGGCCGGAATCTTATCAGTCATTAACGCTCCCAGATGTACCATCAGCGGCATTGGTGCGAAAGCGAAGATCGAAAAATGACATTGGTTGCCCTCTTCGATCAAAGGACGAATCTGTCGATTAAAAGCATCCTCGAGATTTTTTGCCTCTGTTCTCCAATAATCCCCCTGATCGTCCTTGCCCTCCCAGCTCATGGACAAGCAAAATGGCCGTTCTTCTGCAGGGTACCATTCCGGGAATAAAGCCTCTTTGGCATGTTCAGGTTGGAGCATCGATTTTTCATCTCCGATGTTAGCTCCATAGAGTAACACATGAGACTTTTTGCTCGGGTCCACACCAGCTACGATGGCAATTCGCTGCTCGTGTTCATCCTTCCATTGACTAAGCAATTTTGCCGAATAACGTTCGCCTTTTTTATCCAAGTCAATAGTCTTATGACAATCGTGACAAAGCAGCATTAGATTTGGCAGTTCATTAAGTTGCTTCTTTGTCTTTTGAAAAATCCCCCAGCCGCGGGGACCTTTCTCTGAAAAAGACCAAATATGTGCAAACTCAGAAATATTGCCCTGTTCCTGAGTCACAGGAGACTTATACAAAGGCCGGTTACAGTTATTAAATTCGCATCGTCCTGCTGCACGAGCCCAAAGCTGAACTCTAACTTCTAACTTCAAACTTCTTGTTACTTCCTTATTCATGATTACTCTCTCCTATATATTTGACCCAAAAAAAACCTTCGCCGGTCATAGTTTGACCAACGAAGGTTTTACTTTTTTAACGTCCGGGAATTCCCCCTTCAAACTCGGGACTTACCAAATTGTCAAATTAATATTAGCACTTTTTTGCCAAAAGTCAATAGGTTATCGAGGCAATTTCTTAATACCAGGAATCAAGAATGCACATCAAAATAGTTAACTGCTGAAGGGCAGACCGAAAACCTTTATCTTTCTTAAGATGTTCGTTATAAGCTTCTTCTCCTTGGGTGATGAGATATTTTCTCTTTTTTGAACCCCAGACGAACTTAACCCTCGCACCTTCAACCCTTGTTGAAACGGTCCTAAGAGTGCTAGCCTTTTTCAAGCCTTTGGCATACTCTTCATCTGAAACGCCATCTTTACGGGCATGCTTGCCAATGAATTTTTCATGGATCTCTCGCACATAATCAATCCACTCCTGCTCCTCACTCGGCGGCTTATAACCTTCTGGTAAAATATCACTTATTTTCTTTGCGCTGCTCACATAACGAGAGTAAGTCGTAACGTCACCCGTGCCAATCCAACGATCAATATCGCTCTTGCGGAAGATAACCCGGCCGCTAGCGATACGCGAGAATGGCATCTTTTCTTGCCGCACCCAAGCATCGATAGTTGTCCGAGGCACGCGAAGATATTCTGCCACCTCAACCCGGCTTAAATTAACCCTATTTGTTTTCTTGAATGTTTCGGACTCTTGGAGGGATTTTTCATCTAAAAACTCACCGCAATATCTGCACTTAATCGCTTCATCCTGGATTTCTTCAGCGCAAAAAGGACACTTTTTCATATCGAAACTATTTCATTTAAGGCTTTTAAGATATCTATCATCCCCTTGGTATCTAAATCACAATATTTCTCAAGTGCAGCGCGCACACGCTGGCGTTCTTTTTCATCAATTCCGCCATCAAAAGTTACTCTGTAATATTCCCTACTTGCCATTTCTCCATCTGAAATCTCCAATCCTTCGTAGGTACTTCCCGTAAGAGCAGGAAGCACCTCTTTCAAAGAGCTGCTCCCCGCCTGTTTAGGATGATAATAAGAAAGACTTCTGAAGGGCGCATAAAGATCCACGATACGCTTTTCAATTTCGCCTACCCAACCTTTAAACTCTGGATGTGCCTCAGCTGAACTCTTTAGAACCCCTATTTCAAAAGTAGCGTTATATACTAGAATTGAACCAACGTTACCCAATAAATCTCTCAGTTGTCTTAAGGTTTCCAATCTTGGATCTGCATCGCCTCGAGCCAGATAAGAATGATGCACCGGATTAGCTCCCCTTTTCTCTACAATATGCAGAGAATACTGGAACGGAATTCTTTCATAAGGCTTCGATAAATCATAAAGAGGTACTGCAGGATTGATTGTTTCAAAATCAAGAAAATATAACGGGTATTTTAACTTCTCTAGAAAACCTTTTACCGCTTCTTCATCGACATAAGGGTCTCCTGTCCTATGGCTATTAACTTGAATAATCTGATTTGCGCTTAACTTAAATCCTTCCGGGATATCTATTAATTTTAATATTCCTTTTTCCCTAAGCTCGAATGCTTTTTTCCCAATTCGAGAAAGGATAAAAACATGATCGTTCTCAGGTAAAAAACTCCAACAGATATCATAAAGTGCACACACATAAGGTTTATCACACTGCTCTCCAACCTTTATGTCTGGCATGTCTTTCCCAGAAATAAGCCGAAGCATTATAGCCATCTTTTTTTCTATTTCTCGTTTTAATTCTTCGACCTCTTCTGTAATATTTTGTTGCAAAAATAGCTTCTCGGGTTTAATCGATCCTTCGCGGACATATTTAGTGTTGATATACAAAAGATAACAATCGCGTATCTTAAGGCCTGCTCCTTCATAGACATATTTTTGGAAAGCTACATCATAGAAATGTTCATCTTTGACACTTGCTGAGCTTTTTACTTCAATTAGATCCCAGGCATTATCACTGGCTGGCTCAATGATATCAGCGATGGCATAGCCATGATTATGGACAAAACCAGCTTCAAAAAGGGGTTTGCGCTGCTTTAGAGCTTCCAATGATTTCTGGGAACACTTATCTGGATCTAGATCTCTTTCTAATTTAATCCCCCCAGGAAACAGTTTCTGCGCTAACTCGCCAACTTTTTTACCTTGATCAAACCTGAATTGAGTAGAGAGGGCGATTTCGGGGAAGTCTTCCTTGCGGTTAAACTCATACCAAAGAAGCTTAGGACACTGAAGCCCTTCTAGATATTTACTCTTGGATATAAAAACTGATGGTTCATTTTTCATCTTAAAAAAACATATTTTACTTATTTCATATTTTTTCTTTATAGGTTGGGATTGTTTTTACTAGTTCTTTTACAAATTGACGCGAAACCAGGCCCATTCTTCCGGAATCCTTAACGCAAGCCGCACCTCGAATACAAATAACATCAACACCTGTTTTCCATAATTTTGGTATTTCCTCAAAAGTTATAGAGCCCGCTATCCAAGCTTCTAATTTAAAACGATGACAAGTATTAGCAAAAATTTTAATTTCTTCATATGTTAATAATTTTATCAACTTATTTTCTTCTGGTCCTTTATTAAAAGTATCAATTAGGATGCCATCGGCCTTTATTTCTTTTCCTAATTTTGGACCTTCTTTTATTGGATCAAAAATTCTCCTTAAATTTTTATCAATAAAAACCGCTGGGATAACTTTTTTACGAGGGAACCAATACTTAACAGTTCTTACGATATTTCCAGCTACATATTTCGCTTCCTTATATGGATATCTTGCTAAGCCAGCCTTAATAACATCTGCCCCCGATAATGCCACCCCTAAAGCTGCCTGACAAGCCGTGCTTCTTCGCTTTTTTTGATCTTCTCCAATATTTGTTGCGATTTCTATTCTTTTCGGAATCGCAATACGAACAGCTTTTATATTAAGCGGATAGGGTGTTCCTAAGGCTGAGGCTGGATATTCAACATCAATTATATGCGCTCCTCCTTTATACGCAGATAGGGCTTCTTTAGGACCTCGGATGCTAACTAACAATTTTTGTTTCATGGTATTTTTGCACACACCCTTTCTCTAAGATAAAAATATTGTTTTACTTCGGGCATAAAACCTGCGATATGTCTCGCAATTTGCTCCTTCCATTCATCGCTTTTGCCATTATAAGTACGAATTCTTAAGCCAGATCCTGAAACCATTTCTGAAAGTTTGAATCGTGATTTCGTATTATATAAAGCTAAAATTGGCTTGCCTTTCATAATCGCATACGTTAATTCTTGACCAACCCCCCAAGAAACTACCGAAATCTCTGCAACTAAAAAATCAGCCCTATCAATTTCTGCTAAATCTCTCCAATATATCTCATTTGATCGCTTATTAGAGTCTTCTTTAATAGGATGAAATATGTTAGCTTTATGATTTTTTTTAACACATTTTTCAATATGTTCATAAAACTTAATATGCTCATCTGCTTCCTTAATATCAAACTGCCTCAATAGGGTAATCGCCTGTGATAGATAACAATTTAACTTGGACATTCTACGGCTCCTTTCGCAAATCAAAAATTCGCCACCACCTCGACTTTATTTAGTACGTAGTCATCAATGGCCTCATAATCATCTCGAACTCTAAGCCGAACTAAGTTTTCTATATCTTTTAAATCAAGCACAATGATACATTCACCTTTTTCATATCTGATTTTACAATGCCTTAGCATACCGTTTTTATTATTAATACTGGGACATACAAGAAACCCAACTTGCCCCAGGCGCTTACTTAATCTGCCAGATAGCTGATCATATTCTGGATTTCCAACGTCGCTTTTATAGTTTTTACATTCTACGAATACAGAAGGACAGCTAAAATCTCTCAATTCTCTAAGATCTTTTAAAAAACCTTCTTTATTTCTATTCTGAAATTTAATATCAATGCGCATAAATCTAGTAAAAATTTCTTTTTCTATTTCCATGTTTTTAAACTGGTGGATAAAAATATTGTCCAAAAGCCTGGCAACTAAATGATGAAATACGGTTGCAGCTTGTTTGCCTGGAGGTACTTTTTTCAACTCCTGCAAATATAATGGAAGAAAATTTATCTTCTCTACTTCCGCTAAAGATGTTGTTGGCTTCCTTGCTTTTAAAATACCGGAGGCTTCTAAATATTTTCTAACTAAACTAAATGCATTAGGTGAAAATGCATAAGCTTGGTTATTTCCTACATTGTCAAAGTAAATAGTTTTATTAATTTTAAATCCTGTTGAGTTTAGCATTTCTAACACATATTCTCTATCCCATTCACCATAAAAGGTTTTATATTTTCTCCCTCTCCCCTTAAAAAATCCGTCGTTTAACTTATTTTCCTGTGTATACTCTTCAGGATTTATTGATGTTGCCCGCCAATGATACCAAAGTAAAATTCCATCTTTCTTAATTTTTTCCCTACACAAGGACAGCAACATTAATCTTTCATTAGGTATCGGCATAACATTTATAACATTTATTAATAGGATAATATCGATATCTCCTTTTTTAAGTTTATAGAAATCTTTTGGAAATGTAACTTTTTTAAAGTTAGGGTATTTTTCTGCTTCATTCCACTTATCCTTCGCTTGAGGCATTCGGTCGACAAGCTCCTTAAACTCAACAGCATAAACCTGGAATCCTTTTTTTAAAAGATATATAGTATTTCGTAACTTTGCAGCTCCTATATCTAATATTTTTGTTTTTTGGGGTGATTTTCCTTTCGTGAGTACTGAAAAGGCGCTTACTAATTGGTCGCCTGGCACATCCATTGTTGGGGCTGAGCCAGTTACATCAATAATTAAACTAGAGGTTTTTTTTCTTTTCTTATCGGTATAAACTTTTTTATGAAATGTATAATATGGTGTTTCCCACATCTTATACTCCCTCCTCTAATTCAACCTCTTTTGCTATTTCATCTAACTATAAATGAGCCAGTAAAATATCAAGGGAACGCCTTCGCCTTAATGGTTAATAAACTGATCCAAAATATAAAGAAACTGTTCTTTTTCCAAAATTGCTACATTGGCTGTTTGAAATGTATTTTTCTTAACCTCTCTAAGAAAATCAAAATAAGTTATAATTCTTAAGAATGATCTTAATGCTGCGGCATCCCATGCAATTATCAAACCTATTCTTCCCAGCGCTGAAGCGTTTACAATATCACCCAGTCTATGCTTCCTGGAACCGGATTTTTCAATTTCAATAGCGATGAAACATCTTGCATTTTGATTAAAATTCGTATAGCCGTTATGATTCTCCAGAAAGATTCCAGGATTGAATGCTCGCATGTTTTCCTTAAAAATATCAAAACAATGATCTAAGAAAGGCTTTGCTGTTCGCGATAATTGATCATATCTATCGATAAGCTTCGTCTCTGTTGCAAATGGGCCGATAGCAACATCAATTCTAGGAGAATAACGTTTGTCTCTTGGAAAAGCTGGCCATTGACGTTCAACGACAACATCATTTTGATGAAGGATATTAGAGAGATATCGCTGCAACAAAACCTGGATTTTTCTTTCATAAGAAAGCATATTTAGTCTTCTAATCTTATTAACCCTCCAAGAAATATCCAGTCGATTTCTTTAGAGATTTAGCAATCTTTACCAAAGTCTCAACTGATGGCATCGAAAGCCCATTCTCGTAGCGAGAAATGCTTTTCTGTTTAGCCCCTATCTTCTTTGCCAAGTCTGTTTGATTAAGATCTAGCTCGATCCGCGCCAGCTTAATCTTCTTTCCTAGCTTCTTTGCGTCCATTTTTCCTCCAAAATAACTCTTGACATATTATACCTTTTAGGGTATATTTTAGTCATCTAGAACATGTTCGATTTTAAGTCAATTTTATACCGTATTTGGGTAATATATACCCTGCCGGTGATAAAAACAAGGTTTTTATGGATACCATAAACACTGCCGAAATCGAAAAGAAAACCAGCCTAGAACGTGAAGGTCTAATGCTCAGTTGGAAGGATTCACCTCCTGTTCAACGCCTGCTGGATGCGATCGCAGATATTATTGCCTCAGAGTATGTTCAAATAGCTAAACAAAACCCGGATGTCTTTCTATCCGGCGGAGCCTCCAAATGAAAGCAGCTATATACGCCAGATATTCATCTGAAAATCAAAGCGAAAAAAGCATTGATGATCAGGTGAGAGTCTGCAAAAAATATTGCACAGAACACGACATCTCTACTGATGATCAATATACTTATGTCGATGAGGCTATCTCTGGTTCTCTTATTAGCAGGCCGGGGCTTCAGGCATTAGAAAAGGCCGCGGAGAGCAAAGAATTTGACGCCGTGGTGGTAGACGACCTCTCTCGTCTCTCCCGTAGCAATCATCAAATGCTCACCCTTGTCCTGAAATTTAACTATCTCCTGATCAAACTGATCTCTGTATCAGATGGCATCGTTACGGATGACGAGAATTCAAAACTTGGCATTCAGATGCGCGGCATGATAAATGAACTCTACTTAGATGACCTGCGCAAGAAGACTGCGCGTGGCCTTGAGGGTCAGAAGCTGCGCGGCTATAGTGCCGGAGAAAACGTCTATGGCTATTCTACCAAGCCGGTTGGAGAATTGAAGCTCAATAAGAAAGGCCAGGCCAAATACGAAGGCATGGTGCATTACATAAATCCCGAAGAGGCAGAGATTGTAAAAAGGATATTTAAAGATTTCGTCTCGGGAGTCAGTATTCATAGAATGGTCCAAAAGCTAAATGAAGAAAAAGTACCTACCAGAAAGAAATTGAGCGGTGGATGGAATGTATCCACGATCTCAAGAATATTGAATAAAGATAAATATATTGGCATGTGGGACTGGCGAAAGACAAAAAACTTAAGAGATCCCATGACAGGCAAGAAAAAATCTGTTCCAAGGCCAGAAAAAGAGCGTGTGCCGCTCTTTCGGGAAGACTTGATAATTATCGACAAAGACATATGGGGCAAAGCCCAAGAAAAACTAAAAGCACTAAGGGGCACGTGGCCTGTCAGTAAAAATAAAAAGGCATATTACCAACAAAAAAGCTACATTTACACAAGCCCCACCTATTTATTCTCAGGACTCATGAAATGCAATACCTGCAACGGCCCCATTGTTCTCTTGAGTGGAAAAGGCGGTGGATACTATGGATGCTATAATTCACGACGGAAAACTTGTAGTAACCTCCTCCTTATCTCGCGCAAGAAGGTTGAAGAGATAATAATCAAAGAGCTAGGCGTTATATTAACTCCTGAAAATTTAGAATATATCTTCAAAAAGATAGAGAAGTTGGCAACGGAAAGCTTCGATGAGACGCCGGAATTAGCCAAGAAAAAGAAAGCTCAATATGAAAAGCTCCAGGCGGAGATCCAGAATTATCTCAATTTTATCCGGAAGGGAAATCTTTCTAAAGCAGTATCAGAGGCTTTGATTGAAGCAGAGAGAAAAAACGATGAGCTAAAGCAGGAAATGGAATCGCTGAATTTTCAGAAAGAGAATAGCTTTAAGGCGCCGCCCAAAGAGTGGATCAATCACAGGCTCGAGACATTGCGCGAGACGCTCAACAAAAACACAGTCTCCTCTGCCCTGGCGCTCAAAGAACTCCTTGCACCTATCATGCTTGAGAGCGTTTTGACAAAAGAGGCTGACTTTTACAGGCTTTTTGAGGGAAATGAGCGGGATTTCAAACCCTACTATGTCGCACATACAAAAATTCGAACCTTGGCCCTTCTGGACGAAGAGCACAAAGGTTCGAATTGGTATCAATGGCGGAGAGGTCGGGATTCGAACCCGAGGACCCGGTTGCCCAGGTCAACTGCTTAGCAGGCAGCTGCTTTCAACCACTCAGCCACCTCTCCGAAAAATTTTCCGACAAGGAAAATTTTGAGGACACTAAAGCAAGCGTGAAGCGACCCGACAAGGGTCGTAGCTTGCGTAGTGGCCGAAAATTCCTGATCAAGCTACTTCATCTTCTGTTCCAGCGTTTTCAGCATGGACTCGAACGAATTAACAAAAGCCTTCAGGCCTTCTGCCTGGGCTTCCCGGCAAACCTCATCCAGATTAATGCCTTCCTGCTCAATCTTCGCCCTGCACACGGCCGCCACTTCCAGATTGCTGTCTAAAGAAAGAATCAGGCGGCCATGATCTTCATAGGCCAGGACCGTCGGGTGAGGCATGGTATTGACGGTATTGGGGCCGATCAGATTATCCACATAAAGGCAATCGCTGTAATTCGGGTTTTTCGCGCTCGTGGAAGCCCATAACGGTCGTTGAATGCGGCCCCCTTTTTCTTTGAGGTCGCCGAACCTCTCATCCGCGAATAGCTGCAAAAATCTTTGATAGATCAGCTTGCAGTTGGCGATAGCCACCTTTCCCCTCAATTCCTGAAGCTTGGTTTTCTTTTCCAGGTCCATTTCCCGCATAGCGAAGATATCAAGAAGGCCGTCGACCTTCGTATCGATCCTGCTGACAAAAATGCTGGCAACAGAAGCGATACCGCTCAAATCCTGCCCGAGCCTCATCCTGTCCCTAAGGCCGTCCTGATAAGCCTGCGCCGCCAGTTCATACTGCTTCTGCGAAAAAATCAGTGTGACATTAACGCTGATGCCCTCGCCGATCAGCGCGCGGACGGCCTCAGGGGCCTGGGCCGTGCCCGGCACCTTGATCATCACATTCGGCCTGCCGACTTTCTTAAAGATCCTGCGCGCGTATTCTATGGTCTCATACGCGTCATTGGCATACTTCGGCAGGACTTCAATGCTGACATAGCCGTCCTCGCCCCCCGTCGCCTCATAAACCCCTTTGAGCAGGTCAGCGGCGTCGCGGACATCGTCGGCGGTCAATTCATCGTAAATCCCGTAAACATCCCTGCCCTCATCCTTAAGCCGCTTGATCTTGGCGTCATAAACGGTTGATGAAGCCACAGCCTTCTCAAAAATGCTCGGATTGGATGTCACGCCCAGGATGCCTAAATCGATCAGGCCTTTGAGCTCGCCGTTTTCGATCAGCCTGCGGTCGATATTGTCATACCAAGGGCTTTGACCCAACTGACGGAGCTTCTTCAGTCTGCCTGTGGTTTGGCTCATAGAAATATTTTTAGGAAAAAGGGGCTGGAGTCCCGCGTATCCCGCGGGCTCATTTATATTCCCCATCGGATTCCAAAATCCACCGGGACAAAGCTCGCCCGCGATTTTTTCCGACAAGGGGTTTAAAGCTAACTTATTCTACTGCGTGAGAGGCTGTTTTTGAAGGGTTTTTTTAAAAAATACGAGGGAAAAGACGGGAAACTACCGGAATTCATTCAAAAGGTCGTTGAGGCCTGCGGGATTCGGCCCTTTCTCCAGGATGGACTTATCCTGCATGAGGCCGCAGGCCTCCTCATACGTCGGCCTGCCATCCTGTCTGTAAATAACGCCCACCGGTATTTTGTCGCCCCATTGCAGGGCTTTTTCAATGGCCCATGCCTTGTTATGGAAATCATAATCCCCGGGCAAAGGCTCGATCCTCTGTTTATACCACATGAAATTGTTCTTTTTGTTGAAGGTCAGGCAGGGTTGCAGGACATCGACCAGCGAAAATCCCTTGAAACGGACGGCCTCCTGGATCATGGCGGACAAATGCTCCTTATCCCCGGAAAAACTCCTGGCGACAAAACCGCATCCCAGGGCAATGGCCATAGCCAGGGCATGACAGGGTTCGTTGATCACGCCGAAAGGCTGTGTTTCCGTCGTATAACCGGGATCGCTCATAGGAGAGGCCTGGCCTTTGGTTAAGGCGTAGACCTGGTTGTCATGGACGATAAGAGTCATGTCCAGGTTTCGGCGCACGGCGTGAATAAAATGGTTCCCGCCTTCGGCAAAGATATCTCCATCCCCTGAAGTGATCAGGACGGTCAAGTCCCTGTTGGCCAGTTTGATGCCCGTGGCCGCGGCAAGGGCCCGGCCGTGCAGACCGTTATAATAATTGCATTTCAAATACTGGGGCAGCTTGGCGGCCTGGCCGATACCCGAGACGAGAACAGTCCTGCGCATATCGGCGTCCAGCCGGACCAACGCGTCTTTTACAGCCTCCAGAATGCCGAAATTCCCGCATCCCGGACACCAGGCTGTCTCATACTCGCCTAAACTTTTTCTGTCAAGAGGGCACATGAAACACCTTTTTAAGCTGCTTTTGATTATTTTCTTAAAGAGGGTTTTTTCCTTAATTCTTCAAAAGCCGAAATGATCTCATCCGCCGTGAAAGGCATACCGTTGTATTTGAGGATGCGTTCTAAGGCAAGATGACCCGTCATCTTCGTGATCAGGCCCGCGAATTGGCCCGTAAAATTATTTTCAACGACAGCCGCAAGTTTGGCCTTTTTCAAAAAATCAAAATACGACGGATTCAGGGGCCAGACATCCTCAAAATGCGCCATGGCCACTCTGGGATTATCCTTATTCAGCCTGTCCACGGCTTCCTGAACAGCGCCCCGGGTCGATCCCCAGCAAATGAGAATGTCCGTGGCGTTGGCGGGCCCATGCCAGGAAGGCCCTTTGGCCTCCTTAAGCAAGCCCGCGGCCTTGATGTTGCGCTTTTTTACCATTTCAGGCCTCGTGTAATCCACGTCTTCGGTGATGCGGCCGTCTTCATCATGCTCATCACTGTCGGCTGTCACAAAACAAAATGGATTGCCGGGAAGCGCGCGCGGAGAAACGCCGGTTTTTGTCAGAAGATAACTCTTATACCCGTCCCCCGCTTTCTTAAGTTCTTCCTCGGTCATCAGGTTTCGTTCGATCCTGATGTCCTGCAGGCGGAACCCGTCCACGGTCGCGAACGAATCTGCCAGCGACTGATCGGTCAGGATAATCGCGGGAATCCTGTACTTTTCCGCCAGGTTAAAGGCCCTGGCCACGGCATAAAAAGAGGATTCGATATCCGAAGGAGCCGTCACAAAACGGGCGAATTCTCCATGCCCGGCATAAATGGCAAACAAAAGGTCTTCCTGCGCCGTGCGGGTCGGCAGGCCCGTGGCAGGGGCCGGCCTTTGCGCCAGGACGATGACGATCGGCGTTTCCAGCATGCCGGCCAGGCTCAATCCCTCCACCATCAACGCGAACCCCCCTCCGCTGGAAGCGGTCATAGACCGCAGGCCCGCGTAGGAAGCGCCCAGGGCGATATTGATGGAGGCGATCTCATCCTCCGATTGCTCCATGACAAAATTGAACTTACGTGTCTTGGAAGCCAGATACGTCATGATGCCTGTCGATGGGCTCATGGGATAAGCGGACATAAACTGGCATCCAGCTGCCAATGCTCCCAAGGCAATGGCTTCGCTTCCGGGGATAAGCATTTTGCCCGGGCCCGCGGCCTTGAAATCCGGCATCTTTTCCCCCAGTTTTTTCTCCAGGGCAAAATCATATCCCGCCTTGGCCACGCTCACATTGGTCTCGCCCAATTCCTTGCTCTTCTTCGCGAAAATCTCTCTCAAAAGGCCGAATAACACGGCGGGATCAAAATCCAAGAGGCCCATGACCAGAGCGGCGGCCACCGTATTGATCATCAGCTTATTGCCGCCCCCCTGTTTGGCAAGCTCCAGCATGGGAGCGTCCAGGATCCTGCCTTGGCCCGGATCCAACTCCAGAGGACCGGTTTGTTTTGAATCCAGGACAACGATGGAATCAGGGGTGAGTTCTTTGAAGTGATATTCACTTTCCTTGTCCAGGGCGACAAGGATATCTGTTTTCGCGGATGGACACTGAAAGGCAGCGTCTGAAACGCGGAGTTGAAACCAGTTGTGACCGCCCCGGATGCGCGACTGGAGCGCCTGATTGGCGAAAACGTGATAACCCTTGCGGCAAAACGCGTAGGACAAAAGCTCACCGACGGTTTTGAGTCCCTGGCCCGCTTCGCCTCCGATCTTGATGGTCAAATCAAGGTTTTTCATGATCTTGCGCCCCTCAAAAAACAAATGGAGTCTTTACGCGAAGAATTTTTCGCCTTGCGCCCAGTTTTTGCCGTCCACCTCGTCGATGACAAGATAAGTCGCGTCTTTGGGTTTATTGGCCACACGCTGGAGCGTCTCGCAAAACTCTTTCGCGATCTGGGCCTTCTGCTCACCGGACAGCTTACCAACGACCTTAAGGTTTACATACGGCATTTTACCCTCCTGATTTTCAATTCACAAGCGATTCCCGGGACGAATAGCCTTCACTTTTTGACTTTTTTCGCCGCTTCGCGCCCAAACCGCGCTCTTTGAAAAATTTGCGGCATTTTTTAGTCTGGTGCCTTGTTCTTAAGAGGAGGATGAAATGACAAAGACGGCGTTCAAGGCGAGAAGATTGGGCCAGAAAAAGACGCGCCCGCTTTTGCCGAGGTAATAGGCTCGCAGGATCCGGATCTTTTTCTCAAGGCAGAAATTCCTGAAATCGCTGATGCTCAAAAAATGCAGGTTCGGCGTGTTATACCAGTAATAAGGCAGGGAAAGCGTGACAGGCGCCAGGCCCTGGAAAAAAAGCCGCAGCCGCGCGCTCAAATAAGCGAAGTTTGGAAATCCCACAATGACCCTTTTCCCCACGCGCAGCGCCTCCTGGAGGACAAAATCCACCTTTTTGACCTCCTGCATGCTCTGGTTAAGGATCACGTAATCGAAAGACTTGTCCGGATATTCGATAAGGCCGGAATCGATATCGCTGTGAAAAACACTCAGGCCCTTTTCCACGCACTTGTAAATGGCCTCCTCGGAAAGCTCGATCCCCTGGACCTTGGCGGCCTTTTCCTTGGCCAGGAAATAGATCAGGTCCCCTGTGCCGCATCCCAAATCCAGGACCCGGGAACCGGATTCAATGATCTGATAAATGATCTTGTGGTCTAGCCTGGCTGTCTTGAACGTCATGGTCTCCTGACAACGTATCCCTGATAGGTCTTATCAAGGAAATGCTTGATGAGATGCGTTTCCTCCTCGATCTCAAGAAGGAAGGCGTCGTGTCCGTAGGTGGAATTGATCTCGCAATAGGTGGCGTCGGCGTGCCTGATCTTAAGCTGGCGCACGATGTCCTGGGACTGATACAAAGGATACAGCCAGTCCGAGCGAAAAGCGATCACCAGGAACCTCGTGTCGATCTGCCGGCCGGGCGGAATCAATTTGTCGCCGGAGACGTCGAAATAATCCATCGCCTTGGTGATATAGAGATAGGAGTTGGCGTCGAACCTCTTGACGAAATTGTCTCCGCGGTAACGCAGATAGCCCTCGACCTCGAAGTCGGTGGTGAATTTAAAGCTATAATCCTTCTCCTTGAGGCGACGGGAAAATTTCTCCTCCATGGACTTGTCGCTCATATAGGTGATATGGCCGATCATGCGCGCCACGGCCAGCCCCCGCTCCGGCTGGCTGTGCCCGTAGTAATCGCCGCCGCGCCAGTCGGGGTCCGCCATGACCGCCTGCCTGCCGACCTCGTCAAAAGCAATCTGCTGGGGAGAATGTTTCATGGCTGTTGCGATCGGAATGGCGCAGCGCACCAGCTCAGGATAGGAAGCGACCCACTGCAGGACCTGCATACCTCCCATAGAGCCGCCGCAGACACACAAAAGTTTTTCCACGCCGAGAGACCCGATGAGCCTCTTCTGCGCCTCCACCATGTCCCGGATGGTGATGACGGGAAACTGCAACCCGTAAGGCCGGCCTGTTTTTGGGTCGAGAGCGGAAGGGCCTGTGGACCCTTTGCAGCCACCGATCACGTTCGAACATATCACAAAATATTTGTCCGTATCAAAGGCCTTGCCCGGGCCTATCATGTCGTCCCACCACCCGGCATCCTTGTCACCGGGATGGAGGCCCGCCGCATGGGCATCCCCGGAAAGAGAATGCGCGACGAGGACGCAATTGTCCTTTTTGGCGTTCAGCTTCCCGTACGTTTCGTAAGCTAAGGTTACGGGTCCGAGCGTCTGGCCGCCCTCCAAAAGCATTTCATCCCCGGAGGCCCCGAACGTGAAATTCCTTGTTTCCACTATTCCCGTCTTATTGTCCTTCATGCTCCCCTTGACGACCTTTTTGATCACTCCTGAAACAGCCAGGTTGACAGATAGCGTTCGCCCGTATCAGGCAGGACTGTCACGATCATTTTGCCCTGCGATTCTTTCCTGGAGGCGACCTGAAGCGCGGCCCAGACCGCGGCCCCGCTGGAAATTCCGGCAAAAATACCCTCTTCCCTGGCCAGCCTGCGGGAAATACGTCCGGCATCTTCATGCGAAACAGCCATCACCTCATCGATGACCTCCCGGTTCAGGATGCGGGGAACGAATCCCGCGCCCAGGCCCTGGATCTTGTGGGGCCCCGGCTTTCCGCCGGAAAGAACCGAGGAATCCTTTGGTTCCAGTCCGATAACTTTAACAGAAGGCTTTCTCTTTTTCAAGACCTCGCCGACCCCCGTGATGGTGCCCCCTGTGCCAATGCCGGCGATAAAGATATCGACCTGCCCGTCGGTGTCGTTCCATATTTCTTCGGCCGTGGTCTTGCGATGGATCTCAGGATTGGCCGGGTTATTGAATTGCTGGGGCATAAAACTGTTCGGGGTGTTCTTCAGGATCTCTTCGGCCTTTTCAATGGCCCCTTTCATTCCCATGGCGCCCTCCGTCAGGACAACCTCCGCGCCGAGGATCTTGAGCATCTGACGCCGCTCGATACTCATGGTATCGGGCATGGTCAAAACCAGCCTGTACCCCCTGGCCGCGCACACAAAAGCCAGGGCAATCCCCGTATTCCCGCTGGTGGGCTCCACCACGACGGAATCTTTCTTCAGAAGGCCGGCCTTTTCGGCGCTGTCAATCATGGAGAAACCGATCCTGTCCTTGACGCTGGACAACGGATTGAAAAATTCCAGTTTCCCCAAAACCGTCGCGGGTAAACCCGCGCTTAATTTATTGATCCTGACCAAAGGCGTGCGGCCGATCGTCTTGGTTATGTCTTCAAAAATATAAGCCATAAACCCTCACTTTCAAAAGGAGCCGGTCATCAATACTTTTGATGAGGCAAAAGCCGTCTCCTGGTTACGATCTTTTGTCTGCTGTTTTTTCCAGCGCCTGTTCAATATCGGCGGTGATATCGTCGATATGCTCCAGGCCGATGGAAAGCCGGATGAAATCAGGAGTCACGCCCGTGGCCCGCTGTTCAGCCTCGGACAACTGCTGATGTGTTGTCGTCGCCGGATGGATAGCCAGCGATTTCGCGTCGCCGATATTGGCCAGATGGGAGATGAGTTCCAGGGAATCTATGAACTTCCTGCCTGCCTCAATGCCTCCCTTGATACCGAAGCCGATGATCGCGCCGGCGCCTTTGCCCAGATATTTCTCCGCCCTCGCCTTTTCAGGGCTTGAATCCAGCCCGGGATAATTGACCCAGGCCACGCGGGGATGCCTCTCCAAAAATTTGGCGGCAGCCAGGGCGTTCTCCGAATGCCGGATCATTCTCAAAGGCAGGGTTTCCAGCCCCTGAAGATGAAGGAAAGAATTGAAAGGAGAGATCGCCGGGCCTAAGTCCCTGAGCAGGGTCACACGGGCCTTGATGATGTAGGCGATATTCCCCATGGGTTTCAAAGCCTCCACAAAATCCAGGCCGTGATAACTCGGGTCAGGCCCTGAGATCAGGGGAAATTTCCCGCCCGTCCAGTCGAATTTTCCGGAATCAATGATCAGCCCGCCCAAAGAGGTGCCATGGCCGCCGATGAATTTCGTGGCGGAATAAACAATAATATCCACCCCGTAATCAAACGGCCGCAGGAGATAAGGCGAAGCCGTATTGTCCAGGACAAGCGGCAGGCCGTTTTTGTGGGCGATCGTGGCCAGGCCTTCCAGGTCAGCCACGTCGAGCTTTGGATTGCCGATGGATTCCGCGTAAATCGCTTTTGTCTTGGGAGTAATGGCCTCCTGGACAGCCTTCAAGTCGTTCGAACGGACGAACTTGACCACAATGCCCAATCTCTGGAATGTGTAATGAAAAAGAGTATAGGTGCCGCCGTACAGGTTATCGCAGGACACAATCTCATCCCCTGAACCGGCAATGTTCAAAAGTGCCAGGGTGATCGCGGATTGGCCGCTGGAAACAGCCAGGGCTCCTACGCCTCCTTCCAGAAGCGTCATTCTTTTTTCAAAAACATCTGTCGTCGGATTCATGAGACGGGTATAAATATTCCCGAACTCTTTGAGCCCGAAAAGGTTGGCCGCGTGTTCCGTGCTTTTGAACTGATAGGATGTTGTCTGGTAAATAGGAACAGCCCTGGAACCTGTTGTCGGGTCCGGTTCCTGTCCGCCGTGAAGCGCCAAGGTCTCTATTTTCAATTTTTTTTCATTTTTAGCCATCTTTTTTACCTCCTTAATCCCGTCTCTGACGGGATTAGGCCCTCCGCTATATGGAATGCGCAGGCCTATCCTTCCTGGATTAACTCCGCGCGTATCTTGCAAATTTCGCGATGCCCATCCGAACTCTGTGAGGATTGGTTGCAGCAAGAAATTTCAAGATGTAAACGCAAGGAGTCGCCTCTGGCGTGATTAGGCCCTCCGCTTCACCTGACCTTATTTGAAAGGTCAGTGTGTCGCCTTCTGCGACATATGGAATGCGCAGGCCTATCCTTCCTGGGTTAACTCCGAACGTCGAACGCAATCTGTGAGTCCGGGTCCTGATGATCCTGTTGCTTGTTGTCCATTATCCTTTAAACATCACCTTCCCTCAATAAAAATTTTAGATTCCCAGCTGATTTAAAAAAGCCTCCTTCCCCAGCTCTGAGACAAGATGAGCGAGTCTTTGTCTTGGTCTGGCCTGTTCTTTGAAGAAACTCACGACCTTCTTCACAAGGGCAAGAACCTCATCTTCCCTGTAGATGCGGTCTAATTTAAAACCCGCGACCGGCGTCCGTCCCCCTGAACCTGCCAGATAAACGACATAACCACCTGCTGCCGCGCCATGAATGCCGATCTCAGAACCCTGAGGCCTTGTGCAGGCGTTAGGGCACCCGGCTATGGCAATCTTGAACTTATGAGGCAATTCCATGCCGCAACCGATTCCCAACTCGCTTTCAATCCTTTTGGCGAGGTTGAACGTATTGACAAGCCCTGATTTGCACCAATTGTTTCCGGGGCAGACGGTTATCGCCCTCAAACGCGGACCTGAAGCGCCTGGAAATACACCCGCGGCTTTCAATTCCCTTTCCACGCTATCGATGTCTTCCAGACGGATAAAAGGCACTTCCAATCCCTGCCTGGTCGTGGCATGGACCATGCCCCTGGCATATTTGAGAGCGATTTTTTGCACAGCATCCAGTTGGAAGGCCGTGTAAATCCCGCTGTCCATACGGGTGCGCAGGACAAAAAACCCTTCCTGTTTCTGCCGAAGAAATCCTCTCTGCTTGAGCGCCTCATAAGGTATCTCTGGATTTTCTATTCCCATATTCCCCTATCCCTTCCCCATTTTTAACCAGACCCGCCTGGCCGCTTTAATGGTCGCCTCAATGTCGGTTTTCGTATGGGCGAAGGAAAGAAAATTCGCCTCGTACATCGACGGCGCTAAAAACATTCCCTCCCCAAGCATGCCCTTGTGAAAAACCGCGAAATCAGAAGGTTCTTCAAAATGAAAACTGAACAAGGATCCAAAAACATTCACGCGGACAGAGATCCCCGCTTCAGAGGCAGCACGCTCCAATCCCCGCGCCAGCTTCCCGGCCGAACTGTTTAAACGGTTGTAATCCCGTCGCTTCAGGGAATCCAGCGCGGCCAGGCCCGCGGCCATGACAACGGGATGACCGGCAAAAGTTGAAGCCTGATAAACAGGGCCTTCGGGGCTCAGGTGTTTCATATACGTTCGCCTTCCTCCAAAAGCGCCCGCGGGCAGGCCTCCACCGATGATCTTGCCAAGGCATATCAAATCAGGGGTGATGCCAAAATAGTCTGCCGCAGACCCGTAGGCGAATCTAAAACCCGTTACGACTTCATCAAAAACAAGCAACGAGCCGGAGGCCTTTGTCCATGTCCTTAATTTTCTCAAAAATCCTCTGTCCGGCAGGACAACTCCTGAATTCGCGCCGACCGGTTCGACAATGACGGCTGCCAGGTCCTTGCCATGCTTCCTGAAAATCTTTTCGCAGGCCTTTTTGTCCCCATAAGGCGCGATCAACGTATGACGCAGAAAATCTTCAGGCACTCCTTCGCTAAAAGGCAGGGAATGGGCGCCTGACCCTGCCCAGGCTAAAAGATAGTCCGCGTGGCCGTGATAAGAACGCTCAAACTTCAGGATTTTATTTCTTTGGGTCACACCCCTGGCCAGCCTCAACGCCCCCATCACAGCCTCTGTGCCCGAAGATGTGAAACGAATCCGCTCAAGCAAGGGGATGGCCTTGCGCAGATCGCGGCCGAACCTGATCTCATCCTCGTGGGTAACGCCGAAACTCAAACCCCTGGCCGCGGAAGAGCCGATCGCGTCAATAATGCCGGGGTGAGCGTGGCCGAGGATGGCCGCTCCCCAGGACAGGACATAGTCCAGATAAACGCGCCCGTCATAATCGATAACACGGCTGCCTGTTCCCTCTTTGATCAAAAGCGGTTTTTCTCCAAGAGCGCGAAAACTGCGGACAGGGCTGTTGACTCCCCCCACCAGATATCGGCGCGCCTGCCGGATCAAAATTTCTGATTGTTTCATGGCATCCTTTTCAAAAGCCTGGCTGCTTCTTTGGCATGATAGGTGATAATATAATTGGCACCGGCGCGGCGGATCGAAGCCAGGATCTCGGTCATCATGCCCTGCCTGTCCCACAGCCCCTTTTGTCCGCCATATTCCGCCATGGCATATTCGCCGCTGACATTATAGGCGAACAAAGGCTTGTGGAACTTCTGTCTGGCGGCGAGTATCACATCCAGATATGCCAAAGCCGGCTTAACCATGACCGCGTCCGCCCCTTCCCTGATGTCGTCGCGGATTTCCCTCATGGCCTGCCTTGAACCGCGAAAATCCAGCTGGTATCCTTTGCGGTCGCCGAACCTGGGGGCGGACCGGGCGGCCTGTCGAAAAGGCCCGTAAAAATGCGAGGCGAATTTCGCCGAATATCCCAGAATCCTGGTTTTTTTGAATCCATTTGCGTCAAGGCCGCGACGGATGGCCGCCACCTGCCGCTTCGCCATGGCAGAAGGCGCGACCCAGTCGGCGCCCGCGTCGGCATGCGCCACGGCTGTTTTTGCCAATGCCTCCAAGGTCCGCGCATGGTCAATGGCCCACGGGGAATTATTCCATGGACTATGGACTGCGGACCAAGGACCATATTTTAAAATCCCGCAATGGCCGTGCGAGGTGTAGGCGCATAAGCACACATCGGTCATAACAGTCAGGCGCGGAAACCTTTTCCTGATGGCACGAACAGTCCTGGCCACGACGCTTTCCTTTGACCAGGCCCCCTGCCCTCGCTCATCCTTGTCGCCCGGAACGCCAAAAAGCAAAATTTTATCGATGCCGAGAGCTTGCGTTTCTTCAAGGTCGTTGAGAAGCGCGTTTGTGGAAAAGCGATAGGTGCCGGGAAAAAAAGGAATGGGCTGCTTTCCCTTCTTGCCGTCAGCCGCGAAATACGGCAGCACCAGATGATGGGCGTTGAATTGTTTATTCATGGATTTTTTTGGAATAACCGACAACAGCGCCCACAATAAAAACAGCCGGGGCCTTCACATTTTCTTTGCGCGCTTTTTTGACGATTGAAGCCAATGTCCCTGAAACCATCCTCTGTCCGGGCATCGTAGCCCGTTCCAGAAAAGCGCAAGGGGTATTGCTCGGCCTGCCTGATTTCAAAAGAACGTCTATGACTTCCCGGATATTGCTCACCGCCATTAAATATACGAGGGTGTCGCAGTCAGGGGCATCCAGGCCTTCACCCGAACTCTTGCGTCCTGTCAAAACCGCCACCGAATCCTGCTTCCCCCTTCGGGTGAGAGGAATACCGAAACTTTGCGGCGCGGCAAACGCCGATGTGATGCCGGGCACAATCTCAAAAGGAATCCCGCGTTTCTTCAAAAAGAGGGCTTCTTCGATGCCGCGGCTGAAAAGAAAAGGGTCTCCGCCTTTCAATCTTACGACGATCTTGCCCTGTCTTGCCTTCGCGTAAAGAAGCCGGTTGATGGCCGCCTGCTCTTTGAGATGCAAGCCGTCCGCCTTGCCCACGCAGATGATTTCCGCTGCCTCAGGCGCGAACCTTAAAAGTTCGCCGGAGGCCAGAAAATCGTACAGAACAACATCCGCGCGCCGGATAGTGTTGAGGCCTTTGACGCTTATCAGTTCCCAGTCTCCCGGGCCCGCGCCCACAATAAAAACTTTGCCTTTTTTCATATTCTCACCAGCACGCTTAAACGGCCCTGCTTTGAATGCGGAACAAATAATCCGTCCGAAAATACTTCTGACACACAGTCTGCCATTCCCAGACGCAGCAAAGCGGCATACGCTACGATTAACGCGTCAAAACGCCCTTGTTGTATCTGTTCCAGCCGCTCTTCAATCGTCCCCCGGGTATCCACGATCCTCAAATCAGGCCTCAGCCGGCTGACCTCGGCTTTTCTCCTGCGGCTGCTTGTGCCCACGCGGCTGCCCATGGAGAGCTCCGAAAGCTTCAGCCCTTCCCTGGAGACCAGCGCGTCCCAGGGGCTGAGGCTCGGTGTTTCCAAAAGCATTTTTAACCCCGCCGGCATCGCGTCCGGAAGATCCTTACTGCTGTGAACAGCCGAATCGATCTCTCCCCGCAACAGGGCCTCATCAAGTGAGCGGGTAAAAAAATCCGTGCCTTCCAGACGATCAAGAGGCGTTTCCTTATCCAAGTCCCCTGGAGTCTGAATCCTGACGATATCGAACACAGACCCTGGGAAAAATGGCTCCAGATACGGCAAGGCTTCGTGGGCCTGCCGATAGGCTAAAGGGCTGGGCCTTATCCCTACACGGACGCGCCGCATAAATCCTCCCTGAAAACGAACTCCCTGGTTTTCTCCTCAATCATTTGCCGCGCCCTGGCCACCCCGAAATCATCCGTCGCGTTCAGGCTGTCTAAATCAAAAAACCTGACATTGCCCCAATCGGCAATCCCGGGGTCTATATCTCTGGGCACAGCCAGATCAAAGGCCAAAAACAACCTGTCTTTCGGCCCCCATTTCCCGAAGTCATCCTGCCGCAGGATCAGGTGCGGGCTTGACGTCGCGCTGAACACAATGTCGGCGGTCTTCAACTCCTCATAAAAACGCCCGAAACCGACGGCTTGGGCGCCGGCCTCCCGCGCCAGCTGAAAAGCCCTTTGGAATGTCCTGTTGGCGACGATCAAAGTCCTGTTTCCGCGGCCTACACAGGCCCGGACCACGCTTTGCGCGACCGCGCCGGCTCCGATGACAAAAATTTTACGGAATTCAAAATCCGGAAAAAATTCCTGCGCGCCTCGCACAGCCAGGTTTCCTAAATCCGGATTGACCCTGCCGACCATGGCTTCGGAACGGGCGCGCTTACCCACAAACAACGCCCTTTCAAACAGCCTGTTAAAAAAAGGCGACGTTGCCGAAAGGCCGAGGCTAAAAAGATAGGCCTCCCGGACCTGCCTCAGAATCTCACCCTCGCCAATCACGGATGAATCCAGGCCAGAGGCAACGGTGAATAAATGCCGGACAGCCTCTTCATCCCGAAAAAAAGAAAGAGCTTCCTGTTGCCGGAGGCCAAGCCCCTTGAACCTGGAAAAATATCCAAGGACATCCTTGACCTCGGCGTCCTGGGCGTATATTTCCACGCGCTGGCATGTGGAAAGCACGACCGCGGCCCTGGCCATTCCGGACGACAAAAGGCCTTCGCGGAACCGAGCGGCCTCCTGCGGCGTAAACATCAGGCGGCCCCGCTCATCCAGTCCCATGGTTCTATGACTGGCCCCTACGACCAACAAAGACATCGACAGCCCCCTCCAGAAACTCTTTGAAAGACTTGGATAACGGCGGATTTTTTCCATCGGTTGTAACAGCGATCACCAGTCCGCGCCTTCGCACGACGGCCGGCGCGATAAAATCGCAGGCCTTCAAGCAGTCAACAACGTTGACCCAGATATCACGTTTACGGGCTTCCCGCGCCACGCGTTCATTCGCTTTCCGGTCTGATGTGGCGGCAATCGCCAGACAGGCGGCGGACAGATCCCCGGTTCTAAACAAACGCGCTTCATAGCGGATCTTCTTCGTCCGCGCCAAAGAGGACAACAAAGGCGTCAGTGAAGGAGCGATGACCTTCACGCTCGCTCCAAAAGACAGCAATTGCTTCACCTTCCTTTCCGCCACGCGGCCGCCTCCGACGACGACAACGCGCCTGTCCTTCACGTCAAGGGAAACCGGATAATAAGCCATCTTCACCTTCGCTTTTTGAGCGCGACCTCGCCCCGTTCTTAGAATGATAGGGATGTTTCTTTCAGCGGCCTGGTATGGATACCGCACTCCCCGCCGCACTTGCTGGTCCCGATCCAGCGGCCCGCGCGCTCATTGTCGTCATTGGTGATCTTCGTGCAGGGCGCGCAGCCCAACGAACGGTAACCTTCGGCGTAAAGAGGATTAACAGACACCTGATAAAGGGCCAGATACTGCCAAACCTCGCGCTCTTTCCAGATCAAAATGGGGTTCAGCTTGATCAATCCCTTGTCCCGCTCTTCGACTTCCTTGAAATCCGTGCGCGTGCGGCCCTCGGTGCAACGCAAACCTGTTACCCAGCAAGTGACTCCCATTTCATGAATGGCGCGCTTGACAGGTTCAACCTTCAGAACGTCGCAGCATTGGTCAGGGTGGGTCTCATAAAGCCTGGGGGCGATCAATGCGTCATTCTTGTAAACCTTGAGCTCAGGATACCGGGCAACCTCAGACTTCATGAATTTTACGGTTTCTTCAGGTTTAAAACGTGTGGTCACGATAAAACCACGGATCTTTGGATCCACCTTCTTGGCCAGGTCCCAAACCGCGACAGAATCCTTGCCCAGGCTGTTGGCAACAACCAGACCTTCGCCGTAACGCTGGCGGGCTTCCGCGATGAGCTGTTTGGAACGCTCAACTTTCTGCTTAAAATTCAGATTTTCCACAAGCTGCCTGATGTCCTCCTGACTGTCCAAAATACCCATGCCTCCTCCTTTTTTTAGATCTGATAATCCTGTTTTTTACGGCCGAACTTTACCTTGTCCCACAACCTTTCGTGGATATAGTAAAAAACGATCTTTACCGCATCCACGCCAACGCCGACCTTAAGCGCCTGACCCGCGTCCTGGGTATAAATATATACAATGACGATCGTGGAAATACATCCAAAAAACCGCCAGGACACGGCCTTCATGATCGACCTCTTCGGCTGCTCTGTGTGAACGATGCTCTTCATTACACTATTTACCTTATTATATTAGTAATGTTAATAATTAAAAAAATACCTATATCGAATACGTCATCTGTCCGCCTGTCATTTTTGTTTTTAAGTCCTCCAGCGTCACGGTCTCCAGCTGCCGCTCCAATTCTTCATGGGCGCTTTTCCAGACTTCCTGCAGGACCTTATCCGCCGGGTCCCGCCTGCCCTTTTTATATTCGGGTCTTGCCAGGAGCGCTTCATCCACAGCGCGCACGATATCGGCCAGCGTTATAAAAGACGGATCTTTGGCCAAAGAATATCCCCCGGCTTTACCGCGCGCGCTCTTGACGATACCGGCATTCTTCAGGCGGATCATTAACTGCAAAAGAAAACCTTTGGGGATATTCTGGGATTTTGCGATCGTCGCGATACGGACAGACCCCTGCTCTCTTTGCCTCAGGGCAAGCTCCAGAACAGCTTTTCCGGCGTATTCAATTTTGGCTGACATAATCATGGGTTATATCTTACTAACTATATAATGATAATAAAGTATAATCTATCCGCCTGATTTGTCAAGGGCCTTTTTAACAAATATATCTTTACCGATGGTAAGCCCTTGCTATTTTTATACTTATGCCCCCAAACCTTCTGATTCTTTCAGTTTTTCGTGATGGTGCTTGACCACTTTGGCCTCTACCATATAAATGACATCCTCCCCGATATTCGTGGCATGGTCGCAAATGCGTTCCAGATAACGGGCGATCAAAAGCAAAGGAACGGCGCGTGTGGCGCTTTTCGGGTCCTTGGCCATGTAGTCATTGACCAGCTCGTCCTGGATAAGATCACGCAGTTTGTCAGCCTCGGAATCCGAAAGGCACACTTCCCTGGCCAGGGCCACATCCCTGTTCACAAAGGCGTCAATGACTTTCTTGACCATGTTTTGCGCGACCAGGGAAAGCTTCGGGATATCGATCAAAGGCTTTAACAGGGGCTGGCTCACCAGTTCCAGGACCCTCTGGGCGATATCAACGGAAAGATCGGCGATCCGCTCGAGGTCTGAATTCACTTTCAGGGCCGTCATCAGAAACCGCAGGTCTGAGGCGACCGGCTGATAAAGTGCGATCATGTTAAAAACATCATCATCGATGCTGTTCTCCAGGCTGTCAATAGCCTCGTCGTCGCTGATGACCTTTTTGGCGATGTCGGCATTGCGCGCTTTGAGCGCGTCGATCGATTTGAAAATCGATTCCTGCGTCAACAGGGCAAGCTTCAGGATCTTCTGGTTCAGCGCCCGCAATTCTTCATCAAAAAATCTCTGCATGAGTTCCTCTCAATTTCCCGCTGAATCTTTGTTAGGACATGGCCGGGGCTTTCTTTCAGCGAACAGACAAAAGCGAGGGCCTTTTCTTAAACCATCAACCGTATCTTCCGGTGATATATTCCTCTGTTTTCTTGTCCTGCGGCCGGTTAAAAATATCCTCTGTTTTTCCAAATTCAATCAATTTTCCCAAGAGCATAAATCCGACCTCATCGGAAATACGCGCCGCCTGCTGCATGTTATGGGTTACGATAACGATCGTATAGTCTTTTTTCAGCTCGCGCGCCGTCTCCTCTATCTTCAACGTCGCGATAGGATCCAGGGCTGAGCAGGGCTCATCCATAAGGATGATCTCCGGCTTGATCGCCAGTGTCCGCGCGATACACAGCCTCTGTTTTTCCTCAAGGGACAACCGCAGCGCGTTGGTATGGAGCCTGTCTTTAAGCTTGTCCCATAAAAGGACCGCCTTCAGGGATTCTTCAACGCTTTTGTCCAGATCTGCCCGGCTTGAAATCATGTGATGCACTTTCAACCCGTAGACCAGATTTTCATAAATCGTCAATGGGAACGGGTTGGGCCTTTGGAAGACCATGCCCACTTTTTTGCGAAGGCCCACGAGGTCCACATGCGGAGCCAGGATATTTTCTCCTCCGATCAGGATCTCGCCGCTCATGGTCACGCCCTCGATCAGGTCATTCATCCGGTTGAATGTGCGCAAAAGAGTGGATTTTCCGCAGCCGGAAGGCCCGATAATCGCCGTAATCCCCTTTTCCCTGATGGCGATGTCGACATCGATCAGGGCCTGGAACTTTTCGTAAAAAAGATTCAGTTTTTTACTCTCTATGATAGGCATAGGATTTTTTGTCATCCAAACTTCCCTGAAATATAATCTTCCGTCCTCTGGTCCCTGGGCGATGTAAAGATCTTGTCGCTCTGGTCAAGCTCGATCAGGTGTCCCATCAGGAAAAACGCCACGCGATTGGAAACGCGCGCCGCCTGTTTGGTATTGTTCGTGACCAGGACGATCGTATATTTTTCCTTGAGTTTAAGCATGGACTCCTCGACCTTCGCGGTTGAAATAGGGTCCAGTCCCGAGCAGGGCTCGTCAAAAAGAATGACGTCCGGTTTGACCGCCAGGGTACGGGCCATGCAAAGCCTCTGCTGCTGGCCTCCGGAAAGCTTCATGGCGCCTGATTTAAGCCGGTCCTTGACTTCCTCCCAAAGGAACGCCGACTGAAGGCTTTCTTCAACGATGACATCCAGTCTCCGCCTGTCATTGATGCCCTGGCGCCTGGGCCCAAAGGCGACATTTTCATAAATGGATAAAGGCAGGGGCATGGGCAAAGCGAAGATCATGCCGACCTTGCGCCTCAATTCCTCGGCCTTGAAGCCCGCGTTGATGTCTTTGCCTTCCAGGCTTATGGAACCCGCCATCCTGTAATTCAACTGGGTTTCGTTCAGCCTGTTCAGCGCCCTTAAAAACGTCGTCTTTCCGCTGTTCGCCGGGCCGATGGCGCCCAGGATCTCATTTTTGACAATGTCGAAACTCACATCCTGGAGCGCGTGAACTTCGCCGAAGTGGACATCCAGGTCCCTGATCTCAAAGCATGGTTTGGCTACCATTTGTATCTCCTGCGAAAACTTGAGCGGATCACGGTCGCCACCAGATTCATCAAAAGCACCATGACGATCAGGACAAGGGCCGTTCCGTAGCGATAGCTTGTCGGAATATTGGGGATCTGGGTCGCGATAATATAGAGGTGATACGGCAAAGCCATAACCTGGTCAAAAACCGAATCCGGCAGGTGGGGAATATAGAAAGCCGCCACCGTGAAAAGAATCGGCGCCGTCTCTCCGGCCGCCCGCGCGATGCTCAAAATCGTCCCTGTGAGGATGCCGGGCAAAGCGAACGGCAGCACGGCATGACGCACGGTCTGCCAGCGGCTGGCGCCCAGAGACAGGCTGACTTCCCTGAAATAATCGGGCACGGCTTTCAGGGATTCCCTTGTGGATGTGATAATAACAGGCAGATTCATGATGGCCAATGTCAGCGCGCCGGCCACAATAGAGGCGCCGAATTTCAGGAACATGACGAACAAACTGAAACCGAAAAGGCCGTAAACAACAGAAGGAACTCCGGAAAGGTTGATGATGGCCAGGTTGATCGTCCTGGTCAAGGCATTCTCTTTGGCATATTCGCTTAAATAGATGGCGGCCAGGATCCCCAGGGGCAGGGAACACAGCGTGGCTCCGATCACAAGATACAGCGTCCCCAGGATGGCGGGGAAAATGCCCCCCGAACGCATGCCCTCGGAAGGCATGGCCGTCAGAAAATTCCAGTTGATAGCCGCCATGCCGTTTTTGAAAATAATAAAAAGAACGATGACAACCGGGGCCAGGACAAACAGCGTGATCAAAAAAAGGCAGGCAAAAGCCACCTTTTCCTTTGTTTTGACGGAGATCCACGAGCCGATCTTCATTTTGTCCTCTGGCGATGCAGAAAGAAATCAGCCGTAACATTAATGATAAAGGTGATCAAAAACAGGATCACTCCGATGGAAAACAGGGAATAGTAATGCATGCTTCCATGCACCACCTCCCCCATCTCCGCGGCAATGGTGGCCGTGAGCGTCCGCACCGGCTGCAGAAATGTTCTGGGAATAACGGCAGCGTTGCCTGTAATCATCATAACGGCCATCGTCTCGCCTATCACTCGCCCCACGCCCAGCATGCAGGCGGCAATGATGCCGGGTTTGGCGGCATGGATCGTGACGCGATACATGGTCTGCCAGCGGGTCGCTCCGATGGCGATCGACCCCTCCTTGTATTGCCTGGGGACGGCGGTGATGGCATCTTCTGAAATGCTGATGATGGTGGGCATGGCCATAAACCCGAGCATGACCGAGCCGGCCAGGGCTGTCAGGCCGGTGGGAACGTGAAAGATCAACTTGATCCAGGGAACAATGGTCATCATGCCGACAAAACCCAGGACAACGCTGGGGATCGAAGCCAGGACTTCGATGCCCGTCTTTAAAAAATCCCTGATTCTGGCCGGAGCGATCTCAGCTATGTAAAAAGCCGCGCCCACGCTTAAGGGGACCGCGAAGATAACAGCGCCAAGAGTGACGAATAAGGAACCCAGGATCAAAGGCAGGATGCCGAAACGGGGCGGATCGGAGATCGGATACCAGAATTTTCCTGCGAGGAATTCTGAAAGTCTGATTTCCCTGAAGAAGGCGAAAGCCTCCTTGAGAAGGAAAACAAAGATCAGGCCGACGAAAAGAATGACGAGAATGCCGCTTAAAAAAACGAGCTTCTCGATAATGAATTCCCTGAATCTTTTCATATTTGCAAAAAAAACGGTTAACGCGCGATGATCGTCCTCCCCCTCGAGGGGGCAATTCTCTCAATCAACCTAGCTTAATGGAACAAAATCCACCTTGGAAACGATTTTCTGGCCTTCATCAGACAGAACAAAATCAATAAAGGCCTTGATCGCTGCCTGCGGTATTCCCCGTGTATACATCAACAAAGGCCTGGAAATGGGATAAACGCCTGACTTCACATTATCAATGGTAGGCTCGATATAAGGAGAACTTGCGTCTTTGGCCACAGCCAGCGCCTTTTGCTGAGGAGTCACATAGCCGATGCCATAGTAACCGATGGCATTCACATTCTGGGACACTTCATCGGCAATAGCCTGGGAAGACGGCATAAGAAGCGCCGCCGGAGAGAACTCCTCGGGCCCCTTTTCATTGCCTTTACGCAGAACGTGTTCCTTAAAATAGATATGCGTCCCGGAATTCACCTCCCGGGAAAGAATGACGATGACCATGTTCGGGCCTCCGACCTCTTTCCAGTTTGTGATCCTCCCGGTGAAAATATCAGCCAACTGATCAATGGTCAGTTGAGAAACGGGATTTTTCGGGCTCACGACGACCGCCAGACCGTCGAGAGCGACCTTCGCCTCATACGGCTCAAATCCCTTTTGCGCGCAAAGGGCCTTTTCTTTTTCCTTGATGGTCCTTGAGGCCTCGGCAACATCGCAAGTGCCGTTGATCAACGCGGAAAAACCCGTGCCTGAACCGCCTCCTGTGACCGCCACGGTCACATCAGGATATTTCTTGCTGAATTCCTCAGCCCACGCCTGGCCAAGGTTCACCATGGTATCCGAACCTTTGATTTGAATAGAGCCTTTGGAAGGTTCCTGCGCGAAAGAGGAGGTAATGCCTGAAATCAGAAACAGACTTGCGGTAAAACCAGCCAGAACTTTCTTAAACATACCGCTCCCTTCATGATTGAAAGAGAAAGAATTTTCTTTTTAGGCCTTTTAAAGAAGCGTCAGGGCGGGGAAAACTCTTTCATAGTTTATCAAATATTGCCTTCTTTTCAAGGGTTATGAGAAAACGACCTCTCCGGTCAGAACTTCAGGTTCCAATCCGCCTGGACAAGGGTCTCGGGAGCCTTTGAACTGACGATGCTCCAGGAACGATAAACATCAATGCCAAGAAACGTATTTTTGCCTAAACCGAAGGTCAACTCGCCCTCGTGGCTTCTCATCCCCGTTCTCCCGCCGTAACGGTCCGAATCCGGCAGCACGTCCAGCGCCGCGTCCCGGCCCAGCATGGCATAGAGATACTTAAACTGCCAATCCCCCCATTTTTCAACCTTGTTCTTGCCACATTTAAAACCGAGAGCGAAGCCGTTTCCGCCCTTTGAAACGTCGAAATTATTGACGAATTCTCCGAATAATTTTAACGATTCAATATCATAACCGGCCAGGGTGAAAGGTTCTTTCACCGATAACTCCAGCGCGGGATTAACCATCTGATAATCATAGGTATAGCGGGATACTCCCTTAGTCGTATTGCCTGTATTGGATTGTGAAGAATAACTGCTGCTCACATGACCCTTGATGTTATCGAAGGCCTGGAGAGAAACAGCGCCTTTTACGGACATTTTTTCATTAATTTCATATGTTGCCCCTGCTTGGACAAGATAAGCCATGGGCGGGTTGGCATCGCTGCTGGTGTCATCATCCACGATCAAAACGCCTGTTTTCAGGAAAACGGAACTGTCTGCGCCGATTTTCCTGCTCAAACCAAACACGCCTCCTTCAGGCGTTATGTCGGTATCCCAGATCAGGTCCGTCGGCGCCCAAAACGTATCGGCTAAAAGCATTTTTCCACCGGTGATGTTGAGCCAGGCCACGGGGTCATATTTGGCGTACGCGTAATCGAGCACGACCGTTTTCTTTTCGTTATAATTGCCAAAGGTAATGTTTGTGGAGCGCGGATCCCCGGAACCGCTTGCGATACCCAAGCCGGCTTTAAGCTTGTCATTCACCCTGGCTTCCAAACCAAGGCGTAAACGGACGCGGCCGATATGCGTATCTTTGGGGACAGTCGTCGAATCATCGTGCTTATACTGATACCTGAGCCTGAGGTCCCCCTTCAACTTGATGTTTTTGACCCAGTCCGGAATGCTTTTTGAGGCTGTTTCCTTATACTCTTCCTGTTTCTGTTTTTCACCCTTAACGATCTCTTCGTTCGTCTCCGCCCTTATTTCCCGCGCTTCAGAGGGGCTCAAGACGCCCTTCTCAACCAGTTTCCTCAACAAAATGTCCACCCCGCTTGCTTGCGCCGGATGGGCTGCCGACAAAAACAGAAAAATAACAACCCCTATCTTCCCCGTTCTTCTCATTCCTCCCTCCCTTTCTTTTTTCTGTTCACGCGATAACTATAGAACACGCGCGTGACAATCAAAGGGAGAGCATGTGAACTTTGTGTGAACTTGCGATTTGCCTCAGCTCAAAAGACGCCTGCCGGAAAGTGCGGATTTACAGGACAGCTACGGGGATGGTGAAGCTGAAAATGGAGCCCTTGCCTTGTTCTGAAGAAACCCAGACCTTGCCGCCGTGAGCCTGGACAATATGTTTGACAATGGAAAGGCCCAGGCCCGTGCCGCCCATTTCCCGGGAACGGGCCTTATCCACGCGGTAAAACCTCTCAAAAATCCTCGCACGGTCCTCTTCAGGAATACCGATGCCTGTGTCTTTGACATCGACCTGGATGAAATTCCCCGAGGGAAAAGCCGCGATCTCAATCCTGGCGCCCTCGCCCGAATACTTGATGGCATTATCCAGAAGATTAAGCACAACCTGGGACAGGCGCGTTTCATCCGCCATGATCCTGGGAAGGTCCGAAGGGACCCCGTTTTCCAGAAGGATGGATTTTGATCTTGCCTGATTATCAAGAACAGCCACGCACCTGCGGATGACAGCCGCAAGATCCTGAGACACGAATGTCATCTTCATCTGTCCCGATTCGATCTTCGAAAGATCCAGGAGGTCTTCAATCAGCTTGCTCAATCGCTCGCTGTCTTTATGAATGATCTGGAGGAAATCCCGCGCGTTGGCCTTATCCTCCAGCGCGCCTTCCAGAAGTGTTTCGGCATACCCTTTGATGCTGGACAAAGGCGTTCGCAATTCATGGGAGACATTGGCGACCAGGTCCTGCCGCAGGCGCTCCAGCCTTCTGAGCTCCGTTATGTCATGAAACACCAAAACAGCGCCTTCCACCGCGTTGTTCCTGATGACAGGCGCGCCATTGACATGAAATATTGTTTCCTGCGGCAAAACCAAAGTGATCTCTTCGGAGATCAAGGCCTGCGATGCCCGAGACAGGATTTTATCGACGACATCCTGCACCGTCACATTGCGCAGGGCTTCTATCGGCTTCTTGCCTTCGGTCCTGCCTTCCACAAAAAACGTCTTTCTCAAAGAAGGGTTGATCAGCAGGATTTCACCCTGTCTGTCGACGACGAGCACGCCTTCCGTCATGCTGAAAAGAATAGCGCCGAGTTTGGCCTCTCCCGCTCCGCCGGCCTCCTCTTCCTGCGCCAGGCTGGACCTTGTTTCCCCGAGAAGACGGCTCATGTCCCGGTTCCGGCGAAGGACGGCCCTCAACCTCCACAACAACAGGCCGCAAAGAATCAGAGACGCCCACAAAAGAATAATCATTTTCCCGCTTCCTCCCTGAACCTGTAGCCCATACCTCTGACGGTTTCTATCCACTTCCCCATGGGGCCGATCTTGCGGCGAAGTCTTTTGATGTGGGTATCAATGGTCCGCGTTGTCACTTCGGAAGAGATGTCCCAGACATCCGACAAAAGCTGGTCACGCGTCTGGACCCTGCCTTGCCGTTTCATCAGAAGCAAAAGAAGCTTGAATTCCATGGGCGTCAGAACCACTTCTTTCCGGTTCACCAAAACCTTATGCCTGGCCACATCCACGCTGAGTTGCCGGACTGAAAAGATGTCTTTTGAACCCTCTTCCCGGCGGCCACGCTTTAAAATCGCCTTGATCCTCAAAACAAGCTCCCTGGGGCTGAAGGGTTTTACCATATAATCGTCCGCCCCCAGCTCCAAACCGACCACCCGGTCAACCTCTTCCCCCCTGGCGGTCAGCATCATGATCGGGATATTTTTCAGCCTTTCCTCCTGTTTCATGGCCCTGCACACTTCAAAGCCGTCCATCTGCGGCAGCATGATGTCGAGCACCACAAGATCCATATCGTAATGGCGAAGGACCTCCAGAGCCTTTTCCCCGGAAAAAGCCGAGAAGCACTCATATCCCGCTTTTTCCAGGTTATAGACAACAAGCCTTAAGATATTTTTTTCATCCTCTACAACGAGAATTTTTTGTTTGACCATGGCTTTATAGACCTTTAAAATCCTGCTGACACAACCATTTCATCCGACGCAGGAGCCTCAGCGTCCCGCAGGGCACAGGATACTTCTCCAATTCTTTTGGCGAGAACCACCTGTGTTTGCTGTCTGTCCGCGGGGCAGGCTGCGCTTCGCATTCAAAACCCAAGAGCGTCACCTGAAAGCTTGTGTAGGCGTGTTTTACGGTCACGGGCTCTCCCGTTTTCTTGACCTTCACGCCCAATTCTTCTTTGAGTTCCCTGGCCAGGGCTTTTTCAGGAGATTCGTTTTTTTCAATTTTTCCGCCGGGCAATTCCCAAAAACCCGCCAGAAGGCCTTTCTCCGAACGCCGCTGAAAGAAGATCCTCTTTTCCTTCCTGAGAACAGCAACCACGGTCCTGATCTTCTTGAACACCTTTTTTTGTTTTACGGGAAGGCTCTGCTGGATGCCTTGATGTTTCGCACGGCAGGAGCCGTGCCAGGGACAATGGCCGCACAAAGGATCCAAAGGCCTGCAGACAAGGGCCCCGAGCTCCATTAAGGCCTGATTAAACTCACCCGCCCCGGAAAAAGGAAGGCTTGTTTTCAGAAAAGCCGATATCCGCAGATCCACCGCCAGGGGCTTAGCGGACCTTATGGCCAGGAGCCTGGAAACCACCCTTCGGACATTAGCGTCAATAACCGGGTGAGGCTGTCCAAAGGCTATACTCAATACAGCGGCTGTGGTATAGGTCCCGAAACCCGGAAGCCTTCTCAAAACAGCCGCCTGCCCAGGAAGCCTGCCCGCGTATTGATTGACAATGATCTTTGAAGATTTATGGATGTTCCTGGCCCGCGCGTAATAACCCAATCCCTGCCAATGCCTCAACACCCTGCCCAGGGGCGCGGACGCCACATCATGAACTGAAGGAAAAGTCCGCAGCCACCGTTGGTAATAAGGAATCACGGCCGCGACCGTTGTCTGCTGCAGCATAACTTCCGAAATCCAGATCTTGTAGGGATCGCTCGTCTCCCGCCATGGAAGGGCGCGGCGGCTTTTGCGATACCACCGCCTCAGAAGGCCGGACAAGTCAGAACCTGTTGATGATCTCACGGATACCCTCTTGCCTGAAACTGCCGGCCTCAGGCAAATCCTCTTCCTCGATAAACGACCTGGCCTTCTGGAACTCTTCCATAGCCTCGGCCTCCCGTCCCAGCGCGTATAAGGAAGCGCCCAAAAATCCGTGGCCCTGCGCGTCCTGCGGCGCTAAAGCCACATACCGCTCGAAATATTCCGCGGCCTTCTGGAATTCATTCAGGGAAAAATAAGAAAAAGCGAGGCTGAAGAGGACTTCGGCATCCAGGGGATTCTCCTTCAATAATTTCGTAAAATACGGCATGGCGGCGCGATATTGCCCCATCGCGTTATAAAGGTTCCCGAGATTATAATAAAGTTCCTGGGCGTCGGGCTTTAAGTCCACGGCCCTCTGAAAAGACACAGCCGCGGCCTCATAACGCCTTTTCAAGAACAGAAGGGTGCCCTCGAAGAGGGCCTGCGCGAAATCGTACGAGATCTTTTCCTGACGCAGGTCATCGAGGATATGAATGGCCTCCAGCGAATTATCGTCGGTAGGATCCTCGCTCAGGGCTTTCTTGAAACTGTCAAAGGCCTCGTTGAATTTTCTATGGGAGGCCAAAAAAAGGCCGGTTTCAAAATTCCCCCGGACCTCGGACTTCTCCACGGTTATCTCGGCCAACGAAAATTCTTCAGGGGGCTTGCCGTTAATAGTCTCAATGACCTTTGTTTCGTAATAGATGTCGCGGCCCTCGTAGTCCAAAACAACCTGGCTATCGGTCTTTTCCTTGATCCTGGCCTCCAGGACCTTGCCGCTTTTCAAAATGACTTTCTCCGCCTGGGCCTGCGAGGAGACCAAAAGAAGCAAAAAGAAAAGCGCCAGCCAAAAAACATTCCCTCGTTTATGCGTCATTGATAATGGTTCCCTTGCTGTTTCGGCTCCATATTTCGGCCAACACAGAACCCGTCATTATGCGCCGCGTAAGACCTCTGCAGAAAATGCCCAACATCCCTTTGGCGGTTCCTTTCAATGCCCGTGACATGTGCCTCTGTTTTCAGCCAGCTTCCTGAGCCACTCGTTCTCAGGCCCGCTTCCCACGTAAAGCGTCCTATGGGGAAAGGGAATCTCAATGCCGAGCTCATCAAAACGGATC
>JBAZMA010000012.1:0-55306 GCA_041649995.1 Candidatus Omnitrophota bacterium | reverse complement strand
ATTCAGCGAAATCCCGCCAAGTGAAACGAAGCGGGGTGAGCGACTTAATGTACAATTCAGCGAAATCCCGCCAAGTGAAACGAAGCGGGGTGAGCGACTTAATGTACAATTCAGCGATATCCCGCGAAGCGAAACGAAGCGGGGTGAGCAACTTAATGTACAATTCAGCGATATCCCGCGAAGTGAAACGAAGCGGGGTGAGCGACTTAATGTGCCGACGCAGTCGGCATCCAGCGCCCGTCTCGCCCGCACAGCGGGGCGGAAAATCCCGCCAAGTATCATAAAAATTTCGAAGAGATTTTTATGATAAGTTACGAGGGAAGTCGGCTTTCGAACAGGAAAATGGTGGCGGAGAGTGGATTTAAACCACCGACCAAGCGGGTATGAGCCGCGTGCTCTATCAGGCTGAGCTACTCCGCCAAATCTATCGTGAAATCAAAAAAACAATAATCTTAAATCCGGAGGTGGACTTTTCCGCCTCTATCAGGCTAAAGCCCTTCGCTTCGCTCAGGACTCCCTTCGGTCGCTACTCCGCCAAATTTATCATCAAATCAAAAAACAATAATCTTAAAAGTAACTCAATAAACTCCAACAACTCAACAAACTCAATGAACTCAAGTAACTCAAGCAACTCAATAAACTCTATAAACTCAATAACTCTATGACTCTATCTTTTGCTTTTCAGATAAGCGTCAATGTAGGAATCGCAATAGATCGTTTTGTTCAAAATGAGCTCACCTGTCACAAGCGCCTGCATCAACTCTTTGTCCAATGGATCGAGAATGGCGGCCGACAACCCCAGGGCCTGGGCCATGACCAAAAAAGTCCTGTTGATGATGTGCCGGCTTTTTGCTCCCTGGGAAATGTTGCTTAGACCTAAAACCGTCTGGACTGCAGGCGCGGATAACAATCTAAAATCATTTATGACCTGCAGTATATCATAAAGTTGCTGCTGGGCAACATTAATCGGCATAAGGACCGGGTCCAGATAGAGTTCTGTCAGTGGAAAATCGGCGCGCGAGGCCGAATCCAGGATCTGCGCAGCCAGTTCAAGGCGTTTTTCCTTATTCTGAGGCACACCATTCCTGTCCATCGTCAGGGCGATCAATGACGCGTTTCTTGTTTTCGCCAGCTCCAGGTAACCCGCCAGCTTATCTTCGTCCGCTGAAGAAGAATTGATGATGGCTTTGCCCCGGCAGACGTCAAGACCTGCTTCAATGACGGCGCGCTTTGTACTATCCAGACACAACACAGCAGAAACCTCCGCCTGGATCGTTTCCACCAGCCAAACCATGTCCTTGACAGGGTCTTTTGAAAGAGGGCCGCAGTTAATATCCAGGGCATCAGCTCCGGCGTTAACCTGCCTGCGCGCGAGGTCGCGGATGAAATTCCCGTCCTTTCGCACCAAGGCCTCCCTCACATCCCCATACATCCCATTAATCAATTCGCCGATAATATACATAGACCTGCCCCAAAAACCTTCTAAGCCCCGCGTTTCATCAACTCCGCAATCTCTGACTTCACCATGCGGATGGACTCCGGATGCCGCAAAGTCAGGATATCCGCTCCGGCCTGGAGCATGGCCATGGCCGTTACCACTTCCCACAGGATGCCCCTCTGGCGGGCGTCGCCCCAGGTGGGACAGTCTTTCTGCGGCACCTTGGATTCTTTAGTCCTCCAGGTCTCCTGTCCCACAAAACAGACAAAAGGCATAGCCAGCATTTTATCGCCTGAAAGCGCGGCATTCCGCGCCCGCTCCATGATCGAATAGGCGTACTCCAGACCATAGCCTAACGCGCCGATCGTCGGGTTGATGGCAATGCGATCGAGCGGCATACCAAGATCGGAAATCAATATATTCAATTGCTTGGCGATATTCACATCGATAGGGGATTCGGCAATAACACTGTGCCCATCGGCGATGCATGCGGCGGTCAATGTCTTATAGTTTTCCTGCAAAGCGTCCCCGAAAAGAATTTTTTCCCCCCTGGCCGCTTCCGAAACAGCGGGCAACACCTCATTGTCTTTCTGGGAATGACCGCAGCCAAGGATGATCAGCGGACAGCCGACAGCCGACAAGAGGCCCTTCACAAGAGTCAGCGATTCATCGACCGACCTTGCCCGGCCATCCGGATGAATGCCGGACAATTTAAGACAAATAAGGTCCGCGCCAACCTCCAGCATCTTCTTCGACCAAAGAACGGGGTCCTCCAGAAGCCCTTTGAGGTCCTGGCGCAGCGTTTCAGGCAGGTCCTCCTCAGGCGCGTCCGTAACTTCGGCGGCAATCAACGGCTTGTGAGGCATAGAGCCTTCCTTGAAAAGAAACGGCAAACCGGTCTCCCCGCCTGCGCGAAGGACAACCGAACGGCTTCCGCCCTCCTGGCTCCCGGCGCCCAGCTGAAGTTCACAGATCGGTTGCTGCCACTTCATGGAAAAATTCAGCTCCTCGGCCATATCTCCTCTCCGGCGGCTGCCACGGCCTTGCGCATAACGGAACCGGCGCTTAGACCCGTTAAAGGCTCACCCTTCTCGGATAAACCCGCGACCGCTTCATCGCAGGGAATCGTCAAAACCAAATCCACCCTGAATCTCTTTTTAAAATCCTCCGCGTCTTTTTTGGCCGCTGTTTTGTTGACAAATAGGTAACGCTTGTCGGCCCTTATTCCCAGTTCTTCGACCAGTTCAAACATCCGCCCTGCGGAACGCAAGCCTACTCCCGTCGCGTCGGAAACGACCATCAAGCGGGAACAGGCGCGTGTCGTCTTCCGGGAGAAATGTTCCAAACCGGCCTCATTGTCGATGATGACATATCCGTAATGGCCTGTCAGCCTGGCCAAGCTATTCCTGAGCACATTGTTGATATAACAATAACAGCCTGGCCCTTCAGGCCTGCCCATGACAAGAAGATCGAATCCCTTGTTTTCCGTTATATCCTCGTGGATCCGGTATTCGATGAACGCGTCCTTGCCCATGCCCTGGGGCACGCGCTCGGGGTTTTTGGAGACTTCCTCGATGATATCGGCGACCGTGGCGGCCTGTCCGCAGCCCAAAACATCCCCCAGATTGCTGTTGGGGTCGGCGTCTATGGCCAGAACGGCCGAAGGGTTCCTTTGGGACAAATACAAGGTCAACAGCGCGGCCAGCGTCGTCTTGCCCACGCCCCCCTTGCCCGCGATCACGATCACCTCGCTTTTGCCCTTAATATCTGACATGGGGAAAACGGATCTGGTCCGTATGCGGAAAGAACAAAGCGGCCATGTATTCATCCATATACGCCGCGTCCGTCGAAAGTTCAAAATAGGTGATATTGGCCGCCATCGTATCGCATTTAACGGCGGCCTGGCGGGAAAAAAGATATTGCCTGGCCCCGGCCAGGGAACTGTTGCCGACAAAAACATATTTTTCCACAGGCAGGTCAGGGATCAGACCCACAGACACCGCGCTTTCCACATTCAGGGCCGTGCCGAAGCCGCCCGCGATAAAAATCTTCGCAAGATCATTGATGGAAAAATCCATATGTCTGACCAGAAGGGAAACCGCCGAATAGATGGCAGCCTTTGCCCTTTTGAAATTATCCAGGTCGGCATCGGTCAAAACAATATCGTTTTCCAGGCCGTGTTCATGGGCGAAAACAACCACAAATTCAAATCCCGATACGCCAGGCCTCAGGCGCGCGGACTTCCTCTCCCGGTTGATCTTGCCGTTTTTATCGACCACCCGCGCCTTCAGAAGCTGCGAGATAAGCTCAATATAGCCCGACCCGCAAATCCCGCGCGGAACGTCTCCGCCGATCGTCTCGCACTTCACGTCCAGGGTTTCCGGATCCACCCGCGCGGTCTGAACAGCGCCCCGCACCGCGCGCATGCCGCAGGTCATGCCGCTGCCTTCAAACGCGGGTCCTGCCGAGGCCGCGCAGCTGATCAGCCAGTCCGTGCCTCCCAGACAGATCTCTCCATTGGTCCCTATGTCAATCAGAAGTTCCAGATCCGGGGAACAAAAAATCCCGCAGGAAAGCACCCCCGCCGTAATATCCCCTCCCACGTAACTTGAGACGCCCGGCAGACAAAAAAGCTGGCCATGAGGGCTGATCTTCACTCCCGCTTCAGCCGCCCGGACAGGCGCCAGGAAATTGGCCGTAGGGACATAAGGCTCCTTACGGATATGCGCCGGGTCGATCCGCAGCAGAAGATGGATCATGGTCGTATTCCCGGCCACGCAAACACAAGTCACATCGTTAAGATCAACGCGGGCTTCCTCCGCGAAAGACTCGATCATTTCATTCAGAACGTCCACGACCGCGTGATGAAGTTTTTCAAGCCCATCGGGAACCTGGGCGTAAATGATGCGCGTAATGATATCGGAACCGAAGGTCGCCTGCCTGTTGTATGTCGCTTTGGTGCCCATGACCTTCGCGCCGTTGAGATCAACAAGCTGCCCGGTGATCGTCGTCGTCCCTATGTCGAAAACAAAAGCGTAATTCCTGCCGGCGCTGTTGCCCGGCTCAATATTGAGGATCTCCAGAACCGGCCCCTTGCCACAGACAGTCACGGTCACCTTCCAGTCGCTGGCCCGCAGCATTTCCCCCAGCTTTCTGATATTGGATAGGCCCGTATGGACAGGCCGCTCACCCTCCTTATCCTGAACGCACCGGCAGACCCGTTCAAGATCGCTGAGTTTATCATTAAAATCAGGAACGGGGAGCTCGCAGAATATCTTTTGGACCAGGGGCGCGAAGGCAAAACCGCACGCACCCAGGCCCTCGCCTTGCGCCTGGGGCGCGTCTTCTGAAGGCGCGTACACGCCTTTAAGCCTTAAGGCCAGCTCCTCCCTGCTCAAAGAACTCAAATCAAGCCGGGATTCCGGCGGAATTTCAACCGTCATGTCGGACTCAACCAGGGTCTGACATGCCAGGGTCATGCCTAGCTTCCTTTCCTGGGGGCGGATGCGGCCCGAAGGTTCGGCATGGACAGACCCGCTCTTGACAAGAACGCGGCATTTGCCGCAGACACCGTCTCCGCCACAGCTGGAATTCAGGTGGATATGCGCCGAAATGGCGGCGGATAACAGGCTGGTCCCCTTGTCCACGACCGCCTTTTTGCCGTCCGGCAAAAACGTGACAACGCATTGTTCCATAGTTTAAGATTTTCCTAAGACAGGTTCCTGAGAAACGAAGGCAGCCCTGAAGCCTCCCGCGGCCCGACGATCACCCGCCAGCCCGATTGCTCTTCCAGGTCCCCGCTCATCATGGCCACATAGCCTGGGATGATCAGGTTTTTATGCCGAACGATCTCAGAGAGCTTGAATTTGCCCAGGGCTCCGGAAATCTTTTCGGCGTTGAACTTTTCCGCGGCCCAGGCCGTCAAAACCGACATTCCTTCCGTATCCATGCAGACAAGATGGCTGGGAACCCGGCTGGATTCGATTTCCCCCAGGACCGTGTAATACGTCAAAGAAAAGTTCGTGGTGATAAGAACCGGCGAATCCACGGAGGCCGCTCCCACCGCGTAGACTTTAGGCTCAACCTGCAAAGGTTTCTGGGGGTCCGTATAAATATTCTGTCGCAAGGTCAAAAGGGGCAGGATATGCTCAGGCCGCCTGCTTCTCAAAAGGATAATGCTGGCGTATTTTGTCAGATACGCGGAGGCCTCAGCAACAGAACCCGCGTCAGAGGCCCCGGTGATCGCCATGGTCGGAAAACCCAGGCTGCGATCGCCCTTTTTGATTGCCAGCCTGCGGACCTGTGTTAACAACCAAAGCCGGTCCGCCAGGGATAGAGGCGGAATGTCCAAAACAAGATCAAAAAAACCTGAAGCCGTTATCTTTTTTGTCGTCTGAGAAAACTCCTCCAGGGAAGCCGCGCGCAAAGCCAAAGGCACCTTGAATTCTCTGCACAGGGAAACAAAATCCTGCGCCTGCGTGGGATTGTCGCAATAAGCCAAGGGCCTCCTCCCTGCGCATTCCAGCAAGGCCTCCTTCAATCCGCGCGCCGAAGAGGCCATCAGGACAAGCGGCAGGGCCAGGCGGGAAGCTGTCAACCTGACGTGTTCGACAAAGCGGGAATCCGGCCCTGTTTGCTTCAAAGCGACCAGATTGCCTCTGATCAACTCGCCCACCCGCTCAAAACGCAAAGCTTCGATCTGGCGAAACGTTTCTTCCAATTCCGCCCCGCAAACAGAGTCTTCGACGATAAAACCCACCGCCGTAGGATGATGAAATTTCTCCTCATGCCGGAACAGGACGGTTTCGCGCCCTACGGAAACCTTCGTCTCCCCGGAGCCGATCTCCACAAGGCGGATGGCCGGCAAAGAAGCCTCTTCCAGGGTTGCCCTGACTTCATCGCTGATCAATGGGCATTTGTCCAGGCTGACGGCCTTCTTCGCCAGTTGCATGGCGAACGCCAGGCATGTCTGAAAACCGCATTTCTTGCAGTTTGTTTTTGGCAGAAGCTTATAAATATCCAGCCCGGAAAGGGCCATACTAGACCTTCCTTTTGGCTAACTCCATGATCTCAACAAGCGGCCGGCCGGTTTTCCGCGCGACCGCCAGGCAATCCTCGTATTCAGGAACACCTCTTTTGGACCCTGATGGCGTGACAACGTTTTTAATCCTTACCCCCTGGCCGAGGACGGACACGCGCGCCGTTGAACGCTCCAGCTTCAGACGGCTGACAGGATAATACCGCAGGCCGATTGTGGATGTTTCCCGGAACACAATTGCCGCCATTCTATCGAAATTTCCCCGGTCTGACAAGCACGTGAGCAAAAAACCGGGCCTCGACTTCTTCATAAGGACGTTCTGGACAAACACATCCAGGGCCCCGGCGGCAAAGAGCCGTTCGAATATCAGGGGAAAAACCTGGGGGTTGAGATCATCCACATTGGCCTCCATAACAAGGATCTCCTCGCCTGCAGCCGTTTGCGCGCCTGCCAGCTCCGCCACCCTGACCACATTGCCGACTTCAAAAGGGTCGTTTGCTCCGGCGCCCAGGCCGCTGCGCCCGTATAGAAAATGAGTGCCCTGCCGGACCTGCCGGCCCAGGGTTTTCAGAAAAGCCATTCCCGTGGGGGTGACATTCTCAAAGGCCCAGTCCGTAAAATAAACACGCTGGCCTTCGAGCATCCGCGAAACGGCGCCGGAAGTCTTAAGGCCCAGCGGAATGACGGAGTACAGGATATCGGCGACGCCCAAAAGCTCCAGACCGATGCAGGCGCAAACGATATCCACGATAGAATCGATCTCGCCCAACTGATGAAAATGCATGTCTTCGGAACGTCCATGCACATGCTCCTCGGCTTTTTTCAAAGTTTCATAGACTGCCAGGGCCCGTTTTTTGACCCCTGAGGCCAGTTCGCTCGACTGGATCAGGCGCCCGATCTCGCGATACGAAAAATTCTTCGGCTCCCTCGCCAAAACATCAAATTTCAGGGCCTTGAGGTGGCCTCTCTGGACAGAGTGGAACTTCAAGGAACAGCCCTTGATGCCCAATTTCGACAACTGACCTGAAAGGGCTTTGCGGGAAACGCCGAGGTCCACGAGGGCGGAAACGATCATGTCTCCGCTAATACCCCCGACTAGATCAAAATATAAAATCTTCATGAGCGGGTCACCAAACCGGCGAAATAGCCGGCGCCAAATCCGTTATCAATATTCATGACAGCGACCCCGGGAGAACAGCTGTTGAGCATGGTCAAAAGGGCCGATAAGCCTTCAAAGCTAGACCCGTACCCGCAACTCGTCGGAACCGCCACGACAGGGCATTTCACAAGGCCGCTGACAACACTGGCCAGGGCGCCTTCCATCCCGGCCACAACAATGATCACGGCCGCCTGCCTCAAAAGCCTGGCCCGCTCCAGGATCCGGTGAACGCCGGCGACTCCCACGTCGTAAAGTTTCCGGCAATCGGCTCCCATAAGCTCGACCGTCAGAACAGCCTCTTCCGCCACAGGAATATCGCTGGTCCCGGCCGTCACGACAAGAACAACGCCTTTTTGGGAAGGCGCAGGCGCGCTGCCCTTGCGAAAAGCGGCCCGAGCCCCGGCGCGATAGGAGAGCCCTGCGATCTTTTTTTTCAGGAATTTATAATCAGGGGCCTTCAGGCGGGTCAACAAAAGCGGAGCTGATTTATCCTTGTTCAATTCCAGGGCTATCTTTAAGATGTCTTGCCGCGTTTTATTCTGGCAAAAAACGACCTCAGGAAAACCCCTTCTATTTTGCCTGTCCGTGTCTACGCAGGCAAAACCAAGGTCTGCGTATGTCCTTGTTCTCATAATTTGACGATAAAATACAGCAGGAAGAAAATGACCGCCAAGGAGAGGATATAGAAATCATTGTGATAGACGAAATCCCTGACCTTTTCGGCCAAGGTCCCTTCGATCGTAACAAGCGATTGGTTAGGCTTGATTTTAGGCTTGACCTGATCCAGCTGTTCTTTCTTAAACCGCAGATAGACGCCTCCCACCTTGTAGGCGGGAATGGCCCCCTGCTCGGCAAGCTCAACGACTTCTTTCTCCGTGATATTCAGATAACTGGCCACCTCGCGGATAGTCAGCAATTTTTGGCCTACCATAAGTCCTTACCCGATCTTTCCGGCGGAAACCCATTCATCGATCTTCTTGCGCTCAAATTTCCAGTCATTGGCCTCTTTGAACGCGGGGATCTTGCCGCTGTTGGCCCACTCCACGATCGTATGCAAATCGACTTCCAGGTAGCGGGCCAGCCCCTCGGAGTCAAATATATCGCCCAGCATGGCGCACCGGCCCTGAAAAACAGCGCCTTCGCTGATCTGAAGCGTCGGCGTCTTGATATTACCTTCCACGACGGCGCGCTCTTTTAAAACCAATCGCTTGGAGGCCGCGATCTCTCCCTTGACCCTCCCGGAAATAACAACCTCATCTCCGGAAATGGTCGCGTCCACAAGGGCGTTCTCACCGATCTCAAGGATCCCCCGGGCCTCCAGCGTCCCTTCGAACTTTCCATTGATCCGCAGGTGGACCGGTTCCTTAAAAGAAAGGCTTCCCTGCATAGCGGAATCGACAGTGATCACGCGCTCTTCACTCTCCTTCTTCCTGTCTCTCATGGCCATGCTCGACCCCCTTTTTGAGTAAACCGTGTTCGATCCTTCGCAAAAACAACAGGACCAGAACCACAAGGAACGTGACGAAAAAAGATACTTTGAAAAAACCGCAACCGACGCTCAATCCCAGCGCGGCCACAACCCAAAGGCTGGAGGCCGTCGTTAACCCCCGGATCCCCTGGGGAGAGCGCAGAATGGTGCCCGCGCCCAAAAATCCGATACCGGTGATGACGCCGGCCGCGATGCGGGTCGGATCCACATTGGCGGCGCCGGAATTATATATATCAAAAACATGGAGCGATGTCAACATGATCAACGTCGAGCCGACGCAGACAAGGATATGCGTGCGCAGGCCCGCTTCATGGCGCGCCATCTGGCGCTCCAATCCGATCAGACTGCTCAAGATAAAGGCGATAAAAATCCTCAAAATCATTTCCCCGTCCGTCAATGGCGTCATCATGCTCTCTCCTTGATCGTCGCTTTCGCGCTTTACAAATCTTTGCTGTTCAACAAAAAAACCGCTCTGCCCGAGGTTTGTCCGCCTGCATCAACTCCAAAAATACTTTTTCAAGGAAAAACACCGTTTCTCAACGGCCTCCAGACCCCGGCCTTAAGCAATCGGCCGGCAAGACTGGCGATCATGGCCGCGTTATCCAGACAATAGGAACGCTGAGCCAGGCAGAGCGAAATGCCGCGCCGTTTTGTTTCTTCCAAAAGCCGGGCGCGTAAGTAACCGTTGAAAGCCACGCCTCCGCCCACAGCCAGAACCGAGGCCCGGTGTTTGACGGCCGCCTCGCAGGATTTGGCCACAAGATCTTCGACGACCGCGGATTGAAAAGAAGCGGCAAGGTCCGCCTTCACGTCGCCCGATAAAGCCCCATAGATCTTTTGCAGCTCCCTGACCTTGTAAAGGACCGCCGTCTTGATGCCGCTGAAACTGAAATCCAACCCCCGGCAATCGCAGCGAAAGGCGTAGGCCCGGCGGGAACCTTTTTTGGCAAGCGCCTCGATCTCCGGACCCCCGGGATAACCCAGACCCAGGATTTTGCCCACCTTATCAAACGCCTCCCCTGCGGCGTCATCTCTGGTTGAACCGATCAAACGCTCGCGTCCGATGCCTTTAACCTCATAGAGACTGGTGTGCCCGCCCGAAACCACAAGGCCGACAAAAGGAAAAGGAATGTCCCGGCCGATAAACGCCGCGTAAAGATGGGCCTTCAAATGGTCTACGGCCACAAGAGGGAGCTTCCAGGACTCGCTGAGCGCCCGGCAAAAAGAAATGCCGACCAAAAGCGAACCGATCAATCCCGGCGTTTCCGTTACCGCAAGCGCCTCAAGGCGTCCCTTCTTTACGGAGGCATCGCTCAAGGCGTCGGCGGTCACCCGGCAGATGGATTCCAAATGCGCGCGGGAGGCGATCTCAGGGATAATCCCTCCGTAAGGGGCATGCTGTTTGAGGCTGGAAGCCACGACGCTGGAAAGGACCCGCTGTCCATCCTCCACAACGGAAGCGGCGGTTTCGTCGCAGGAGGTTTCGATGCCCAAAACCTTCATGTTAGCGGCCTTTCTTTTGTCGCGCCTCGTGACGGACAATTTCCGAAATATTGACAAATTCATATCCCTGTTCGCGCAGGGCCGGGATCATCTCTTTGAGCACCGCGATTGTCTGGGGCCTGTCGTGCCCGATACCGACGGCGAGCCCTTTCTTTTTCGCTACCCTTGCCAGCGAAACCATCTGCTGGCGGATAGCATCCGGATCGTCCTCATTATCGATAAAGACATCGCGGCTGGCAAAATTCTCGCCGATTGAGGCGGCCGTGGCGCGGCAGACGCTCTTGGACGTCACCAGGCTGTCCACGAAAAACATCCCCTTATTCTTAAGATATCCCATCACCGCGCGCATCAAACGCGCGTCTTCCGTCGCTCGCGAACCCATATGATTGCTGACGCCTTTGGCGTGCGGCACATCCGCGAAAGCCTCATTCAACAGGCGCGTAACCTGGGAGGAAGGCATGGTCGTCAAAAGCGTGTTCTCTTCCAGGCCGTATTGCTCCTTATGATGAGGTTCCATGGGCATGTGAATGATGACATCTTTGCCGCTCTGCTGCGCCATTTCCGCGATGCGGCCGGAGTATTCCCGAAACGGCAAAACAGCCAGGGTCAGGGAAAAATCATTCCCGGAGATAAAATCAGAGTTCTTGAGGTTATAGCCCCAATCATCAATGATCAGGGCGATCTTTCCCGCCGGGACAACCGGCAGCTGCGGCCTGAGAGGAGCCGCGGGAACGACAGGCTCCGGCCTGGGGGCCGCAACCACGCGCTCAGGTGAAGCCGCTTGTCTGGCGGCAACGGGCCTGGGCCCTGTTTTCTGAGACCGCAGGAAATAGAGCAGGATCGCGGACTGAACAATGATCATAACGGACAAAAGCAAAATCGCCAGATTTTTAAAATTATTCATGGACCTGCCCGTCGGGACCTTTGAGCATCTGGCTGTAAATTTTAATACCTTTGAAAATATCGACCGCGCGGGCCAGGGGCTCGTCCTTTTCGTACAACTGCCGCAAAGCGGCGCGCGCCTTGTCCTGGGGCCCCCGGTCCTCCACCCCGTTGAAAATATTCTCAAGGTCTGAGGGAGGCGCTTGACGTTCTTCGGACGCGGCCGGCACGCCCAGGGCGACGGTTACGTCGGGCGCGATACCGGTCTCATGGATCGAAACGCCCGATGGCGTGTAATAGCGGCTGGTCGTCATCTTGATGGCGGAGCCGTCGCGCAAAGGCAAAACGATCTGCACCGACCCCTTGCCGAAGGTCTGTTCTCCCACAAGAATGGCCCTGTGACGGTCCTGAAAACAACCGGCCACGATCTCGCTGCCTGAGGCGCTGCCCGCGTTGACCAAAAGGATCAAAGGCAGGTCCTTCCAGGGCTTCCTGTACCGGGACAGAAAAGAAGCATTCTGCGACGGGTCGCGGCCTTTCAGGGAAACAATCAGCTCTCCGACGGGGACAAAGCGTTCGGCCACTTCGACCGCTTTGTCCAAAAGCCCTCCCGGATTGTTTCTCAAATCCAGGATCAACGCTTCCATGCCTTTGGCTTTCAGATCCGCCAGCGTCCTGTCGAGTTCCCGGGGCGTATCTTCCCGGAATTCCACAAGTTTGATATAAGCAATGCCCTGCTCCAGGAGACGGCTTTCCTTGATATCCTTGATCTCGATCAACGCCCTCTTGATCTTGAAGGTCAACAATTTGTTTTCCTTCTCGCGCCAGACCACCACCGTCACCTCCGTCCCGGGTTTGCCGCGCAGCATCTTGACGGCGTCATTCAAATCCAGGTTTCTCATGACGGTGTCTTCTATTTTGACAATGCGGTCGTTCGGAGCCAGGCCGGCATCCCAGGCGGGAGTCCCTTCCACGGGCGTGATGATCGTGATCAGGTGATCTTTCAGCGTGATTTCGATGCCGATACCGCCGAATTCACCCGACGTGTCCGCTTTAAGCTCTTCGTACTCCTGCGGCGTTAAGAACTGGCTATGCGGGTCCAGGCTCGCCATCATGCCCCCCAACGCCCCGTAGATCAAATCCTTGGATGTGGTCTCCTCCACATAATGCGTCTGAACGAATGCCAGGGCATCAGCAAAAAGATCCAGCTCCTTATACGTCTCATTCTTCTTCGTTTGTTGAATAGCGGTCATCCCGAGATTGGAAAGGACCAGCACGAGGAATAACGCGACGCCCGCGATGGCTGTCCTGAATATCGTTTTCATCATGGCTTCAACCTTTCTATCAGCAATTGGCGGGCTGTCTTGGGGTTGGCCTTTCCGCCAGAAGCGCGCATCACCTGGCCGACGAGAAACATCAACGCATTCTCTTTGCCGGACTGATAGTCGGCCACGGACTTCTGATGGGCCGCCAGCACCTGCTCAATGACCGTTTTCAGGACGGAGGAATCCGAAACCTGACCCAGATTTTTTTCTTCCACGATCCGGGAGGGTTTTTCTCCGGTCTCAAGCATCTCCTGCAGGACATCTTTGGCGGCCAGCTGGCTGATCTTGCCGGTTTCGGCCAGGTCGATCAACTCCATCAGCGCTGAAGGCGACAGCCTCAGTTGCGTGATATCCTGATTTCTGGAATTCATCTGAAATGACACGGGACCGATGAGCCAATTGGCCGTTTTTTTGGGCTCCGCCGACAGGTTCACGCAGGCCTCAAAAAAATCCGCCAGTCTCACCGAAGCCGTCAGGGTTTCGCTGTCTTTTCTCGAAAGGCCGAAATCGCGCGTAAAACGACGCCGCTTCTCTTCCGGAAGTTCAGGCAATTCCTTCCTGATCTCCTCGATTTCGGAAGTGGTCATCACAAAGGGCGGAAGATCGGGTTCCGGAAAATACCGGTAATCATGCGCTTCCTCTTTGGACCTCATGGAATGGGTCGCCTGCTTCTTTTCATCCCAAAGCAGGGTTTCCTGAAGAATGCGGCCTCCTTCGGCCAAAACATCCGCCTGTCTGCGGATCTCATAGTCCAGGGCCATTTTCACCGCTTTGAAGGAATTCATGTTCTTCAACTCAGTTTTGGTGCCCAGCGTCTGGCTTGCTGCCGGCCTCAGGGAAACGTTCGCGTCGCAACGCAAAGTCCCCTTTTCCATGTCGCAATCCGAAACGTCAAGATATTGAAGGATCAATTTCAGATCGGTCAAATAATCATACGCTTCCTGGGGGGAAAACAGGTCGGGCTCGGTGACGATCTCCAGCAGCGGCGTGCCGGCGCGGTTGTAATCAACAAGGCTGTAGGGACCGTCTTCGGCGTGGATCAGCTTGCCCGCGTCCTCTTCCAAATGCACCCTCTTGATCTTCACCAGGCGGCGCCCCTCCCGCGCCTGGATCTCCAGGCTTCCGGTCTGCGCGAAAGGCACGTCATATTGGGAAATCTGGAAGTTTTTCGGAAGGTCCGGATAATAATAATTCTTTCTGTCGAATTTGGTAAACGTCCTGACCGCGCAATTCAGGGCCAACGCGACCTTCACCCCGCTTTTCAAAGCCTTCTCATTAAAAACAGGAAGGGCGCCGGGAAGGCCCAGGCACACGGGACAGGTGTGGCTGTTCTCTTTTGAACCGAACAGATTGGCGCAGCCGCAGAAAGCCTTGGTCGCGGTTTTCAATTGCACGTGCACTTCCAATCCGATCACGGGTTCATATGTCATGAGACAAATCCTTGCCGATGTCAAATCCCGACAACCTTCGATCCAACCCCTCGTTTGATTTTGTTTATAATTGCGGTTTCATTTTATGCCAGGGCGTCTTCTGCTCATACTGATAAGCCAGCCGGTAGATGTCCGACTCCCCGAAGGATGGCCCGATCACCTGCATGCCGACCGGCAAACCCGCCTTTGTAAATCCGCAAGGCAGGGACAGGGCGGGCACACCGGCCAAATTGGCCGAAATCGTATAGATATCGGAAAGATACATGCTCAAAGGGTCTTCCGTCTTTTCTCCGAGCTTAAAAGCGGGGGTGGGAGATGTCGGCGTTAAAATGAGATCGTATTCCTTGAACACGCTGTCAAAATCTTCCTTAATAAGCCTTCTGGCCTTCGACGCCCTCAAATAATACGCGTCATAATATCCGCTGGACAGCACATAAGTCCCCAGGATCATGCGCCGCTTGGCTTCCGCGCCAAACCCTTTATCCCGCGTTTCTTTATACATCGCGATCAAAGGCGGCTCAAGGCTGGAAGCGGGCGTGGCCCGAAGGCCGTATTGCACGCCGTCAAAACGCGCCAGATTAGAAGAGGCCTCCGCGGTGGCAACGATATAATAGACGGAAACCGCGTAAGGCGTGTGCGGGAGATTGACTTCACCGAAAGTAACCCCGAGCGATTCCAGGCGGGCCCTTGCTTCCGCCAGGCAGGAACGGACTTCAGGGTCAAGGCCTTCCACAAAATATTCCCTGGGAATCCCGATCTTCATGCCGCGGATATCCGCCTCCATTTCTTTTCCGTAATCAGGAACCGGCAAAGGGGCACTGGTGGAATCCCGTTTGTCAAAACCGGCAATCACGCTTAAGAGAAGGGCGTTATCGCGCACGTCTTTGGTCAAGGGGCCGATCTGGTCAAGGCTGGATGCGAAAGCAATGAGCCCGTAGCGTGACACGCGGCCATAGGTCGGCTTCATGCCCACGACGCCGCACAAAGCGGCGGGCTGGCGGATGGAACCGCCCGTGTCCGAACCCAGGCTCGCCACCGCCTCATCCGCGGCCACGCAGGCCGCGGACCCTCCGCTGGAGCCTCCCGGCACGCGAGACGTATCCCACGGATTTCTCGTCGGATAAAAACAGGACGTTTCGCAGGACGAACCAAAAGCGAACTCATCCATGTTGGCTTTCCCCATGATCAGGGCCCCGGCCTCCCGCAAATGCTCGACAACCGTCGCGTTATAAGGAGACACAAAACCCGAAAGGACCTTTGAACAACACTCTGTCAGGTCCCCTTCACTGCAAATATTGTCCTTGATAACAATAGGGATTCCCTCCAGGCACCCGGAGGGCCTGAATTCCCGCTCCTGAAAAAAGGGCGCCCGCGCGAAAGAGCGGACCTTTTCTTCCACCGACTCGTACCGCGTTTTCAAGGAAGCGAGAATATCCGCGGTCCGAAAGGACCCTTTCTTAAGGCCTTCCTTTAATTCTGTTATCGTCTGGCTGCTCAGATTCATTCAATGACCTTGGGGACTTTATAGAACTGGCCCTGGGAAGCCGGAGCGATCTTCATCAGCGCCCGGGGATCGAGGGACGGAGTGATCTCGTCCTTTCTGAAAACATTTTTCAAGTCAAGCGCGTGCGCCATCGGCTCAACATTGCTGATATCAAGTTCTTTGAGCTTATCCACATAACGCAGGATGCCCTCCAGCTGGACCTGGAAATGCGAAACCTCCTCTTCTGTCAGGCCAAGCCTGGCCAGATGAGCGATATAATGGACATCATTACGCGAAATCGTCATGCCATCCTCTTGTCTTTACCCGCGCTCCCTTTGGAAAAACTCATCTTATCATCCGTCTCAAAAAAAGTAAACAGCTCTTCCTCTTTCCTAAACGCCTTCAGGCTCCCAAAGAAAGCCGGGCTATCCCGTTGCTTAAGGCGATGAATTCCTCCAGCGAGATTTCCTCGGGCCTTCGCTCAAAAAGCCCGGGAAATTCCTGGAAAACCGGCGATCCTTTGCTCAGGATCAGGGACAAACAGGATCTGAGCTTTTTCCGACGCTGGCCAAAGGCCGAACGGACAACGCTGAACAGCAGATCTTCCGAAAGGCAGTTCCAGTATCGCGCCGCGTCCTGCCGAGGCTTGAGCCGCATGAACACGGACTCCACCTTCGGCTTCGGACGAAAGCACCCCGCCGGGATCTTGAAAAGGATTTGAGGTTCGCAATGATACCGCACAAAGCACGACAGGGAACCGTAGTCCTTCTGGCCGGCGAGGCTGATCATCCTCTGCGCCACTTCCTTCTGCAGGGTCAGGAAAATATCGTCGAGAAGTCTCAGGCGTTTGAAAAGGTATTCCAGAATGGGGGTCGTGATGTAATAGGGAAGATTGGAAACAACCTTGGCCTTTTTGATACCCTCCCGCTGAAAATAACCCTCAAGATCAAAGGCGAGAATGTCCTGACAGATCAGGGTCAAATGGGAAAATTCCTTTGTTTGCTCCGAAAGGCGAGCGCACAGCCCCTTGTCTATCTCAAGGGCCACAAGACGACCGCAGGCTTTGGCCATATCAAAGGTCAGGCTTCCGTATCCGGGGCCTATTTCCAGAACGGTGTCCTGGGGGGTAAGGCCGGCCGCCGAGAAAATTTTCCTTTTGATGTTGGGATCCAGCAGAAAATTCTGGCCGAAACGTTTAAGGGGCGGCAGGGAAAAAGGCTTCATGCCCTTTCACCGGCCTTAACGAGCCTTCGCGCCAACAGGATAGCCGCCAGCATCGAACCCTCATCGGCCCGATTCTTTCCGGCGATATCATAGGCCGTGCCATGGACCGGGGATGTGCGCACGACAGGCAGGCCCGCTGTCAGGTGGACTCCCCGGTTGAATTCCGTCATCTTAAAAGGGATCAGGCCCTGGTCGTGATACATACACAGGACCATGTCAAATTCGCCCTGATAAGCGCGATGAAAAACCGAGTCCGGGGCCAGAGGCCCTGCAAAAACTCCGGGGAAGGAACGATTGAGGCAGCGGATGGCAGGCGCGATCTCAAGACGCTCCTGTTGTCCGAAAAGACCGGATTCTCCGGCATGAGGGTTCAGGCCGCACACGCCCACGCGGGGCTTGCGCAATCCGAACCGTCCCCGCAAAAGATCAAAAATCATCCGGCCGCAGGAGATGATCCTGTCTTTTCTGACGTCTCTAATGGCCTGCTGAAGACTGACGTGCCTGGTGACAAGGGCGACTTTCAGCCTGTCGGAAACAAAAACCATTTCCACCTGGCCTGCGCCCAAAGCCTCCCGCAGGAACTCCGTCTGGCCGGGCCAGCGAAATCCAAGGGGCTTCAAAACCTCTTTGGAAACCGGGGCCGTGACAAGGCCCGAAACCTCTCCCCTGCGCGCCAGCTCCGCGGCCAGGCGCAGACATTCCAAAGCGGCCTTTCCTGAATCGCGGGAAGGACCCGGAGAAAAAAGCCTCTTGCCGGGCCGGCAGGGATCCAGAAGCGTCATGCGGGGCGTTTTTTTGAAACCGTAATGCCTCAAAACAGGGCCGTGACCGATCACAAAAAAAGACACGTCTTTGAGACAACCCTGCCTGCGGAAAGCCTTGACCAGCACTTCCGGGCCTATGCCGCCGGGATCACCCATGGTTACCGCAAGACGCGCGTTCATTGTCGGATAGAAATATAAGCTTTGTCTTTTAACTGTTCCAGCCAGGTCTTTAAGATCAATTCCGCCTTTTCGTTCTCCAGCATGGCGATCACCCGCTCCTTGACTTCATCCAGCTGTTTCTCGCTGGCCGGGATTTTTTCCTTCACCAGGAAGATATAGTGCCCCTTCTCGACGCCGAAAGGCTTGGAAGGCTCTCCCGGCGAAAGAGAGAAGATGAAATCTTCAAGATCTTTTTTCAACTGCCCCCTGGAAACTTTTCCGATGCTGCCCCTTTTGGAATACAGACGGGCCGTCTCATCAAAATCCCCGCCCCTGGACAAAATCGATTCCGCTTCTTTGAGCGCCTGGGGATCTTCGATAAAAATCGAATCGACGACAAGGGTATCAGGGGCCAGAAAAAGGGCCTTGTTTTTTTCATAAAACTCGGTCACTTCCTTGGGAGAAACCTGCGATTTTCTCTTGACCTCCCTCTGGACGGCCAAAAAGATCAAATACTGGTTCTTCAGCTTCTCCCGCAATTCCGAGAGAGTGATCCCCTGGCTGAGCAAAGCCTGTTGAAAACCGGCCTCGCTGCCGGCCCGGAAACGAATATCTCGGATGCGGCCTTCGATCACTTCCTCGTCCGTCTTCAATTGCATTCGTTTGGCTTCCTGCAGGATCAGCTTGTCTTCAACCATCCTCTCCAAGAAAAACCGCCGCAATTCAACGGGATCCTTGACAGGCGGCTCGGCCTCGCCATCGAGCATGGCCATCCGGGCGAACGTGTCCAGCTCATCCTGGGTAATGACATCTCCGTTAACAATGGCGACGATGCGGTCGATCTTCTCTCCGCGCGCCGGCAAACTCAAAGACGTCAACATCAGCAATAAGACGCCAAAGAAAACCTTTGTTTTCATACCTGCCTTCCCTCCCTTGAAGTGACCAAAGTCTGTTGCAAGGCTGCGACGGATTCGCGCAAAAGCCGGCAATACAGGTCGAATCCGACCGCCGTTATATGCCCGTGCTGCTGCAGCCCCAAAAGATTTCCCGCGCCGCGGATTTCCAGATCTTCCATCGCAATTTGAAATCCCGCCCCCAGATGGGAATAATCATGGATCGCTTCCAGGCGTTTGCGGGCTTCCGTGGACAAGACCCTCCTGGGATGGACCACAAAATAGGCGAAAGCCCTTTTTGTGAATCGCCCGACCCTTCCCCGCATTTGATGAAGATCCGCCAGACCGAACTGGTCGGCGTTATTGATAATGATCGTGTTGGCGTTCGGCACATCGATGCCGGATTCAATGATGGTGGTGGAAACCAGGACATCGATCTCATTGTTCAGGAAATCCACCATGATCCGCTCGAGAACGCGCGACGGCATCTGGCCGTGGGCGAAAACCACGCGGGCGCCGGCCGGGCATAATCTTTCAACATCCTCCTTGACGCGCTCGATATCTTCCACACGGTTGTGGACAAAAAAGACCTGGCCCGCCCGCTGGAGTTCCCGTTCCATGGCCTGACCCAGAAGCGCCCCATCATACTCAACCACATGGGTTTCAATCGCCATCCTGTTTTCCGGCGGAGTATTGATTACGGAAATCTCTTTGGCCCCCATCAGCGACATATAGAGGGTCCGGGGGATCGGCGTCGCGGTCAAGGTGAGGATATCGACCAGGGACCGCAATTCTTTGAATTTTTCCTTATTTTTGACGCCGAACCGCTGCTCCTCATCGATAATGACCAGGCCAAGGTCGCGAAAACGGATGTCTGGCGAGATCAGACGGTGCGTCCCCACCAGGATATCCACGTTTCCAAGCGCCGTTTCCTCGATGATCTTCTTTTGCTCTCCGGCGGAACGAAAACGGCTGAGCATTTCCACGCGCACCGGAAAATCCTTCAAACGCTTCCTGAAATTCTGGTAATGCTGTTCCGCCAGGATGGTCGTCGGGACCAGAAAGGCCGTCTGCTTGTTGTCCATGACGCACTTGAACGCGGCGCGCATGGCCACTTCTGTCTTTCCGTAACCGACGTCCCCGCACAAAAGGCGATCCATGGCGTACGGGGATTCCATGTCCCTTTTCGTATCCGAAACGGCCTGGGCCTGATCCGGAGTTTCGACAAAAGGAAAAGAAGCCTCAAAGGCCTTTTGCCACTGTGTGTCGCGGCTGAACGCGTGGCCTCCCAGGGCTTTGCGAAGGGCCTGGATCCTCAACAGATCGCTGGCGACGCGCAGGGTCGCTTTTTGCGCGCGCAGCCGCGCGCGCTTCCACTCGCCCGACCCCATCCGGTGGATCTTGGGCCTGGCCCTGCCGAGGCTGACATATTTCTGCACCAGATGCATCTGCTCTACCGGCACAAGCAGACGATCCGAACCCCGGTAGCGGATCACCATATGGGGATATTTTTCTCCCCCCTTGTCGACATCCTCCATGCCCTCATACAGGCCGATGCCGTGTTCCGGATGAACCACATAATCGCCTTTTTTAATATCGAGAAAGGCGTTGAGCGGAAAATTACGGGAAACACCGGTGATCTTGAGAGGCTTGCCCTGGGCTTTTTTGGGCAAAAGGATGACGATCTTATGGTTCCAGAACGGCTTTCCCGTCGTCAGGCTATAACTGTCAATGGAACGGATACGGTCGCCGTCCCATTCCACGCGCAGCGGATACTCAAAGGTCGCAGGAAAGACATCCAAGATGCCGCCCCGGCCGGCGAATTCTCCTTCGGAGCCGACCTGCGCGCGGCGGATATACCCGAAATCCGCAAGCAACCCGGCGAAAGCGTCCGGTGAAAAACTTTGTCCCTCGAAAAACTTAAAAGACTTAAACACGAAAACCCCAAACCGGCGGCGCGGCTTTTTCCGGAACCAAGAGAGCTAGCGGTTCATCCGCATCCCGGCCTTCTTGCGCAAGATTCCCCCGCACGCCAGAACGATCGGACTGGCAATGAAGATCGTCGAATAGCATCCGATCAGGAATCCGAACAAAAGGGCGAGCGCGAATGAATTCAGGATCTCACCCCCCAGGAAAAACATGGCCAGGATGACCAAAAGCGTCGATAAAGACGTCATGATGGTCCTGGACAACGTCTGATTCAAGGCCAGGTTGATGACATCGCGCAGGCCGACCTTGAACTTTGTGCGCATCAGTTCGCGGACCCGGTCATAAATAACGATGGTGTCATTGATGGAGTAACCGGCGATGGTCAAAAGCGCGGTCACGACCAGAAGATCGATCTGGCGGTTCATGAAAACGAGAAAACCCGCCGCCAATACGACGTCGTGCAACAGGGCGAAAACGCCCCCCACCGCAAAATCCACATGCTTAAAACGAACGGCGACGTAAACCAGGATGCCCAGAAGAGAATACAGGATCGCGGACAGGGCCTTCTTTTTCAGCTCCCGGCCGACCGTCGGCCCGATTTTTTCGATGCGCAGGACATCGAAATGATTATCGGGAAAACTTTTCCTGAATTCCGCCTGGACCCTCTCCGCCGAATCCTGGGTGGAACGCAGGATGATCTGGCGAGGCTCATCCTTGACCTGCTGAAGGCTCACTTCGCTCAAGCCCCCCTCTTTGAGCGCCGAACGCATCTGTTCTATGGGCACAGGCGACTCAAACGCGTACTCCTGAAGCTGGCCTCCGGAGAATTCCACTCCGTAAACCGCGCTTCCATTTCTGACAAATGACACGATGCCGACAATCAGGATAAGGCCGGAAAGGGCATAAGCGAAATACCGCTTTTTGATAAAATCGATGTTTGTTTCTTTTCTGATAAAGGCCCGGAACGAAAGGCCCTTGATGGCGTTTTTATAGAGCAGGTAATCGAAAATGACGCGGGTAAACACGATGGCCGTAAACATGCTGGCGAGCAAACCGATGATCAGGGATACGGCGAAACCGCGGATAGGCCCTGTCCCGAACTGGAACAAAAAGAAGGCCGCGATCAAAGTCGTAAAATTCGAATCGAAAATCGCGGAGAAAACCTTGTCGTAGCCGTTGGCCACGGCCGTGCGCAAAGGCCGGCCCGCCTTAAGCTCATCTCTCATGCGCTCATTGATCAGGACGTTGGCGTCCACAGCCATGCCGATCGTCAGGATGATACCGGCGATGCCCGGCAGGGTCAGCGTGGCGTGGAACAGCCCCAGGCCGCCGAGAATGATGAGGACGTTCAAAAGCAGGGCGGCATTGGCGATAAGACCCACGCCCCCGTAATAGAACACCATGAAAAGAAAAACAAGTCCCGCCCCCACAGCGCAGGCCGCGATGCCCCTGCGGATGGAATCCTGCCCCAAAAGAGGGCCTACGATCCTCTCCTCTTCGGTCACAAGAGGCGCGGGCAGGGCGCCGGAACGAAGGACAATCGCCAGGTCCTTGGCCTCATCAGGCGTAAAACGGCCGGATATGACGGCTTCGCCCGTCGGGATGGGCTCATTGATCCTGGGCGCCGAATAAATCTTGCCATCGAGGACTATCGCCAGCCGGCTCCCCACATTATTTTTCGTGACGTCGGCGAATTTCCTGATGCCTTCGCCTTTTAAGGTCATGCCGACAATGGGCTGGCCGAAAGCCCCCTGGTCGAATTTCACGTCCGCCGTTTCCAGGTTGTCGCCTGTGACGACGGGAACTTTATTGACAAGGAGCTTCTCCCCTTCGATCTCCTTGAGCTCAAAACCCTCGGGGACCTGCCCCTGCAAGGCCTCTCCGATCGCCTTGGGGTCATTGCTGACAAGTCTGAATTCCAAAAGAGCCGTGCGGCCGATCAACTCCAGGGCCCGCGCGCGGTCTGTCATGCCAGGGAGCTGAACGACGATCCTGTCATCTCCCTGGATCTGAACAATGGGCTCACGCACGCCGAACTGATCAATCCTGTTACGGATAATCTCCAGGGCGCGCTCGACCGCGTCCACCTTGGCTTTTTCCGGAAGCTGGCTGGTATCCACGCGCAGGATCAAATACATCCCGCCCTGCAGATCCAACCCCAGGCTGATCCGTTTATTCAGCGGAAAAGCCAGAAAGACAGACACCAGGATGACCCCGGCGATCAACAACCCCCTCGTGAAAAGGCTCTTTTGCATAGCAATGACCAACCTTTCTTTACACCGTCGTTTTTTCCAAACGCCCGACCGCCGTTTTGTCTATTTCGATCCTGGCATTATCGTCAACCCTGACGACCAGGGTCTTGTCCTTGATATTGACGATGGTCCCATGGATGCCGCCCGCCGTGACGATCTGGTCGTTTTTCTTCAAACCCTCCAGCATTTTTTTGTGCTCCTGCTGCTGTTTCTGCTGGGGGCGGATGAGGATAAAGTAAAAAATCAGAAAAATCAAAGCCAACGGAAACAGGTTGGCAAACATCCCTACAGGCGCGTTGCTCATAATTCCATCCTTTCTAAAATTCTGATCCCCCTCGCGGAGGGGAAACTTATTTCATCTTTTTGATGAGACTGTTGATCGTCGAAGAAACCTGAGCGCCTTTTTTGCGCCACTCTTCGTATTTCTTCAAGTCGACCTTCAGGCTCGCGGGTTTCTTGGAAGGATCGTAATAGCCGATCTCCTCGATCACGCGGCCATCGCGGGGCGCGCGCTCATCCATCACCACCAGCCGGAAATTGTAACGTTTCTTCGCGGTATCCGAGATCTTTCTCAACCTGATTTTAACGGCCATTCTTTTTCTCCTCTCGTTGTTTTAAAGGCTTTTTTTAAGCCGCCCGCGCGCTTTGACGCGCGCCTTAGGCGGATAAACGTATTGTGTTGCTTCCATGAGCGCCCTGGCCTTGTTGAGGGTTTCCTGATATTCCCTCTGCGGCTCGGAGTCGCTGACAATCCCTGCGCCAGCCTGAATATACAAATAACCATCCTTGACGACAATGGTCCGGATGATGATACAGGAATCCAGATTTCCGGAAAAGCTGAAATAACAGACAGCGCCCGCGTAAGGCCCCCTGCGGGTATTCTCAATCTCGTCAATGATCTCCATGGCCCTGATCTTGGGCGCCCCCGACACCGTTCCCGCCGGAAAACACGCCGCCAACGCGTCCATGGCGCTTTTGTTCTTTTTGAGCCTGCCTGTGCAATGGCTGACGATATGCATGACATGCGAATATTTTTCTATCGTCATGAATTCAGGAACCCGGACGCTGCCGTATTCGCAAAAGCGTCCCAGATCGTTACGGCCAAGGTCGACGAGCATCAGGTGTTCGGCCTTTTCCTTGGCATCCTCCAGAAGCTCTTTGGCCAGTCGTTCGTCCTCTTCCTCGCTCCTGCCCCTGGGGCGCGTCCCTGCGATCGGCCGCATCTGGACCACGCCGTTTTCACAACGGACCAGAAGCTCCGGGGAAGACCCCACAAGAACAAGGTCGGACATTTTCAAATAGAACATGTAAGGCGACGGGTTCACGCTGCGCAAAGAACGATAGATGTCAAAAGGCCCGCTCTCGAGCTTTCGGCGGAACCTTTGGGACAAAACAACCTGGATGACGTCACCCTCGCCGATATAGGCCTTGGCCTTCTCAACCCCTTTGGTGAACGAGGACCTGCTGACATTGGAGGAAACCCCGGAAGCCGGATGAACCGTTTCAACAGGCTCTGGCGCCTGCCGCAGGGGTTTCCGGAGTTTTTCCAGGACGCGCGCGATACTTTCCACGGCGTCCTGATACGCTTTTTCCCGTGAACGCGGCCGCTTCTCGTCCAGGATGCAGTTGGAAACAATCTTGATCCTGCGATTGACATGGTCAAAGATCACAAGGGTCTCCGAAAGCATGAACACGCTGTCGGGCACGCCCAAATCATCCTTGTTCTTGTCGGGGATGTCCTCGAAAAATCTGACCATGTCATACCCCATAAAACCGACGAAACCTCCGCAAAATCTAGGCAGGCCTTTGACGGGAACGAAACGAAATTCCGAAAGCAGCTTTTTGAGTTCATCCAGAGGGGTCCCCAGACAGGGCTTTGTTTGAGACAACCGGCGGCCCTTTTCAAAACGGTGGGAAGTCACCCGGCGGTCCTTGCTCTCAAAAACATAGGACGGCTCAGAGGCCAGGAAAGAATACCGGCCCACGCTCTCCTGCCCTTCCACAGACTCAAGCAGATACGCGTAAGGGCTGTCATCGATCTTCAAGAAAGCGGAAACAGGCGTTTCCAGATCCGCCAGGATTTCCCGGTACACGGGGATCACGTTTCCCTTTTTAGCCAGCTTTTTGAATTCCTTAAAATCCGGATAAATCATTTTCTTAAGCCCGGGCTCAACGGCCGGTTCCCTTATTTAATTTTCATCTTTCTGTAAAAACAGCTTCTCTTGCCTGTGTGACAAGCGGCCCCCACCTGCCTGACCTGGATCAAAAGCGCGTCCTTATCGCAGTCATAGGCCAGGGATTTTACAAATTGGAAATGCCCCGATGTTTCCCCCTTGATCCAGAATTGACTGCGCGAACGCGACCAAAAACACGTTTTTTTGAGCTTAAGGGTCCTCTTCACGGACTCCTCATTCATATAGGCCAGCATCAGGACTTCTTTTGTTTTGGCGTCCTGAATAACAGCCGGGATCAGGCCCTGCTCATTGAATTTCAGCTCTTTCGGGCTTTTGATCAATGTCTTTTCTTCGGGTTTCATAAGCTCCTTCCCGCTTTTTTTAAAAACCTGGTTTCAGGGTCTTGCTCCTGGTTATTCAAATCCTCACTTCAATGCCTTTGGACTTCAGGTGCCTCTTGACCTCTTCTACCGTATATTCGCCGTAATGAAAAATGGAGGCTGCCAGCGCCGCGTCCGCTTTCCCTGCTTTGAAAACCTCAAAGAAATGCTCCTTTGATCCCGCGCCTCCGGAAGCGATCACGGGGATCTTCAGGGCCCCGGAAACGGCGCGCGTCAAATGAATGTCAAAACCGTCTTTGGTCCCGTCAAAATCCATGCTGGTCAAAAGGATCTCTCCGGCCCCGAGCCTCTCGGCCTTCCTGGCCCAGGCCACCGCGTCTATTCCGGTGGCCGTCCTGCCTCCATGCGTGAAAACCTCCCACTGTTCCCTGCGGCCGGCCTTCCTGCGTGCGTCAATAGCGACAACGATGCACTGGCTGCCGAATCTACGGGATGCCTCCCTCACCAGAGAAGGCCTGTCCACGGCCGCGGTGTTCAAAGACACTTTATCGGCGCCCGCGTTCAAAAGATCGCGGATATCCGCGATCTCCCTGATGCCCCCGCCCACCGTAAAGGGCATAAAGATATTCGCGGCGACACGCCGCACAACTTCCACCATCGTGCCCCGTCCTTCATGACTGGCCGTAATATCCAGAAAAACAAGTTCATCGGCCTTCTGCTTTTCATATTCCTTGGCCGTCTCGACCGGATCCCCGGCGTCCCTGAGAGAAACAAAACGCACTCCTTTGACAACTCTGCCGTCCTTGACATCCAGACAGGGAATAATACGCTTGGTCAACATGCCTTAGCCTTTAATAAATCCAGCTGGGGTTATCCGGCCGCCGCGATGGCCTGGGAGACATCGAATTTTTTTTCATAAAGCGCGCGGCCGACAATCACGGCATCCACGCCGTCGGGGCCCAGGCCTTTGAGCCGGAGGATATCCTCCAGGGAAGAAATGCCTCCGGCATACGTGAAAAACAATCTTTTTCCCGCCGCTTCCCTGGCCATGCCCAAAAAACGCGTGATCTTCTCCGTGTCGAGTCCTGAAAGCATCCCGTCTTTGCTGATATCGGAAAAATTCACATACCGGATGCCCGTTTCCGCCAGCGTCCTGATGAACGTCCGCAGATCGATGGTCAGATCGCCGCCTTGCTTCCAGCCGGCCGTGCCTGTCGTGACCGTTTCTGTGGTCAGGTCCTTGATATCCATGCTTACGACCACGCGGTCCAAGTATTTCTGGATATCGCGGCTGAGCAAAAAAGAGGCGTCTTCGAGCACGCGCGTGCTTAAAACCACGCGTTCAACGCGCGCTTCCAGATATTTGCGGATGACGCCGACGCTCCTGATCCCGCCGCCGACCTCGATCTTGACGCCCTTGCTTTTGGCAATATCGCAGATGAGGGAAAAGTTCTTCGGCTCCCCCTGCCGGGCGCCGTCAAGGTCCACAACGTGCAGAAAACGCGCCCCCTGGAGGACCCATTCCTCGGCGTAAGCCAGCGCGGTCCGCTCATAAGAAATGGGACGGTCAAAATCGCCCTGTTCCAGGCGGACCACACGTCCTGCCATAAGGTCTATCGCGGGGACTATCAGCATTGTTCGATAAAATTCCTCAACAACCGCAGGCCTGTGTCCTGGCTTTTTTCCGGATGGAACTGCATGCCGTACACAGAACCCTTATGAATGATGGAGGCAAAAGCCGCGCCGTATTCCGTTTCACCCGCCACAGAGCCGCGGTCTTTCGGGACAGCGTAATACGAATGACAAAAATAGGTGTAGATATCCTCAGGCAGCTTGTCAAACAAGGGCCCCGGCCTCTTCACAAGGATCTTATTCCACCCCATGTGAGGGCATTTCAATTTCCCGGAAAACCTGCGCGCCTCACCGGGAATAATCCCCAGCCCCCGGACCCTCGGCGATTCCTGACTTTTGTCCAAAAGCAGCTGCATCCCAAGACAAATTCCCAAAAACGGCCTTCCCTGGGCGGCAAAATCCCTTAAAGGCGCCGTCAATCCTCTGTGATTCAGTTCTTTCATGGCGTCCCCGAAAGCGCCGACACCGGGCAGGATCAATTTCCTGTACTCCATGACGCGTTCCGCAGAACCAATGATATCGGTGAGAATGCCCAGCGCGGCGAAAGCATTGCTGACGCTGTAGAGATTCCCCATTCCATAATCGATGATCGCTATTTCCGCTGCCATAATGATCTGAATAACTATATTCGGCCTTTGGTGGAAGGCACGCCCTTGGCCCTGGGTTCTTTCTCCACGGCGCGCAGAAGCGCTTTAGCAAAGGCTTTAAAAACGGCCTCAATCACATGATGACTGTCCCCGGAGCGCACGATCTCAACATGGATCGTGGCTTTGCAATTGTCGGAGAAAGCCTTAAAAAACTGGACGGCGTAATCAAGATGATAAGCGCCGGTTTCGCCGGGGCCTGTCGCGCCGGCACCGGGAAAGCTCAAAAAAGGACGTCCTGAAATATCCACGATAACCCTGGCCTGGGCCTCATCCATGGGGATCGTCGCCTCGCCGAAACGTTTGATGCCGGCGCGGTTTCCCAGGGCCTTGGAAAAAGCCTCACCCAGCGCGATGGCGACATCCTCGTTGGTGTGATGAAAATCGACATCGAGATCGCCCTTTGCGAAAATCTTCAGATCAAAAAGCCCGTGTTTGGCGAATAGATCCAGCATATGGTCCAAAAAAGAAATCCCTGTCTTGATCTGATACTTTCCCGTGCCGTAAAGGCCGAGGGCGATCTGGATATCCGTTTCTTTTGTTTTGCGCTTGACGGTAACTTTTTTTGGCATGGGGACCTTCCTTGGATTCAACCGGTTATTCAAATCTCTTTTTCACGGATTCATAATGTTTGATCAAGCCCTCGATCTGGCACAATTGTTCGATATGGGGACGCGATTCTTCCAGGGCTTTGCGGGAATAGGAAATGACATGGGTGGACCTGAGAAAATCCTTGCTGCATAAGCCCGAGAAGAACCTGGCAGAACCTGCCGTCGGCAGGACATGGCTTGGCCCCGCGTAATAATCGCCCAGAGCCACAGGGCTATAGGGACCCAGAAATACGGCCCCCGTGTTCCTGACCTTTTTGATGAATTTTTTAGGGTTGTTCGTCAGGATTTCCAAATGCTCCGGCGCGATCCTGTTGCTGACCTCGATCGCTTCATCCAGGTTCTTCACGAGAACGATATAGCCGTCGTCCTTGGCCGGCAAGGCGTGACGCACCTGCCTGGCCAGGGCCTTGGAAGGTGTCACCAGAATCGCCAGCCCTCCGGCGTGTTCGGCCTGCGCGGCGAGGTCGGCGAGAACAAAATTAATATTCGTGTGACGGTTGGCGATAACGACCAGCTCGGTCGGGCCTGCCAGCATATCGATATCCGCGAAACCGAAGACCTGTCGCTTGGCCTCGGTGACATAGGCGTTGCCCGGTCCCACAATTTTATCAACGCGCCGAACGGTCTTGGTTCCAAAAGCCAAAGCGGCGATCGCCTGGGCGCCGCCCATCTTATAGATCTCGCTGACCTTCAGAAGGTCGGCGATAACCAGGATATGCGGGTTCACATGGCCGTTCTTATCCGGGGGGGTGGCCAGGACAATATCCTGCACGCCCGCGATGCGCGCCGGCAGGACGCTCATATAGACGCAGGAAACCAGGGGCGCTGTCCCGGCGGGCACATAAACGCCCACACGATCCAGGGGATCTGTTTTTTCTCCCAAAAATACTCCGTCCTGACTCTTCTGCTTCCGGAATTTCCTGTCCTGGTGGCTGTAAAACCGGCTGACATTGGCGATAATTTTTTTGAGCGTCGCGATAAACTGCGGATGGATATCCTGAAACGCCGCGCTTTTCTCCGCCTCACTGACCCGCATCTGTTTTAAGGTCAGCTTCACCCCGTCAAAACGGCGCGTATATCTCAGCAGGGCTTCATCCCCCAGGGTCCTGACGCCATGGATGATCTTCTCTACGCTTGTCTTAAGGCGCTGTTTTTGCATCAAGTCGGAGCGCGCCACAAGCCTTTCAAACTCCCTGGTCTGAGGACCGATAATTCTCACAGCCCCTCCCGGATCGTGCGTTCAAATTCCTTAAAAACTGTCTGAATTTTTGACGGGTCTTTCAGTCCTCCCTGGGCAAAATCTTTGCGTCCTCCCCCGGAACCGCCATGAGCCGAGAGGATTTTTTTCAGAATCGCGTCCGCGGACATTCCTCTGGCCACAAGGTCGGAAGTCAGCCCGCACACAAAAAAAGCGTCCGCCTCCTTCTGTCCCGCCAAAAAGAATATCGCGTCTTTGGGCAGCTTCTTCTTGAACAGGTCTACGGCGCGTCTCAAAAAACCGATATCCGCGTTCATAAAAACATGGGTAATGAACTGCTCCCCGCCGGCCGGCTTGGCTGCGCGCGCGATCTCTTCAACGTCCTGAGCCAGGGTCTTTTCCTGATACCGCGAAAGCTCCTTTTCCATGGATTTCAGGCGCTCGGCCTGGCTCCTCAGAGCCGCCGCGAAACGCTCCGGCTTGGTTTTGAGCTGCTCCGAAATCTCTCTGAGAAGCTCCATCGATTCCGTGACCCGCTCAAAAGCCAGGCAGCCTGTCAATGCCTCCATGCGCCTCAATCCGCTGCCAACGGAAGATTGAGATGTGATCAGGACCATGCCGATACGCCCTGTTTCTCCGGCGTGAGTGCCCCCGCAGAATTCCTTGCTGTACTCTCCCACGCTGACTACGCGCACTTCATCTTCATATTTTTCTCCGAAAAGGGCGGTTGCCCCTGTTTTTTGCGCTTCAGCCTTGGGCATCACGGCAGCCGTTATCTTCTCATTCCTCAAAACATAGTCATTCAGGAATTTCTGGATATCCTCCATCTCTTCCCGGCTGATCTCCTTAAAATGGGTGAAATCGAACCGGAACCTGTCAGGCTCAACAAAAGACCCGGCCTGTTGCACGTGAGGGCCCAGCACTTTTCTCAAAACCGCCTGCAGGATATGCGTGGCTGTATGCGCCCGCTTGACCGCAGCCCTGTGCCCTTCGTCCACGACGGCCATGACCCCGTCTCCCAGGCGCAGGGACTGGCCTTGCAGTTGGGCGATATGAATCACGGAACCATCCTGTTTCTTGGCATCCGCGATTTCGATTTCCTCCGCAGACCCCTCCAAAATCAGCCGCCCGCGATCCCCGACCTGGCCCCCCGACTCCCCGTAAAAAGGAGTCTGATCAAGCACAAGCCCTATCTTATCCCCGTCGCATGCCTGCGAAACCTCTTTGGCGTCTTTGATGATTTGCGTGATCCGGGCAACGCAGGAATCTTTTTCGTAACCCACAAAACGGGAGTTTTTCAGCGAAACACCGGAACTTGAAAAAATGGAACTCGACATTTTGCTGGCCTTGCGCGACTTTTCCTGCTCCTGCCCGATCAAATCGCCGATCCTGCCGATATCGACGGAAACACCCGCCTTTTCAAAATATTCCCTGGCAAAATCGGGCTGAATCCCGTACGTCACATAAAGGTCAAGCCCTGTTTCCGGCGCGAGCTCTTTGCGGCCGTCTCTTTTCAGGGATTCCAGTATGGCATCCAGCTTTTCCGAACCTCCTTCGAGGATGTTTTTGATATACTTCTCTTCTTCGGCGCGGACGATCTGGGCGATGTTGTCCCGGCGCTCCAGCAGTTCCGGATAGGGGTCTTTCATGGCCTCGGCCACCGCCGAAATCAATTGATACAAAAACGGCCTGGCCTCGCGCGTGGATGGGGCCAGATACAATGAGCGGCGGATCAATTTCCTGACCACATACCCGCGGCCGTCATTGGATGGAAGGACTCCGTCGCAGATGCAAAAGGCCACGGCCCTGGCATGGTCGGCGATCGTATAGATGGCCGCGTCTTCGGCGATCTCCACCTGCTTTCGAACAGCCTGCAGAAGGGGAACAAAGATGTCGATCTTAAAATTCGTATCCACGGACTGAAGGACGGAACTCATCCTTTCCAGGCCCATGCCTGTATCGATATTTTTTTTGGGCAAAGGCTCCAGGATGCCGCCGTCCCTGCGGTCAAACTGGGTAAAGACCAGGTTCCAGACTTCAACCGGCGCCCTCCCCTCTTTTTCATAATAGATCTCCGAACAGGGGCCGCAGGGGCCGTTAGGCCCGTCCTGAATGGCATTCGACGGCCAGAAATTATCCTTGGCGCCGAATTTCCTGATCTTCTCCGAAGGAAGGCGGATGATCCTGCGCCAGATATCGGCGGCCTCATCGTCGTCCTCATACACCGAGACCCACAATTGCGCCGGATCGATCTCAAGGACCTCTGTCACATATTCCCACGCCCACTGGATCGCTTCCTTTTTAAAATAATCACCGAAGGAAAAATTTCCCAGCATTTCAAAAAACGTGTGATGAAAAGGGGTCCGGCCCACCTGCTCAAGATCGCCCGTGCGCAGGCACTTCTGGCAACTTGCCGCGCTCCTGACATCACGGACCTTCCCGAGGAAATGGTCTTTGAACTGGTTCATTCCTGCGGAGGTAAACAGGACAGAGGGATCATTGGCAGGAACAAGGGAATCGCTCTTAAAGAGCTTGTGCCCCCTGGAAACAAAGAAATCCAGATAAGACTGCCGCAGCTGATTGGTCGTTAACGCTTTCATTCTCTCACTTCTTCCAGGATGGCTTCCACAACCGCTCCTTGAGGGAATCCCCTTCTCACCAGATAACCGAAAAGACGGGCTTTCATCTTTTCCGCATCCAGCTCTCTCATCTTCGTCCTCTTAAGCCTGATGATGCCCCGTATCGTTTCCTTCTCGTCGTAATCCCCGCTGATGCCGGAGAAGGCCTCATCGATCCAGGCAGGCGCGATGCCTTTTTCCTTCAATTCCCTCTTAAGTCTCAGGCGTCCCAAAGGCCTTTTGATACGGCTCTCGACCCATAGCCTGGCGAACAATCGATCATCCACAAGCCCGGTCTTTTTTAGGAAGACGATGGTTTCCTCGATGACGTCCGGACCGTACCCCTTCTCCAGCAGCTTTCGCCGGATCTCCTGTTCGCTTTTTTGCCGGTATTTTAAAAGACGCAGGGCGTATGCTTTGGCCCTCGCCGTGTCTTTTTTTTCAGAAGGCATGAAAGCCGCTACTTCTTTTGCGCCGCAGGAGCTCCCGCAGTAGCCCTGGCCGCTGTTTGGGCTTCCGCGACCTTACGGCTGTGTTCCGAACGGATCCGCTTTTCAACATCCGCGGCAAATTTCGGATTCCCCTTTAAAAACATCCTGGCCGCGTCCCGGCCCTGGCCCAGCTTATCCTCGCCCATCAGGACCCATGACCCTGATTTCTGCAGAACGTTGAGATTGACGCCCGTATCGATCAAATCGAATTCTTTGGAGATCCCTTCGGAATGCAGGAAATCGATCTCTGTTTCCTTAAAAGGCGGGGCGACTTTATTCTTGACCACGCGCACGCGAACGCGGCTGCCGGTCACTTCATCCGCGGATTTGATATAGCTGATCCTTCTCAAATCCAGGCGCACGGAAGAATAGAATTTCAACGCCCTTCCGCCCGTCGTTGTTTCCGGGTTGCCGAACATCACGCCGATCTTCTCGCGGATCTGATTGATGAAAATGACACAGGTCTTGGATTTGGAAATGGTCCCGGTCAATTTTCTCAAGGCCTGCGACATCAGGCGGGCCTGAAGGCCCATATGGCTGTCACCCATATCCCCCTCGATCTCAGCCTTGGGCGTCAGAGCGGCCACCGAATCAACGACAACCAGGTCCACGGCGTTGGAACGGACCAGGGTTTCAGTGATTTCCAGGGCCTGCTCGCCGGTGTCCGGCTGAGAGATCAAAAGGTCATCCAGGTTGACGCCGATCTTTTTGGCGTACGTTGAATCAAAGGCGTGTTCGGCGTCGATAAAGGCCGCGACTCCGCCCTGTTTCTGCGCCTGGGCGATAATGCTTAAGGTCAGAGTCGTTTTTCCGGATGCTTCAGGCCCGAAAATCTCAATGACCCTCCCCCGGGGGATCCCCCCAACGCCCAGGGCAAGATCCAGGGATATGGAACCCGTGGAAATAACGTCTATGTCCGATGTCACATCCTCTCCCAATTTCATGATCGAACCTTTACCGAATTGCTTTTCGATCTGGCTTAAAGCCAATTCCAGGGCTTTGAGACGATTGGAAGACTCTTCCTTCTTTTTAAGGTCCTTCTCCTTGCCGCTCTCTTTATTGACCATAGCTCTCCCCTTGTGCCGGCCTTTAGGTACAGGTAAATGTCATCATAACCGTCAAAACGGCCTGTTGATTACTCTTTTGACCAGATCCCTTCAAGGTCCGCCCCCTTAAAAAATCAAGGCAAGACCAATCAAAAAGATGAATAAAAACTTATTTTGAAGACAAAAAAAGTCCCGGGTTTTTCGAGGGGTAAATTATACATCCTATCCTCTTACAAGTCAATAAGTTTAATGCGTCTTGAGGCCTCAAAAAGAGAGGGTTTACAGGGCTGGCTGCCGCCCTTGAAAACAGTCTGAGCCTATGGTATATTTACCTTAGATTTGAACCGATCTTTCACAACTTAAAGGGCAAACTATCCGAAAGGATAGGACTCACGCCTTGCGGCCTCCTTAAGAAGGCCGCAGCCGTGACTGCTTTCGCCAGAATGGCGGGCAGGCAAAGCCACGAATCCGTTGAAAAACGGATAGTCGGGCTGCCGTGGTCAAGTGAGGGATGGACTCCACGCATCCTCCCTTGATCTTACGTTAATTCAGAGAGCCCATTCCCTTTGAATGGGTTTTTTTATGCCCAGAATCGGGCCCTGACGGCAACCTAGGCTCCAGAAGGATGCACAAAGAGATGACTTCGGCGGCTTTAAGCGTCTTTTTGCCCTTTAAGGGTTGGGGGGAACGAGATGGGCATGAAAATACACACTCTCATATTGGCTTTGTTCCTGATGGCAACACCCTGCCTGGCCGGCCAGACAACAATCTCCGGAACCATGGGGTGCACCATGCCTGAGCACGTTGAACTCAACAGCAGAGCCGGCCAGAACTCTCAGGCGCCCGCCGTGACAGGCACAGGCCAATATGAGGTTTCCAAGCAGGAAAGACCTGCAAAAGAAGACACCATGGTTGTGGAGGAATCCCGAGAGATCCAGGAGAACGAGCAGGGACAACAGGAGATCACGACCGTCTATACCGTTTGCGCCAGATAAAATCACGGCCACGGAAAATACAAAAAACCCCGCACACAAAAATACCGGGGTTTCCCCCTCGAATACTTTCGAGGGGTTTTTTTTAAACCAGGGCCTTAAAACGGAAATATAGCAAAAATCAGGCGATCTTGCTATGGAGAAGATTGCTCCTGCCGTTCCAGCGGCACATGATAGACAAACGTCGTGCCTTCCAGGACATGGATGGTTTTGCGAATGGGTACCTTGGGGATATATTGAACCGGGATGGATTTCAAATCCAGGGTCATCACGTGCTCGCCCGGGGAAAATCTCCTGAACATATAGGTCCCGTCCAGGCTTGTGGCCGTCTTCGTTTTCCCGTCCAAAATAAGAACAACACCTTTCAACGTCTCCTCTCCCGCATCGTAGACGCCGTTTTTATTCTGATCGTAAAACACGAGCCCGGAGATCTCCACGCGCGTTGCCAGGCCGAAATCATGCCGCTTGCGCCTGGCGTGCACAACCTCAACCGGCTTTTCTGCGGAAACAGTGGGATTGTACCCTTTGGGGAGCGTGGACAAATCCAGGCTTATCACAGCCTTCTTGCCTGAAACACCGTCAAACTGATAATAGCCTTCCCGATTGGTCAACGTGTCTTTCTTGCCGTTGACAATGACCCTGACGCCGCTGACGCCTTCTTCTTCCGGTTGGCGGATACCGTCGGCATTCGCGTCATAATACAGATATCCGTAAAATCCGCCCGAAGACTGCCAGCGCAATCCGGTGTCCCACAAAAGCCTCACGCCCCACGTCAAATTCAGATCAAAATGTTTGTTGACCCCTTCCTTCTCCGCCCAGACATCGTCGATACGCATTTTGAAAAACGTCTCATTGCCGGGAGAAGGCTTGTAGGTCAGCTCCACCTCACCCTCCAGCCTGTCTTCCCCGCTCAAATAGCTCAGGACAGATTCCGTGTTCTGCTCATCCCTGTAAAACAGCCTCATATTGGTGTAGAAAGGCGTCTGAAAGATCTGTTTGTTAAAATTCACCCCGTATTCCTGGGCCATCGGCATGGCGGATTCCCCACTGAACGTGTTATAAAGAATGTTCCATTCCTGGTTGTAATAAAAGTACAGGTCGCCGAGCACCCTGAAGTTCAAGCCGGTCAGGACGCGGTTGTTGTTGTAATTCTGCGCGGGCGAAGTATAGTTCTTGGATTTCCTGTTCTGATACATGAGATAAGCGTTCATGCGGCGGATGAGAAAGAACTTTTTGCGCAAAACCATCTCTTTGGTTTCCGTAACCGAAGGCGTATTCGTCCCCACCTGGTCATCCATAATGTAGGCGCCTTCCAGTTCCGTATGGGGGTCCAACGCCCAGCTGATCCTCGTCGTTGAATTGTAATTCGGGCGGCCGGGCTCCAGAGGATTATTAAACACCTTATCCCGGTCAACGGAAAAAGCATTGTAGACGGTGAGTTTGTCCACCGGCTTATAATGAAACGACAGCGTGCCGGCCGTGGATCCGCTCGTCGGGATGCCTCCCAAAAGAGAGGCGAAATTCTTCGCGTTATCCGTCATGTTCAGGTTCATGCGCAGTTTAGGCGTCGTCCAGGTCGTTGCGGCCGTATAGGAAATATGCGTCATGTCGGAAACCATCCCCGTTCCGAAATCCCAGGCGCCCAGGTCATAGTCCATCTGAAAACCCGCCGTGTCGTTTGTCAGGACAGGATCATTGAGCTCAGAACCGTAGGAATGCGCGTAGAACGTTTTTAAGGACGCCTTTTCCGAAAGCTTGTAATCGATACCGATACCCTCCAGCCATGCCTTCTTTGTCTTGGAAAGACCGGAGTCAGGCGAAAGGAACGTAAAATCCCCCAGGGGCACAGCTCCCCAAAACGCGGAATATTCCAGGGCCTTATGAAACATAGGGGCGTCAACCCTGATACCCCTCAAATCGCTCGAAGGAAAACCGAAGGCGCTGAAAGTAGAACTGAAATCAAACCCGCGGATATCGATATCCTTGAACTGATCAAAGTGGGCGTCGCTGAGACCAAGCCTCACATTAGAAACACGGTAAATCCCCGCGTTGGTCCTGTTGGCCTGGACAGAGGAATCAAACCGTCCATAAGGAGTTTGCCCTGTCACAGAAGACGTATAGGCCAGGGTATGGGAGGTCCGGCTCAGGTCTCCGGCACCCCTGCCCGTCATATACGTATCCCCGGAAATGGAATATCCGAATTTAAAAGATTCAGGCAGGCTCTCCTCGTAAACCCTCTTCTCCTCTTCCTGGAGAAAAGCCTCATCAAACCGCCTTGGTCCTATGACGATCCTGTAACTCTTTCGCTCGCCCTGTTCGTTCCAAACATGCAAAAATGCATTCCCCATATCCAGAGGTTTCAGGAGAAGTTCCTCGCCCGGCATGGAAGCGGCCTCCAGGATCGCCGGATGCGTCACCAGGTGGCGCCGGACAGAAAATCCCTTCAAAAGGACGGATTCCCCCATAAAGAGTTGAATATCCTCACCCTGTTGTCCGGTCAAATCCAATGCCACGACCGATTCCTGTTCGGGGGAGGACGAAGGCCTCTGCCCCACAGCGCCGTCCTGAAAAACTTCCGGCTCTATCTCAGGAACATCCCCTTGGCCGACAGAAAACTCCGGTTGCGTCTGGATCGAAAATGTCTGCTCCCTGACAAAAGACCGGCCCTGTTTCGGCAAAGGCTTGGCCTTGAAACGCCTCTCCATCTCTTCTAAGGAAAGATCGATAGCCTTTCCCCTGCGACCGGGAGCGCCGGGAGGACCAGCGGCCTCGTCTGTCATCTGGTCTTCAATCACATCAATATAAGCGCGGGCCAGCTCTGATTCGGGATTCGCCAGCAGGGCTTTTTTGAATTCCGCCAGCGCCTGGAGATACTGCTGCCTGTCAAAATAGAACATCCCCTTTTCACACAAAAGATCCCCGATGCCTCCTGACACAGCGCCGCGGACCAAGGGCAGGCAAGGTTGCGCAAGGCTTATTAAAACAATTAAAAAAGTAGCCAAAATTTTTTTCATATCATTTATTTAAGACGGATGTCCTGGACCTCTCCCCGGGCGCCCACCGTAAAATTCGCTTCCTGGATCAGAGACCCGCCGTTTTGAAAATCGAGAGTCATGAGAATATCATAGGGGCCGGGTTGGAGATTGACGGAAAAAGCGCTTGCCTGGAGGCTGGCCTTGTCTCCCGCAAGGGTATAGACCTCCTGGAAAGCCCCCCGGGCGTAAACCACGCCGCTGGCATCAAGGACATCAAAGGTCCCTTGAGCCGTGATGTCCGTATTTCCTGTATTGGCGAATTCAGCGCTCACGATGAAATCATTAAGCTTTTGATTGATCCGGATATTTCTCAACTCCGCCTTCTTTTCGACAGTCCCCTCGGCCTCCACATAAAACAAGGCTCCGACCCGATTCAAGACTTTGATAAAAGCCGTCGTGCCTTCGGGGGTGTCCTGTTCGATATCCCCTCCGGCTGTTTCAAAAAACATGACGCAATAATGGCCGCCCCGGGCGTCCGCCGGCACGTTCACCGTGTAACGGACCATGGCTGTCTTGCCCGCCTCCAGCTTCAGGTCCGCCGGATAGAACGTCATCCATGGAGAGCAGGATAACGGCGTCGACCCTTTTGGAAAAAAATCCTTGGCCCCGTCCTGCTGGCTGTAGACCCAGTCTTCCAGATAAACTTTCACGGCCATGGTCTCTTTCCCCGTGTTCTCCACCTTGATTTCGTCGCTGGCGTAGCTGCCCGGCTTGATCAAAAGCCTCACCTTTGGCTTATCGATGCGAAGCCCGGCAAGCGCGGGGGTTGCGAACGCCAGGCACAACACAGCCGCTGCGAACCAGAGGACCGCCTTTTTTCCTGAATTTTTCATAAGCTTTCTTTTTTAAGAGTTCCTGCGCGGCCTCCCTTTATCAAGGCAGGCCGCGCGGGATTTTATTCCTTAATATAAAACAAGAGAAAACGTGATCGTTCCTGTGTAACGGCCTGATGTCTGGTCCTGACCGACAGCCTTCCATGCCGCGTATTCCTGTTTTGTCCCCTGACCAACGGATCCGTTGTATCCCTTGCTGTAGTTCTGAGGATACCTGGCGCCCGTAGGCGGCCCTGAAATGGCAATAACAGCCCTCACCAGCCTGCCCACACCGGGATCGCTCTGGTAAACCAGATTCCCTGTAGCGCATGCCGTTGTCACCGGGCCGACGTTTGCGGCAGTCGGAGGAGCTCCCTGCGATACGCCGCCGAGCTGATCCAGCCACTGATAATCAGGGATCAGAAGAACAGACTCGCGGGGCAATGTCTTGCCACCCGGGCCTGTCAACACGGACCCTGTCTCCGTAATTCTGTACTTGCGACCGGAAGTTGCCGCGATCATAAGGACGTAGTAGAAGAACTCGCCCCGCATGTACAAGAAATTGCCGGCTGAGTCTTCTGCCGGAACCAGCGTTCCGAAATCAAAAGACGGAGACGTCAAAACAGTCCCGTCGCTGAAAGGATCGGAATCACCGTTCGCCACGCTCATCTTAACGACGCGCGACATTGAGAATTCCAGGTAAGACGGCACCGTCGCGCCGGCTGAACCCGACGGACCTACGGCGCTCTGGGCCATAGCCGCAGGAGCCGCGTTCATGGCCAGAAAAGCAGCCACCATCAACCATGTGATCATTGTTCTTTTCATGATACTCACCTCCCTTCCTTCGTTATCAAACTTTAAAACCCGCTCTTTAATCCAAAACAAGAGAATAACCGATACGCGTGTTGTAATTGCCTGCCGGAGAATCCGGCCCCATGGCCAGCCTGTATTCCACCTTCATGTCCCCGCTCAAGCCGCCCGGACCCGATGAAAAAATAATATGCTCCCCCTCTTTAACGGCCTGAAAATCCCGGATATAAAAATCCGGGGTTTCCTGCGCGTGTATTTCGCTGACCTTCATGGTGAAATCTTTATCAGGGACCTTTTCTCCCGTCTCATTGACCATGGGAGAAGAAACTCTCTGGACAACCTTATACGGCTTGCCCAGGTTCGACTCGATGAAGATCTGTGTCTGAGACGATACGGGTCCGCTCTTGTAGCTGACTTCTCCAAAACGCAGGGATACGCCTTCGGTCTCCTGAGAATAAACCCTGATATCGAATAAAGGCGCGACATCAAACTCCAGATCGAATGTTTTTCTCGCCGGCGGCGCCTGCGAAACCTCGTCGGTTTCCAGGGAAATGCTCAAACGGCCCCTGTAAAGGCCGGCTCGCGCCAAACGGAAATCCGCGTCAGGCTGATAAGTGATGACAATTTCATCCGAATCGCCGCGCGGACTGGACGCGTATAACAACTGTTTCTGTCTGGCCTCTTTGAGATTTCCGGCAGAAAATACGGAAGCCCCTTTGGAGCCCCCGGAAAGGACTACCTTCACCGCTTCTAAATCAAAATTATAACCTTCCGAAGAAGTCATATCCGCGCCCTCCAGGGTCTGATAAATCCTGTAAGGAGCGCCCAAGGGGCCGAAGATCTTGATCCTGATCTGAGGCCAGGCGCCTTCCAGCCCTGTTTTCGTGATCTTAAAGTCTTTGGACTGAACACTCAGGCGGTCGGAACCGCTGCTGGTGGTCATCTCCGCGACGGCCGAAGATCCTGTGGTCAACTCCGCGTAAACCTGGACATTGACGACGACCTGGGATTCGGCGGCATTATCCACAGGCACAAGAATGAGCGCCATACGCCCTCTGTAGGAACCCGGAAGCTGATCCTTCTTCGGGGCGATCGTGTAAACAAGCTGAAAAGAATCTTCGGTGCCCGCGCTGTCAGATGTGTAAACAAGCCTGCGGTCCTCGCTCACAGGCTCCTCCTGGCCATAGATAAGACTGCCGCGCGCGTTGGAGCCGGCCAGGGCATACATTTGAAACTGGCCCGGGTCAATAAGCTGCCCGTCATCCTTGGATAACGGCTGTATGAGCTGCTGAAAAACGCGGTAGGCCTTTCCAATGTCGGAATTCACGCGGACTGTTAACTGCCTGACAGCCTTAAAATCCGTTGGCTCGACCCTGCCGAAGCGAAGGTCAAACCCTCCCTCCAACTGTGTCGCAGACAAATCAAAAACAGCGCATGAGGTGTCTGGAAAGACAGTTAATGCCAGAAATGACAACGCGGCCAGAACAAAAATTGATGCGGATTTATACATAAAGAATAATTAAATCTTTTAAAAACTATTTTATTTTATATCTTACCTAAAAAGGGCCTTTTGTCAAGTTCTAACTCCGTTCCCGGTCATTTAATAATTCCCCGATGATGGCCCCCTCCTTTGAATCCAGCGCTTTCACCTTTGCCGACACATTTCTCAAGTTTCCGGCAGCGCCGCACGGGAACTTCACCAGGAAATATTCGCGGCTATGGCCCTCCCAGACATCCTTGCGCTTACTCTCAAAAAGCACATCCAAAATCCGGCCAATCCTGCCCCTGCGGCACTCCTCAGAAGCAAAAGCAGCATTCTGCCTGAGGATTTCTGAGCGCTCTTTAACCAAAGGAGACGGCAATAAGGAGAATGAGGCGGCCTTCGTCCCTTTTCTGGGACTGAACGGAAAAACATGCGTCTTCAAAGGCTTCAGCCATTTCAAAAAGGAAAGCGTCTGCCGGAAATCCTTCTCGGTTTCCGTGGGAAACCCGGCAATGATATCGCAGGAGATCATCAGATCTTTGACGCGTTTTCGGGCCGCTTCCACAATCCTGCGATAGTCGGAAACCCCCTGTCTTCTGTTCATGGCCTTCAGCACTTCATCGGCCCCGCTTTGAAAAGGAATATGGAGATGAGGGCACAATTTTGACGAAGAACGCATTTTCTCAAGCAAATGTTCCGTGATATCCCAGGCCTCAATGGAACTCAGGCGGATCCTTTCTATCCCCTCGACCGCCTCTATGCGCGTGATCAGCTCAACAATATCCGTCGCCGGATTAACGTCCCTGCCGAAAGACCCCAGGTTCACGCCTGTCAGAACAACCTCCTTATGCCCGGCGCAGACAAACTGGCAAACCCGGAGCAAAACGCGTTGAAAGGGAACGCTCAAGGCTCTGCCCCTCATACGGGGAACAACGCAATAGCTGCACCCGTTGTCGCAGCCATCCTGAATTTTTAAGAAGGCCCTTGTCCGGCCGCAAAAAAACCGAGGCGCCTGCTGAGGCGTGGAAATTCTTTTTACGCGGCCGCCAATCCAACGAAAAAAATCCTTTTTTTGGCCCGGGCCAAAAACCTGCTCAACGCCCCGAAACCCCCGCAGAACGTCTTTGGCGTAGCTGGCGCAGCATCCCAATACCACAGAAGGCCCCAGCCTCCCCGCTATCCGGACCGCCTGCCTGGATCTTCTTTCCGCCTGGGACGTAACGCAACAGGTATTCACAATACGCAGGTCCGCGTCGCCGCAATCGCGCGTTTCCGTATAACCCGATTGCAGAAGACGGTACCTAACGTCCTGGGAATCACACTGATTAACCTTACAACCGAAGGTCTTTAAATGGAAGGTTTTCATGGACTTCGCGCGCTAGACCAGAAAAATCCGCAAAGCGGCGGCAATGGAAATCGCGGCCGTATCCACGCGTAAAACTGAATCCCCCAGGTTCAAACCCTGGAATCCGCGGGCCATGGCCAGACGGACCTCATCTTCGGTAAAATCGCCTTCCGGCCCGACGCAGGCCGCGACACGGCAGCCGGAAAAATTCTTCAGGACATCCTGGAATGTCTGGGTCTGCAGGAAGAGATTCGGCAAAAGGCGCAGGGAATAGCAGGAGGAAACGTCCAGGAAATCCTCAAAACCCATCGGCTCCCGCAAAAACGGCAGAAACAAGACTCCGCTTTGACAGGCAGCCGCTTCCAAAACACGGCGGTAACGCGGCATTTTTCTCTGAATCTGTTCTAACGAAACCGAGGACCGTTGCGTCACCAGCGGAATGAATTCGTCAACGCCCAATTGGGTCCCCTTGTCTATAACCTCCTCAAAACTCGTGTTTTTGGGAACGGCCACGGCTAAAGCCAGGCGGATTTTTGAATCCTCCCGCGTCTTTTTTTCCAGCCTGCTGCGCACCTTAAGGACACAGGCGTCCGCATCAGCCCGCTCAAGAAACGCGATGTAAGACGAGCCCTCACCATCCGTGACAAGAAGTTCTTCCCCGGGACGGATCCGCAGCACCTTGCGGACATGACGGATATCATCCGGCCGAAGGATGAAGATCTGGTCCTGGCGGATATTCTCTTCTGGAACATAAAACCGGTTCATTTCCCACTCCTTGCCTTTTAAGGATACAGGACGGACAAGAGCTGAAGCCCCAGAAAGACCAGGATCCCGCAGCACAAAACCCGTAAGATCAAAAACCAGAATTCAAAACGTCGGGACAGCCTCGCCAGCCACCCCGCGGCCGCGCAAAAAATGATCAAGGGGCTGATCGAGGTCCCCAGGCCGAACGCCGACATAAACACAAGCCCCTTTATCCAGGTATCCGAAACCAGCGCGACATAGCCAAGCACGCCCAAAAGCGGCAGGCACGGGGACAGGGAAACCAGCAGGGAAAACAGGACGGCGTGATGCTCTCCCCCTTTCAAATACCGGCCAAGCCATCCATGACATGAATCATGGGACGGCAGCTTTTGCAAAAGGAGCGCCAGTCCCAGGATGATCAAAAAAAAGCCGAAAGCCCCGAACGCCCATTTCAGCCACTGGCTTTCAAAAAAATTCTGTATGACCCATTGCCCGAAAAATCCCGCCAGGATCCCCAGGACGCCATAGACCAAAATACGGGTTAAAGAAAAAATTAAATAGAACTTCAATCCCTGTTTTGGGCCGGGCTGTGTGGCGGAAATATAGGAGATCAAAAGCGGGCCGCAGCTCAACAGGCAAGGGCCGTACCCTAAGACAAAACCGGTGATAAAAAGGCTCCAAAGGATTTTTGCGGTCATGAGGTTTTATTTTTCTTCGCTAAAAATAATGGCCTGAAAAACATAGAGCCTGGTGCCGGGATCTTTATAGGAATCAGGAGGCAGGCCCGCTTTTTGCCGGCACAGCTCACCCAAAAACGTCTCCTTGTCCCATCCGGTTTCACCGGCAACCTGGGGCAGGAACACGCCACTGGAAGAACCTTTGCGCACGATCACACCGTCGGTTCCAAGCCGAACCTTGTGCCAATCACCGAGAAGTTCAGGTTCCGTCAGGACGGATATTTCAATCACAAGCTCCGGAACCTCTTGCGAGCGGACAGGCGCAAAGCGATAGTCCCGGCTGGAAGCCTCAACAGCCATCTCCTGGACAGACTGATACAAAGGCCGGTCTGATGAAAAAAGCCCGATACAGCCGCGAAGGGCCCCTTTCTGGTGAAGCGTGACAAAAACACCCCTCTTCAGGTTTAATCCCGGGCTTGTTTCATGGAAGGCGGGCAAAGGATCTCCGGCAGCCTGGGCCCTGATAGTCTGCCTGGCAATCTCAAGCAAGCGCTTCTTGTCCGAATCTGTCAGCATATCATCCTCTCCATCGTTCCGATCCTGTTCTTGAACCCGCGGGTCTGACTTTTGAATGCCGGGCGCTTTCTCCCCGGATACGACCGCAGCGCTCACATATCCGACCACACGGTCCCTGGTCCCGGCAGTGTCTGCGGAATTCGCGTATTTGAGGATCACCATCTTCTCCTCCCCCAGCTTCTTGGCGTATAACAATGATGTCACGACAGGGCGAACGCCGCAAACATTCCATCCGCTGCCGGCCACGGAATCCCACAAGCCCCGGGAATCCATGGCTTTTAGAAAATCCACGGTCCTTGAGTCGTATCTTTGAGCCTCCTGATAACTTTTGTAATGGGACAAATCCGTGCTTGCGACCACAAGGACCCTGCGCGTTTGCGAAAGCCGGACCAGCGCGCCTGCCAGCTCGCCGCACTGTTCATAAGTCATCTCCCCCATGACAATGGGCAGGATCTTAAAACCCGCGGGCAGGACCTTCTGGAGAAACGGAAGTTCCACTTCAATGGAGTGCTCGCGCTCAAAATATCCCGGCCTCTCAACAATCAGCCCTTGTCCGTAATCAAGGAATTCCCCGGCCGCCTCGCTGTCAACCTCCAGAAGGCCCAGAGGCGTCCTGAAAAATCCTTCCCCATAACCAGAAGCCCCGCGAAAAGGATAGAAATGACTGGCGGCAAGAACAACGACCAGATCAAAGGATTTCCCCTGCAAAACCTTGTATGCGTAAGCGGCCACCGGGCCGGAATAGACGTAACCGGCGTGCGGAACGATCAGGACAAGAGGTTCGCCTTCCAGCGAAACAGGTCCGGCGTCCTTAAGATATTCCTCGATCCGGGAAGAAAGTTCATCGGCGTCAGAAGGATAAAACGTTCCCGCGACATTGGGCTCTTTGACCCTCCCTGCAAAAGCAATGGAAAACGAAAAATGAAGAATGAAGAACGAAATACCGCAAATAAAAATGGATCTTCTGAAGAAAGAAATCAAAAGTATTATATATTTTTTCATAGAAAAAACACTAATTGCTTCTTACTGACTGGCCATTCTTCATTCTTAATTTTTTCGTCCGTCATCCTTTGGTCTTTCTGACTTCTGATTTCAGTCTTCGGAATTCAGGTCTCTAAAGACCCGAGTCGCCGAATCATTCTTATTCCCAAATCCCTTCCAGCGGCGCGCCGCAATGCCCGCATTTTCCTTCCACAACATGGAGCGAAGTAATGACATAAGAGGCGCGGTCAACGACCTTGGCCTGACATCGGGGACAGAGGGTATCCTCATCCTCTGTGCCGGGCACGTTGCCGATGTAAACATACATCAAACCCTCCTCCTGGGCGATCTTTTTCGCCATGCGCAGCGCCGAAACCGGGGTCGGAGACAAATGCAGGAGCTTATGAAGCGGCCAAAATCTCGAAAAATGCAGAGGTGTCTCTGGTCCCAGGCGTGTGGCGATCCATCGGCTGAGTTTACGGATCTCCTCAGGGCTGTCATTAACCCCGGGAATAAGAAGATTTGTCACCTCGACCCAAACGCCTTCGCTTTTGAGGATCTCAAGCGTCCTCAAAACATCCTCTAGCCTGCCCAGCGTCATCTGGGAGTAAAATTTTTCGCTAAAGCCCTTGAGATCGATATTGGCGGCATCCAGATAAGGGCAGAGCTTGCGCAAGGGCTCTTCGTTGATGAACCCCGCCGAATGCATGACATTTTTTAAACCCGCCTTCCTGGCAAGCCGGGCGATATCAAACATATATTCATAAAAAACCGTCGGCTCGGTATAGGTATAGGCAATAACCGGGGCTCCGCTTTCCCTGGCTTTTTCAACCACCTGTTCTGGGCTCAGGCTCAACACGGCCACGTCTTCGACCGAAGCCTGCGAGATCTGCCAATTCTGGCAAAATTTACACTTAAGATTGCATCCGACCGTTGCCAGGGAAAAGGTCCTGGCGCCGGGGAGGACATGGAACAGAGGTTTTTTCTCAATAGGGTCCAGGTGTAAAGAGCAGGGCTTTCCGTAAACAAGGGTATAAAGCTCTCCCCCCTGATTTTCCCTGACGCCGCAAAACCCTCTCTGCTTGTCGGAAATCACGCATTGTCTGGGACAAAGCAGGCACTGAACGATCTTGTTTTCCAGCTTCTGATAATAAGAGGCCTGATGCGGTTTTTCAGAGGCAAGAACGGAATGCAGATGCAGGGCAAATATCAAAAGGCACAAGGATGCAAGAAAAAGGAGGGGTCTAAACAGACGTATGTTCATGCCGAGGATTTGACGTTACCTCTAAAAAAAGAACCAATTTTTTGCTCTGGCGCAAAACACTTTGGCGGTGGCGCCGGGCTAAGCTGCTTTAGCTTATCCCCTTCGGGGACGCTTATAAGCACATTAATTTCATGCCGGCGATATCCCGTGAAACGGGATCCCGGCATCCACCAATTTTTTGCTCTGGCGCAAAACACTTTGGCGGTGGTGGCGCCGGGTTAAGCTGCTCAGCTTATCGCTTCGCGACGCTTATCCCGGCATCCACCAATTTTTTGCTCTGTCGCAAAAAATTGGTGGAGCAGATGGGATTCGAACCCACGACCCCCACGTTGCGAACGTGATGCTCTCCCAGCTGAGCTACTGCCCCAAATTTAAGGAAAAAAACTAATGAAAAGAGGAACCGCGGAACTGACCGCTGGAATTAACAATGATCTCCGGATTGGTCAAATTGACACCCGTGGAGGCATTGATCCTGGCCCCGATGGCAAATCTCACCTGCCCGGATGTCGCGTTATACGAAACGGAAAATGAACTGATCCTGTCCGATAAAACACTGTAAGAGGGAGACGCGACATTCGGAAAATATCTCATTTCGTGGGCCGAATTTCTGTAACCGTAGGCGACCGTGATATCCGTCCCGACATCGACAACACCATTCCCGTTGGAATCCGTCAAAATCCGCAAGGTAGGACTGCATCCTCCCACAGGAGTTGACCCGTAAGGCGAGACGTTAAACTGTCCGATCCCGCGGCTGATGTCCCTGGAAATACGGGTCAGGATGGGCGAGAGCTCCCCAAGAAGCTGCGCCTCCAGGTCTGTGGAAGACAGGATGCGCCTCGTCCCGAATTCCATGGAAATTCCCGTCAAAATAATGACGTTCAAAAGCACAAGGGCAAGGACCAGTTCCACAAGGGTCATTCCCCCCTCTTTTTTAAATGCCTGATTCATTCCATCTCACCTGTACGGTTACATTGCGGCATTGAAAGGTCCCCATCGTGCCCACAAAACGCCGCGTCTGAAACAAGGAGTTTTCCGGGGCCGCCACCCACGTGGACCAGGTCCCGGTAGGATACAGGGGATTGCTCGTATTGCTCCAGGTGTCCGCGCGGACATGGAATCTTAATTCCTCCAGCCTGTGCCGGGCGATCTCTGAAGCCAAAAACCGCATCCTGGAACGCCAGGTGAGATTCCTGCCGGACACAGCCACGCTGAAAAAACCCGCTGCCAAAAGGGCCAAAATCATCATGGACACAAGGATCTCCATCATCGTGAAACCCTTGTGAAAACGCAGCGCCGCGGCCGGATGCATCTTCGGAGATTGTTCCTTCATCATAAAAGATCCCGTCTCCTCAAATCGGCTTACACGCAGGACCCAGTGCATGCGGGATTACTGTTGGCGCTCGTAATAGTCCATGTCCTGGAAAGCCTGCGGGCATTGGATGAAAATGTCGAGCCCCCGGAATTGGATTGCACGGAATAATTCCAGACACCGGTGCGAAGATCAATGGAAAGGTTCCCGTTGATATGCGCGATATTGGTGATATTAGACCCGGCAGGCCAAAACCTCTCCATGCGCGCGTAATATTGCCGTTCCCCGGCCCGGATCAGGCGAAGAGCGGCCACAGCCTCCCTGTCCAGGGCTTTTTCGCGGGTATTGCGATAACTCACAGCGGACACGCCGGCCAGGATACCGATGATAACCACAACGACCATGACTTCAATTAACGTAAATCCGAATCGTCCTGGAAAAAAGATTTTGTTTTTCATATGTGTTCCTATTTTATCACAACAAACGCTTTGAAACAATCGACTTGGCTCGATTACACAAATCCACCCGTTCCGTTAAGAACGCCGGCAGGGGTAATATTCAAGACAAAACTCGTCTGCGCGTTGGGAGACTTGCCGCCGCTGGTGCATCGGGTGGCTGTGGCCGTAAAAGACGCGGGCGCGCCCGTAATAGCATAACGGAAATGATACGACCCGTTACAGGAACCGCCCGGAAGCGCCAGCCCCAGAGTTGCGAAATTGTTCGTGTAACCGTCCCATTCGACATAATAAGCGAGCTCCGAATCCCTGATCAATCCCAGGATATGGCGGGCCTCAGACGACCTGCCCTTTTCGACGACGCGGATATAACGGGCGAGAGCCATGGAAGCCAGAATACCGACAATCACCACAACCATCATCATTTCTATCAGCGTAAAACCTTTTGTCTTCAAAAAGAACCCCCTTTCCTTCAGATCCGCAAATTCACAAACCCAGTTTTTTGTGACAGTAAAAACAGCTGTTGAAATCCAGGCTGTCCTTATCGGCCGCGGCCTTAAGATCCGCCAGGCGCCCCTGGCAAAAAAATCCCATCTGCCGGACAAACTCCCCGTAGGCCTCGTCAAAATCATGATCCAGCAAAGACACGATTTTTATCCGGCTTTCCGCCTCCGGGCTCAATCCATAGACCGTCAAAAAACAGCAAAAATGGAGCTTTCCGTCCACATCCACGGTCAGGTTGCGCAGGCCCTGGTTCGAGCACATGATCGCCTGCCGGTCTGAGGCAAACACCGGTTCTCCGATATGAACAGGAAGAGAAAAAATATTCAGCGGATCAAAGGCATGAACACTCTGACGCTTCAACAATTCATCCAGCAAAAGCCTGCGTTCAGGCTCGGATAATTCAACCCCGTTTTTCCTCGCGCGGCCGCAAGGCAGGACTGTGGTAAAAACGGCAAAAGCGGCCTTCTGCTTCCTGGCAAACCGGATCAAGGGGCCGGCCTCATCCTTATTGATCCGGCTCACGCAACACAAAACCGAAAACGGGATCCTCAGACGGCGGCAGAATTTCAAGGCCTCACACACAGCCTTAAAATGGCCCTTCCCCCTGACAGCCTCATACACCTGCGGTTTTGGGCTTTCCACGCTCACATGAAGCATCCTGATCACGTTCCTGTACTTTTTCAAAAGCTCTTCGTGCTCAAACAGAAGAAGGCCGTTGGTGGAAAATGTCAAAGACAACCGCTCCCGCTCGGCATACGCGAAAACCTCACCCAATTGCCTGTAGAGAAAAGGCTCGCCCCCTGTCAAATGCACGTTCTCTATGCCGTAAGGCCTGGCGCCCTCTATGGCCTTGCGGAAGACTTCAAATGACAGGTGTTGGGGCCCGACCTCGCCTCGGAGACAATGGGGACAGGACAACTGGCATTCTGTCGTCAGGACGAAAATCAGGTTCATCATAATCTGGCCGGTCTATAAGTCCGTACAAAGGACATAACGAGCGCAAACAAAAACTCCGGCGATGACTTCAAAAGCCGATCGCCGGAGTCTTGGAAAACGAATAAAAAACAATTACAAAACGGTCGAGCCTGTGGTATCAGACGAAATATTACCACCCATGGTGATGTTGATCCAGTAAGAACCCATCCCCGGGTTATCGATCGCTGTGCGACGGCAACCGGCGATCTGCTGGGTTTCCGAGCTGACGTTGGCTGCGGCAATCGGCGAACAGTTGAAGAACTTCGGGCTCGGCAGGTTCACATCGATACGGCTGATGTTGTTGGTATAGGCATTCCATTGAGCGGCATAGCGCATATTGGCGCTGCGGATGGAAGACAGCATGTTCTTGGCTTCCGCCACGCGGCCCTTTTCCGCGATCCTGATGTATCTCGGCAAAGCGATAGACGCCAGGATACCGATAACGACGATGACGATGATAAGTTCCAACAGCGTAAAACCACTTCTCTTCTTTCCGAAAACCATAATCTGCCCCTCCTTTTAGTAAAAAATTAATTTATATAAAAACGGATTATATCCAGGATTAAAAGGATATTAACATGTTAACCCATATCCGTCAAGTAACTTATGAAAAAATTATCCCGTCTTCATGAAGGCGATGCTGAAGATCGGCAAAAAGATGGAAATGACCATGGCGCCGATGATGATGCCGATGAAAACGATCATCAAAGGCTCGAAAATGGTCGCCAGCCGAGCCACAAAAGTTTCCAGGTAATCCTGATAGTATTTGGCGATGCGCTTGAGCATGTTGGACAATTCTCCGATCTCTTCGCCGATCGCCACCATCTGAACAACCATGGGCGTAAAGAATTCGCTCCTGTCCATGGGAGCGGCCATGCTGCGCCCTTCCTTAACGTTTCTTTTGATATAGCCGATGGCCTCAGCCATCCGGATGGATCCCGCGCTTCGCTCGGAAATCTCAAGGGCGTAAAGGATCGGAACCCCGCTTTCGATCAAAATGGACATCGTGGTCGCGAAACGCTCCAACAGCATGAAACGAAGGAATTCTCCATAAATGGGAATCCTGAAAAACACCCGTTCCAGGATCCTGTCAAAAGGCGGACGGCTCTTCATGTGCCTGTAGAGAAAAACGAAGCCGGCCACGCCCATGGCAAGCCACAGGAGGTTCTTTGTCAAAAGATCGCTCAACCCGATCAGCATTCGCGTGGGCAGAGGCAATTCCACGCCGAAATTCACAAGGATGTTGGAAAACGTGGGAACGATCTTAATGACGAAAAAGAAAACGGCGGAAACCGACACGAAGAGCAGGATGCCCGGATAAAGCATGGCGGAAATGATCTTCCTCTTGAAACTGGCCGACTCTTCCAGATAATACGCCAGCCTCTCAAGCACCATGGGCAGATTACCGCTGGCCTCACCCGTTTCGATCAAATTAAGCCACAGGGGCGAAAAAACATCCGGAAATTTCGCGAGAGAATCTCTCAGGGTGCGGCCCGCCTCCATGTCCTGGCCCACCTGGGTAATGATGTCGTGAAGCTTCCTGCTGTCAACCTGTTTGGAGATGACATCCAGGGCCCGCAAAAGGCTGACGCCTGCCCCCAAAAGCATGGCCAGCTGCCGGGCAAAAAGCACCATGTCATTGGCATTTATGCCGTTGTGCGTCAACTGCTTCTTGACGACCTTGCCGTCAGGGCCGTCCTGGGACTCTTTACGGCCGACGTCAAACGGAATGATGGATGTCACGATCAGCCCCTTACGCTGCAGCTGCGCGACGACCTCGTCCTGGCCCGCGCCTTCGATGACGCCGACCTCTTTTTCTCCGCTGGCCTTACGGCTGATATAGGAAAACTTAGGCATTAATCGACTCCGATGGTCGCGCTCAGGGCTTCTTCCAGGGACGTGATCCCCTCTTCCACTTTCTTCAAACCGCTCTGATAAAGGGTCATCATCCCCTTGCTGCTGGCAAGCTTCTTGATCTGCTGGGCGCTCACTCCTGTGGCGATATGCTCCCTCATTTCATCGTCAATATACAAAACCTCGGAAATACAGGTCCGTTTTTTATACCCGATATGGTTGCACTTGTCGCAGCCTTTGGCGCGATAGATCAAATCCGTGTTGAGATTAAAGCGGGTCTTCTCCTCCGCCGACGGCTCATAGGCCTCTTTGCAATCCAGGCATAGCCGCCTGACCAGGCGCTGGGCCACAATCAAAATCAAAGAGGGCATCAGGAGGTAGGATTCGACCCCGATATCGATGAGGCGCGTGATCGCCGAAGGCGCGTCATTGGTGTGGAGCGTGCTCAAAACCAGATGGCCCGTCAGGGCGGAGCGGACGCAGATCTGCGCTGTTTCCAGGTCTCTGACCTCCCCGACCATCATGATATCCGGGTCCTGGCGGAGAAACGATCTCAGGGCTGAGGCAAACGTCAGGCCGATCTCCGGCTTGATCTGGACCTGGTTGATCCCTTCCAGATGGTATTCCACGGGGTCTTCGACCGTCACGATATTTTTCGTCGGCGATTTGATTTCCGAAAGCGCGGCGTAAAGGCTGGTGGATTTTCCGCTGCCTGTGGGCCCGGTCATAAAGATCAACCCATACGGCGCCCGGATGGCCTTGCGAAAAAACTCCAGCTGGGACGGAATAAAACCCATCTGCGCCAGGTCCAGGCTCACGCCCTCCTTGTCCAGAATACGCATAACGATCTTCTCGCCATAAACCGTGGGCATGACGGAAATACGCATATCGATGGAACGCCCTTCAAAACGAACGGAAAAACCGCCGTCCTGCGGCAGCCTCTTTTCGGCGATATCGAGTTTGGAAAGGATCTTGATCCTGGAAACAATGGGCAAATGCAGGTGCTTGGCCGGCGGGGGGATCTCATGGAGCGTGCCGTCGATCCTGTAACGCAGGCTGATCTTCTCTTTGAAAGGCTCAATGTGAATATCGGAAGCGCGCTCGTCGATGGCCTGTTTAATGATCAGATCCACCAGTTTGACGACCGGCGCTTCTTCGGCCCTGGCGATCAGCCGGTCGATGCTCAATTCTTCGGCGTCCAGCTCCACCGAAGGCTGAAACTCATCGGTCATGGAATAGGATTCCTTGACCGCCGCCTTCAGGATGTCCCTCTTGCCGTAGAAATCCTCGATCGCTTTATGAATCTCCGTCTTGGTCGCGATCACCGGATTGATCTCGCAGTTCGTGACCTTGCGCAAATTGTCAATGAGGATGACGTCGAGGGGATCGATGATCGCGCACGTCAGGGAATTCAGGTTTTTGGAAAGAGGCAGAACGGAATTCTTGATGGCGAATTCCTTGGGGATGAGCAGGTCCAGGTTCTGGTCGATAACCGGCTTCAGGAGGCCGCTGCCCATGGACACATAGGGAAGATTCAGCTGTTTCCCAAGGGCCACAACCACGTCTTCCTCGGTGGCAAAGCCCATTTTCAGCAAAATTTCGCCGAACCGGCCGCCCTCCTTGGCCTGGGTTTTTATGACCTCTTCCAGCTGCCCCTGCGAGATGATCCCTTCCTTGACAAGGATCTCCCCTAATTTCAAATACGGTCTTGCCATGGGTTTTAGTTCTCCCACCTCTCCAGCATGTTGTCCACCTCTTCCCTGCGGGCCACAGGCGTGGCCTGCTCCCGGTGAGACCGGAATGACAAAGTCGGCGCGATCTGTCCGCCCTTGGCGAGCGTCACGGCGTCTTTATAATCCAGGACATGCGGAGTAATGAACACAATCAATTCCCGGTCCTCGATCGTGGAATCCTTGTGCCGGAAAAACGCGCCCACAAGGGGGATGTCCCCGAAAAACGGGATCTTTTTAACCGTCACTTCTTCCTTGTTGCGGATCAGGCCGCCCACGACGATCGTTTCCCCGCTTTTGACGCGAAGCGTCGAGGCGGATGTCCTGACCTCAGGATCTTTATAGGTCGTGTTGGCAAACGTGGCCCCGGCCTTGGCCTCGGCGACAGAAGGCTGGACGAACATAGTCACGATCCCTGTATCCATATCCACCTGCGGCGTGACCTTCAGCGAAACACCGGTTTCCACGCGTTCGGCCTCGACCGTGCTCGTCGCCGTTCCTTCCGAAGAGCTCGTCACCGTGTTCTGGCCGATCGCCTCGCTCGTCGTAATCTTGATAAAGGCCGTTTCATTGCTCAAAGTGAGGATCCTCGGCCTGGCCAGAAACTTTGTGCGCGTGTCGGTCGTCAAAAGATCCAGGACCGCCGTGAAAACATCGGCCCCCAGTGTCCCGTAAGTAAACTCTGACGGTGTGATGACGTCTCCATCCGCCATGAAATTAGGAAATTTGGTCTGGGTGCTGCCGCCCGTCAGTTTCATGAGGCTCGACGTCGTATCAAAACCCATCTCATCGATCGTCCTCTTGGAAACATCGAGCATCTCCACCTCGATCATGATCTGAGGCGTAAGGGTGTCCAGAAGAGCGATCAGTTTCTCAATGATCCCGAACTGGGAAGGAATATCCGTTATGATCAGGCTGTTGGTGCGAAAATCCACGGCCACCTTGCCGTTCGTCGTTAAGACCGATTTGATGGATTCCTCGATGCCTCCTGTGGTGCCCCCTGCTTCTCCTCCGCCCGCAGCCCCGCCTCCCCCGCCGCTATCCGCTGTGCCGGCATCCGCCGAACTGGCAGCCGTGGCCCCATTGTCGATGGCCGTCGCCATGCGCGAGCCCTGCAGGCGCGTGTATTTGAGAGGGAATATTTTTGTGACGGTCTCCACATCCGGCCGGCCCCATTCCTTGACGACAAAAATATTTCCGGCGGGATCCAGGTCATACGTCAGATTGTTGGCGGCCATGATCTTGTTGAGGGCTTCCTGGAGCGGCACGTCCTTCAAAAAGAGGGTCACTTGCCTGTCCTGGACATTCTGGGCCGCGATGAAATTCAAACCGGCCTGCTCGGAAAAGATCTTCAGGACCGTTTTGAGGCTGGCGTCCTGAAAATCCATGGAAATCCGCCTGTAGGACTCCTTGCCGATCAGATCATTGGCGTAAAAATCAAATTCCGCATGACCGGGGACTGCGGGGAAAGCTGAAAGCGCCGCTGCAACCATCAGCAATACCAGGGATTGCCTGATCACGACATTCATGTGGCCTCCTTGCCGACACCGCTCCATTCTGATCTTTTCATCAGAAACTTTTTGGTTTGATATTCATAAAGGATACCGGTCTCATTGATCCTTAAAACCCTGGCATCCGTACCCGCAATCATGTCCCCTTCCCCATAAATCCCGTCGTTGATGATGGCCCGCGGCTGCTTTGTCCCCCAGACGGTCCCCTTGACCGTCAAAGCCGGAGGGACGATTTCTCCCTGCGGTTCATCCGGCCCCTCCTCCAGCACCTCCTGCGGCATTTCCGGCTGGAGGGCGGGCAGCGACGGTTCAAAAGGATCCGAAAAATTCAGGAATTCCGGTTCCTGCTCAGGCGCTTCCTGCTGGGAATCCTCAGGAGCTTCCTCGGCCTCCTGGGAAAAAGCAGAAAAGTTACCCATCCCAAAAAACAGGGCCGCTCCAACAAACGCTCCGGTCAGCGGAAATATTTTCGCCTTGTTATTTAAAATAATAAGCCTCCAGCTGAATATCGGCGTTCAATGTCCTG
>JBAZMA010000011.1:0-66194 GCA_041649995.1 Candidatus Omnitrophota bacterium | reverse complement strand
ACGCTTTGACGCAAGAGCTTTCCCTGACCCTGCGATAGGGCTTTCCTCGTTAAACCCCGCGTCAGGCGTCATCGCCGGACCTTGATTGACCGCAGGGACTGTGGTATAATCAACTTGGTGAAAAGAGATTTCCCTGCGGTACTCGTCGGTGATTGATGATTGTTGAACCAACACCAATCAAAAGGGAGTCCAGCTTCCAGTCTGCCTGCGGGCAGCTGGAGAGGACACCCACCTGAATCATGGGTTCAGACCACCTAGCTGACGGTATCGTGGGGATTTTTTTTGAGCTCCTTAATGTAGGATTCAGCGATATCCCGCGAAGTGAAACGAAGCGGGGTGAGCGACTTATTCCTTTTCAAGAGTTTCTCCTGCGCGTTTTCATAAATTGACATAGATATGCCCAAGAAACAAAAAAACTCCATCGAGCCCTCCGACCTTTTCCCCAAAGAAAAATCAAAAGCGCAGCAAGCCGTTCCCAGCCACGAGCCTCTGGCCAGCCGCATGAGGCCGCAGGCCCTCAATGAATTTGTCGGCCAGGCGCATATTTTGGGTCCGGATTCCCTTTTGAGAAAAGCCATCGAAGCCGATAGCCTGGCTTCTGTTGTTTTTTTCGGGCCGCCAGGCACCGGCAAGACCACGCTGGCGCGCTGCATCGCCCAAGCGACCCGCTCCCATTTCGAACCTTTGAATGCCGTGACTTCCAATGTCGCGGAATTGCGCCGTGTCATCCGGCAGGCCAAAGTGAGGCGGCAGGCGGCCGGCCTTAAGACTATCCTGTTTATCGACGAGATCCACCGGTTCAGCAAATCCCAGCAGGACGTCCTGATGCCCGATATCGAAGACGGCAGCGTCACGCTGATCGGAGCAACCGCCCAAAATCCCTTTTTTGCCCTGACCACGCCCCTGGTTTCGCGCTCCCTTATTTTCGAATTCAAGCCGTTGACAAAAGAATCTCTTTTGCGGATCCTTCAGCGCGCCCTGCAGGATGCCGAAAAAGGGTTGGGAGAATTTGACATCAAGGCGGAGCCCGAGGCCCTTAAATTTCTGGCGGACATAAGCCAAGGCGACGCCAGGCGCGCTCTCAACGCCCTGGAAATCAGCGTCAAAAGTAAAGCGCGCCACAAGGGCGCGGCCGTATTGACCTTGAAGGACGCGGAAGAATCCGTCCAGAAAAAGTCGATCCTTTATGACCGGGGAGAAGACGAGCACTACGATACGATATCCGCTTTTATCAAATCCATGCGGGGGTCAGATCCGGACGCGACCCTGTATTGGCTGGCGAAGATGATTTACGGCGGGGAAGACCCGCGTTTCATCGCCAGGCGCGTCTGTATTTGCGCGGCTGAGGACGTGGGAAACGCCGATCCGCAGGCCCTTGTTCTGGCCCAGGCGGCGTTCAGCGTTTGCGAATTCATCGGCATGCCGGAGGCCCGTATCCCGCTGGCCCAGGCCGCCCTCTATGTGGCCTGCGCGCCCAAATCCAACGCCGCTTATCTGGGCATCGAGAGGGCGCTCAAAGAAGCGGACCGCGGACAAATGCAGCCCGTGCCTTCGCATCTGAGGGACACGCATTATCCGGGGGCTGAAAAGATCAAGCGCGGGGAAGGTTACAAGTATCCTCACGACTATCCCCGTCATTTTGTCAGGCAGGACTATATGATGAAGAAGATCCGCTTCTATGAGCCGCAGGATTCCGGCTATGAAAAGAAGATCAAGGAGAGGCTGAAAGAACTCTATGGAGAAGACCGATGATCATCACCAGAAAAAAAACCGATGAGGATGTCCTGAAACTTTTGTCCTCCAAAAAGCGTATTTTTATCGTCGGGTGCGGAGATTGCGCGACCACCTGCAGGACAGGAGGAGAGCCTGAGGTCGTTCGGATGGCCGATCTTTTAAGGGCCCGGGGAAAAGAAGTGACCGGATGGGTGGTGCCGGATACCGCCTGTGTCAGCGCGCAGGCCAAGGCCGCTTTTGCCAAAAATACGGTTTCTCTTAAAAAAAGCGACGCAATCCTTGTTCTGGCCTGCGGGTCAGGCGTCCAGTGCGTCAAGAACAACAACAGGGTGCCCTTGGATGTATTTGCGGGCTGCGACAGTCTTTTTGCCGCCCTTGTTAATCCGGATGGAACGTTCCGGGAGGTCTGCAGCGCTTGCGGGGAATGTCTTCTGGATATGACCGCGGGCATTTGCCCGGTGACCCGCTGCAGCAAATCTTTGAGGAACGGTCCTTGCGGGGGCCAGTCCAAGGGTAAGTGCGAAGTGGACAGGCAGCGGGATTGCGCCTGGGTTTTGATATACAAAGAGATGAAAGATAAAGGAAACATTGAACTTATGAAAAAAATAAGGGCGCCCAGGGATTTTCGGAAATCCGCAAAGCCGGCCGCTGATGTTTCTGTTTGACGGCAAGCGAGATTGACAGCCGCCGAAGACTGTGTTAGTTTAATAAGGTACATTACAGATGTTATCCTGTTTGTGCCAAAAGAGGGTTTGAAGGCGGGTTTTGAGGCAAAGAAGAGGGTCTTATGGACGAAAAACAGTATAGTCAGAAGGTCATGGAACACTTCATGAACCCGCACAATGTCGGGGAATTGCCAGGAGCCAACGGCATAGGTAATGTCGGTAATCCTGTCTGCGGAGACATCATGCGCCTCTATATTAAGGTAGAGGGCGGCCGCATTGTGGACGCGAAATTCAAAACCTTTGGATGCGGGGCGGCGATCGCGACCAGCTCCATGGTGACGGATCTGGTCAAGGGTAAGACCATAGAAGAAGCCCTCCAGGTCTCCAATAAGGCCGTGGCCGAGGCCCTCGGCGGCCTCCCGAAGGTCAAGATGCATTGCTCTGTGCTGGCCGAAGAGGCCCTTCGCGCGGCCATCGAAGACTACAACAAAAAGCAGGAAAAATCCTAGTTTTGTCATGATCCAGGAAAAAAAGAAAAGAATCCGGAAAGAGCTTCTCAGGAAGCTTAAAGACCATAAGGAGGAAGACAGATCCAAGAAGAGTTCAGAGATCAAAAAAAAACTTTTTGCTCTGAAGGAATTCCTGAAGGCAAAAACGATCCTGTTTTATCTTTCTCTAGACGATGAAGTTGATACCGTGAGGATGATCAAAGATTGCATCAAGCAAGGCAAGAGGGTCGCGGTTCCCGTGATCCAGAGGGAGGGGCGGCAGATCATTCCGTCCCTGCTGAAGGATTTTGACAAGGAACTCGCCTGCGGCCCTTTCGGCATCTGCCACCCCAAGAAAGATTATATCCGCCCTCTCCCGCTGGAGACCATAGATCTGGTTGTTGTGCCCGGCCTGGCCTTTGACCGCGCCGGGAACCGTCTGGGCAGGGGACACGGATATTATGACAGATTTTTAAGCCGCCTGCCCAAAGACGTCCCTACCGTCGGCCTTGCTTTTGATTTCCAGATGATTGAAGATTTCCCGCCGCTGGAACCTCACGATCTCTCCGTCGCGACTGTCCTTTTTGCCTGAACGTCATTTGGAAAGAATGGGGCCGGCTCCGCCGGCCGTGAATCCCGCCTGTTTCGCGGGTTGACTATAGGAGGTACCAAGGATGTCTAATATCAGCAATATCATGATCATCATCGCTGTTTTTACCGTGGCAGGAGCTATCCTGCTTTTCTTGTTTTTTCTCCTGAAAAAAACCATGGGGGAGCAGAAAATAAAAAGCGCCGCCCTGCAGGCCAAGGCCATTACGGATGACGCCCGCCGGGAAGCCGAGACGATCCGCAAGGAAGCGGACCTCAACGCCAAAGACCAGTTGCTGCGGATGCGGCAGGATTTTGAAAAAGAGACCAAGGAGCGCCGGGATGAGATCGCCGGCCTTGAGAAGCGCATGTCTCAAAGAGAGGCGAATCTTGACAGAAGAGTCGACCTTCTGGAGAAGAAGGAACGCGAGCTGGACGAGAAGCTGCGGCACATCAAAAACCAGGAAGAGGCCGTCAAATCGAAAGAGGACGAGCTGAACAAGATTTTGGCGGAAGAAAAAGAGCGGCTCCATAAGATTTCCAACATGTCGCCGGAAGAAGCCAAGGTGCTTTTGCTGTCCCGCCTGGACGGGGAATTGAACCGCGAGAAGGCCATTCTCATCAAGAAGGCCGAGGATGAGATCAAGGAAACGTCCGATAAGAAGGCCGGGGAGATTGTCGCCCACGCCATCCAGAGATGCGCGGTTGAGCACGCCGTCGAATCGACGGTGAGCCTCGTGTCGCTTCCTTCGGATGAAATGAAAGGCCGCATTATCGGCCGCGAAGGCCGCAATATCAGGGCCTTTGAGATGGCGACAGGCATCGATGTGATCATTGACGACACGCCGGAGGCGGTCATGCTTTCCGGTTTTGACCCCGTGCGCCGCGAGATCGCAAGGGTGTCTTTGGAGAGATTGATCTCCGACGGCCGCATTCACCCCGGGCGCATCGAGGAGGTCGTCGAAAAGGTCAAGAAGGAAATGGAGGCCAAGATCAAGGAGGAAGGCGAGAAGGTCCTTTTTGATATCGGCGTCCACGGGATTCATCCGGAATTGGTCAGGATGATCGGACGCCTGAAATACAGGACCAGCTTCGGCCAGAACGCCCTGCAGCATTCCAAAGAGGTGGCGCTTTTGATGGGCGTGATGGCGGATGAGCTCGGCCTGGATTCCAAGGTGGGCCGCCGCATCGGCATCCTTCATGACATCGGAAAGGCGCTGGACCAGCAGATCGAAGGCACCCACGCCAGGCTGGGCGCGGAAATGGCGCGCAAGTTCGGCGAAAACGACATCGTGGTCCTGGGCATTGAAGCGCACCATGAAGAAGTGGAAAAAACGAGCCTTTACGGAGTCCTGGCCGTGGCCGCCGATGCCATCAGCGCGGCACGCCCGGGCGCCCGCAGGGAAACCCTGGAAACGTATGTCAAGAGACTGGATAAGCTGGAATCCATCGCCAATGTTTTCAAAGGGGTGGAAAAGGCTTTTGCCATCCAGGCCGGCCGCGAAATCCGCGTGATCGTGCAGCCCGAGAAGATCAATGACGGGGAGACAACAGTCCTGGCGCGCGACATCCGCAAGAAGATCGAAGAAGGCATGGAGTATCCGGGCCAGATCAAGGTCACGGTGATCCGGGAAACCAGGGCCATTGAATACGCAAAATAACCAAAGTTTATAGAGTTCCAGAGTTTGTTGGGTTTAAAGTCAACAAACAAAAAACTCAATGAACTCAACAGTGATTTTTATGAAAATATTATTCATCGGGGATATTGTGGGTTCGCCGGGACGGCGCGCGGTCAAGGCCCTGGTGCCCGGCCTTCGCCGGAAACACGGCATTGATGTGGTCATCGCCAACGCCGAAAACGCCGCCGGAGGTTCCGGCATCACGCCGCGCGTTGCCAGGGACCTGTTTCAGTCCGGATGCGACGTCCTGACGTCCGGAGACCACGTGTGGAGGAGGCCGGATGTGATCGAACTCCTGCACACGCAGCCTTATATCCTGAGGCCCCTGAATTTTCCCAAAATGACGCCGGGGCACGGTTCGGCGGTTTTTACGACGCAGCAGGGCGTCAAGGTCGGGGTTGTCTGCCTTTTGGGGAGAATTTTCATCGACGCGATGGTGGAGTCCCCGTTTCATGTGGCGCAGGAGGAACTCAAAACCCTGCGGCAGGAAACGCCCGTCATTCTTGTCGATTTGCACGCCGAGGCCACTTCCGAGAAGGTGGCCATGGGCTGGTTTTTGGATGGACGGGTTTCGGCGGTGGTGGGGACGCACACGCATATTCAGACCGCCGACGAACAGATCCTTCCCCAGGGCACGGCCTATTTGACGGACGCCGGAATGACCGGGCCGTATGATTCGGTCATCGGGCGCAACAAAGACAGGATCATAGAGCGCTTTTTGACCGGCATGCCGACAAGGTTTGAGCTGGGCATAGGCGACGTGCGGCTCTGCGGCGCCCTCATCGAAGTCGATGAAAAAACAGGCAAGGCTATTGCCATCGAGCGGGTCAAGGAGAAGTTTGCAGATACAAGCCGAAGGAAAGAAGACCAGGATCCTGACAGTCAGTGAGGTTACCCGCGACATCAAGGAAGTCCTGGAGAATGTTTTTCCCGAAGTCTGGGTGCAGGGAGAAATCACGAATCTGCGCGCGCCTTCCTCAGGCCATCTTTATTTCAGCCTGAAGGATGCTCAAAGTTCTTTGCGCTGCGTTCTTTTCAAAAACAACGGTCTGCGGTTGAAGTTTCAGCCCAAAGACGGTGACTCGGTGGTTGCGGGTGGACGGATCGGCCTGTATGAGCGGGACGGCCAGTATCAGCTTTATATCCAGGCCCTTGAACCGAAAGGCACCGGCTCCCTGCAGTTGGCCTTTGAGCAGTTGAAGGCAAAGCTGGCCCAGGAGGGCCTGTTTGACGAAGGCCGCAAAAGGCCGCTGCCCTTTCTGCCCCGGGCGATAGGGATCGTGACGTCGCCGACAGGCGCTGTCATCAGGGATATCCTTCATGTTTTGGAAAGGCGTTTTTCGGCCTCCCGCGTCATTCTCAATCCGGTCCGCGTGCAGGGGGAGGGGGCCGCGCAGGAGATTGCCTGCGCGATCCGGGAGTTGAACGAATTGAAATCCACGGATGTCATTATTGTGGCGCGCGGCGGAGGCAGCCTGGAAGACCTCTGGTGTTTTAACGAAGAGATCGTGGCCCGCGCCATCGCATCTTCCGAAATTCCCGTCGTTTCGGCGATAGGGCATGAAACAGACTGGACGATCGCCGATTTCGTCGCGGATAGAAGGGCTCCCACGCCTTCGGCAGCCGCGGAAATCGTCATGCCGGCGCGCCAGGAACTCGAAGACAGGATCCACCATTTTTTACGCCACCTCTGGCGCAGCCTGGTGGATGTCGTGCCTCAGCACGAGCAGCATTTGGACAGTCTGGTTGAAGAGATGGGGCGATGTCTCATTCAAAAATTTCAGGAAGGCCGCCTGGGGTTAGACAGCCTTTGCCGCCGTCTGGAGGGGCTTAATCCGCTGGCGATTCTCAGGAGAGGCTATAGCGTGACGACCAGCGCCGACGGAAAGAAAGTCGTGCATAATGCCGCCGGCCTTGCCCCGGGCGACAGATTGAGGACAAGGCTGGCTGAGGGAGGTTTTATCAGCCGGGTGGAAGAGGTCTTTTTGAAAGACGGATCCGGAAAGGATAAAGGAGGACCGCATGGGGTTTGAAGACAACCTGAAAAAGCTGGAAAAACTTATCGACGATCTGCATTCTGAAAAGATCTCCTTGGAAAAATCCATTGAAAAATTTGAAGAAGGGGTTAAATTGGCCGATGATTGCCTGAAAACCCTGGACTCCATGAGAAAAAAAATCGAGGTCGTTGCCAAGACCAAAGACGGCAAGCTCAAGATCAAGCCGTTTGACAAAGAAGACTGAAATCCATGATGCTGGAAGATATCCGGTCCCCGGAAGATCTGAAAAAAATCCCTTTGGAAAAACTGCCTGAGCTCGCCGCGGAGATCCGTCAGCGGATCGTTTCCGTGACATCAAAGACAGGAGGCCATCTGGCCTCAAGCCTGGGGGTGGTGGAGCTGGCCATCGCCATCCACTACTGTTTTCAGGTCCCGCGGGATACGGTCATCTGGGATGTCGGGCACCAGGCGTACGCCCACAAGATCCTGACCGGCCGAAACGCGCGTTTTGACACGTTGCGTCAAAAAGGCGGCGTCAGTGGGTTTCCTTCCAGGACTGAGTCCGTCTGCGACCCTTTCACCACAGGCCATAGCTCCACAGCCGTGTCGCTGGCCTTTGGAAAATCGGTGGCGCGCGACCTCAAGGGCGGCGAAGAAAAAGTCATTGCTGTCGTCGGAGACGGGTCTCTGACCGGCGGCATGTGCTTCGAGGCCTTGAATCACGCCGGGCACCTGGGCCGGGATATGCTTGTGATCTTGAATTCCAACGACATGGCCATCGCACCCAGCGTGGGCGCCTTGAGCACCTACCTTAACAAAATCATCTCCAAACCCATCTATAACCGCTTTAAGGACGCGCGGGACGCGTTTTTAAGCCAGAGGCTAGGCCGCATCGGGCCCCGTCTTCAAAAGCTGACCGACAAGTTCGAGGAATTGCTTAAAGGCCTGATCGTCCCGGGTATTTTTTTCGAGGAGATGGGTTTTAAATATTTCGGCCCTCTCGACGGACACAATACCGGGCTTCTCGTCGACACGCTGCGCAATATCGCCCTGTTGAAGGGCCCGATTCTTTTGCATGTCGTGACGAAAAAAGGCAAAGGATTCACGCCCGCCGAAGACCAGCCCGTGCGTTTTCACGGCACGGCCTGTTTTGATATTGTCAGCGGCAAAGTCCTGGCCAGGGACGAAAAGCCCAGGGCCTCCTTTACGGATGTCTTCGGCTGCGCCCTCGTGGACTTGGCGGAAAAAAACGAAAAGATCGTCGCCATTACGGCGGCCATGCCCGAAGGCACGGGGCTGTCCCTGTTCGCCGAACGGTTCCCTGACCGGTTTTTCGACGTCGGGATTTCCGAGCAGCACGCCGTGGGATTCGCGGCCGGCCTGGCCCAGTCCGGCTTCAAGCCTTATGTTGCCGTCTATTCGACGTTTCTGCAGAGGGCTTATGATCAGATCATAGAAGAAGCCTGCCTGCAAAATCTCGGCATTGTTTTTTGCTTGGACAGGGCGGGGGTTGTGGGCGAAGATGGCCCCACCCACCACGGGATTTTTGATATCGCTTATTTGAGGCATCTGCCGAATATGACGGTTATGGCCCCGGCGGACAAGGAAGACCTTGAGGCCATGCTCGCGTTTGCCCAGGGCATGGAAACGCCCGTGGCTATCCGTTATCCCAGGGATGCGGCCACTTATCGCCGCCAGGAATACCCTCTGACGCCTCTGAGGCAGGGAAAGTCTGAGGTATGGGTCCAGGGCCCTGACGCGACGATCCTGGCCTTAGGCAGTATGGTCGCCTTTGCCTGTGAAGCCGCGGGAATGTTGCTGGCCGAAGGCATCCGGGCTGCGGTTGTCAACGCCCGTTTTGTCAAACCCTTGGACGAAAGCCTTATCCAGGAGCTCTATCGGAAATCACGTTGTCTTGTCACGGTCGAAGAAGGGGTCCTGGCGGGCGGTTTTGGAAGCGCTGTCACGGAAATGCTGCGGCAGGAAGGTTCTTTGCGCGGCCAGGAAAAGCCGGTCAAGTGCCTGGGGCTGCCTTCCCGTTTTATCGCCTCAGACAAACGCTCCGGGATTTTGCAGGAATATGGATTAACACCGCAGGCAATCGCCTTGGCGGTCAAAGAGATCCTGGGAAGATAAAATGTCCAAGGTCCGTATCAACAAAAAACGGTGCAAAGGTTGTCACCTGTGCCTGATCTGGTGCCCTAAGAAAAACCTCAAGGCGGACACGGTCTTGAATGAGGCCGGCGTATTCCCGGCCGTGGTTATTGACGAAGAGAATTGCGTCGGGTGCGGCATGTGTTTTGTCATGTGCCCGGATTGCTGTATTACCATCGAGCCTTAAATGAAAAAAACGGTCTTATTTTCCGGGAACGAAGCGATGGGCGAGGCCGCCATCAGGGCCGGCCTGAAATTTTACGCCGGGTATCCGATCACTCCCCAAAATGAGTTGACGGCGTATATGGCCTCCGAACTTCCGGCCCGAGGGGGGATCTTTATCCAGTCGGAATCCGAACTGGCCGCCATCAATATGGTTTTCGGCGCTTCCGCCGGCGGCACGCGCGCCATGACCAGCTCTTCTTCGCCCGGCATCAGCCTCAAGCAGGAAGGAATTTCCTACATTTCCGGAGCCCAGCTGCCGGCCGTCGTGATCAATGTCATGCGGGCGGGCCCGGGATTGGGCAATATATGGCCCGCCCAGTCGGATTATTTTCAGGCGACCAAAGGCGGCGGGCACGGGGATTACCGCCTGATCGTTCTGGCCCCTGCCAGCGTCCAGGAGTCCTATGACCTGACGCGGCTGGCCTTTGAACTGGCGGACCGCCACCGAATGTGCGTGATGGTTTTGAGCGACGGCATCCTGGGCCAGATGATGGAAGGCTTGACCCTTGACGACGCGCAAGGCCCCTTGCCTCTTGTGGAAAAACCCTGGGCATTGACAGGCTGCCAGGGCCGCGAACCGAATGTTGTCTGTTCTCTTTATATGAAACGCATGGACGTGGAAAAACACAATCTTTTTTTGCAGAAGAAATACCTCCGGGTCCAGGCCAGGGAACCGCGCTTCGCCGAATTTTTGATGGAGGACGCGCGGCTGGCTGTCGTGGCTTACGGCTCCATGGCGCGCATCGCCGAATCCGTCGTGCGCAAGCTCAGGGCCAAAGGCAAGAAGATCGGTTTGTTCAGGCCGGTGACGCTTTGGCCTTTTCCTTCGCGCCATCTGGCGCAGAGGGCGGCCCGCGTTAAAAAATTTCTGGTCGCGGAGATGTCCTACGGCCAGATGGTGGAGGATGTCCGTCTCAGTGTGGCCGGGGCCGCGCAGGTGGGTTTTTACGGGCGTTCCGGCGGCGGAATTCCTACGGAATCCCAGCTGGAAGGGGCGATCCTTAAACTTTGGGAGAAAGGGCGGCGATGACAAGACGTTATGCCAGGCCTGAAACGTTAAGGGACGCGCCGACGCATTATTGCGCCGGATGCGGACACGGCATCATCCACAGGATGGTCGCCGAGGTCGTCGATGAACTCCAGATCCAGGGTCAGACGATCGCCGTGGCGCCCGTCGGCTGCGCCGTCATAGCCTATGATTACTGGCGCCTGGATTGTTCGGAGGCGGCGCATGGCCGGGCTTTGGCCGTGGCCACGGGCTTGAAGCGCACGCATCCCGGGAAGATCGTGTTTACCTATCAAGGAGACGGCGACCTGGCCGCCATCGGGACGGCAGAGACCATCCATGCCGCGAATCGCGGAGAGAACCTGACCGTTATTTTCGTCAACAACGCCGTTTACGGGATGACCGGCGGGCAAATGGCGCCCACAACGCTGTTGTCCCAAAAAACAGCGACCACACCGCGGGGCCGCCAGGCCGCCCTGGAAGGTTATCCTTTGAAGATTTCGGAGATGCTGGCCCTTTTGCCCGGCGTTTATTCCGTGGAAAGGACCAGCGTCCATTCGCCCAAAGAGGCGCAAAATGCCCGGCGGGCCATTCGAGACGCTTTTATGAACCAGATGGAAAACAGGGGTTTCTCCATTGTCGAGGTTCTTTCCATGTGCCCGACGTATTGGAGCAAAAGCCCATCGGAGGCGGCCCGCTGGATCCAGGAAGAGATGACCGGATATTTTCCTTTGGGGAAACTGAAATAGCGCCGCCGGCGGAAGGTTTTAAAAAATGACTGAAAGGATTATTTGCGCGGGGTTTGGAGGGCAGGGAATCATGGCCATGGGCAAGGTCCTGGCCATATCGGCCCTCAAAGAAGGAAAGAACGCGACCTGGCTGCCCTCGTACGGGGCCGAGGTCCGCGGGGGGACGGCCCATTGCATGGTCGTGATCTCCGATGATCCCATCGCTTCGCCTTTCATCGAAAAAGCCGACTCCCTGATCATCATGAACGGACCTTCCCTGCAGCGTTTCCGGACGAGCCTCAGGGCGAATGGCCTTCTTTTGGTGAATTCATCCCTGGCCCAGTGCCTGGGGACTTCCCGCCGCCTTCAGGTCGTCAATTGTCCCCTGACGCAGATGGCGGTCGGCCTTGAGAATGAAAAAGTCGCCAACACGATCGGCCTCGGCGTGTACCTGGGATTAAAAAAGATCATTTCCGTTTCCACGATGGAGAAGTCCATTGAAGAGGCCCTGGCCCACAAGCCGAAGCTTGTTCATCTGAATAAACGGGCGCTGGAGGAAGGATTTTTCTTCGCGCAGAAATTCAAACAATAAACCAAAAGAGGGTTTCTTTATGAAAGTTCGTTTCGCGCCAAGTCCGACGGGATATCTGCACATCGGCGGGGCCAGGACCTGCCTGTTTAACTGGCTCTACGCCCGCGCCAACAAGGGGTCCTTCATTCTTCGCATCGAGGATACGGACCAGGCGCGTTCAAAGAAGGAATTCTTAGACGAGATCCTCTTCAGCCTGAAGTGGCTGGGCCTGGACTGGGATGAGGTGCATTATCAGAGCCAGAGGTTCGAGATTTACAGGGACCTGGCTCAGCGGCTTTTGGCTGACGGAAAGGCGTATTTGGCCGAAGACGGCTCTGGGGCGATCATCTACAAAATGCCGCAGAAGACGGTGTCGGTCGAAGATATGATTCACGGCTCGATCGTTTTCGACACGGCCCTCATCAAGGATCAGGTCCTGATCAAATCCGACCAGTCTCCGACGTACAATTTCGCCTGTGTCGTGGATGACGCGGCCATGGGGATCACCCATATCATCCGCGGAGACGATCACATTTCCAACACGCCCAAACAGCTCGTTTTGTATGAAGCGCTCGGCTACAGCCTTCCGAAGTTCGCCCATATTCCGATGATCCTGGGCTCAGGCGGAGGCCGCATGTCCAAACGCGCCGGCGCGACCGCCATCAGCGAATACAGGACTTTGGGATTTCTGCCGCAGGCCCTGGTCAATTATCTGATGCTTTTGGGCTGGTCCCCTGGAAATAACCAGGAGATCATTTCCCTGAAGGACGCGGAATCAAAATTCGACATTTGCGACGCCAATAAAACAGCGGCGACGTTCGACATGAACAAGCTTCTCTGGCTCAACAGCCAATACATCAAGAATACCTCCGCCGAAGACCTGGCGGGCCTGCTGAGGCCTTTCTTGAAAGAGCGGGGCCTGGAAGACGCAGACAATTTAGATGGAAAATCTTTAGTCCCTGTATTACAATTATTTAAGGAAAGGGCGTCCACTCTGGCTGAACTCGCGGATGCCGCGAAACCTTTTTTCGCGGAGACCGTGGAATTCGACCCGGCGGCCAAAGAAAAATTTTTGTCGCAGGATATCAGCGGCCCTTTTAACGTTTTGCGCGAGCGGTTCGCTCAACTGCCGGATTTCCACGCCCCGGAGATCGAGGCCGCGTTTCGCAAGGCCGCCGAGGACCTGGGGATGTCCACCAAGCAGTTGATCCATCCCCTGCGCGTGGCATTGAGCGGAAAGACCGTGGGGCCGGGCATGTTTGAAATGATCGAGACGCTCGGCCGCGACAGGACGCTCAAAAGAATGGAGCGCGTCATACTTCTCTTCAAACAATCCGTATGAAGACAAAGAGGGCTCAAAGATACCTGGTCCTGGTCTGCATGCTGGTCCTGGTTGTCACGGGCCTTGGCTGTGAAACAGTCAAGGGCCTGGGCCGGGATGTCAAGAATGCCGACCAGTGGTTCCGGGATCACGCCTGGTAAATAATGACGACGGGAGCTGCAGGGAAACCCGGCGTTTTTTGGCTCGTGCTTTGCGCGGCCCTGGTTCTTTTGGCCGGTTGCGAAACAGGCAAGGGGCTTTCCAGGGATTTTCAGGGGTTAAAAGACGCCGACGCGTGGTTCCGTCAACATTACTGGTGATTTAGCTCTCACGGATTGCGATGCTGGAACAAGCCTTCAAAGACAGCCTGACCGGTTTTTATCTGCGGGCCGCGCTGGAACCCTACCTCCAAAAACTCATCGCTGATTTCGCGTCAACCCAAAAGCCCTTTTCCGTAGCCCTCATCGATATCGATCGATTCAAGCGTTATAATGACCGCCAGGGCCATATTTTTGGCGACGAGATCCTCAAGTACGTCGCGAGCACCTTCCGGCTGACTTTTTTCGAGGGGCAGTGCGCCCTTTTCCGTTACGGAGGCGATGAATTTATCGCCGTATTTCCGGAAAAAACGCCGAAGGAGGCCTATGGGATCCTGCGCCGGTGTCAGAGGCATCTCAGATACCGGCCCTGTCTTTACAAAAACCGGTTTTACAGGGTCAACATCAGCGCTGGGATCGCGGGATTCCCGGAAGAAGGCAGGGATGCGGATGAATTGGTGCGCAAGGCCGATGAGGCCATGTATTTTTCCAAGAGAACCGGCCGTAATCGCGCGAGTTTGTACGGCCGCCTGAAGCTTCTTCGTTTTCGGCGCGTTGCCGGTTTCTGGTTGCTTGTTCTTTTGGCTGCCAGCGCGTTGGTCTTGGCCTATCGCCTGAGCTACCAGAAGTTCCTGCATCCGGCCTTAGGGCAAATTCGCCACATGAAGATCGTCACAAAACCCGAAAACCTCGACGAAATCACCCTACGCTCCGGACGGATGTTTGAGGGCCGCATCGTCAGCGAAAACGCGCGCGTCGTGACCCTGCAGCTCTATTTTGAAGGCGGGGGAGAAGGCCGCATGACTTTTCCCAGGGCGGAGATCAGCTGGATCAAATACGCCGAAAAAAAAGAACAGGGCGGTCCCTGAAAAAGGAAAACACGGCCCCTCTTTCATTGACACGGCCGCAAGAAGATATTATAATTTTTTGTAGATATTTTTGACGGGACAAGGATGTCCTGTCTTTTGGAAACCTCATGACAATGAAGTCAGCGAGAAGAAAAAGCGCGTCCGGACATGTTTGCGGCTCCTGCGGATTGCCGATCACGGGAAAGGGGCATTTGTGCAGGCCTGTCCTCGTGGAAAAGCGGTGCGGTCATTGCGGTTTGCGGCTGGAAAATGTCAGGCACCTTTGTCCGTCAGGCCAGGGGGAAAGGCGTTTTGTCTGCGGCGTGTGCGGCCGGGCCGCTTCTTCGCCGACAGATGTCTGCCGGCCGGTCCGGATCTAGAAAAAATCTCCCCGTAAGTCAAGGCCCTGCCTTTTGTTTCCTTTCAAATCCATAAGATGATCAGACGACGAAAAGATTCCTGGATGAGAATTTTCCGTCTGTGGTGAGGTTGATGCCCAGCTTGTTGAGGCCGACCTGGTCGCCGGGCGTAGGGATGTGCGTCATGTGCATTTCGCAATCCCTTAATTCGTTGAGTTTTTCCATGGCGAGCTGCGCGGTGTGATTGGTGGTCGCGCTGATGGAGAGGGCGATGAGGGTTTCCTGCAGGTCGAGATTGGTCGATTCCAGGCGCAGGACGCCTTCTTTGAGCCTGGTGATCTGGCTGATGATCTGGGGAGAGAGAAGGAGAATTCCGTCGGGGATGTTGGCTAAGGTCTTGACGGCGTTCATGACGAGGCTGGAGGCGGCGTGCATCAATTTCGAATTTTTCCCCGCGATGATCCTGCCGTCATGGAGGCGGATGGCGGCCCCGCAGAAGATGCCCTCATTGCCTTTTCCCTCGGCCTGGGCTTCCTGCGCCGCCTCCCTGGCGGGTTCGACGGTCAGCCTGTCTGTCAGTTTCAGTCCCGATTCCTCGACCAGGAGCATGGCGCGTTCCACAGTCTCTTTTTTTTCAATCCCCAGCGCGAATTCCGTGTGATAGCGGAAGTACCTGCGGATGAGTTCCTGCTGGGACGCTTTTTTGACGATGTCATCATCGACGATCCCGAATCCGGCCCTGTTGACCCCCATGTCGGTCGGAGAATGATACATCCCGGCCCCGGCCTCCCCGAAAATGCGGGTCAAGATCAATTTCACGATAGGGAAGCTTTCCACATCGCGGTTATAGTTGATCGCGATTTCGTTATAGACGTTGAGGTGGAAGGGGTCGACGAGATTGAAGTCCTGGATATCGGCCGTGGCCGCCTCGTAAGCGATGTTGACAGGGTGCTTTAACGGGATGCTCCAGATCGGGAATGTCTCGAATTTGGCGTAGCCGGCATTGACTCCGCGTTTGTGTTCGTTATAGAGCTGGGAAAGGCAGGTGGACAGCTTGCCGCTGTTGGGACCGGGGCCGGTGACGACGACAATAGGTTTTTCGGACTCGATGTATTCGTTGCGGCCGAAACCGGAATCGCTGACCACGTTTTCCAGGTTGACGGGATAGCCTTCGATCGGATAATGCAGATAGACCTTGATATCGCGGCGTTCCAGCTTGTTTTTGAAAATGAGGGCGGACGGCTGATTGTTGAAACGCGTGATGACCACGGAGAGGACCTTTAAATCCCATTTTCTCAGATCGTCGATGAGCTTGAGCGCGGCCGAATCGTAGGTAATGCCGAAATCCCCGCGCTGGCGCCCGCTTTCAATGTCGCCGGCGTAAATGCAGAGGACAATGTCCACCTTGTCTTTCATCATTTGGAGCAGGCGGAGCTTGACGTTGGGGTCATATCCGGGGAGGACGCGGGCGGCGTGGTAGTCGAAGCAGAGTTTTCCGCCGAATTCCAGGTAGAGCTTGTTGTCAAACTGCCTGACCCGCTCTGAGATGGCCTGGGTTTGTTCGCGGAGGTATTTCTCGTTATCGAAGCCTTTTTTCGTCATCGGAAGATGTCATCCCTGATCCTGATGTGATTTATCATAAAACAGACAGCCGGTATTGTAAAGGGTGAAATAAACTCATTTTGTGCGGGTTCTCAGGCGTGTCAAAAAATACACTTGTCATTCAGGGGCAAGGATATTACAATAATCATACTGATTTTGCCTTTTTCCGTCGTCAGAAGTTGCTTGCCCCTGTCCTTTGCGGCGTTTCGCGCTCAGGACGGGCAAAATGCAAGGTGGCAGTTGTTGAGTTTTTAAGTTTCTTTCTTGCCCTGTCCTTCGCCCATGACGAGTCGGGCTCAGGACGGGCAAAATGTAAGGAAAAGTTACCTTAAGTATACATTTTGCCCTGCCCTTCGCATAGGACACGTCGCGTCCAGGGGGCAAATTATGAGTTATTACCTGTGCATATTGCCCTGCCCTTCGGCCAGGACGTGTCGGCCTCAGGACGGGCAAAATGCAAGGTGGCAGTTGTTGAGTTTTTAAGTTTCTTTCTTGCCCTGCCCTTCGGCCAGGACGTGTCGGCCTCAGGGCGGGCAATATGCAAGGTATAAATACCTTAAATATACATATTGCCCTGTCGTCTAATCGGTAGGACATCAGATTCTGGATCTGAGTATCTTGGTTCGAGTCCAAGCGGGGCAGCCAAAATTCAGCCTTGGGGTTTATTCCCCAAGGCTGAATTTTTGGTTGCTTGCCCCGCTTGAAAAAGGGTTGTTAAGGGAAAAGATCGTTTTCCCTTAAGTAAGGCTGTTAAATCGAGGGAAGGGTGACAGGGAGCCGCGTTTCAAAGGCGGCGACCGCCAGAGGGAAACCGTTAGGTTTCCTTATGGAGAGCGAGGCGGAAGCCGAGCGACCAAGCGGGACAGCCAAGGATATTGCGAAGGGCAGCCAATAAAGCCTCGGGAATTTCCCCGGGGCTCTACTTTTTCGGCGACCGCCAGGGATGAACGGGTTTTAGGTTTATTCCTTTCGTTCCGTGAGCGTATGCGAACGAACCGTTAGGTTTCCCTTATGGAGAGCGAGGCGGAAGCCGAGCGATGGTTCTAGCGTGAAGCGCGGAGTCCAAGCGGGGCAGCCAAATTTTTGCACTGCAAAAATTTGGCGTCCTTCGCAAGACTAAAAAATTTCAGAGAATTTTTTAGCCGAGGGTGCGAAGGGCAGCCAATAAAGCCTCGGGAATTTCCCCGGGGCTCTACTTTTTCGGCGACCGCCAGGGATGAACGGGTTTTAGGTTTATTCCTTTCGTTCCGTGAGCGTATGCGAACGAACCGTTAGGTTTCCCTTATGGAGAGCGAGGCGGAAGCCGAGCGATGGTTCTAGCGTGAAGCGCGGAGTCCAAGCGGGGCAGCCAATAAAGCCTCGGGGAATTTCCCCGGGGCTCTGTTTTTTCGGGAACCCGCCATTGGGGCAAAAACCTCTTGACGCTGTGCAAGGAAAACGTTATTATTGGCATATGCCAATAAAATGAGAGGGAGGTGTATGCCATGCCCAGGCCATGCCGTTGCAGAAGGATAAGATGTAAGCCGGATGCCAATTACTTCAAGCCCCGCGGTATCCCTTTGGATCGCCTGTCAGAGGTCAATCTTGCCCTCGATGAGCTGGAGGCTGTCAGGTTGGCGGATTTGGAAGGGCTGTATCAGGAAGACGCGGCAAAGAAAATGAACGTATCGCGGCAGACCTTCGGCAATATTATAAATTCAGCTCATAAAAAAATAGCGGACGCTCTTTTGAACGCCAAAGCGTTAAGAATAGAAGGTGGAGTCGTCGAAAAAGGCTAAGAGAGGAGAATTCAAATGAAAGTATGTATTCCAACAGAAACCAACGAAGGAAAGACGGCGCAGGTGTATGGGCATTTCGGCAGCGCGCCGTATTTTACCATCGTCGATACAGAGAAAGATACCGTTGAGGTTATTGATAATGCCAACCAACATCACGCGCATGGAATGTGCCATCCCATAGGGGCCTTAGCAGGAAGGAAGGTTGATGTTGTCGTTACCGGTGGTATGGGTGGCAGGGCTGTTCAAAAGCTCAATGAGGGTGGAATTAAGGTTTTTCGCGCCGTCCCGGGCACTGTCGGAGAGATTATCCAGCAATTCAAAGGCAAACAATTGGAAGAGATTACTGTCCATGATGCCTGCTCCCAGCATGGTTGTCATTCCCATGAATAAAGAAAGCGACAAGGCGATCACTTTTTAGTTTAGAAGCAAATTCAAGAAGGGACGGGGCATAAAAGAGAACCAGGAAAGTTTTGACTACCGGCCGGCCGCCAAGTATAATCTGAAGCGATGAATCCATTCGATCAAACACAAACGCGGCGGCTGGAAAAATAAGCCCACGCCTGATTGAGCCTCGGGATCCTGTTCCCGGGGTTTATTTTTTTTGCAGTGTCTTGGATCCACAGAATCTCCCTGGAGGGGCGATGAAAAAACCGGGCAGGCCGTATCAGGATCTCTTTCTCATCAGCTTTATCATTCTTTTTTTCGAGCTCGCCTGTATCCGCTGGTTCGGGGCCAAGGTTATTTTCCTGACCTATTTTACGAACATCGTCCTTATGGCGTGTTTTCTGGGCATGAGCGTGGGGTGTTTCGCGGCCTCCAGAAAGAAGGATTATATCCAGATGGTCATTCCGCTCGCCGCGCTCTCAAGCGTCCTGGCGACTTTGGTTCTCCTGGCTTATTTGAAATTCAGCCGCCTGGCCGTTGACGTCGGGGGGCAGCTGTCAGGGCAGTTTATTTATTTCGGCACAGAGTGGAGGCTGCCTGATCCGGCCGCTTTTGCCGTGCCTCTGTGGGTCATCAACGGCGTATTCTTTACGTTGATTTCCCTGATGTTTGTGGGCCTTGGCCAGGTCATGGGCAGGGCCTTCGCGGCAATCCCCGACAGGGTGAAGGCCTATACCGCCAATGTCGCCGGCAGCCTGGCGGGTATCGTTGTTTTTTCCGTTTTTTCATGGCTGTGGATCCCGGCCTTTGTGTGGTTCGCGGTGTCTTTGGCCGTCTTTTTTTATTTTTTGAAACGCAAGGCACCGATCCAAATCCTGGCCGCCGCGGTCTGCATATGCGCCGTTTCAGCGGGCGTTTTCGTCCATTCCAGGAACTCCAAAGAAATCTGGTCTCCTTACTATAAGATCCTCTACGGCCGCGACGAAGGCATAATTTCGGCAAACAATCAGTGGCATCAGAACATGGTTGCTGTGGCGCAAGAGTACGGGTTGTTATACGCCCTGCCGCATCTATTGAGCCGGGACGCCCAGGTGGAACCTTTCAAAAAAATCCTGGTGATCGGCTCGGGCAGCGGCAATGATGTCGCCGCGGCCTTGAAGTACGCCGACACGGATTCGCGGATCGACGCCGTCGAAATCGACCCCGCCATTCTCTCCATCGGCCGGGCTGATCATCCGGACCGGCCTTACAGCGATCCCCGTGTCAGAGCGCACCTGCAGGACGGCCGGAAATTTCTCCATGAGAGCCCGGCCGGCGCCTACGACCTGATCCTTTACGCGCTCGTCGATTCCGTCGTCCTCCATTCAGGCTATTCGAATTTGCGTCTGGAAAGTTTTCTTTTTACGAAAGAGGCATTCGAGGATATCAAAAAAAGTCTGGCCCCGGACGGTGTCCTGGTCCTTTATAATCACTACCGCCAGGGCTGGATCGTCGGCCGTCTTGTCAAAATGGCAGCTGAGGCCCTGGGTTCCGAGCCCCTTGTCGTCTCCGTGCCCTTTATGGAGAAAATCGACCTCTCCAGCTATATCCCTTTCTACACCATGGTTATCGCCGGGAACGGGCCCGACAACCCCCGGCTTGAGCAGATTCGGGACATGTTCGGCGGGCAGGGGTCTTTTTGGGCCAATCGGGCCCCTGTCAAAAATGAATCCGTCAGGGCCTTCGGGCCGCAGCCTCCTTTCCCGGATGACGATTGGGTTCAGGTCAGGCCTGCGGAGATGGAAACAGAAGGCCTCAATTTCCTGCCTTCGGACGCCTGGCCGTTCTTGTATTTGAGGGACAAGACGATTCCTTTTAAACCCACGGGCCAAGGGGCGCTTGTGGTGGCTTTTGTGTCGCTGGCCATCCTGTTTCTGTTTTCGCCCGTCAAATTCACGCGTCCCCGGTGGCAGATGTTCTTTTTGGGCGCGGGTTTCATGCTCCTGGAAACCAAAAGCGTCGTCCACATGGCCCTGCTTTTCGGCTCGACATGGGTGGTGAATTCGTTTATCTTTTTTTCCATCCTTGTCATGATCCTGCTGGCCAATCTTTTCGTGCTGCGCCTTCAGCCGCGCGATCTCCGGCCTTTTTACGCCGGCCTGCTCCTTTCGCTTTTGGTCAACGCGTTTGTCCCCATGAGTTATTTCCTGGCCCTGCCGGATATCATCCGGCCTCTTTTCTCCTGCGCCGTTGTTTTTATCCCGGTATTTTTCGCGGGCGTCATCTTCGCCGCGGCTTTCCGGGAGAGCGATCATCCGGATGTGGATATGGGCTATAATATCGCCGGGGTCATTTTGGGCGGACTGAGCGAAAACCTATCGTTGATGCTCGGTTTTAACAACCTCTTGTTCGTGGCTGTCCTGTTCTATGTCTTCTCGGCCTTGTTGAGGCCGAGGGCTTCTTAAGGGCCCCCCGTGAATACATTAAACGCTTGTTTCAGGTTTTTATTTAGAGTAAAATGGGACTTGCCTTTAAGGGTAAGAATGTAGCGGGCCAAGGACAAATGAGGGGGGAATGATGATGATCGGATTGGGGCTGTTTTTGCTGGCAATGCTCTTTGATATTTCCATCAGCTTGAGAAGGCTTAATAAGAGTTTTATCGAATATTCAAAAAAGGGTTAAGGAATTTTAGTAAGTCCGCTTTACGCCAAAGACACGGGAAAGGCCTTCGATATCCGAAGGCCTTTTTTGTTTCGGCCCATCCGCTTCAATCCGCTTTCTCCTGAGAAAGATCGCCTGACATCCGTTCTTAAAAAAACATCGCGTAAGCGCGCTCGTTCAAAAAACTTTTTTATAGAAGGCTTGACAAATCAATCGTTATATCGTAATATTACGATATAAAGGAGGATCTCATGCGATCCCGTGTCCAAAAGAGCGATATTTTTAAGGCCCTGGGCCATCCGGTCCGGCTCAGGATCGTCGAAGGGCTTCTGAAAAAGAACGAATGCAACGTCAACAGGATGGTCCGGGAGCTGGGCCTTCCCCAATCCACGGTTTCCCAGCACCTGGGGATCCTGAAGAACCAGGGCATCCTCCAGGTCAGAAAAGAAGGCGTTAAAATCTGTTACCGCGTCGCGGACCCCAGGATCAGGGCCCTGCTTTCGGCCCTGGAAAACCAGCCATAAAACGGATTTTTTAAGGAGGCCCCCGTGTTTGATAAAATGCTCAACTTTTCCCTGCGCAGGCCAAAAATGGTCTTCGCGCTGGCCGGATTTCTGACGCTGGTTGCCGTTTTTCAGTTCTTAAGGGTCAAGATCGACACAGACCCGGAGAACATGCTGCCTGAGGATGAGTTTGTGCGCGTGTTCCACAGGGAGGTCAAGGAAGAATTCGCTCTTTATGATTATATCGTCCTGGGCGTCGTCAATGAGAAGGATCCCAGGGGCGTTTTTACCCCTCAGACGCTGGAGACCGTCTATCGCCTCACGCAGGCCGTAAAAAATATCGACGGCGTCATCGCCTATGAAATGATGAGCTTGGCGAATAAGGACGACATCCAGCAGGGAGCCCTGGGAGAAGTCGTGTTCCAGTGGCTCATGGGCGCGCCGCCTTACAGCGACGAGGACGCCCTGCGCATCAAAGACAGGGCCATGGCGAATCCGCTCTTCTACAATACCCTGATTTCCGAAGACGCGCGGGCCCTGGCCATCTATGTCCCTATCCGCGAAAAAAACATCAGCTACAGAGTGGCCCGGGATATCAGGGCTATCCTCAAAGGATTCAAAGGAGAAGAACAGTATTACCTGACCGGGTTGCCGCTGGCAGAAGACGCCTTCGGCAGGGAAATGTTCGTTCAAATGGGGGTTTCCGCGCCTCTGGCCATCCTGGTCATCTTTTTCTTGATGCTCTGGTTTTTCAAACATCCCCGGCTGGTCCTGGTGCCGATCCTGATGGCCGTGGATGTCGTTATCCTGACGATGGGGCTTCTGGTGGGCCTGGGTTTTCCCATCCATATCATGAGCTCCATGATCCCGATCTTTTTGATTCCCATCTGCGTCCTGGATTCCATCCACGTTTTGAGCGATTTTTTTGAGCATTACGCGGGCGTCAAGGACAAGAACAAGGCCATTGCTCATGTGCTCAAAACCCTTTTCCTCCCCAATCTTTTTACCTCTATTACCACCATGGCCGGTTTCTTTTCGCTTTCTTTCGCGCCCATTCCCCCGATTCAGGTTTTCGGGATTTTCGTGGCGCTGGGCGTGGGCATCGCCTGGGTCGCGACCGTCATGTTCATCCCCGCTTACGTGGCCCTGATCAAAGAGGAAAGGTTCAAAGATTTCGGGATGAGCCACGAAGAGATGCAGGGAGGGCGCTTGTCTAAGATTTTGACGGCCGTGGGCCGTTTTACGCTTAAGCGATGGCCGTTCATCCTGGCCGGCACGCTTGTTGTCACCGGGCTTTCCCTTTACGGCATCTCAAGGATCCGGATCAACGACAATCCGACAAAATGGTTCAGCAGCCGCCATCCGATCCGCGTTGCCGACAAGGTCTTGAACAGGCATTTCGGAGGCACTTACAGCGTCTATCTTGTTTTTGAAAGCCTTCAGAAGGACAAAGAGGCTGAGGTGTTTAAAGAACCTGCCATGTTGTCTTATATGGAGAAGCTCCAGCGCCACCTGGAGACAAAAGGGGTCGTGGGAAAATCGACCTCTTTGGCGGACGTGGCCAGAAAAGTCTATTTTGAGTTGATGGGCGCGCAGGAAGCCTACCGGGTCATTCCTCCGTCCAGGGAGGCCGTCGCTCAATCGCTGATGTCCTTCGAGAATTCCCACAAGCCGGACGACCTTTTCCACTTCGTGACCCCGGATTACTCCAAGCTGAACCTTTGGCTTCAGCTGAGATCCGGAGATAACCAGGCTATGGCCCGCGTTGTGCGCGACACTGAGGAGTTTTTGAGGCAGAACCCGGCGCCGTTTGACATTTCCCACAACTGGTCCGGTTTGACCTACATCAACATGGTCTGGCAGGACAAAATGGTGGTGGGGATGCTCTGGAATTTCATCGGGAGTTTTCTCATCGTGCTGGTCATGATGGTTATCTTGCTGCGATCGGTGGTCGCGGGGCTTGTTGCCATGGTCCCCATGACGGTGACAGTCCTCTTCATTTATGGCATGCTGGGGTTTGTCGGCAAGGAATATGACATGCCGGTCGCCGTGCTTTCGGCGCTCACCCTGGGCCTGGCCATCGATTTCGCGATCCATTTTATCGAACGCGCCAAGGCGATCTATCAGGTCAAAGGGAGCTGGCCCCAGACCGCCCAGGAGTTGTTTTTGGGCCCCTGCCGGGCCATTCTGCGTAACGCCCTGGTTGTTTCCGTCGGGTTTCTGCCGCTGTTCGTTTCTCCCCTGGTGCCCTATAACACCGTCGGATTTTTTATGTTCGCGATCATGCTATTTGCCAGTATCGGGACGCTTTTGATCCTTCCGGCGATCATTTCCGCGCATCCGGGCATCATTTTTTACAAACCCAGCGCCGCCTTTCTGAGGTCCTGTCCGCAGTGCTTTCTGATGTCTTTGGTTGTCGCCGCGGGGGTGGCTTATGTCCTCAAAGCCTATCTGGGGGCGGCCTGGAATCAGGCGTCCCTGGGCGCGATCGCGGCCGTTGTTGCTTTGTCTTTGGTTTGTTTCTTTACGTCCAAAACACGCGCGTGTTTTAAGAAGAACAAATAAACAAGGAGGCCCATCATGAAAAAAATATTGACCGCCATGGCCTTATTCCTGGCTGCTGCCATGCCCGCGCTGGGGCAGACGGCTGACGAACTGGCGCTGAAAGCCAGCGAGATGGCCTATTATCAGGGCAAGGACGGAAAATCCGGCGTTTCCCTGGTTGTGACAGATGCCCGCGGACGCACCCGCAGGCGCGATATGACGATCCTTCGTTATGACATTCAGGATAACGGAGAACAGAAGTATTATGTGTATTTCCATAAGCCCAGCGACGTGAAAGGCACGGCCTATGTCGTCTGGAAACACGCGGGAAAAGACGATGACCGATGGCTGTATCTTCCGGCCCTGGACCTCATCCGCCGTGTCGCCGCCTCGGACAAGCGTTCCAGTTTTGTCGGGACGACCTTTACCTATGAGGACATCTCAGGCCGCAGCCCGGACCGCGACCATCATGAGCTTTTGGAAGCCGAAGGGGATTTCCACGTGCTCAAGAATACCCCCAAGGACGCCGGCCAGGTCGAGTTCGCCTCCTACAAGGTGTGGGTGGACAAGAATACCTTTATCCCGATGAAGGCGGAGTACTATGATGCCTCAGGCAAAGCCTACAGGCTTATTGAAGTCCTTGAGGTTGAGGATATCCAGGGCCATAAGACGATCGTCAAGATGAAGGCCACAGACCGCAACTCCGGGTCCTCCACGATCGCTGATTTCAAAGATGTTGTTTATGACATCGGGCTGAAAGCCGATATCTTCACGGAACGGTATCTCAGGAATCCTCCCAGGCAATGGATCAAGGAAGGGCCATGAAAAAGTCAGGTGTTTTCTTTTTCGCGTTGTTGGCGGCGGCGCTCCTGTTTGCAAAACCCGGGCGCGCCGAATGGACGGGTTTGCACGGGTTTGCCGAACAGGCCTTTGGCCTGCGGTTGAACGACGACAAGCTCACCAAGCGCAAGACTTATAATATGCTGGAACAAAGGCTTCAGCTGAAGAGCTCCTATGTTTTTTCCCAGGGCCCGCTTTCGCGATGGCAGGGTTTTTTCCAGTGGAAGGGGGATTTTACCCTGGATGAATATTTCGGAGAAAAAACGGATTTTGAACTGCGGGAGGCCTTCCTGAACCTGAATCCTGAGCCCTTCCTTGACATGAAAGTCGGCCGGCAAGTCCTGACATGGGGAACCGGGGACTACCTGTTTATCAATGACGTTTTTCCCAAGGATTATGTTTCTTTTTATATCGGCAGGGACGACGAATATCTCAAGAAGCCTTCGGATGCCCTCCGATTGTCCTTTTATCCGCAGCCGGCTAATGTCGATATCGTGATTTCGCGTTTTGCCCCTAACGATATGCCGGAAGGCGACCGATTGTCTTTTTTCGATCCTTTCCAAGGGCAAATCGCCGGAAGGACGGTCGACCGCGTGCTTCTTGAGCCCTCCCGGCAGGCGGAAAATCTGGAATACGCGGGCAGGATTTACAGGAATTTCGCGAGCACGGAAGCCGCGCTTTATGTTTTCAGGGGTTTCGACAAAATCGCGCGCAGTTACAAGAATGAAGCCTTGCGCCAGCTTTATTATGAAAGACAGGATGTTTTCGGCGCCAGTCTGCGCGGTCCCTTTGGAGGCGGTGTGGCCAGCGTGGAAGGGGCGTATGTCCGTTCTCCGGAAGATCCGCATGGAGATAACCGTCTCATCGAGAATTCCATGGTCAAACTCATGGCCGGTTATGAAAAAGACCTCGGGGGCGACCTGAAGATCGGATTCCAGTACTACTACGAACAGAAGCTGGATTACGGGGCTTATGCCCGCAGCCTTCAGCCGGGGGATTTCCTCTGGGATGAGCACCGCCATCTCCTGACCCAGCGCCTGACCAAGCTTTTTAAGGGACAGACCGTGGCTGTCTCTCTTTTTAACTTCTATTCTCCGTCGGACCACGACGGTTACCTGAGATTGTCCGTTTCCTATGATCTTTCAGACCGCTGGAAGCTTGTGGCCGGCGCGAACCTGCCCTGGGGCGAGGACGACTGGACGGAATTCGGACAAATGAAAAAAAATAAGAACATTTATTTCCGGGCCCGGCTTAGTTTTTAACTTTCCCCCGCTTTTGAGGCTTTTTTCGAAGGAGGCATCATGATCAACCGTATGTTAAGAGGCATCGCCGGATTTTTCATCCTGTTGAGCTTGTATTTAGCGTGGAATGTCAGCCCTTTGTGGCTGTGGTTCACGGCCTTTGTGGGGGCCAATCTCCTGCAATCGTCTTTTACGGACTGGTGCCCCATGGTTTGGGTCCTTAAAAAACTCGGCGTTCCAAAATAGCGCCCCTTTAAAAATGCTTTTAGGAGCCCTTCGGCTGACGCTTGAAGGGCTTTTTTGTTGACCGGTTGCCTCAATAGAAATCCGTCGGTAAAAAGCAGAAATGCCCTATTTTTTCAGGACGTTTCCGGCCCTATGATAGGCAAAAGAAAGGGGGTTTGTTATGGCCCAGGAAGAGAAAAAACCGGATCCGGCGCAGGTTCATCAACAGGGTTCGCCTCATGGAAATCAGGAGCGCCTGGGAAAGATCAGGCAGGAGTTTGCCTACACGATCGATATTCAGCGCGTGGTCACCGCGGTCTTGCGCCTGTCTCTGGAAACGCAGACGCTTGATGAGTTGTTGGATCGGACGCTGGATTTGATCCTGTCCTTGCCGGAGCTCAGCTTTGAGAAGCGGGGCTATATTTTTCTGGTTGAAGAAGGCCGGCCTGACATGCTGGAACTCAAGGCGCAGCGCGGGATTTCGGAGGAGGCCAGAAGGCAGTGCCTGAGGATAGGGTTCGGGGACTGCGTGTGCGGGATGAAGCCGGATGATAAGGATATTTTCTTTGTTCAATGCCGCGATAACCGGCGCTGCGTTCCCGGGGAGGCTGGGGAACTCCACGGGCATTACTGCATCCCGATCTTTTTTAAGGATGAATTGCAGGGCGTTATCAATATCGTTGTGTCCAAAGAACACCGGGATTCTTCAGAGGAACGGAATTTCCTGAAAGCCATTTCCGATACCCTAGGCGGCGTGATCAAACGCAAGCAGGCCGAAAGCAAATTGTTTGAGGACAGGCTCATGCTGGAAAGAGAGGTCAAGCAGCGGTCGCAAAACCTTCTGGACGTCAACCAGAATTTGCTGTTGGAAGTGCAGCAGCACCAGAGGTCGCGCCAGGCCCTCCTGAGGGCGCAGAAAGACCTTCAGGAGACCCTGGTCAATCTGCGGGAGGCCAACAAAAAACTGGAGCAGACCAGCCGGAGAAAAACCGAGTTCATTTCATTCGTGGCGCACGAACTGCGAACACCGCTGACCGCCATCCGCAACGCCTCGAGTATCCTGATCAAAAAGTACCGCGCTCATCCGGAATCAGACCGTTCCACCAAGCAGATGCTGGATATTATTGTCAACAACGTGGACCGTCAGATGAAAACTCTTTTGGATCTTTTGGATATTTCGCGCATCGAATCCGGGGCTTTTTTGCTGCACAAAGACAATATCAATATCGTCCCCCTGGTCAAGGAGGTCTTTGATTTTTTCAGCAGTCAGGCCGGGCAAAAAGGCATCCGCTGCGCGCTGCGGTCCGAAGAGTCTGAAGTGATAGCCCTGGCCGACGCTTCGCACCTGCGCCGCGTCCTGAATAATCTCATCAGCAATGCCATAAAATTCACCCCACACGGGGGCCGGGTTGAGGTGAGTGTCGAGAAAAAAGAAAACGAGGTCCTTGTCCGGGTGAGTGATACCGGGGTCGGTATCAGGGAGAATGATCTGGGCAGGATTTTTCAGAAATTCTACAGGGGGGAGGTCCGGGAGAACTCCGTTGAGGGCATCGGCCTGGGGCTTTCCATCGCCAAAGGCATCATTGAGATGCACGGAGGGTCTATCAGCGTCGATTCAAAGCCTGATCAGGGAAGCGTATTTTCTTTCACGATCCCCGTGGGCAAGCCGGGTGAGCGCAAGACGATTTTGATCATTGAAGATGAGCGCGACATTGCCCAAACTCTCACAGAGGTGTTTCGGGGGGAAGGTTTTGTGGCGTTTATCGCGGAAGACGGAAAAGCCGGTTTACAGAAGGCGAGAAAGGAGCGCCCCGACGCCATCACCCTGAACCTGAGGCTGCCTGAACTTTCCGGAGAAGAGGTTTGCCGGGAATTGAAGAAAGACCCTCAAACCGAATGTATCCCTATCGTGATGCTGACAGCCAAGGATTCGGAAGCCGACAGGGTGATCGGCAGGGTTATCGGAGCGGATTATTATTTTTCCAAGCCCAGCGACCCTTATGAAATCGTAGAGAAGGTCAAGAGCCTGATAGGAGAAAAGCGATGCCCTTGAAACGCCTTTCCCGAAAAATCCTGGTTGTTGAGGATGAGAAGGATATCGCCGAAACCCTGGTCTGGCTGCTGAAGGATGAGGGTTTCTCGGCCATAGCGGCCAAAGACGGCCAAGAGGCGCTTAAAAAAATCAAGACAACGGCTTTTGACCTTGTCCTGCTGGACACGCGCCTTCCTAAAATCAGCGGTTTTGAGGTTTGCCGAAGGATCAGGGCGGACGCCAAAAACAGGGATGTCCCCGTCATTGTCATGTCCGCGTTCGCCGAGTCTGAGATGCGCTCGCCTTACGGACCGCTGGGCGTTAAACATTATTTCATCAAACCTTTTGATTTCAACATTCTCAAAACAACCATCGAAAATATTTTGGTCTCATAATTATTTGGCCATGCGCCGGGTCGTTGCTTGAGGGGGAGAAGGGGCTTATTATGGACGATAAGAAAATTTATCTTCTGCCTATGGGAGGGGTTGAAGCCGCTTATCTTGATCCTCTGAAATGCGCCCTGACCGAGGTTTTTTCCGTCCCTGTGGAAACACTGCCTTCGGAGTCCCTCCCGGAAGGCACTCTGCATCCGCGCAGGGGACAGTATCATTCGGGCAGGATTCTCATCAGCCTGTCTCGCTCTTTTCCCATCAACAGGGAACACCAACGAATGCTGGGCATTACCGAGGCCGATTTGTACGCGGAGGGCTTGAATTATATTTTCGGGCTCGCGGACCGTAAATCAGGCTTCGGCCTGATCTCTTTGGCCCGTTTAAGGCAGGGTTTTTACGGGCTGCCCCCTGACGAAGATCTTTTTCAGACCAGGATCCTCAAAGAGGCCGTGCATGAATTGGGGCATACGTATGGGCTTTATCATTGTCCTCACACGGCCTGCGTCATGCATTTTTCAAGTTCCCTCAAGGATACCGACGATAAATCGACCCTGTTTTGTCCGGACTGCCGGCTGAAACTTTTGAAAAGAAAAGCGCCGGGAAAACAAAATCCAAAGCCCGCGTGAAACGGCTTTCAGGCCATTTTTTGTACAGTTTCTTTTTGAAGGGTCGCTCGTGGGAAAAAAACCCTGACGCAACGATGTTTCTGGGGCCTCAAAAACACCCACGGTTCCTTTCGCCTTGATCCTGAATCTTTAAAAACCGCCTTTTGCGTTAAGATCGCGTGTTCTTGCTCAAAAGCCGCCTTCCTGCGTCTGAAAAATACCTTCCTTAGCCGGTCGTTTTTCCTCCGCCTGCCGGTTTGACAAATTTATGCTTTAGGAGTATAACTAATAGCCATAGAGGAAGATAGGTTCATTGACAGAGAATGAGAGATCATTCTCTTTTTTTAATGTTCTATCTTCGGAGAGGGGGTGATTTAGGATGAAAAAGCTTTCTTTAGTTGTTTTCCTGGTTTTGAGCGTCTTTTCAATGGCAACAATGATGTTTGCCCAGGACGAGGCTGCGTTAGCGCAGGAAGCGGCGGGTACTGTTGTTTCCGTGGATGCGCAGGGGCAGAAGCTGGTGGTTTCCTGCGGGACAGGCTCTGAGGCAAAGGAAATGGCGCTGATCGCTGACGACGCGACGACCGTTGAAAAAGACGGGGTAACCGTGACCCTGGCTGAAGTCGCAGCCGGAGACGCCGTTACAGCAACGTATCGCGTTGACGATCAGGGGCGCAATGTGGCCACAGCCATCGTCACGACAGCGGTTCAGGAATAAACAGCCGCTCTTTTTTAAAAGAGGTTGAGGCAAGGCCTAATTTCCGAGCCTCTTGGAAAACGGGAAACAAGATCAGGGTGAACCCATGTGTTTTTGGGAAGGGGAACTGCCCTCCGAACCCGTAAACTAATCCCGCAGGCCAAGGCAGTCTTATTTTTTAAAAGTTCCCATGAAGACAATCCTTCTTCTGTTGGCATCCAACATTTTCATGACGATGGCCTGGTACGGCCATCTGAAATATAAGTCATCGCCGTTGTTTCTCGCCATTTTCGTAAGCTGGCTCATCGCGTTCGTGGAATACTGCTTTCAGGTCCCGGCCAACCGTTTCGGTTACGGACAGTTCAACGCCGCCCAGCTTAAGACGATCCAGGAAGTCATCACGCTCGCCGTTTTTTCCGTGTTTTCCGTGTTTTATCTGAAAGAGGCCCTCCGCTGGAACCACGTCGCGGGTTTTCTTCTGATTGTCGCCGCTGTTTGTCTTATTTTTAAAAAATGATGATAAGGAAGCGAGCCTTTTATGCATTTGCCTGACGGTTTTTTATCGGCGCCGGTTTGGACCTCCTGCTGGGGGGCGGCTGCTTTGGGCCTGAGCGTTTGTATCCGAAAGACCCAGGAAGCCCTCCAGGAAAAAATGGTCCCTCTGATGGGGGTCATGTGCGCCTTCGTTTTTGCCGCGCAGATGCTTAATTTTCCCATCCTGGGCGGGACTTCCGGGCATCTTCTTGGCGGCGTTTTAGCCGCCGTCCTTCTGGGCCCTTGCGCGGCTGTGATCGTTTTGGCCTGCGTTCTCACCGTCCAATGCCTGGTTTTTCAGGATGGGGGATTGACGGCGCTCGGAGCGAACATTTTCAACATGGCTCTGATCGGGACATTGGGGGGTTACTTCGTCTTTTACGGGGTTTACCGCGCCTTTGGAACCCGAAAGGGTTTTTTCGTTGCTGTGGCTCTTGGAGCATGGATTTCGGTGGTTCTGGCCTCGGTTGCCTGCGCTTTTGAGCTGGGGTTGTCAGGGACTGTGGAGTTGAAACGGGTTTTGTGGGTCATGGCCGGAGTGCACGCGCTGATCGGCGCCGGAGAGGCTTTGATTACGGCATTTGTCGTGGAGTTTGTGGCCCGGGCGAGGCCCGACCTTGTGGCCGGACTTCAAGGGAAGACGTCCTTATGAAAAGAAAAGAGGTTTGGCTGGGGCTGTTGGCCGCTTTTATCCTGGGGATATTCCTGAGTCCGTTCGCGTCGCAGTCTCCGGACGGCTTGGAGCGGGTTGCCGGGGACAGGGGGTTTTTGCAAAAAGAAGAAGAAAACCCGGCTTTCCGCGCGCCGGTGCCGGATTACCAGATGCCCGGTATCGGGGACAGGAAAATAGCGCGGGCCCTGGCAGGGGCTTTGGGTGTCGCGGCGGCTTTGGGGGCGGGCTACGGGCTGGCCCGCGCGCTGAAAAAAAAGGATTAGCGTTTTTTTGTCACCCGGCGAATGGTCCGCCGGAAAGTTCAAGGCTGCCGTCCATGAAGACCTTCGCGAAGATCTCGTTGTATTCAGAGGGCCTGATCGCGCGATAGGTATGATACCAGTATTGTCCCTTGGAAGAGTTTGTGAGAATGACGCTGAACAGATAGTAGTTTTCCATTGGGACAGTGGTGGCGGTCAGGGCTTTTTGCGCGATTTCGATGGCTTTTTCCAGAGGCAGTCCGGGGGCCTGGGCAAAAGCCGCGCACACGGTCAAGAGAATCAGCAGTCCGCATAAAAAACCGGTGGTCCGTTTATTCTTCATGAAGCACCCCTTTTCGTAACTTTCCCTTTTTTCAGGATAAAACCTTAAGCCGGAAGGCCGGCCATCCTAATTTTCCTTGTCTTCTCTTTTGAAAGCATTATAATATCAATCATCCCGGATGTCCAACGCAAGCGGCATCGGCGAGAACCCCTATGGATATAAAAGATCTTCTCAAACAGATCATTGCCAAAAATGCCTCCGACCTCCATTTGAGCCCGGGCCTGCCGCCTATGCTGAGGCTCAACGGAAGCCTGGAGAAGCTGTATAAAGAGGCGCTTTCGGCCGGCGACATCGAGGAAATGATCAGGAAAGTCCTTCCCGAAGGCAAAGAGCTGAGGCCGGGCGAAGAGATCGACATGGCGGTTGAGATCAAGGGAATCGCCCGTTTTCGCGTGAATATTTATTTCGACCGTAATGGCGTCTGCGCCGCCCTGAGGCTCATCCCGGCGCTGATCCGTCCGTTGTCCGAACTGGACGTTCCGGAGATCGTCGCGGGTGTCAGCGATATGAAAAGAGGGCTGGTGCTTGTCACCGGTATCACAGGCAGCGGAAAGTCCACGACCCTGGCCGCCTTGATCGATATGATCAATAGAAAACGCCAGGACCATATCATTACGATCGAAGACCCGATAGAATTCGTTTACGGCCACAAGCGGTGTATCGTCAACCAGCGCGAAGTGGGTAAGCACACGCGTTCCTTCGCGGACGCTTTACGCGGGGCGCTGCGGGAAGACCCTGATGTCGTTCTCGTCGGAGAGTTGAGGGACTTAGACACCATCGCCATGGCCATGACAGCGGCGGAAACAGGCCACCTGGTTTTGGGGACCCTGCATACGCGCGGCGCGTCGCAGACCGTCGACAGGATCATCGATATTTTTCCATCCCATCAGCAGGAACAGATCAGGACGCAGCTGGCCGAGAGCCTGGAGATGGTGGTATCGCAGGTCCTGATCCCGTCATTGGACGGGGCCAAGCGCCATATGGCCTGCGAGATCATGGTCGTGACAACGGCCATCCGTCAGTTGATCCGCAGCCGCAAGACGCATCTGATTCCGACCGAGATCGAAACAGGCACGCATCTGGGGATGCAAACCCTTGAGAAATCCTTGAAAGATCTGGTGGCTGCCGGAAAAATCTCCCAGGAAGCTGCTTTGCCGTGGGTGCATGACCGCAAGTTGTTCGACGGCGCGTCATAAAATTTTTTGTTTTCCCTCGTTTTTCACGATACAAATCGCCGGGATGGTGGAATTGGCAGACACATACGTTTGAGGGGCGTATGCCGTAAGGCGTAAGGGTTCGACCCCCTTTCCCGGCACTATATCAGAAGGCTTCTCGCAGTCACAGGAGGAGCCTTCTTTTTTCTTGTATTCATAAGGGCTGCCGGCCGGGGAACCAAGCAACGATGATGATCGTGAGGACGTTCGTTCGCTTCGCTCTCTGGGACGTCAGGACGTGCGGACGTTCCGAAGGACGAAGTAACGAAGGCACGAGGGACGAAGAACAATTAACAATTAAGAATTAAGAGTGAAGAATGGGCTTAGGGCTAAGAGCGAAGAGCATAGCAAAAGCAGAAGACATAAGCCGGAAGTCTGACATCTGACTTCAGAACTCCGAAAGCACGAGGGACGAAGAACAATTAAAAATTAAGAATTAAGAATGAAGAATGGCTTATGGCGTATGGCGAAGGGCTTATGGCAAAAACAGAAGGCCGAAATCTGAAGACGGAAATCGGAAATCCGAAAGATGAGGGACGAAAAAACAATTAAAAATGAAGAATGATTGAGGCAGTCCATTCGTTACAAAAAAACCCACTCTTTTCTCCGAGCGGGTTTTTTGGTTCCTGACACATTTTGACGCCGGCTATGCCGGTCTTTCGTCGGTCCTTCTGTCCTTGATATAGCTGGATCGTTCCATGCGTTTGGCCGCTTCTTTGAGCTCCGCGCCGATCTCGGCGATCTGCGCGACATGGGTGACCTGGCGGTTTTCATTGCTCACGATGCCCATGGAAATAGACAGGAGGCCGAATTTCTGTTCAACGCCCTTGCGGTCCTTGCCCATGATAAAGCCCGCCTGCCGGTCCGTTTCGTTATAGAAAGAAGGGGAAATTTTTTCAAACTCGTCAATGACCTGCTGGCAGATGGTGTCGGCTTTCTCCGGCGACGTTACGATCACGAAATCGTCTCCGCCGATATGGCCGATGAAATCATCAGGGTTGCCGCATTGTTGCGTCGAGCGGATCAGGAGGCGGGCTGTTTCCCGGATGACTTCGTCGCCGTGACTGAAGCCGTACTTGTCGTTATAAACCTTGAATTTGTCCAGGTCGGCGTAGATGACGGCCAGGCGGGTCTGTTTGTCGATGCGGCTCTGCAGTTCGGTCAGGATGGAAACGTTTCCCGGAAGCCGCGTCAGGGGGTTGGCGTCCAAGTCCCTTTCCGTGCGCCGCAGGATCATCTTGATGCGCACCAGGAGCTCCTGAGGCTCGAAGGGCTTGACCAGGTAGTCATCCGCGCCCGCGTTGATGCCGGAAACCTTGTCGCTCACATCGCTTTTTCCCGTGAGCATGATGATGGGCAGATGGCTTAAGAGGATGTCTTTTTTGATGATGGCGCAGAGCTCAGGGCCTGTCATCTTGGGCATCTTGTAGTCCACGATGACCATGTTCGGCGTCTTGTTCTTGATGAGTTCCACGCCGGCCTCCCCGTTTTCCGCCTCCATGACTTCGTAACCTTCTTCGGTGAGGGTCAGATTCAGGACGTCGCGGATATCGGGGTCGTCATCAACGATGATAATGCGCGGTTTAGACATGAAGGGCGACCTTGATTTCTTTGACGAGATCGTCGGCCGAGAACGGCTTGGTCAGGTATTTCGCCACGCCGAGCGTCACGCCGTGCTTCTTGTCGTCCTCGGAGATGTAGGTACCGGTCAGAACAACAATCGGGATCTCGCACGTTTTCGGATTATTTTTCAGATGTTTGATCACTTCAAAGCCATTCATGCCGGGCATGTTGATATCCAAAAGGATCAGGTCCGCGTTTTCCGCCTTAAGCTTTTCCAAGGCCTCCGGCCCGTTGTAGGCCTTCAAGGGGTTGAGATTGTTGTCTTTGAGGCAGATGGAGATGATGTCGACGATGTCCGGATCGTCGTCCACGACAAGGATATTCCTTTTCTGCGATTTTCCGTTGACGGTGGTAAAGATCTTTCGGACAGTGGCCACGAGTTCCTCCTGGCGAAACGGTTTGGAGATATAGTCCAGAATGCCCTGCCTGTACTGGGAATCCTGGGCGAGGACGGAGAGGATGATGATGGGGATGTCCTGGGTATTGGGATCGTCTTTCAAATGTTTGGCGACCTCAAAACCGTTAATGCCCGGCAGCATGATGTCCAGGACGATCAGGTCCGGCTTCAGGCTTTGGGCCTTGAGGATGCCTTCCTGGCCGTTAGAGGCCTCGATGACGTCGCACCCTTCCTCTTCAAGGTAGATACGGACGATCTCCCTGATATCCGATTCATCGTCTATGACCAGTATTCTTTTTTTATTTCCCATTGGCTCTCCTAGATTGGCTGTCGCTGTGCGTCGGAAGATTGATGTCTTTATCTTATCATATTTTTTAAAAAAACAACGTTCTTTTCCTAAGTCCTTAAGCCTTGGGCAGGGTGAAGGAAAAGGTGCTGCCCTTGTTCAGCTGGCTTGAGATGCTGAACTGCCCTTTGTGGGCCTCCACGATATGTTTGACCAGGGCGATGCCCAGCCCTGTGCCTTTGACCTTCTGGTTGACTTCGTTGTCCACGCGGAAAAATTCTTCGCCCAGTTTTCTGAGGTCGTGTTCGCTGATGCCGATGCCGTTATCGCTCACCGAGACCCGGATAGACCCGTCGTTCTCAACAGTCCTGGCTGCGATCCCGATGCGGCCTCCGACAGGCGTGAATTTGATGGCGTTGCCGATGAGGTTGATGAAGATCCTTTCCAGCTGGCTTTTGTCCGCGCTGACTGGGGCTAATCCCTCAGGCATATCGATGACCAGTTCGATATTTTTGTCTTTGATCGGCGGCGCCAGCATGTCGCCTAAGGATTGAGCCAGGGATTTCAGGTCGATCGGCTCCAGCTTCATCTCCTGGCGTCCGGATTCAATGCGGGAAATATCCAGGAGGCCGTTGATCAGCTGGGAAAGGCTGTCGGAATGTTTGTTGATCTTTTCCACTCTTTCCTTGGCCTGAGGAGGCAGTTCTCCGAGTTTTCCTGCGGCCAGGATCGAAGCGTAACCCTTGATGGACGTCAGGGGTGTCCTGAGCTCGTGCGAAACCGCGGAGATGAAATCCGATTTTCTTTTGCTGATGACCTTGATCTCTTCCAGGGCCGCGGAGAGTTCCCGGGTCCTCTGCTGGATTTTGTGTTCCAGTTCCTGCTGCGCGCGCCACGTCTCTTCAAAAAGTTTGGCGTTTTCCAGCGTCTGGCCGATCTGCGTGGCCAGGATGTAAACAAGGTCTTTGTCGCCTTCCGTGAGGCGGGTGTAAGGGGATTCGCTGCCCATCAAAAGAAGGCCGATGGGCCCTTCCTTCTGTGTGATGGGCGCGCAGACAAAAGAGGAGAGGTTGAGCATGGACAGCAGATGCGGGCTTTCTTTGCTGGCGCGGTCCATGTCCGCGGTCGAGAGGACCTTTTGTTTATTCATGACGATATCCATGATCAGCGGCATGCCCGTGATCAGTTTCTGGATGCGTTCGGCTTCTTCCACGTTATAACCGATGGCGGCCTTGAGGCGGAAGGTTTTGGTTTCGTCGCGGCAAAAGGCCAGGGCGCGGTCAAATCCGAGTTCCGTCACGTGTTTTTCGTCCAGTTTTTTGAAAAGCTCTTCTTCGTCGAGCGTTGTGGCAAGCAGGCGCGTGAGTTTCTGGAGCGTGACGAGGCCTGCGACCTTTTTGTCCAGTTCTTCCTGGGTTTTGTGCAGTTCGACGTCCGTCTGCACGATCAGTTTGGCCTGTCCGTCCAGTTCATCGAACGCCCTTTTTAACCTGGCGGTCTGGGACAGGAGTTCCTTGATCTTTTCCATTTTAAAGACCAGGACGATGACCAGGACGATGACGGCGATCATGCCGATCATTCCGAGATAGCTGATGGCGATCTCAAGGGTCGTGGGGGCGTTAAACGTGCTTGTCGGGGGCATGAGGTTCTCCTATGGCCAGGACGGCCAGCGTTTCATTATGAAAATACGTCTCTCCGTAATGTTCCAGCGATTTCAAAGGGGCCTGTTCGCCGTAGCTGCAAATGCCGAGTATGGGGACATCCCCGAATTCTTTTTTAACGCGCGCCAATTCTTTTTCCGTCAATCTTCCCAGGAGTTTATTGCGGGAGATCGATTCAAAGATAAGGACCGCCTTGGCCTCTCTGCCTTTCAGGGCTTCTTTGGCTTCCCTGGCCGCCTGGCTTCCCGCCTCCAGGGCCCAGTCTTTGGTCCCCATCATGAGCCTGACTTCGCTGCCGGCCGGCGCGTCTCCCTGACAGAGCAATCCTCCGTCCTCGTCGATCCTCAGGATGTTGCGCAGGAGATATTCGGTTTCCCCGGGAACGTAAATCCCCAGGGGGTAGTAAATGCTCATTTCAATGAGCGTTTTTTCGATCTCTTTGCGGCTTTTGCCAAAATATTCTTCGTAGATGGCGACCGCCGGTTTATTCTCTATGGTCCGGATGAGGTTGCCTTTGACTTCCGTGATCGTGTGCGGCCTGCCCAAAGGTTTCCATCCGTGCCGCAATCCCATCCCGAAAACATTTTCTCCCGAAAAGACCATGCCGATGACGCTGTCCGTTAAAACCGTCCTGTCGAAGTACTGATAGGTCTTATGAAAACAGAAATTGTCGCCGCTGGAGGCGCCGATGATCGGAAAACTCAGACCCATGATATCCTTGATGCCCTTGAGGAGGTCGGAACCGTTTTCAATCATCCCGTCGGAAAAGATCAGGGCCAGATCCCGTTGCGTGGTCCCGAGGTCCTTCAAGGCCAGCCGCGCGAATTCTTCCCCGGCTTCCCGGGCGCTTTTCCCCTGGATGCCGGTTTTAACCGCCCGTCCGAAATGGATCTTTTCCATGCTGATGAGCATCAGGCCCACGCCGTATTTTCTGACGGCATCCGATGTGATGACTCCGGCCCCGGTGCAGCCCAGGAGTTTCACATTGCCCAGGGCATAGTGGATCCCGTCAAGCACGCGCGGGTGGGCAAAGTGGATGGTCGAAAAAAGGAAGGCAAAAGAGATGGGGCGGTGGTGGATTTGGTAAAGGGCCAGCTTCGCGGCCTCAGAAGCGGCCAGGAAAGGGTCTTTTTTTTCGCTGAATCCGACGCCGACAAAGGACTCCATGTGTTCAACATAACAAAAAATTCACCAAGGCGCAACAAATAAAACGTGCCAAAGAGGCAAAGAGAATGAAGAACGGGCTTATAGCGTATGGCGAAGGGCTTATGGCAAAAACAGAAGCCATAAGCCGGAAATCTGACAGCTGACTTCAGAACTCCGAAAGCACGAGGGACGGAATCAGTCGAGGAGGCCACGGGCCACAGTCCACCGAAACCGAGGGACGAAAGCACGAAAGCACGAAAGCACGAAGGACGAAGAATAATTAAAAATTAAGAATTATGAATGAAGAATGGGCTTAGGGCTAAGAGCGAAGAGCATATAGCAAAAGCAGAAGCCAGAAGTCAGAAATCTGAAGGCGGACAGGAGCGGGCGCTCAAAAAAAAGAGACCCGGAAAACCGGGTCTCTGTTGTATCCACGTCCCCAACCGGATTCGAACCGGTGTCGCAAGCTTGAAAAGCTCGTGTCCTAGGCCAGACTAGACGATGGGGACAGGCTAAAAAACCGGCCTTCAAGCCGGCTTAGGAATTTCCATCCTATTGTGCGGAAATTTTACAGAGGAAATGGCGCCATGTCAAGCGAATTTAAGAGATTTTTTTGTCGTCAGCGAGGGGAAAACAGTTGACGGAAGGTATTAATCCTTTTATTATAATAATAAGAAGAAATATAGAACCCTTTGTGTCAGCAGCGAAAAAATCCTGGCGTATCCGATCCAGAGTGCTGGTGGGGACGGGCCGCTGGGATTTTGGAAATTTTTAAGATGTAGCGCCGCGAAAAAGCCGGCGCGCGTAGATTTATTCAGGGGACGAATCCAGGGGGCCATATGCCGCAGGGTCAGAATACGGAGATCCTTTTAATAGAAGATGAGAAGCAAGCCAGCGAAAAGCTGGGGGCCGTGCTTTACGCGGCCGGGTATAACGTCAATCTCGCCTCTTCCGCCAAGGAAGGGCTTCAAATCCTCAAAGACCTCAAGTGCGCCGTTGTCATCAGCGAGCTGCGGATGCCGGATATGGGAGGCGTTGAGCTGGTCCGGGCCATCAAAAATATCGATGCCAGGATCAGCGTCGTCGTCATCACGCCCTACCTGTTCATCAATTCCGCGATCGAGGCGATGGAAAACGGCGCTTTCGGTTATATCACCAAGCCTTTCAATCCCAGCGAAATCAGAATTGTCGTCGAGCATGCCGTCGAACGTTATTTTTTGATGAATGAGGCCGACAAGAAGTCCTACTATTATGACCTCTCCATCCTGGACGGACTGACCGGTGTTTACAACCATCGCTATCTCCATGAAGTTCTCGACAGGGAGCTGGCGCGGGCCCGCCGTTATCCTCAAAACCTTTCTTTGGTCATGATCGATGTGGATAATTTCAAAAAATACAACGATACCCACGGGCATATGGCCGGCGATGAATTGCTCAAAGGGCTCACGAATCTGCTTGTGCGTTCGCTGCGAACCCTGGATATGGTGTTTCGTTACGGCGGCGAAGAGTTCTGTATCCTTTTGATCGAGACGAACAAGGAGGGCGCCCGCCTGGCGTGCGAACGGCTGCTGAACCTTATCCGGCTAAGCCTTCCGTCGACAATCAGCATGGGGGTGTCTGAATTCCCGACCGACACAAAGGAAAAAGACCAGTTGATAGACAAGGCGGACAAGGCCCTTTATGAGGCCAAGACCACGGGTAAGAATAAGGTGTGTATGGCGAAATGAGGGGAAAAGCCTCTTTTGACCGGGGTATGGCCGAGGCGTTTGTCGAGCATGAAAATACAGATCTTGAACGCGCAGGAAAAATTGTTCGAAGGGGTCATCTCGATGGCGGTGCTTCCGGCATGCGGCGGGGAGATCAGCCTGATGGATTATCATGAGCCGATCTTTGTGGCGTTGAAACAGGGGTTTATCCGGCTGGTGCCCCTGGCCCGCAGGATCGGTTTTGGCCATCGGGGCGAGGCCGGAGGCAGGCATGGGGAGATCCACGAAATGAAACCCTTCAAGATCCAGCGCGGCGTGGCGCGCTTCGCGGGAAACAACGAACTCGTAATCCTGGTGGAATAGAACGGCATGAAAAATCTGACCATAGCGATCATCATGTTCATCAGCACGCTCGGGCCATCGCTCATCATTGCCTTGGTGGGATACGCCGCCATCCGCGCGCTCGGCCGCAATCCTTCCGCTTCTCCGAAAATCATGGTGGCCATGATGTTCGCGTTTTTGTTCGCCGAGGGGATCGCGGTCATCGCGCTGGTCATCATCTACAATCTCTTTAAATAATTTTTTCAAGGCCATAAGCTCGACTAATTCGGAGGACTTTTGGATTTACTGAAGCTGGTCTTATTGCAGGTGATGACGTTTGTCGTCATTATTATCCTGCTGAGGTTTTTTTTCGGCTCCCAGCTTAAAAACGCCCTTGGCAGGCTTCAGGTCTTGCATCAGGAAAGCCTTGAGAAGGAAGAAGTGCTGACCAAGGAGATCGAAAAGGCCCGTATCCAGGCCGAGAACGAGATCGCCCGCAGCAAGGAAACGGCCAAGGCCATACTGGAAGAGGCCCGCCAGGCTGCTGAAAAAGTCGGCCTTGAGGCTGTCGAGCAGGCCCAGGCCCAGGCCAAAAAGATCATCGCCGAAACGCAGGAACGCGCAAAGAAAATTGAAATTGAAGTCCGCGCGGAAACAGAAAAGAAGGCCATCGGCCTGGCGCGGGAACTGATCGGATTGATATTTTCCTCGGAAGGCCAGGAGAGGTTCCACCGCGAATTGATCGACGAATTGATCGACGATTTGGGCCAGGTGGACAAGGAGCGGCTGGCGATCAGGGCGACCCGCGCGGAGGTTTCCAGTTCCGTGCCGCTGAGCCCGGAAGAAAAAAAGAAGTTCAGCGAAGTGCTTTTTTCCCGCCTGGGGCACAACCTGCCGATCGATGAGAGCGTGGATCCGGGCCTCATCATGGGCATGGTCCTGAAACTGGGGGGCCTTGTTATCGACGGAAGCCTGAAAAACAAGCTGCACAAGGCGATGCTTGTCCTGAACGCCCAGGAAGCCAGGAAGGCGGCGTCAAGGGAGGAATCCAAGAACACATAATGGGAAAAAACGCGCTATTTCAGATAGAACCGTTTGAAATCAAAGAGATCGGCCTCGTCAAAGAGATCAAGCGCGGCATCGTCAAGATCGAGGGCTTGCCCAACTGCATTTACGGACAGATCGTTGAATTCGCCGACACTTACCGTAAGGGGCTGGTCATCGATTTTAACGAAAAAGAGGTCATGGTCTTTGTCCTCGGGGACGAGAAGGATATTGAGCTGGGCAGCGCCGTGACCAGCCGCAGCGAGGTTTTTTCCCTGTCGGTCGGAGAGGGTTGGATCGGCAGGGTCATCAGCAGTATCGGCGAGCCTTTGGACGACAATAGCCGCCCTCTCACCGGAGACACGCTTTGCCCTGTTTTCCGCCGGGCCCCCGGCATCCTCGACAGGGTCCCCCTCCACGAGCAATTTTTCACCGGCATAAAAATCCTGGATACGACGATTCCGATGGGAAAAGGTCAGCGCGAGCTGATCATCGGAGACCGCCAGACCGGCAAGAGCGCCATCGCCCTGGACGCCATCATCAATCAGAAAGGCAAAGGCGTGACCTGCGTTTATTGCTGGGTCGGAGGCGCCCACGCGTCATTGATGAAGGTCATCCATACGCTTCAGGAAAGCGGGGCCATGGATTATACGATTGTGGTGGCGGCCTCGGCGTCGGCCTCCGCGGGAGAACAATATCTGGCTCCTTACGTGGCCGCGGCCGTGGGAGAATATTTCATGTATAGCGGCCGTCATTCCCTGGTCGTGCTGGATGATTTGACCAAGCACGCCTGGATCTACCGCGAACTGTCTCTTTTGCTGGAGCGCTCCCCTGGCCGCGAGGCGTATCCCGGCGACATTTTCTACCTGCATTCGCAATTGATGGAAAGGGCGGGGCTTTTGAACGAGCCGATGGGTTCTGGGTCCATGACTTTTCTGCCGATTGTCGAAACGCTGCAGGGAGATATCACGGGTTATGTTCAGAGCAATCTGGTGTCCATGACAGACGGGCAGATCTATATCAACAGCAACCTGTTTCACGAAGGTTTTAAGCCGTCGGTGGATCTGGGATTGTCCGTTTCGCGTATCGGCAGCAAGGTGCAGAGTTCGGCCTTGCGTGAGGTGACTTCGACCTTGCGGCTGGATTACGCGCAGTACAAGGAACTCCTGCGCCTGATGCGCGTGCGCGCCAAGCTCTCCACCGAGATCGCCGAAAAGATGCGGCGCGGCGAAACCCTGACGCGCCTTTTGATCCAGGAGGCGCATAAACCCATCAGCGACGTGGCCATGATCGTCCAGTTTTACGCGTTTCAGAGAAAGATCCTGGAGATCCTTTCGCCTGAAGGCCTGCAGATATTCTGCCGGGAGATCATGGGATACCTGGAAAGAAACCAGCCACAGGCCCTCAAGGATTTGGAAGAGAAAAAGACGCTGACGGCGGAGGTCAAAGAGAAACTGGACGCGACCTTTATGAATTTCTTTAAAGAGAAAAAGATCGTCTAGAAGCAACGAAGAATTGAGAAACATCCATAAAAAAGATTAAAAACCGCGACTTTGGAAAATATTTTGTTTTGAATGAGGTTTTGGATTTAATTCTTCATTCTTAATTGTTCATTTTTCATTGGTGATTCTATGATACCCCTGATTAAGCTCCGAGAAGATTTAAGATTCGCCAAAGAACTGTTGGAGATGATCGACGTTTTGAAGAGCGCGACGTCCAGCCAGTTCCGGGGCCTGCAGCAGAAACGCAAGGGATTTGAGGATTTCAAGTTCAAGCTGGAAGAGTTCCAGTCGGATTTCGGCGTTGGCCAGGGAACGCGGCATCCTTTTTTGACCGAGAACAAGAAGCTTCCCAAGGCCGTCGTCATGATCACCTCCGACGAAGGCTTCCTGGGCAGCCTGAACGCCCTTGTGCTGGCCGCGGGCCTTGAGCAGGCGGCCGGGGAAGATGAACTGATCGTGATGGGGGAGAGAGGATCGCGCTATCTGGCGGAATCCCAAAGCAGGGCCTTCACATACCTGGCGGGCATCGGCGACGATATTTCCTACAATCGCGCGGCCGCCGTCAGGGACATGCTCATAACCCATTTTCTCGAAGGAAGGATAGGCAGCGTCCTGGTGGCCTATCCGCGTTTTATGTCCCTGACCGTCCAGAGGATCGAGGTCACGCGTATCCTGCCCTGCGGGGATATTTTCGGGCGCAAAGAGGGAGAAGACGGCAAGGCTGTGATCCGTCGCCGTTCGGCCCGTCCGGCCCTGGCCGAGCCGTCGCCGGAATCGGTTGTCGACTACATGGTGCGGGCTTTTTTGATGCAGAAATTCCACGATATTTTTTTAGACAGCAAGCTTTCGGAATGCGCCGCCCGCATCATCCATCTGGAGGGCAGCCACGAGGAGATCAAGAACCTCAACCGCAAGCTCATGTACGATTATTTCAAACATCTTCATGAAAAGAGCGATAAGAATATCCGCGAGATCTTCGCCTCCCGCCTGCGATGGCGCGAGGAGGAAAAGGAAGAGCTCGCTTTAAGGCTAAAAGGAGTTCAAAAACATGGCGCGTGAAGACAGCAACATCGTCGTTTCGTCCGTTTCCAGGCTGCCCAGCGGCAGGATCCAGGCCGTCCACGGCCCTGTCGCGGATGTCGTGTTTGAACCGGGCGATCTGCCGGCGGTTTATGAGATCCTCAGGACATCCACGTTCGGAGGGGAGGAAGTGGTCCTGGAGGTCGTCGAGCATCAGGCGGGCAATGTGGCCCGTTGTATCGCTTTGACGGCGACCTATGGCCTTTGCCGAAACGGCATCGTGGAAAGGACCGGGAAACCCCTGATGGTGCCTAAAGGCATGGAGGTCTTGGGCCGGGTCTTAAACGTCCTGGGCGAGCCCATTGATAAAAAAGGGCCTGTGAAGTCCCTGTCTCAATTTTCCGTGCGTTCGGCGAGCGGCCAGCAGAAGGTCCCCCTTGTGGAAAAAACCAAAAGGGACAATGAGATCATTGAAACCGGCATCAAGATGATCGATCTGCTTTTTCCGCTCATCAAAAACACGAAGACCGGCATTCTGGGGGGCGCGGCCCTCGGCAAGAGCCTCCTGACCCTGGAGATCATCCACAATATCATCAAGAAACAGCAATGGCTTTGCGTCTTTACCGGGGCCGGAGAGCGCGTGCGCGAAGGCAATGAGCTCTATTTTGAATTCGTGCGCAGCGAGATCCTGGCGAAATCCATCTTGATTTACGGGCAGATGGATGAGTCGCCGGGGGCGAGATTTGAGGTCGTCGCGACGGGCATGGCGCTGGCGGAATCCCTGCAGGCCGAAGGCAACAGCGTCCTGTTCCTCATTGATAACGTCTTCAGGTTCGCGCAGGCCGGCAGCGAATTGTCCGCGCTCCTGGGGCGCATTCCTTCGGAAACGGGCTATCAGCCGACCTTAACGAGCGAGATCGGAGAATTTCACGAGCGCATCCGTTCCCGGCAGGGCGCTTCCATGACGTCGATTGAGGCGGTTTATGTGCCGGCCGACGACCTGACCGACCCGGCCGTTGTGTGCATCTTTTCGCATCTGGATTCCATTCTTGTCTTGTCCCGCCTGCGCGTGCAGAAGGGCCTGTATCCGGCCATTGACCCCCTGATGTCTTCTTCCGCCTACCTGAACCCCGCGATCGTAGGACAGAGGCACTTCGACATCGCGCAGGACGTCATCCGCCTGTTCCAGAAATACGAGGAACTCCAGAGGATGGTCGCCATCATCGGCATCGAGGAATTGTCGAAGAACGACAGGACGATCTTCCATCGTTCCCGCAAACTGGACAATTTCCTTACCCAGCCGTTCTTTACCGCGGAAGTATATACGAACCGAAAAGGTATCTACGTGACTTTGGAGCAGACGCTGGACGGATGTGAAAGGATCATTTCGGGCCGCGTGGACAGCCAGCCGGACGAGGATTTCTATATGAAGGGGGCCTTGGCGGAAAGCACGTCCTAGGCAATGAAGAATTGAGAAACACCGGGAAAACATTGAAAGCAGGGAAGAATAAGAGATCACAAAAAGTGAGAAGGTTTTAGCGATTTTGTTTTTTGATCATTTCCGCCTGTGTTTTTAATTCTTCATTTTTCATTGGTTTTGATTTGTGGGAGGGGTTGTTATGTTGAAGCTGGGAGAATTGCTGATCAAGCGCGGTGTCTTGTCGCAGAAACAGCTGGATATGGCGTTGCGGGAGCATGAGCACACAGGCGAGCTTTTGGGCAAGGCCCTGATCCGCCTGGGGTTTATTTCCGAAGAACAGCTTCTCATCACCCTGGCCGAACAGCTGGCCATCCAGTATATCCCCAGCCTCAAAAATAAAGTCGTGCCCGACTCCGTGATCAAGGCCGTGCCCGCGCGTTTTGTCTGGCATTATAAATTCATGCCCCTGGGCCTGAAGGAAAACCTGCTGACGATTGCCGTTTCCAACCCTTTGGATATCTGGCCGACGGAAGATATCAAGTTTCATCTCGGATTTGACGTGGAAGTCGTGTTGGCCGGGGAAGCGGAAATCATGGAGTGCATCCGCAAGTATTACGGCATGGGGGCGGCCCTGGTTGAGGATATCCTGAACAAGGACAAGGCCGAAGAAGCCCCTCGCGCCGCCGTCGATCTTTCGAGGAACAAGATGGAGGAAACGGGCGTCACCATCCTGGATTCCGTGGAAAAGATGGCGCAGGACGCCTCCGTCGTAAAACTGGTGAACCAGCTCCTGGCCGAGGCCATCCAGTCCCGCGCCACCGATATCCACATCGAGCCCTACAGGGACCGCGTCAAGGTCCGTTACAGGATCGACGGAATCCTCTATGACGTCCCGGTTCCTGAATCCATGAAGCAGCTGCACGGCGCCATCACCTCCCGTATCAAGATCATATCGAACATGGATATCGTTGAGAGACGTCTGCCCCAGGACGGCCGCACCAAGGTCAAGCTGGGAGAGATGGACGTGGATTTGCGTATTTCCATTATCCCGACCCTTTACGGGGAGAATATGGTCATCCGCATCCTGCCGGCGGGCATGATGTTCAATATGAAGGATCTCGGCATGGGGGATGAGGATTTTGAGGTGATCAGCGGGCTTCTGCAAAAACCCCACGGCATTATTTTTCTGACCGGTCCCACCGGATCCGGCAAGACGACGACTTTGTATTCATTTTTGTCTTACCTGAACAAACCGCAGGTCAAAATCATCACTGTGGAAGACCCGATCGAATACGAGTTGATCGGCGTGACCCAGCTGCAGATCAATCCGCGCATCGGCCTGAACTTCGCGACCGCCCTGCGCAATCTCCTGCGCCACGACCCCGATATCATGATGGTCGGCGAGGTCCGCGACCTGGAAACGGCTGAATTGGCGATCCGCACGGCGTTGACGGGCCATCTGGTTTTTTCCACGCTCCACACCAACGATTCGGCCTCGGGCATCACCCGGCTTCTCGACATGGGCATGGAACCGTATCTGGTGGCCTCCAGCGTGCAGGCCTTCATCGCCCAGCGCCTGGTCAGGACCATTTGCCCGGATTGCAAAGAAAAGGTCAAGCTGGAACAGGAGGCTGTCGGCCGTAATGTCAAGGACCTGCAGGATTATATCGAGCTGCCGGAATTCGTCTTTCAGGGCAAGGGGTGCGAATCCTGTAAATTCACCGGCTACAGAGGGCGCATCGCCATATATGAATTGCTCGTCATCAATGAAGAAATCCGGGAGATGGTTCTGTTGAAATCCAGCGCGTCTCAGATCAGGCAAAAAGCCGTCCAGCTGGGTTTTAAGACGCTGCTCCAGCAGGGTTGGGAAAAGATCCGCGAGGGATTGACGACGCCTGAAGAAGTCATGCGCGTGACGGAAATCGGATGACGGCTAAAGAGCATAGGACTAAGGGCTCAGGGCACAGAAATGTTCAGGTTTGAAAATTTGGATATTTGGAAGATGGCAATAGCCTATGCTTCAAAAATCTATGACATCGTTGATCGTTTCCCGCAAAAGGTTCAATTTAGCCTTGCAGCTCAATTGAGAGATTCGTCTTTGTCTATCTCAAATAATATCGCGGAAGGCTCTGGTAGTTGCTCAAAACAAGAGTTTAAAAATTTTTTGAATTACGCCATAAGGTCTCTTTATGAAACTGTGTCAGGAATTATCTTAGCAAAAGAAAAAAGGTATTTAGATCCTGCAGGGTTTTTGGAACTATATGAAGAGGGTGAGCTTTTAGCGAAAAAGATACGTGCCTTTCGAGCTTCTTTTTAAGTTTCAGCCTTTAGCTCTTGGCTCTTTGCTCTAAGCTTGCGATTATTAGAGGAGTTTGATATGCCAACCTACACGTATTTAGCGAAAAAGAATTTGAAAGAAAGCGTGGAAGGGATCCTCGTCGCGGATTCCCAGGACCGCGCCGTGGACAAGCTCATTGAGATGGGGCTTTCCCCTGTCCGCGTCGAGCCCCTGGTGCAGAATTCGCAGAAGACCTCCCCGACGCTTAAGGCCGCCCGCGGCGGGAGCCTGAACCAGAAAGATCTCCAACTTTTCACAAGTCAGCTCAAGAGCCTGATGCGGGCCAGGGTCGATCTTCTGAAATCCTTGAGCATCCTTTATGGCCAGGCCGACAAGGCCAGGCTCAAAGAACTCATTCTGGACGTTCATAACACGATCAAGAACGGCTCCACGCTTTCCAACGCCCTCACCCGGCATAAAATCTTTTCAAACCTTTACGTAAGCCTTATCAGGATCGGCGAGGCGTCCGGCCGGCTCGATGAGGTGTTGGCCGAACTCGACGATTTTTTGACCCGCGAACAGGAATTCAGGATGCATGTCAAGACCGCCATGGCCTATCCGACGCTCATGGTTTCCGTCGGTATCTGCGCGGTCTTTATCCTGTTCACTTTTGTTATCCCCAAGCTGAGCGCTATCTTTACGGATTTTGACTATCAATTGCCTTTGGCCACGCAGATCCTTTTGAACGTGAGCGGATTTTTCAAGGCGTGGTGGTGGGGCATTCTTTTGTCGTTGGCTGCCTTGGCCGTTATTTTGATCCAGTGGGCCAAGACCGCTGCCGGAAAAATGCAGTCCGACTGGGTCAAGCTGCACATTCCCATTTGGTCCGGACTCCTGTTGAAACAGGGGCTGGCCCGTTTTTGCCGGACGCTGTCGCTGTTGATCCGCAGCGGGCTGCCGGCCTTTCAGTCCCTGCAGGTCGCCATCCCGACCCTGGAAAATGACATTCTTATCCGGGAGCTTGATTCCGTCCGAAAGGACGTCCTGGAAGGGGGATCCATGGCCGACAGCATGAAAAAAGTTTCCTTTTTTCCGCCGTTCCTCATCCAGATGGTTTCGGTGGGAGAGGAGGGCGGAAAGCTGGAAGGGGTGCTCAATGAGATCGCCAATATTTATACCGAGGAGATCGACCAGAGGTTAAAGGTCATTACGTCTCTTTTGGAGCCGGTGATCATTCTCGCTGTGGGCGTCATCTTGGGGGGTATCGTCCTGGCCATGCTGCTACCCGTCCTGCAGATCAATTTATTGATCAAGTGAAGGCATTGAAAAAACAGGCCCTGTTTTTGCGAACACTCGCTTATTGAATGAACATGACCGTTGTTTTGGAAATCGGCGCGCCCTGGCTGAAGATCGCTGTTTTTAAATCCGCCCTGGGCGCTTTTCAACTCAAGGCTATTTTTGCCAGGGACACGGGCAATTTTTCCGAGGACGCGGTTTCCGTCCTGATCGCGGATTTCCTGAAAGAATTAAAGATCAAAAAGCCGCAGAACCTGGTCATCTGTTTTTCCCGAAACGCCGTCACCTTGAGGAATCTGCGCATTCCTTCTGTTGTCCCGGCCGAGATCGAGGATATGATCAAGCTGCATGTCGGGCGCCAGGTGCCTTACGCCAAGGAGGAGATTGTCAACGGCTTCAGCGTGATCGGCCGGGACAATATGGGATATTCCAAGATCATGCTGGCCATTGTGCACAGGGAGAATATCCGCCGCATCTTCCGTATTCTCGAGAAGGCCGAACTCTATACCGACCGCATTGAATTGAGCTCCGAGGGCTCCCTTTCCTGGCTTTCCCGGGCCGTCAAGCTGGGGGAACCGAAACCGGAAAATATCTTCATCATCCTGGATATCGACCATAATTTTACGGATTTTCTCGTCGCTTCTCCGTCGGGAATTCTCTTCAGCCGCGTCATCGCCAGCGGGTCCGAACAGCTCAAGGATGATGAAAAATGGCCCCGCTTTTTGGGAGAGATCAAGCAGACCATGGTCATTTCCCAGGGCGAAGAGGTGTCCCAGAAGCCGAACCGGATTTACGTGATCGGCGCCGCCGGAGGATTGAAAGGCGTGGCGTCGGCGATCGAAACGGAATTCAATCTCCCGGCCACGATCATCGCCCCGACCGACGGAGTGGCGCTGGCCAGGGACCCTCTCCGGGAGCCTCCCGACATCCTGCACCAGCTGTCTTTTTCTTCCTTGATCGGGCTCGGAATTGACCCCGGGCGCAGGAAGATCAGCTTTACCCTGCCGGAAGCCCAGATCCGCAAGGCCTTAAGGGAACGAAGCCGGGACATCATGTTTTTGGCCTCCGGGATCATGTATCTCATCCTCATCATCTGCGGGATTTACGGGGAAAAACTCCACAACAGAAGGGCCGCGATCGAGCTTTTGAATACGCGTTATGAGTCGATCGACAGTCAGTCCGCGATCCTGGATGAGGAAGTCGAGAGGCTGCAGAAGATCAAATCCAAGCTGGATACGGATTCCATCGTCCTGAATTATCTGCTGGAGCTTTCGCGGCTCCTGCCGCCGGAGATCACGATCACGAATCTTTCCTTTACCAGGGACGACCGCATCAATATCAAGGGTCAGGCCAATCAGATGTCGGACATCTTTAAATTCATAACGACCCTGGAACACTCTCCTTATTTCAAGGACGTGCAGACGCGCTACACGACGCGCAAGAAGGCCGAAGGCCGCGACATCAATGAATTCGAATTGATCTGCCCCATGGAAAAGATCAAGGGACAGAAAAAGCAGAAGGCCAGGGCCGCCAAGGAAAAGAGCCCTGAGGAGTAGGCAGGTTTTATGAACGTGCCCAAAAAATATAACACGCTGATTTTTGCCGCGGCCGGTGCCCTGGTCGTCCTGTTTGTCGTCAAGACCCTGATCGGGCCTTTCCATGAGAAGTTCGTCCTTTTGAAAAGGCAGCAGGCGCTCCAGGAGGCCAAGCTGAAAAAAGGCCTGGCCCTGATCGAGAACAAAGACGCCATCAACAGGGAATACGCGCGGTATGCCAGTTATTTTTCCCAGCAGGGGTTTTCCGACGAGGAGGCCGTGGCCGGATTTTTGAAGCAGCTGGAAGAGATCAGCCGGGCTTCGGGATTTTTGATTCTCGACATTAAACCCCAACAGGGGCAGCAGCAGGACACGATCTCCAAACAGTTCCAGATCAATATCAAGGCGGAGTCGGACCTGCCGAAACTGGTCGCTTTTCTCCACGGCCTTTATAACTCGCCTTTGCTTTTCAGCGTGGAAAAAATGGTCCTGGTGCCTAAAAAAGAGGGGACTTCGGACTTGAGCATTTCATTGACGGTGGAAGGCACCCAGTTCGTCTAAAGACATAATTTAGGGCACGCAGATACGAATCCGGTATTCAAGGAGGTTCACGATGAACAGAAAAGGTTTTACGCTGATCGAGATCATGCTGGTCGTCATTATCTTAGGCGTCCTGGCGGCCATGGTTGTGCCCCGGCTGACCGGCCGTTCGGATGAGGCGCGGCGTTCTGTCGCCAAGACGGATATCGAATCCAATATCCCCCTGGCGCTCGATCTTTTTGAAGTGGACACAGGGTCCTATCCCGATGAGTTGAATGACCTCATCGCAGCGCCCTCCGGCGTCACCAACTGGAAAGGCCCGTACCTGAAGAAGAAACCCCTGGATCCCTGGGGCAGGGCTTATGTGTACAAATATCCGGGCGACGAGAACGAGGGGAGTTACGATCTTTCTTCCATGGGCAAGGATGGCACGTCCGGGAATGAGGATGACGTGACGAACTGGAGCGAGGAATAGTTGGGCGTGGATATGGATAAGGACGCAAGTTGCAAGGGCATGCGAAAAGCCGGTTCCTTTAAAGGCTTTACCTTAGTCGAACTGATGGTCGCGGTGATGATTTCGGCCATCGGCATGGTCTTTGTCCTTTCCGCCCTGCAGAGGACCATGGCGGTCCTTTCCACGGCGGAAAAAATGACCACAGCCAATTATCTTTTGAACCGCAGGATATGGGAAAACGACCAGCTCGACGGGGAAAGCGGCCCCGAAGAAGGGGAGACGTCGGGGGAGTTTGACGAACCTTATGAACTTTTTCGCTGGAGGAGAACGGTTTCGGAGTTTCCGGACATCTTCGGAGAGGAATCCGAACCGCTTAAATTGCATCTCTGGGCGGAGACGACAACCATTTCCTGGCAGGGGCGCGGGATCGCCCGGGACCTGCAGACCAGGAATTTGACGGTCACGCGATTCCTGAATAAATGATGAAGAACAACGCCTTCCAGACAGGCCGTTCTGTTTCTCAAGGGCGCGAGGGCTTCACCCTTGTCGAGGCATTGATTGTTGTCAGTCTTTTTGCCATGCTCGGCCTTTCGCTCTCGGCCTCTTTTGCCACCGGGCTTAAGGTCTGGAAGCGGGCCGCCGCGCTGGTTTACAGCCAGAGGCAGCCTATCATAGGACTGGAGCGGTTGGCTCTTGAACTCAGGCGCGCCGTTGCCACCCCTTCCCTGGCCTTCACCGGTTCCGAAGACCAGTGCTCCTTTCCTAATGTCCTCTCAGAGGGCCTCTGGAATATTTCTTACCGCTATGACGCCGCGACTGAAAAAATTTACAGGTCCGCCGTTGCGGCCTACGGGGAAGAAGAGGCTGGGGCCAGCCGCAGCATCATCAATCATGTGGAAAATTTCACTCTGTCGTTTTACGGTTATAATCCGGTCAGCGAAGTCATGGAATTTATGGATACCTGGAGCGCCAATTTGAGCGGCCTTCCAAAGGCCGTCCGGGTGACCCTGCAGGTCAAGGGAGGGGAGTTTGAAAAGGTTGTTCTTATTCCCGCGGGCCAATAGAAGGAACCGGGGGACGATCCTTATCGTGGCGGTCGGCACGATCGTCGTTCTTTCCATCCTTGCGGTAGGCGCCGGTTCGAGCGTTTCCCAGGAATTGAGATTGTCGGCGTTCCTGACGGATTCCAACACATCTTTTTATTACGGCCTCTCGGCGGTCAGGGCCATGAAGGCCTATTGGCAATTCGCGTCTTCGCCCCTGGTCACGACGTTTTATGAATTGAGACCGCGGCCGCTGGATTTCGGGGAGAGGACGGTTGAAGCGGTTTTTTCCGATGAAGAAGCCCTTGTCAATATCAGCCGCTCTCCGTCGGAGATTCTTTTGAGGATCCCCGGGATCGACGGAAACGAGGCCCTTGTTCAGGAAATCCTGGCGTCTCCTGCCGCCCTTAAGGAAGACCTGTTGCGGCTCAACGGTATGGACCCGGAGATTTACGCGACGTTGAAGGATTTGGTTACGGTTTACGGGGACGGAAAGGTCAACATCAATACCGCGACACCACAGACCCTTTCTATCCTTGGATGCGGCGAGCCCCTGGTCAGAAAGATCGCTGAATTCCGCGCGGGAGAAGACGCCCTGGAAGGCACGGAAGATGACAATGTGTTCAACGATGTGAACGTCATCCCCACCCTCCTTCAGCCTTACGGCCTGACGGCTTCCGAAAAAATCTTTTTGGAGGGATTGATTTTTGCCCAAAGGCTCAAGACCTATTCCGGGAATATCCGTTTTGAGATGGCGGTCAAGCAGGGGAACAAAACCTTAAGGACAATACGCGCGGTCGTGGACCTGGCTTCCGGCCAGATCAAACGATGGGACGAAGAGTAGCATTTTTATATAAAATATGTGATAATAAGGAATTAAGGTTTAAACATAGGTAGAACAACGGGGCAAAGCCATATGGGCTATTATCAAATTTTGGGTCTGGAGCGCGAGCCTTTTTCCACGAGCCCGGATCCTGAATTTTTTTACCAATCCCAGGAACACCAGGCGGCCTTGACGCGCCTGATGATCGAGATCCGCCTTCGCAGGGGTTTAAGCGTCATTTTGGGAGATGTCGGCACGGGCAAGACGACGCTTTCGCGCAAGCTTTTTCAAATGCTCAAATTAAGGGACGACATGATCTTTTTCATGGTCCTGGATCCGACTTTTGAAACGGAAGAGGTTTTTCTGGAATCCCTGATCAGGACCTTTCAGATCCAGATGGAAACCCCGCTGGGATCGGTCCTGAACATGAAAGAGGCGATCAAAAAATATCTTTTTCAAAAAGCCATCCAGGAAAACAAGACCGTGATCCTGCTGGTGGACGAGGCGCAGAAGCTCAATTCCTCCTCGCTGGAGATCCTGCGCGTCCTTTTGAATTATGAGACCAATGAATACAAGCTGCTCCAACTGGTCCTTCTGGCCCAGCTGGAACTCCTGCCGAAGGTCCGCGAGATGAAAAATCTGCTCGACAGGATCAGCATGAAATATATCATCAATCCTCTTGATGACGCGGAAACCAAACAGATGATCGAGTTTCGCATCCATCAGGCCGGTTACAAGTCCCCGATGCCGCTGTTCAAGGATGAGGCGATCACGGAGATCTATCAGCTGACGCAGGGCTATCCGCGCCGTATTTCCATGCTCTGCCATAATTCGCTCAAGAGCCTCGTGATGCAGAGCAAGATTGTCGTGGACAAGGATGTGGTCCGCAAGGCGGCCGCTGACAACGTGTTCTAAAACAGTCTCGCGGGCTTTGGTCCCGCCGGGCTCCACAAGGGTTATTTTATGGCTGACGGAATGACGCCTGAGGAAAAACTGCTGCGGATTATAGAAACACCGCCGGGCGAAGGCAGGCGGGTCGCTCCGAAGGTCTCTTTCAATTTTCAGGCCAGCGGGCTGTATGTCAAAGCCTGGATCAAGCATTACCGGGAGAAGGCCAGGGATTCTCTTTCGCTGAAAACGGCGATCCAGGGCCTTATGGTCGCCTGCGTTCTGGCCACGGTTTTTTTGATCGTGGATTTCTGGATGGGTCTGCCAAGTTCCGCGATCATTCAACGCCTGGAAAGAGCGGCGCAGAACACGGAGATCGGCAAGGTCAGCATCGAGGGGATAGGTCCCCTTTCCCTGTTTGAGCAGGAGATTTCGCAGAATAATATTTTTTCCCTGCCGCCGCCGCAAGCGCCCGTCATCCAGCAGGGGCCTGCGCAGCCCCAGGCGGTTGATGTCTTGAAAACCATGGTCCAGAGCCTCAGAGTCGTCGGTATTCTCTGGTCGGATGTTCCCCAGGTCATTATCGAGGACACGACGGAAGGCAGAACGCACTTTTTGAACAAGGGCAGCAAGATCAAGGACGTTCGCGTAAAAGAAATCTTGAGGGACAGGGTGATTTTGAGTTATGATAAACAGGAAATAGAATTAAGATGACACACGACCGCCTCTTCTTCAAGCGTATGACCGGGCACGCCGCTCTTCTGATCGGTGCCGCAGCCCTATGCCTGTTTTGGCCTGCGGCGTTGACGGACGCGCAACAGGAACAGACGGCCGGCCCTTCCACGGCGATCGCCGACGCCGCCCCTGGCCGCATATCCTTAGACCTAAAAGGCATTGATATTGTCGAGCTTTTTAAGATCCTTTCGCTCAAGATGAATCTCAATATCGTGCCCACCAAGGATGTTTCCGGCAGGGTCAGCATATTCCTCAACAACGTCACGCTTCAGGATGCCCTGGATATCATCCTCATCAACAATTCCCTGGCAGCGATCAAGACAGACAGCATCATCACGGTGATGCCGATGGAGAAATACAGCGAGCTCTACGGCCGGCGCTACAATGAGCCCCGCAAGGTGAGGATGTTCAAGCTCAGGAACGCCGCCCCCAAAGACGCCTCGGCGGCCCTGGACCAGCTCAAAAGCGAGATCGGCAAGGTCATTGTCGATGAGCCATCGGCGACTGTGGTCCTGATGGATGTGCCGGAAAACCTGGAGATCATGGAAAAGACCCTGATGACCCTGGACCAGGCCAAGGAAACACACATCTTTGATTTGAAATACGCGCGCGCCGAAGATATGAAATCCCAGCTGGCTGATGTTTTTACCGGGGGCGCCAGCCAGGTCGAACTGGACGCCCGCACGAACAAGATCGCCGTCAGCGATCTGCCCGGCAAGATGGAAAAGATCAAGAAGATGATCAAGGCCTTTGATACGGAAACACGCCAGGTGCTGATCGAAACGCAGATCGTCCAGATCACGCTTTCCGATGAAACGGAAATGGGCATCAACTGGGAACGGTTGTTTTCCACCGGCAACCTGAAGGGCGGTTCGTTCAAATCCGCTTTTCCCCTGGCCGCCACGACCAATCTTGGACAGTTCAGCCTTGGGACTTTGGCGCGCAATGATTTTACGCTGGTGATCCAGGCCTTAAATAATTACGCCAAGACCAATGTTCTTTCCCGGCCCAGGATCGCGGCGGTGAATAATCAGGAGGCCACCATCCTGATCGGTTCCAAGGAAGTGTATTTTTCCCAGACCCAGAGCCAGTCCCAGGTCACGACGACCACGGCCGAATCCGTGAATTTCGTGGATGTCGGCGTCAAGATCAATGTCACCCCGACGATCACGGCGGATGATTTTGTCATTATGAAAATAAGGCCGGAGGTCAGTTCGGTGAGGGAAGAGGCGACTTCTCCTTTGGGCAGCACTGTTCCTGTCGTCGAAACTTCCCAGGCGGAAACAACAGTCAAGATCAAAGACGGCGCGATGATCATGATCGCGGGCCTTATGAAAGAGGAAGTGAGGGACACGCGCAAAAGGGTCCCATTCCTTCATACGTTGCCCGTCATCGGATGGTTGTTCGGCAACAAGATTGAAGAGCGCAATAAGACCGAGCTGGCCATCTTTCTGACGCCTCATATCATCTCCGGCGATATCGAGAGGCCGGACGCGGAATTAGAGGTTGTCAAGGAACGCGGTGTCCTGACCAAAAAACCCAAGACGGAATTAGAGTGATCCCTTCCCAATAGGTCTGGCCTATGAATAAGTTCGTTTCGATCGCGATCGGCGTCCTGTTGGCTGTGGCCGCTCTTTTGGCTTTCGCGCTCTACGGAGCCGAGGTCAAAAAAAATCAGGTCTTGAAAAACGAGAACGCCAAGACCTACCAGGACCTGCGCCGGGAGCTGGAAGCCAGCCGCCTGGAGTTAAAGACCAAAACCGCCGAAGAACTTGAAGACAAGAACAAGCTTCTCGGCCAGGTTGAGCAGTTGAACCGGGAAAAAGAAGAGCTGCGCAAACAGGCACAGGAACTCGAAGAAAAGATCATCGACGAAGAGGATGTGTCTGTTTCCATGACCGAGGATGTCGAGCGTCTGCGCTTGGAGCTCTCCCGGGTTAAAAAGGAACGCGCGGAGATCGCAAGCCGCCTGGAAGAGGGGTTCAAAAAGAAGAAGCAGGCCTATGACATGAAACTCCTTTCCCTGGAATCCCAGCTGGAAAAGGCCAAAAACCGCCTGAGCCGGGAAGGGGAACGATATCACTACAACCTCGGCGTGACGTATGTGCGCAATCAGGATTATGAAAATGCCGCCAAGGAACTCAAGACAAGCCTTTCCTATAATCCGAATAATGCCAAAGCCCATTACAACCTCGGCATTATTTATGACGATTATTTTAAGGATAAAAAGCAGGCCAGGTTTCATTACAAGGCCTTCCTGGAGCTCCAGCCTGTTTCCGACGAGGCAGAGTCTGTCAGGGAGTGGCTCGAAGACCTGGATGCTTGAAAACGGGTCTCTTCAAACAACGATGTCTTTGTTTTGTTGAGGAGGAAGAGATGAGAACACTTTTTATGTTGCTTATGTTTTTTTGGCCGTTGCTTTTTGCCGGTCTTGCCTTTGCCAACAACATCAGCGTCTCCAACGTCAAGCTTCAGAACCTGGATGCCACAGCCGGAACCATCGAGATCAAGTTCGACCTCTCCTGGGACAACACCTTCAACGGAACGGATGAAAACGGCCAGGCCTTCTTTGATCGCGCCTGGGTCTTTGCCAAGTTCTACAGGGCAGACACAGGCGTCTGGGACCACGTGCCCCTCTCAACAGGAGGGACGGTTGCCGCCTACAACACGACCGACAAAACAGGCATCACAGCAGACGGCGTGGGCGCCTTCTTAAAACCCGGCGCCAACCAGACCTTTGTCTGGCAATACACCCATGTGCCTGTGACTATGACGATTGCCAACCCCTGCGTTGTGACCTATAAAGGACACGGCCTGCCTGCCAATTCACCGATCACATTTTCAACTGACGGTGTGCTGCCGGCAGCCATGACCGCCGGAACCGTCTATTATGTCCATTCTCCCACGGCTGATTCCTTCAACATCTCAACCACCCCGGGGGGAACGAGGATCAGTACTTCAGGAAATACCCAGTCAGGCCAGCAGCGCATCAATGCCCCTGCCATCATGTTCGGGGACAATATCCAGGTCAAGGTCTTTGCCATCGAGATGGTTTATATACCGCAGGGGGCGTTCACCGTGGGCTCAGGCGGCGCGGAGCCAGGCGCTTTTTATACCTCTCCCACCACAACCAGTCCTTACACCATTTCTTCTGAAAATGCCATCAACGTCGGTTCAACCGCGGGATATCTTTACTATAATGCCTCTTATTCCAGCTACGCAGGCGACAGGACAGGAACAATACCTGCTGATTATCCTAAGGGTTACAATGCTTTTTTCATTATGAAATACGAAATTACTCAAGGTCAATACAGGGATTTTTTGAACAATCTGACAAGGACTCAGCAAAATAACAGGATTTACACTCAAAGTGCCAGCTACTTTACTCTTTATAATAGCAATACAGTTTCTACCTACAGAAATGGTGTTCGCAATCCTGATTTTGTCCCAGCATCTCCTGAATCTATTACTTTTGGGTGCGACCTGAATTCCAACGGTATTTTCAATGAGGCCGATGATGGGGAATGGATCCCCTGTTTTATGTCGGAAGCCGACGGCAGGGCTTACGCGGATTGGGCGGGCTTAAGGCCTTTTACAGAGCTGGAGTATGAAAAAGCGGCCAGGGGTGGAGGTATGATGCCTAACGCCAATGAATATGCCTGGGGGACGACGAATATTGTTCAGGCCACAGGTGTCGCCAACGGTGGGACAAAAGATGAAATGGCAATTCCTGATAGCGTGAATGCAATATATGGTGATGTGGCTGCGTTGGAAGACGGTCCTTTGCGTTCAGGATTCGCCGCAACGGCCTCATCAGGACGGGAACAGGCAGGAGCTTCTTATTACGGAGTGATGGAACTTTCCGGCAACCTTTGGGAAAGACCCGTTACCTGCGGGACATCATATGGAAGGAATTTTACGGGGCTTCATGGCAACGGTTTCCTGGATTCAAGCGGTAATTCCAATGTTTCAGGATGGCCTGCTTCCAATGGTTTTGGATTGCGAGGAGGCACATGTACTGATACAACTATTTCCAGGCTTTGTATTTCAGATAGGTATTATGGGGGATATAACAGTAGCAGCCGCAGTAGTAATTATGGTTTTCGTGCTGCCAGAACTGAATAACTTTTGATTTTTTTGAATAAGACATGGGCAGTTTCCGGTTTTTAAAAAAATTGCTGGATTGGGGGGTGATGGCGGGCTTCGCCGGCCTGTTGTGCCTTATTATCGCGATCGGTCTCATCGGCATCCGGCAGATAGCCGTTCTTAACCGCGTCGCGAAATCCCTGGCCCGTGTTGATATTCCTTTGCAAAACGCTGTTTTTGAGATGAGGATCAATAATGCCAGATACGCCTCCGCCATCCGCAATTATCTGTCCTGGCACCGCACCCGCTATCTGGAATCCGCAAGTATTGTGCAAAGACAGGATTCCAGCCGTACGGCTTCCGAAAACTTCGATAAATATCTCGACGAATATCTGTCTTTGAGCGCTTCCGGATCTATCATGGCCTGGGCCTCAACGGTCCGCTCCAGCCAGGAACAGCTGATCCGTCTGGGCGAGAGCATCGTTGGCCTGGTCGATCAGCTTGACGAAATACCGGAGTCCGCGAAGGCGGACACGCAGGCGGCGCTGGCGCGCATGCAGCGGGAATTTGAAAGCAAGGTTTTTTGGATCGACGCTTTCCTGGAAAACCCCATGCAAAGGGATATTCTCGAGAAGCTGGATAAGAAGCTGGCCGAAGCGGAGTCTGGCCAGCGGGCGGCCGTGACTTTATTGACCGTGTCTCTGGCGGTCGCGATCTTTTTGGGTTTATTGACGGCCTCTTTAACCTATAGCCGGATGCGTCAGGACCGCCGGCATCGTGAAGAATTGTGGCGGCGGTTTGTTTCGGCTCAGGAAGAGGAGCGCAACAATCTTTCCCTGCAGATCCATGACGAAATGGGGCAGGATTTGAGCGGGCTGAAGATTTATCTGGCGCTTTTGGAAAAGGAGGAAGCCACTCTCCCGCAGGAGAGCAAAGACAAGATTGAAAAGGCCAAAACCATCCTGGATGAATTGATGAAAAAGACCCACAATATTTCCGAGATCCTCAGGCCGCCGGAGATCGATGAGGTGGGTTTGATCCAGAGCATCGACGGGCTGGTTCTTAACAACAAGGAGATCACCGGAGCGCAGTATATTTGTCATATGCCGCAGAAGGAGCCGGTCATTTCTCCAGAGGAAAAACTCGTTCTTTACCGCGTTGTGCAGGAGGCTCTGACCAATATCGCCAAATATTCTGAGGCGCGCCAGGTGGAGATCCGTCTGCAGCTGGATGAGCATAAGGTTTTTTTGGGGATCAAGGATGACGGGATCGGCTTTGATCTTGAAGCGCAGAAACATCTGTTGCGCCGCAAGGAAGACAAGGTCAAGCTGGGCTTGCAGGGTTTGAAAGAACGCATAGAGCTTTTGGACGGGACGCTGCGGATCATCTCTCAGCCGGGGCTGGGGACCAGCCTGGAAGTGGAATTGCCCGTATATTCTTACTAAAGGAAAAAGCGATGTCCCAGACTGTTTTGATTGTCGATGACCATGATATCATCCGGGAAGGCATAAAAACGATCCTTCGGCGTCAGCCGGAGTATGAGGTCGTTGCCGAGGCCAAAGACGGGCAGGAGGCCCTGGAGAAGATCATAAAACTCAAACCGAATATCCTCCTTCTGGACATCACGATGCCGCAAAAGACGGGCCTCGAGATCATCGAAGAGGCCTTAAAGAAAAGCCCCGGCACAAAAATCCTGATCATCAGCGTGCACAAAGCCAATGCCTATGTCATGAAAGCCTTTCAGCTTGGGGTGAAGGGTTATGTGAGCAAGGAGAACGCCGCCGACGATCTCCTGCTGGCCCTGAGAAAAATTTCCGCCGGACAGATCTATCTGGATAGCCAGGTTTCCGACTATTTGCTGAAAAAAGTCACTAAGCCGGAGAAGGAGCAGCAGGGCGAAGGATTGTTGACGGAAAGAGAGGTTGATGTTCTCAAGCTTGTGGCCGAAGGCAAGGCCGCCAAGGAGATCGCCGCTCTGCTTTCCTTAAGCCCCCGGACAGTCGAAAACTATAAAAACAATATGCTGAAAAAATTAGGCCTTCACCGCACCAGCGACCTTATTAAATACGCCATCAGGAACAAGCTGATCGATATTGAGGATGTTTAAATAGTCTTTCCGCGATAGTCGAACCTACGCATCAAGCCTTCCCTCCCCGCTTAAATCACTTTTCTGAAAGAAAATCGCTCCATTTAGGCAGATTAGAATGAGACATTTGAGCCTGGCTTAAAAGTTTCATAAGCTGTTTAAATATAAGGAGTTTAGGACGAGATTTGAATAGATTCAAAAAGGTTATTTTTAATCTAACTCTTTTTATTAGAGTATTTTGTGCAAATGCAATAGTTAATAATACGGTTATATTTGGTTATGCTTTTGTTTTACAATTACAATGGAATCAAGGAGATGTATTCTTTAGGGATGGTCTTGCAGGAGGAACAAAATGGCAGGCTTTTTCCCGATGAAAAAAAGCGCGATCGCTCACAAAGGCTCAATCGTTATTTTATTGGCCTGCGTTGTATTTTTATTTTCTTTTTTTCAGAATGCCGTTGCCTCCGAAGTTACGGTCTATTCCTCCCCCTACACCTGGCGCCAGGATGGAACAGGCGATTTCGAACTCCCTGTCATTGCCGAGAGGATGGAATACATCAGCTCGCCTGTGGGCCTGAAGGATTCCGTCTCATCCCTGACAGCCACATGGCAGGCCACAGGCCCTGTGGCTTTATACGTGAGCGCGGACGGAGGGAATCATTACACAAGGGTCGTCAACGGCACGCCTGTCTCCAAGGGCCTGGAAAAAGGCTCAACCCTTAAATGGAAGGCTGTGCTTGGCGAAGGCACCAGCCTGACAGAGGTATCCCTGGCTGTTACGACCATCGCCGGTTCCAACGGTTCCTTTGGTTCTCCCGCGCTCTCAGGCTTCGCCTATCGCAAGGCCTTTATCGTGGCCGGCGGCGCGCTCGGCCTCTACAACTATCAGGTCTCGCTCCAGCTCGGTGAATCCGCTTTTTCCAAAACGCCGCTTCACGCCGGCAACCGCATCCTCAATGATTTTAAAGATGTCCGCTTCACGCTCGCAGACGGCCTAACCCTCATCCCTCACAGCTTGGTCAAGATCGAAGGCCAGAGGCCCAACAGGGTCGCCACCTTCTTTGTCCGCGTCCCTGAGATCCCCAAAGAAGGCGTCGCCCTCTACGTTTATTACGCCAATGCCTCTGCCGAAAGCCTGTCTTCGCCCAAAGAGACGTTTGATCTTTACGCCGACTTCACGACAGAGCCCGCGATCGACCAAACCCAATGGACGGTCTCTCCCGGCGTGGGCGGTTCCGCCCAGGTCTCCAAAGACGGCCTTCTTCTGGACGCCTCCACTGTGACGGCCAAGGCCTTTGAATTCAAGGACGGCATCATTGAACTTGTCGCCGACGCCCAGACCGGCTATGAGCTTCGCCTCATCGCCCGTGACCCTGACCCGGCCTCAGCCTCGGATGTGACGCTGACAGCCTACACCTCAGGCTTAAAAGACGTCGAACACGCCCTGGTCGTCGATAACATCGTCAAGGCCAATACCCCCAAACCCATCTCTGCCGGCGTCTATTACGGCTTTCGCCTGAGCGCCGACACAGATAACCTTCTGACATTCGAGCGTTTTAACGAGACCTTCAGCGAAAAACAGGCCTCTGTCTCCTACACAGACAAGGAAGGCCCTAAAAAAGGCTACCTCGCCTTAAAGACCACGGGCCCCGGACTGGGCAGAAGCCTGACCAAGGTGCGCTGGATCAGATCGCGCAAATACGCCGACCCTGAGCCCTTTGTCGCCGCCGCCTCCATCAATACGGAAGAAAAACTGGACCTGCCTGTTTTTGCCGACACAATGATCAGCCCTAAGGGCGAGCTCATCCTGACACAGGGCGCCTCCCAGGGCTCCTACACCACGCCTTTACTCAAACCCGGCTTTGACATCCGCGTCCTGACCTTGTCCTGGAAGGCCGCTGGGGCCTCTCTTGAGATCTCAACCGACGAAGGCAGGACCTACAAAAAGAATTTTTCCAAAGATACCTTTTATTATTCCTCCAGAGGCGATTTTGCCAAATCCCAGACATTAAAGGCCAGGCTTACCTTAAAGAAAGAAGCCTCCGTCCGCCCCTACGCCGAGTCCCTGTCTCTTCAGTGCAACCCCGGGGCCATCGTGCTTCTGTCTCCTTCCGGCGGATTCATCTCACCCGGCAGCCAGACCAGCATTACCTGGACGGCCTGGGATTACGAGACTTCCTATCTCATGAAGCTTGAATATTCCGCGGATGCCGGCAAGACCTATCAGCTCATCTCGCCGAAGGTTCTAAACACCGGCTCTTTTGTCTGGCAGGCGCCCGCGGTCCAGACCTCAAAAGCCCTGGTGAGGATATCCGATTCCCTCGATTCCCAGGCCTATGACGTCTCAGACAAGGTTTTTTCCATCGGCACCGACGCCAACTTTAATGCTTTAGGAGAAGACCAGGCCGCAGAAGACCAAAAGGAACTCACCGAAGAAGAACAAGAGGAACTCAAGGACTTAGAAGAAGAATCCTTGAAAGATCAACCTCAAATCCCGGCCGCCCGCCAGCTCTATGAGCTCTTGATCAAGATCGGCGACACCAAAATAGCCAATGCCGACACGGACAAAAGGGCCGCCTACAAGGAAGGCGACATTGTCATGATCCGCCCGGCCGGACACCCCTGGGGCGCCCAGGAAAGGGAGCAATTCGTCATCATCAAGGCGTATCTGACCGAAAGAGAAGCCGATGAACTCATGAGCCCCAAGAGATCCGCCGACGGCCAGATGACCGGCCGCCGTAAATACAAAGTCGATGTCAAAAAACAAAGGCTTGTCCGCGGCAGGGGAAGGCTTGTCCAGACAAGGCCCCTGATCCAGTTGACCGCGGTGGAAGCGAAGTGACCGAGGGACGAAGGAACAATTAAAAATTAAGAATTAAGAATGAAAATGGGCGTATAGCAAATAGCGTATAGCAAAAAACAAAAGCAAAAAACAAAAGATAAAAGCAAAACGAAGGGCAAAACAGAAAGCAAAAACATGATCAACAGACCGACAAATACAATCCGGAATAACCAAAAGAAGCAGGCAGGCCTTCTTGCCCTGTTCTTCTTGCTGTTGCCTGTTGCCTGCGGCCTGTTGCCTGATACAGCTTTTGCCAACAACGTCAGCGTCTCCAACGTCAAGCTTCAGAACCTGGATGCCACAGCCGGGACCATCGAGATCAAGTTCGACCTCTCCTGGGACAACACCTTCAACGGAACGGATGAAAACGGCCAGGCCTTCTTTGATCGCGCCTGGGTCTTTGCCAAGTTCTACAGGGCAGACACAGGCGTCTGGGACCACGTGCCCCTCTCAACAGGAGGGACGGTTGCCGCCTACAACACGACCGACAAAACAGGCATCACAGCAGACGGCGTGGGCGCCTTCTTAAAACCCGGCGCCAACCAGACCTTTGTCTGGCAATACACCCATGTGCCTGTGACCCTGACCATCGCCTCACCCTGTGTCGTGACCTACACCAATCACGGGCTTCCTGCCAACTCACCCATCACGTTCTCAACCACAGGCGCCCTTCCCACAGGCATCACAGCCGGCAATACCTATTATGTCAAAGCCCCCACAGCCAATACCTTCAACATCTCAACCACCCCTGGCGGGGCCAATGTCAACACCTCAGGCTCCCAATCCGGCCAGCAGCGCATCAATGCCCCTGCCATCATGTTCGGGGACAATGTCCGGGTCAAGGTGTTTGCCATTGAGATGGTGTATATACCGCAGGGGAGTTTTGTGGTTGGTTCAGGGGGGACAGAGAATAACGCATTTTATACATATCCGACAACGACCAATCCCTATGCCATCAGTTCTGAAAATGCCATTAATGTTGGAACGACCAATGGCTACCTTTACTGTCCTTCGGTTACCAATTCGTATCCAGGTGATCGCGTGGGTCCTATACCGGCGGCTTTTCCCAAGGGCTACAACGGATTCTTTGTCATGAAGTATGAAATCACACAAGGACAATACAGGGATTTTTTGAATTCGTTGACACGCGCGCAGCAGAACTATCGCACAGAAACATCTCTTAGTGCAGGGACGACTTCTGTCACAAACCGATATGTCATGTCAAGTTCATCGACGATGGCGAGAAGGAACGGCATACGATGCGATGCCTCTATCCATACGTCGAACCCCATCACGTTTTACTGTGATTTTAATGGCAATGGTATTCCGAATGAAGCGGATGACGGGGAATGGATTGCCTGCAATTATTTATCGTGGGCGGATATGGCGGCCTATATGGATTGGTCAGGGTTGCGGCCCATCACTGAGCTCGAATATGAAAAAGCGGTCAGGGGCGGAGGCATGGCACCTGTGGCTAATGAATACGCGTGGGGCACGACAACAATAACGGGGGCTACGGAAATCTTGAATCCCGGGCAAAACACAGAAGCCGCCTTGCCTGATACCGCCAATTGTAACTACTATAACCTTGTTGCTGATGCGTACAGAGGCCCGATGCGAAGCGGGGCCATGGCCTCGCTGGCAACATCCCGCGAGCAGGCCGGCGCTTCTTATTACGGCTTGATGGATCTCTCAGGGAATCTTTGGATCCGTACTATTACGGTAGGTCATTCTTCAGGCAGGGCTTTTACGGGGTTGAATGGGGACGGGTTTTTGATTACTAATGGGGACTATAACGTTACAAATTGGCCTCCTACAAGCGGCAATGGTACAGGGCTTCGCAGCGGCACATGGAGCCATGAGCCAACCTATGCGAGGATTTCAGATCGTTATTTTGCCGCGTCTGCGTCTTCTTCAAGAGCTAATACTTATGGCGGCAGGGCTGGCCGAACAGCTGATTAACGTTTGGCGTATAGCGTATAGCAAAAGCAGAAGTCTGAAGTCGGATGTCAGAAATCAGAAATCGATACGAAGGACGATATATGGGTGCTAAGGGATGTAGCTAGAACCTAAAACCTAGCCCCAAGACCCTGAAAAAGGAAAACATGACCAACAGACCAACAGACACAATCCGGAGTAAACAAAAGAAGCAGGCAGGCCTTCTTGCCTTGTTCTTCTTGCTGTTGCCTGTTGCCTGCGGCCTGTTGCCTGGCGAAGCCCTGGCCCAATACGCCGGCGGCTCAGGTTCAGGCTATACCACAGGGGAGAGCGCGTTAGGCTTGATGAGCTCTTCTTC
>JBAZMA010000010.1:0-85037 GCA_041649995.1 Candidatus Omnitrophota bacterium | reverse complement strand
TCGCTCTTCGCTCGGCGCACGTTTGGCTTCAAATCCCAAACCACCCACAATAAAAAAGCCCCCAAAGGGGGCCTTTTTTATTTGGCGGGGACGATGGGATTTGAACCCACGATCACTTGATCGACAATCAAGGGCCTTAAACCGGGCTAAGCGACGTCCCCGAAATCTTTTTTAAGTGTTCAGATTATACAAAAAACCGTCGGCGAATGCAAGGTGTTTTTCAATAACGCGGGCGCATTATGAGAATCGCGGGTTTGTCCGGTTTTTTTAAAGCCTTTACGCTTTTAACTAAAAAACGTATAATTTATGTAACAAATGAGGCCATATGTATTTAAGAAAAGCATGTTTAGCTTTAAATTTCTTCGAACCGTCGTCTTTCTCAAGACCGCGGTTTTTTTGTAAATAGCCACCCTTTTAAAAAAGGAGTTATTCATGGAACCATCACCCGGATTTTCCCGGCAGGAAGCCTTTGGTTACGGATGGCAGATGATGAAAAAGCATTTCTGGCTGTTTACGGGCCTGCTTGTTTTGATCGGCATTATTCAGGGGATCGAGAACTATTTTTCGGACGATAAATTCCACGGTTCTCCGGTGAGCGCCCTGATCACGATGATTTTCTGGGTGCTCGACGTCATTGTCCAGATCGGTTTTTTGAAAGTCCTTTTGAATCTGCACGATGGGAAGGGTTTTAAGTTCTCAGACCTTTTCTCGCAATGGCGCCTTTTCTTCAAATACATCTTCGGAGCCATCGTTTACGGCCTGATCGTTTTGGCCGGCCTGATCCTTTTGATCGTTCCGGGAATTATGTGGGCTGTGCGTTTTCAGCTCTATACCTATTTTATCGTGGATAAAAAGGCCGGGCCGATTGAGGCGCTTAAACTCAGCGCGCAGGCCACAAAAGGCAGCCGTACGGAGCTTTTCTGGTTTGATTTGGCCTGTTTTGGCGCGGCTATCCTGGGCCTATTGGCGCTGTTCGTGGGTTTGCTTGCCGCTATTCCCACTATTCTTATGGCCATGGTCTTTGTTTACCGCAAGCTCCAGCCGCAGGCCCCGGCAGGAGAACCCGCGGCGCCCGCTGTTATGATATAAAAACCGAAGGCTTTTTAAAAAAGGGCGGGGTTGATTTTTACCCGCCTTTTTTATCCTTCAAGAGAAGGTTGTTTTAACTTTTTCTCTTGAAGTTGCCGGCCATTAGTATTTAAAATACATGTATTCCTTTTGGCAGCGTGATTGTCCGGGCTTATCATGAGAAAAGACAGATTACTTTTGCGGTTTGTGTGCGGTTGGCTTGCGATCGGATTTTTTTCCGTTTTCCAGGCAAGGGCGGAGGACGATCCCCGCATGACACCGCTGGTCCGGGTCATGAAGGAATGGGCGCCTTCCATCGTCAACATCAGCACCGAACGGGTCGTGCTTGTGCGTTCCCATCCTTTCTGGAAACTCTACGGGAACCTGTTTGACGATTTCTATAATCAGTTCGGCCACTCGGGCGTAGGCACCATGAAACTTAACAGCCTCGGTTCCGGGGTTGTTGTTTCCGAGGACGGCCTTATCATGACCAACGCCCATGTCGTCAACATGGCCAGCAAGATCTATGTGGTTTTAAACAGCGGAGAGCATCTTGAGGCTTCTGTCGTCGGTCTTAAACCCGGCGACGATCTCGCGCTGATCAAGATCACGCCTCCCAGGCCGCTCAAACCCTTAAAGGTGGCCAAGGACATCTTGATTGGCGAAACCGTTGTTTCCGTGGGCAATCCCCTGGGCCTGGAAAATTCGGTCTCTTCCGGAATTGTCAGCGGGCTCAACAGGAAATTCTACCTGGGCGGCCGGCAGGACTATGTGCTCGACGGCCTTATCCAGACGGACGCCTCGATCAATTTCGGCTCCAGCGGCGGCGCTCTTCTTAACCTGGCCGGCGAGCTTGTCGGCATAAACCTGGCGGTGGCCCAGAATGCTCAAGGCATCGGCTTTGCCGTGCCCTATACCTATATCCAGAGAGTGCTGGATGAATACGCCACAGGTGAGTTGGCTCCTCCGGCTCAAGGAACCATCCAGGTCCCTGTGCGCAAGGCGCCTGAAGAGGCCTCTGCCAGGGAGCGTTCGATCATTTTAAAAGTTCCGGTGAAAAACAAATAGGAGGTTTGATGTCCAGAATCCCGCTGTTGTTCGTTCTGCTGTTGTCGGTTGTCGCCTTCGCCGTCCCCGCGTTCGCTGAAACAGACCCGGCGGATATTCCGCTGATGGCATCCATCCAGGGATGGGTCGTAACGGTTGACTGGGTGGGCTCAAAGATCGTTCTCAACACCGGTGACGATGAGATCACCCTCCGTTTTATGGATGACGTGCAGGTGCAGAAGAACGGGCAGGACATCTCGATCAATGACCTTAATCAGGGCGACCAGGTGACCGTGCATTTCATCGATAAACGTCACGCGGGCCTTGTGGCTGTCAGCATCACAGACCGGCAGCCGCTCTAACAACAGCAATTCAAAATTAATTCAGGGCTAGGGCTAATTCCTTGCTTACTGATGACTCAATTTCTGCCTTCGGACTTCTGAATTCTGACTTCGTTTTTACTATAAGCTATATGCCATACGCTATAAGACAATGAACAAGACATTCAAGAGGATAAAACCGGAAGAGATCAGGGATAATCCGTTTCAGGCCATTGGGCAGGAATGGATGCTGATCCTGGCCGGTTCTGAAAAAAAATATAACATGATGACGGCCAGCTGGGGCGCCTGGGGCGTTTTGTGGCATAAGCCCGCCGCTTTTTGTTTTATCCGGCCGCAGCGTTATACCTATGAATTTATGGAAAAGGCGCGCGTGTACAGCCTGAATTTTTTTGACGCCGAATACAAAAAGGTCCTGGATTTGTGCGGGTCAAAGTCAGGCAGGGCAATGGATAAGCCCAAAGAGGCCGGCCTGACAGCCCTTTCGGATGAGAAAAGCGGAGCCCTTTATTTCCGCGAAGCCCGTCTTGTCCTGATCTGCAAAAAGATCTATTTTCAGCAGATCGATCCTGAGCATTTCCTGGATCCTTCCATTGAGGCGAATTATCCTCAAAAGGATTATCACCGCATGTACGCGGGCGAGGTCATCGCGTGCCTGGAAAAGAAGCCGGCCTAGAAGAGGCGATTAAACCTTTCTTGACAAAAAGTCGATCCGTTGGACAATAGTCTTAAAGGAGAGAGGCCCGATGGTATTTAAAAAAATGAGCGCTTACTGGACCCTGATGGTGGCGGCATTCCTGGGGGCGGGGATAGCCTGCGCGCAGTCGTCAAATTCCGATGTCACGATCAAACTGAGGGACGGAAGCGTTATTGTCGGGCAGGTCCTGGGCAAGGACGGAAGCCATTACCGCGTCATCACGACATCGATGGGCATTGTGAATGTGCGGGACGCCGACATCGTGGCCATGGACGATAAGAACGCGCCGGATTGGGAAAAATACCAGAAGGCGATCACAAACGACCCCCAATCCATGCAGGCTATTCAGAATCTTTCCGAGAGCAGGGAGGTCATGGAGATGATGGCCGACCCCAAGGTCAAAGACGCCATTGCGCGGCAGGATGTCGAATATTTGCAGAATAACGCGAAATTCCTGAAATTCATGGAAAATCCTTCCGTGAAGACGATTATCCGCAATACACAGGATACGGTTGAATCGAAGTAACCTCAGATAAGGAGCAAAGAGATGGCCGAAAAGGTCAGGATCAATTTTGGTTCGGAGATCGTGGAGGCGACGCCTGTCGATATCAACCAGGCGAATGAATATTTTAACCAGTATTTTCTGGAAGACGGGACAGTCCTGAAAATGAAGCTTGTGGCCACAAAGGTTTTTCGCATCGACGGCCGCTTTGACGCGGAAGGCAACCCTGTTTATTTTGTCCAGTCCACCAATGTCCTGGCTGTTGATTCCCCTAAGGATTTGAAGCGGAAGTAGAAGTAGAGGTTCTCCTTAGTCTTTGCTATAGTTAATGTTATAAAACCCCGGTACAAAACCGGGGTTTTTCTTTATAAGGGTTTCCTCACAAAGGCGGCAGAAGATCAAAAAAAGAAGGCTGGTTTTTCGACCAGCCTTTAGATGAGTTTCGCTTGGTGCGACTCTCTCGCACAAGCTCCTTCCTGTTAATAAGAAGTTTACTGAATCCGGGTCCTGTAAACAAGACAAAAACATGCCTTTTGAGAAAGCGTTTTCTTTAAACCCCCGCCTGAAAGACCCAACGAGGAAAAAACCGAAAATGCAGTTAACTGGGGACCTCGTTTAGGGTATAATAATAAACAATTCCCATGCCTTACCATTCGCTTGATTCCATCAGTCAGGAGACCACCGAGTTCAGGAATGAGGTTTTTAAGGCCCTTTCCGAGGCGACCAGCTATGGAAAGTACGATCAGCCTCTGATCCCCTGGTTTGAGGGTATATCCCAGTCTGTGCGCCAGCATCCCTGGCTTTTTCTTGCCGGGGCCTTTGTTGTCATATTTCTGGCCGTGTTCCTGACCCGAGAGCTGATATGCGGTTATTTAAAAACAAATGAGATCCTGAGCCGGTTAAAAAAACTGGAGGAGAGACTCAAGCCATGAAAGATGAAAAGATCCTGTTGACGGAAAAGGATATCCCTGAAGCCTGGTATAACGTCGTCGCGGACCTGCCGTTTGAGCTGGCGCCGCCCATAAATCCCGGGACAAAGAAACCGCTGAACCCCAAGGATCTGGAGCCTATTTTTCCCAAGGCCCTGATCAAACAGGAGCTCAGCCGGGAACGCTGGATCGATATTCCGGACGACATCAGAAAGATGTACAAAATATGGAGGCCTTCGGCGCTCAGGCGCGCCTTGCGCCTGGAAAAGGCGCTTAAAACTCCCGCCCGTATCTATTATAAGGACGAAAGCATGAGCCCTCCGGGCAGCCACAAGACGAACACAGCTGTCGCCCAGGTTTATTATAATAAAAAAGAGGGGGTCAGGCGTATTTGCACCGAAACCGGCGCCGGGCAATGGGGTTCGGCCCTGTCTTTTGCCTGCAGTGTTTTCGGTTTGAAGTGCACCGTGTATATGGTCAAGGTCAGCTATGAGCAGAAACCGTTCCGCAAGTCGCTGATGCATATCTGGGGCGGGGAAGTCTTTTCTTCTCCCACCAACCGCACGCGGGCGGGCAGGGACATCCTGAAAAGATATCCCGGCACAGCCGGCAGCCTGGGCATCGCGATCTCCGAGGCGGTCGAGGACGCCGCCACGCACGCGGACGCCAAATATTCCCTCGGAAGCGTTTTGAACCATGTCCTGGTCCACCAGTCCGTCATCGGCCTGGAAGTCAAGAAACAGCTTAAGATCGCCGGCGAAACTCCTGATGTCCTTGTGGGGTGCGTGGGAGGGGGCAGTAATTTCGCGGGCCTGGTTTTTCCTTTTGTCGCGGATAAGCTCAAAGGCAAAAAGATCGATTTTGTCGCCGTGGAGCCGACGGCCTGCCCGACCATGACGGCCGGGCCTTTCTGCTACGATTTCGGGGACACGGCCAGACTGACGCCGCTCTTGAAAATGTACACCCTTGGCCACAGCTTCATCCCGCCGGGCATACACGCCGGCGGCTTGAGATATCACGGCTGCGCGCCGCTGGTCAGCGCCTTGATCGACAAGAAGATCGTGCGGCCCGTCTCCGTCCATCAGACAGGCATTTTTTCTTCAGCCATCCTGTTCGCCAAGACAGAGGGTTTTCTTCCCGCCCCTGAAACAGCCCACGCCATCCACGCGGGCGTGCAGGAGGCCATTTTGGCGAGGCAGCAGAAGAAGGCCAAGTGTATCGTTATCAGCTACAGCGGCCACGGCCATTTCGACCTGACCGCTTATGACAATTATCTTTCCGGGAACCTCAAAGATTTCCATTATCCTAAGGAAAAGATCCGTGAAGCGCTCAGGGAGCTCAAAAACCTGGGCGTATAAAAACGCCGATGCCGCCCATTCCTGCCCGCACGCAGGAAACGCTCACGCTTGCTGATTTTTGCCTTCCGGACAATTTTTAACAGGACAAAGGCCCCAAGAGGATCAAAAAGGAGACCATGGTTACTTACGAAGATTTTCGCAAGGTGGAATTAAAGATCGCGACCATTAAAGACGTGCAGCTTCATCCGCAGGCAGACCGCCTGTATGTAGTGACCATCGACACAGGCGGGGTCACCAAACAGGTCGTCGCCGGCATCCGGCAATTTTATGAAACGGAGAAATTGATCGGTCGCCAGGTCGTGGTTGTGGATAATCTCGAGCCTGCCGTGATCAGGGGCGTGGAGAGCCAGGGCATGCTTCTGGCCGCCTCCGACGAAGCCGGGGTCTCCGTTTTATCGCCGGACCGGCAGGTCAAGGAAGGAAGCATCGTCAAATAAGATACAGAGGCCTGCGGATTCAAAGGATTTGCCCCCATGAAGATCTTATCCCAGGAGTTGTCCTACCAAACAAAGGGCCATGGAGATATCATAGATATTTCTTCCGATGTTTCCGGCCTGCTGGAGCGTTCCCGTCTTAAAGAAGGCATGATTTTTTTGTTTGTTGTCGGTTCGACAGCGGGCCTGACGACCTGTGAATTCGAACCGGGCCTTGAGCAGGACCTCAAAGACTTTTTTGAGAAGATCATCCCGGAAAAGAAGGGCTATCATCATGACGCGACCTGGGGGGACGCCAACGGATTTTCCCATCTGCGCGCCTCGCTCCTGAAGCCGGGCCTGTCTGTGCCTTTTTCAAAAGGCCGGATGGTTTCGGGGACCTGGCAGCAGATCGTGCTTATGGATTTTGACAACAGGCCCCGGCAGAGAAAGGTGTTTGTCCAGCTGCACGGGGAATGATGAGAAATTTTTTGTGGTCGTTGTTCGGTTATGGCACGGAAAAAACACTTTCAGTCTATGACGCTTGATATCAAACCGTTCGTCCCATCCGATGTTTGCCTGTCCTGCGGCGGCTGCTGCCGTTTTTGCGAACAACACACGCCCTGGACCCCCTTATTCCTTTTCGAGGAGATCCGCGCGCTGTTGCAAAAGGAGCTTCTGCCCTGTTGCCTGTTTTCCCACGCGGCGAACAAAACAGGGGAGGCGGCGAGAATCGATCTTTTGCCTTCGGGCGAAGGATGGATATGCCCATGTCTGGACGAGAAGACCTCTCGTTGCGGGATTTATGAAGACAGGCCTTTGGAATGCCGTCTCTATCCGTTCCTTCTGGTTTCCCACGAGGGCCGGCGCGTCCTGGCTGTTGATCCGCATTGCCCGTATATTCAGGAGCGCCTTGAGGACAAGGAATTCGCCGCTTATCTGGAAAACCTCAGGCAAACGCTCTCATCCGCGGCCGCAAAGAAGGTCTTTAAGGAGAACGGCTGTCTTTTTCAAAAATATCCCCAAGGGTATCGTATCCTCCGGGATTTTCCCGAATTCTAGATGAAACTCCGGACTTTGCGCCTATCCGACCGCCCCTTATTCGAGAAATATCTTTCTTTGTCCTGCCGGAGGCTTTCCGCCTACGCTTTCGAGAATATCTTTATCTGGAAAACGCTGTTTTCCATCCGCTGGACTGTCGCGCGCGGCAACCTCTGTTGTTTTTTTGAGGACCAGACCGGCTGTTTCATGTATTTGCCCCCTCTGGGCCCGGCGGATAAGGAAACGGCGCTGGATTGTTTCCGTTTCATGGAAGAAAAAAACGCGAACCGCGATATTTCACGCATGGAAAATGTCGAAGAAGGGGACCTGGGGAATTTTTCCGGGGATTTATTCCGGCATTACAAGAAAGGGGACGAGTATCTCCTGTCTCAAAAGGACGCCGCCACATTGCGCGGAGACAGGTACAGGCATAAAAGGAACCTTTGCAATTATTTCGAGAAGAATTTTCCGCAGGCGCTGTTGAGGCCTTATGCCGCAGGCGACCGGAAGGCAGTTTTGGCCCTGCATCAGGCCTGGCGCCGGGAGCGGGAAGCCAGGCGCGCGGACCCCGTGTATCGGGCCATGCTTCAGGACAGCGCGCGCGTGCTTGAGGCCATGCTGGCTTCCTATGAAAAACTGGAGGGCAGGGCTTTTGTCGTGGAGGTTTCAGGCCGCCTGGCCGCTTTTTCTTCGGGATTCCCCCTTCCTGCCGAAGGGCCTTTTTGCGTGAATTTTGAATTCGCGGACCTGGCCTTAAAAGGTGTCTGCGCGTGGATATTCCGCGAATTCAGCCGCTGCCTGACGCCTCACAGCGAGATCAATATCATGGATGACAGCGGCCTGGAGAATTTGCGGCAGGCCAAATTTTTGTATCACCCTTCTCAAACCGTCGCTTCTCACACAGTCCTCTTGGCCGATGGCGCCCGTCTATAAGATTTTTAAAAAGAAGGCCTTCGCGCGGCGCTTGTTTTCGCCGTTTTCCGCGGAGCCTTTCGCGTTCCTGTTTGAAAGCGCCAAGCGGGGCGCTTTGGGGCGGTATTCTTTTTTCGGCGCGCGGCCCTTCGCGGTTTTGAGGCATGAGCAGGGCCGCGCTTTTCTGACGCGGGGCGCGCGCTGTCAGGATACCGGCCGCCCTTTGGGCGAAGTCGTGCGGGAATATTTGAAAGAATACCGGCTCAAGAATCCCGGGCTTTCGTATCCTTTCTTGTGCGGGATGGCCGGATATCTCGGGTATGAACTGGGGCTGGGCTGGGAGGGCATCAGACAGAGGCCGGCGCGGGGGGCGCACGTTCCTGACGCGCTCCTTTCTTTTTATGACGCCTCCGTTTGCTTTGACCACAAGACAGGCGAGGCGGCTGTTTTTTCCAGCGGTTTCCCGGAGCACGGGAAGTCCGGTAAAAAAAGGGCCGGACGCAGGCTGGAGGAAATCCTGCAGGTTCTCCTGGAATCACGGCCCTCGCCGGAGAAACCGTTCCGCGGCCTGCTTCGCGCGCCTGAATCCAATTTTACAAAAAAATCCTATCTGGCGGCCGTGAGAAAAGCCAAGGCGTATATCGCGGCCGGTGACATTTATCAGGTCAACCTTTCCCAAAAGTTCAGCGCCCGGACGCGGGCGGATGATTGGCAGATTTACAAGAGGCTGTCCGAATCTTTTCCCGTCTGTTTTTCGGGATTTTACAGGACGCCGGATTTCAGCATCATCAGCGCTTCTCCGGAACGTTTTCTTGATTTTGACGGACGCCTTGTTTCCACCAGGCCCATGAAGGGCACGCGTCCCAGGACAGGGGACGGGGAGAGTGATGAAGAAAACCGCAGGCAGTTATCCCGGAGCCGTAAAGAGAAGGCGGAGCTCCTGATGGTCGTGGACTTAGAGAGAAATGACCTGGGCAGGGTCTGCCGTTACGGATCAGTCCGGCTGCGGCGCAAACGAGACATTGAATCTTACCGCACTGTTTTTCAGGCCACATCAGAAATCGAAGGTCTCCTGCATCCATCCCGCGACCGTTGGGATCTCCTGAAGGCCTGTTTTCCCGGAGGGTCGGTCACGGGATGCCCGAAGATCAGGGCGATGGAGATCATCAAAGAGCTGGAGCCGGATGCCAGAGGGGTTTATACCGGCGCCCTTGGTTACATGAGTTTTCATAACACCCTTCAATTTAACATTTTGATCCGCACGCTCTTGAAAGCGGGGGACCGGGTTTGTTTTCATGTGGGCGGCGGTATTGTCGCGGATTCCGACCCCGCAAGAGAATACGAGGAGACGTTGATCAAGGCCCGCGTGCTCCTGGAAGCCCTGACCGGCAGGCAGGAACTTCTCTAGATGAGAAATCAGCTAAAAAGAAAAAATGGACACAGTTTATTTTAACGGTTCATGGCTTCCTCGGGAGTCTTCAAAGGCCAGGGCTCTTTTGAATAAGCTTTTTTCTTTTCGCGGCGCGTTTGAGACCATGCGCGGCTGCGGAGGAAAAGTTTACCTTCTGGAAAGGCATCTGAACCGGTTGACGAAAGGCTGCGTGGCTGCCGGTGTGCGCCCGCCGGACCGGAGCCTCCTGAAAAAATCCCTCAGTAGCTTTCTTGCCGCCGGGGAAACCGGCTTAAGGCTGGCGGTGTTTTCCTATCAGGGAAAACCCGCGATCCTGGTCTCTTCGCGTCAACGGCCCGATGAGGCCGCTTACGCGAAAGGATTCACCGCCGTTCTTTTGAAGCCGGCCGGACATCCAAATTCCGCGGGACCGCATGTCAAATCCCTTCAGCGCGCTTTTTACACGCGCCTGGCCCGGCAGGCCCGTCAAAAAGGCTCGGATGAGGCCCTGTTTTTGTCCAAAGGGCTTCTTGTGGAAGGCTCCCGGACCAATATTTTTCTCATCAAAGACGCCAAAGTTTTTACTCCTGCCCTATCCAGCGGTTGTCTTGAGGGAATTACGCGAAAAAGGGTCCTGGATCTCCTCAAGGGCGCCGGCCTTAAGCCCCAAGAAGCGCGCCTGAAAAAAGAAGACCTTTTTTCCAGCGATGAGATCTTTTTGACAAACGCCCTGATCGGCGTCATGCCCTTGACAAGGCTTTGCGGGAAAGCCGTTGGCAGGGGCCGCCCGGGCCGCCTGACGCTTAGCGTCAGGAAAGTTTATGAAAACGACGTTGAGAAGACCTGCGCAATCCTGTAGAATAAGAACATAAGCTTATGAAGAATAAATATATTATTTCAGCGATTTTTGTTCTGGGTCTTTGCGGTTGTTCTCCATCACAGGCCCGTCTTTGGTGGGCGGACCGGCTGGCTGTTTTTTCAGAGCAGGCCGCTCAAACTTCCGCGCGCCTTTACGAAGAGGCGATCCGCAAACTCCCCTCCGGCCGGCAGAAGGACCGGCTTTGCCGCAAGCTGGGCAGCCTCTATTTGTCCACGGGGGATTTTGAAAAGGCCGTTCTTCAGTTGAGGGCATGTCCGTTGCCGGACCAGGCGCTTTTGGGGGAGGCCCTTTTCAAGAAAGGCGACTACACCCAGGCCCTGGATGTGTTCAACAGGATGGGGGAGGAAGGCTCTCCCAAATACCTGTATTATTACGCCATGACCCTGGAACGTTCCAATCTTCACGACCAGGCCCTTAAATTTTATCAGCGCCTGACGCAAGACCCGTCATTCGGCGAACGCGCCCGGGAGCGTATCACCCAGATCAACCTGGCGGACCGGCAGGCTTTCGCGGGGGTCGAGCCCGAAGTCAGGGAACTGATCGAAAAAAGCCCCGGCCCTGAGGATTATCCGGAAGCCGGCATCCTGTATCTCTTGACCGACGAGAATATCACTCTTAACAAAGACGACCAGCTGGTGTCCGAGCACCACTACGTGGTCAAGATCTTAAACGACAGGGGCAAGGAGAATTTTGGAGAGATTTCCCTTCAGTATGATTCCACGTATGAGACCGTCGAGTTGGAATACGCGCGCACGATCAAACCTGACGGGACCGTTGTCACGGTCGGGGATAAAAATATCCGCGATGTTTCCCTCTATCTGAATTTTCCCCTCTATAGCAACGCGCGGATGAGGATCATTTCCATGCCTGAGGTCGCCCCGGGCAGCATTCTGGAATATAAGGTCCGGCTTTTGCGGACCAAGCTCGTCAACAAAAAAGATTTTGATTCCCTTTACTGGCTGCAAAGCCACGAGCCCGTGCTTTGGCAAAAGTTCAGGGTTACGGTCCCCGAAGACGTTGAGCTGCGTTTCAAGGTCGTCAACGACCGTTTTAACCCCGGAGATTTCAACCTGATGCCGGAAAAGGCCGAAGGCCGCTCCCAGGATGTTGTTTATACCATGGAATCGCGGGATGTGCCCCAGATCATCCCGGAGCCGGCCATGCCGACTTTTTCCAGGATCAATCCTTATCTTCTCATGAGCACATTTTCCAGCTGGGAAGAGATCTATCGCTGGTGGAAGGGGCTTTATCAAGACAAGTTCGAGGTGGATGACGCCATGACCCGCAAGACCGGGGAATTGACCAAGGGCCTGACGACGCGCCGGGAGAAGATCCGCGCCATCTACGGCTTCTGCGCCCAGGATGTGCGCTATGTGGCCGTCGAATACGGGGACGCCGGGTATGAGCCTCATGACGCGCGGGAGGTTTTTCGCAATAAATACGGTGATTGCAAAGACAAGGCCATCCTTTTGGTGGCCATGTTGAGAATCGCCGGTATTGAAGCGTATCCTGTTTTGATAAGCACAGCCAATAATCTGGAGAATTACGAAGACCTGCCAAGCCTTGTATTTAACCATGCCATTGCCGCCGTGCGAATGGAGGAGGGGCTCGTCTTTATGGACCCGACAGCTTCGACTGTCGCTTTCGGGGACCTGCCTGAGGATGATCAGGACAGACTTGTCCTTGTGTTTTTCCCGGACAGATATGAATTGGTGAAAACTCCGCTTTTCACGGCGTCGCATAACCGCGCGATGACCAGGACGCGTATCCGGGTGGAAGAAGACGAGTCTATCCGGGGAGAACGGTCGGTTGAAACCTGGGGAGTGTTCAGACAGTCGCAAAGATACTGGGTTAAGTTCACCATGCCCGCGCTCATCGAAGAGGCTATCAAGCAAAGGATCCGTTCGATTTCCGAGAATGGCACGCTCCTGGATTATACGATCAAGAATGCCGATGACCTGGATAAGCCCGTTGATTTTTCTTACCGTTTCGCGGCGCCGAGGTATTTTATCAGCGCCGGCTCTACGCGCATCATGAATCAGGCGAGCGGCTTTGATACGTCTGTGGTGGCCCGTGAAAACAGGCGCTATCCGCTTGACACAGGAAGCCTCAGAAGCCAGGAAGAGGTTTTGGAGGTTGAATTACCTCCGCATTTTGCGGTAAAATATCTGCCGGAGCCGGTGAATGCCGATACCAAGTGGTTTACCCTGACAAGCCGATACGAGCACAAGGGCCGCGTCCTTAAATACGCTTATATTTACAGCTCCAAACTCCGTGAGGTCAGCCAGGAGGAATACGCGGAATACAAGAAAACCGTTGAGTATATCGCGTCTCAACTCAATCAGCAGGTCATTTTAGAAGACAAGAAAGCGCGATAAGGAAATTGTTACCCCGTTCGTTTTCACTCTCGGGGTTTTCCCCCGAAACGGGGCGAAACTGGGCGAGACGGGCGCCAGCCCTCAACTCTTTCAAGTTGGGCGGGCGCTGAAATATAACCACAGCAGGGAAATTGTTACCCCGTTCGTTTTCACTCTCGGGGTTTTCCCCCGAAACGGGGCGAAACTGGGCGAGACCTCGCCAACTCTTTCAAGTTGGGCGGGCGCTGAAATATAACCACAGCAGGGAAATTGTTACCCCGTTCGTTTTCACTCTCGGGGTTTTCCCCCGAAACGGGGCGAAACTGGGCGAGACCTCGCCAACTCTTTCAAGTTGGGCGGGCGCTGAAATATAACCACAGCAGGGAAATTGTTACCCCGTTCGTTTTCACTCTCGGGGTTTTCCGCCCGAAACTGGGCGAGACGGGCGCCAGCCCTCAACTCTTTCAAGTTGGGCGGGCGCTGAAATATAACCACAGCAAGGAAATTGTTACCCCGTTCGTTTTCACTCTTGGGGTTTTCCGCCCGAAACGGGGCGAGACGGGCGCCAGCCCTCAACTCTTTCAAGTTGGGCGGGCGCTGAAATATAACCACAGCAAGGAAATTGTTACCCCGTTCGTTTTCACTCTCGGGGTTTCGCTGAAATATAACATTAAGGAGCTCAAGAATGGCAGCACCAAAAAATCCGCCCGCCGAAGATCTGGATTTTCAGATGGTTTTTTTTGAAGCGATCCTGCGGGAGAACCCCGGATATTTCGATGCTCTTATCGCGTTGGGAGAGATCTATACGAAAAAAGGCCTTTATAAGAAGGGTTTAAGAATTGACAAAAGACTCGCGCGCCTGCGGCCGGACAATCCTATTGTCCATTACAATCTGGCCTGCAGCCATTCTTTGCTGGGAGACCTTGTCAGTTCCTTTCGAGCCATCGAAAGGGCCATCAGCCTTGGTTATGACGATATCGGATTTATGTGCAAGGATCCCGACCTTTCCAACCTCCGCAAAGACGACCGGTTCCAAGAGCTGCTTCTGAGAATGAAACAGCCCGCTGTGCCCGCTGAAGATCAAAAATGCCTCTAAATAACGAAGTGACGTCGGAAAAAGCCAGGCAATATCAGGCGGCCAAAAGGCGGCTGTTTCTTGTCCGCATGGGTTTGACCGTTCTGTTCCTTTTGGCCTGGCTGTTGACCGGCGCGTCCCATTCCTTGAAGGTCTGGCTTTTGGGGTATCAGGAGAATTTCTTTTTTTTAGTCGCCCTGTATTTCGCCTGTTTTGCCGTTGTGAGTTTTTTCTTCAGCCTGCCCCTGGATATTTTTGAAGAATTTTTTCTGGAAAGGCGCTTTGGTCTGAGCCGGCAGAGTTGGAGGGCGTGGTCGGGCGATGTCCTGAAATCGGGCCTCCTGGCTTTTGTCGTGTCCCTGATTTCCATCGAAGGGGTTTATTTTTTCCTGTCCCAGTTTCCTTCCTTCTGGTGGCTCTGGGCGGCTTTTTTCTGGTTTTTCTTGAGTATTGTCATGGCGCGGATATTCCCCAGGCTTGTGCTGCCCCTTTTTTTCAAGGTCAAACCTTTGGAAGAGGGGGACCTCAGGCAAAGGCTTTTTACCCTTTTTGGCCGCTTCCGCGTCCGCCTCAAGGAGATTATGGTCCTGGATTTTTCCAAAAAAACGGTGAAGGCCAATGCCATGGTTTCCGGGCTCGGTTCCACCAAGCAGATCTTTTTGGCGGACACCCTTCTGGAGAATTTCGCGCCGGCGGAAATCGAGGCCGTCCTGGCGCATGAATTGGGGCACTACCTGCGGCACGATACGGCCAAGCTTGTTTTCACGAGCCTGGCGTCCGCGCTTTTTTCTTTCGCGGCGGCGCATCTGATCTTCAGCGCGTTCCTGCCGGTTTTCGGTTTCGCGGCTGCCAGCGACGTGGCCGCGCTGCCGCTTTTGCTCTTGATCCTTTTCGGGGCGGGCCTGCTCCTGCTGCCTTTGCAGAACGGATTTTCCAGAAGGCTGGAGAGGCGCGCCGACGCGTTTGCCCTCGAAGCGACGGCTTCCCCGGACGCTTTTATTTCCATGATGCGAAGGCTGGGGGAAAGGAACCTCGCTGATTTCCAGCCGCCGCGATGGGTCGAATTCTTTTTCTACGACCATCCTCCTATCGGCAAACGCATCGCCATGGCGCGCCGCTTTATCCACGCCGGAGAGAACATATGAGCCGGCAGCCGCGACCGGAAGAAAAGCGCCGTTACAAGCGTCTGGACCACATCTTTCCCGTCGAGTTCCGCTTTCTCGGCCCCGCGGGCATCCCCCTGGGGGATTGGCGCGAAGGGTTCACCCAGGATATCAGCGAAGGCGGCCTGTGTCTCATCGTCACCCAGCTGGGCGGCAGGGATTTAAGCCTGCTGGCGGACCCGTCTTCGGTCCTGGCCCTGAATATCAATATCCCCATCGGCGAAAAATCCGTCCTGGCGCGCGCCAGGCCCCTCTGGCTTAAGGCGCTCAAAGAAGGCCTGATCAATCAGTATATGGTCGGCGTGGGTTACGAGGAGATCGACGCCGCCGAAAACCGCCGCATGCTCAGGTTCGCGGACGCGCGGAAATTATTCAAGGCGTTCGCCATCGTTTTTACCCTGTGCCTGAGCCTGGGGCTTTTGATCGCCGGGTTTTATAACGTGCGCCTGCGGTATCAGAATGAAAAGCTGGTCCGGGGCATGGCGGATAACCTCACGCGCCAGCGGAACCTGGAAAAGGGAAGCAGTTTGCTGGAACTCAAGGCCGAAGAGATGCGGTTTTTGGTCTCACAGTCCAGCCGCAAGATCGAAACCCTGGAGAGGGCGCTCCTTTTATCCCGGGGAGAAGACAAGAAAAAGATCTCCCAGCTGGAAGGGTCGCTGGATTTTTTCAAGAAATACCAGGAGAAGCTCAAGACCGACCTTTCGGGCCTTTTGACACAGCAGGCCCAGGTCGCCTCGGACGCGTCCGCAAGGCGGCAGCAGGCGGCGGAGATGGAGCGAAAGGTCGTGGACAAGTTTTTGCGCTGGCTGGTTGTGCATCAGAATAACGCGACAGGGCTTGTGGCGAGTTTTGAAGGGGACGCCGACATCGCGGATTGGGCCTTTACCTATGACCAGGCGCTTTCGGCCATCGCCTTTGTCCTGTTCGACGACGCGGCCCGCTGCCGCAAGGTCCTTGATTTTTATTTGCGCGCCGAAAAGATCGATGACGGGGCGTATCTGAACGCCTACTACGCGTCCACGGGGACGGCGGCCGAATACATCGCCCACACGGGGCCGAACGTCTGGCTGGGCCTGGCCGTGCTTCAATACACCCATCGTTATGGGGACAAGCGTTATCTGCCGATTGCCGAAGAGATATTCCGGTGGCTCGATATCGTGCGCGACGAGGAGGGCGGGCTCAGGGGTTCCAAAACCGTCACCTGGTACAGCACGGAACACAATCTGGACGCCTACGCTTTTTATCAGATGCTCTATGAGACGACGGGGAACCCCGAGGCTGACCGCCGCGCCCGGGAAACGCTCGCCTGGCTCAACGCTAACGCTTATTCCCGCATCGCCGGGCCTTTGGTCAAGCGGGGCAAGGGCGATTCGACCATTGCCACCGATACCTTCGCCTGGTCCATCGCCGCGGTCGGGCCGAAAAAACTCAAGGAGATCGGGATGGACCCCGACAGCATCCTGGAATTCGCGCTGGAGCATTGCTGCGTGAAGGTGGATTTCAAGAGGCCGGAGGGATATCTGGTGAGTGTTAAGGGATTTGATTTTTCAAAAGCCTCAAATGTCGGCCGGGGAGGCGTGGTTTCCGGCGAATGGACTTCGCAGATGATCCTGTCTTTGGATCTTATGGCCGCCTACCATCAGGCTCTGGGAGATGAAGAAAAAGCCGTCTTTTACAGGGGGCAGGTCAATGATTATATCATCGAGCTCAGCAAGATGATCATCACCAGCCCTTCGCCCGTCGGTCAGGGCGAATTCTGCCTTCCTTACGCGTCGCATGAATTTGCCGATACGGGCCATGGCTGGCGGACGCCCAAGGGCAATCGCACGGGTTCGGTCGCTTCGACCGCCTACGCGATCTTCGCGATGCGCGGTTTTAATCCCCTGGCCCTGCCGGAAGAATGAAGAGAAGACTGAAGGAGATCTATCAGAGGCTCTACGGCCGTTTCGGGCCCCAGGACTGGTGGCCCGCGGATTCGCCTTTTGAAGTGATGGTGGGAGCCATCCTGACGCAGAATACGTCCTGGCAGAACGTGGAGCGCGCCATTGCCAACCTCAAAGCGGCCCGCTGTCTGTCTTTGAAAAAAATGCGTTCCCTGCCAGCGCGCAAGCTCAAGCGCCTGATCCGGCCGGCGGGATATTACAATATCAAGGCGAGCCGCCTGAAGAATTTTCTGGATTTCCTTCAGAAGAGTTTCGGCGGAAGCCTCAAGCGCATGGCGGCGCTGAAGACAGAGGACCTTCGCCTGGCACTTTTGTCCGTCAGCGGCATCGGCCCTGAAACAGCGGACTCCATTCTCCTTTACGCGTTCGGTCGTCCGGTTTTTGTCGTTGACGCCTACACCAGGCGCTGGACGCTCAGGCACGGCTTCATTGCCGCAAAGGCCCTTTACGAAGACCTGCAGGAGCTGTTCATGACCCATTTGCCTCCCGACGCCGCTCTCTATAATGAATATCACGCCCTGATCGTCCGGCTAGGCAAGGATTATTGCAGAAAAACCCGGGAAAAATGCGAGCTTTGTCCTCTCAATCCGCCCCGTTTTCGGGCGGTTTCGAAAGGTAATTCATGAAGAGAAACGCCGGAATCCTATTTTTGTGCGGGGCGTGGCTGCTGTGTTTGCAGGGCCGCGTCTTTGCCTTTGAGGATATCCGCTACGACCTCAAGGGCCGGCTGGACCCCGAAACAAAGACGATCACGGCGGAGGAGACACTGTCTTTTACCAACGATACGGGCGAATCCCTTCCGGAAATCTATCTGCGCGTTTATCCCAATCACGATTATTCCCGCAAAGAGATCCTTTCCCTCTACAAATACGGCAGCTATTTTAAGATCAATCCTTTCCCCGGAGGCGTTGACAAGGGCTCGTTCAGCCTGAAGGGCGTTCAACAGGAAACGGCTTCAGGGCCGCAGGCCCTTGCCTGCCAGATCGAGGGCGAGGACAAAACCGTCCTGAAGGTTTCGCTCAAGCAGCCCCTTGGCCACGGAGAATCCATCACCCTGTCTTTGTCCTTTACCGCGCGCGTGCCTCACCGCTACGGGCGTTACGGCTGGCACGAGGGGACGTTCGCCCTCAACCGCTGGTATCCTGTCTTAAGCGTTTACCTGAATAAACAATGGGTCAACCATCCTGATTACCTCCTGCACATGCCTTATGTCAGCGACGCGGCCGTTTATCAGCTTTCCCTGGATGTGCCCAGGGAGTATGTGGTGGCCACAGGCTGCGATGTGGTCGCGCGCTCGCCGTCTTCGGATGGCTGGGACAGGGTCCAGGCATCTTCGAGCGCGCCTTTACGGGAGTTGAGCGTGGCCGTCAGCAGGGATTATGGGGTGGTCGAGGCCAGGCATGGAGAGGTGCTGATCAAATCCTACTATCTTCCCAAAGACAGGGAGCAGGCTGTTAAGGCCGCCGGTTTTGCCGCCGACCTCATCAAATTTTACGGGCGCCTGTTCGGGCCTTACCCTTACAAGGAGTTTTCCATCGTCCCGGTTTTCTTGGGATACGGCGGAAGCCAGAACGCCGGGATGATTTTTGTCGACAGCCGCTTGTATGAGATGCCGTCATTTTTGGACCGTTATTTCGATTTTCTCGTCTCGCATGAAACGGGCCACCAATGGTGGTACAACGTGGTCGGTAACGACGAATTCAGGCATCTGTGGCTGGATGAAGGGATCAATTCTTACGGTATCCTGCGTTACATCAACGATAAATACGGGGCGAACGCCAGGATCATCGACGCGCCGGAATGGGTGCGTGTTTTCATTCCGATTCCTTCCTTTAACGACGCCCGGACTTACCGGTGGTGGTACTTTGCCAAAAAAGGCCTGGATCAGCCCGTCATCAGCGATGTGTCCAGTTTCTTTGAGCCCAGCCTGATCTTTACGGTGGCTTATGGAAAAGGGTCTTCGGTCGTCGCCATGCTTTCCGATTATCTGGGTCCGGAGAGGTTTGAGGAATTGATGCGCCGGTATTACCGCGATCATGAGTTTAAGACCGCCGACCTGGCGGACTTTATGCGCACGGCCAATGAGGTTTCGGGCGAAGACCTGGGCTGGTTTTTCCGGCAGTGGCTCTATAAGGAAGGCGGCACAAAATACAGCCTGGAGCGGAAGGGGAAGGATTTGGTCCTCAAGCGCGGCAACGATATCATTATGCCTTTGAAGGTCGCCATGGAATTTAAGGACGGCACCCGTGACGTCGTCACCCTGGATGGAAAAGCCGAAGAGCAGGTTGTCCCGGTCCCCGAAGGCAGGACGCTGAAATCGGCCAGGCTGGATGAGGACGCCCGGCTCCTGGATGTCGACAAGGTGGATGATTCCTGGCCGAGAAAAGTCAACGCGAGGCTGGTCCCGTTCTATCACCCGCTTTACGATATTCCGCTGTTTATTCCCAACGACGCTTACAGCTGGATCACGGGCCCGAGTTTTTCCAAATACGGCGTCGGCCTCAAATCGAGTTTTCAGAGGCCCGGGGATTACATCCTTTTCGCCGCCTCTCATTATGATTTTCATTCCGAGAGCGTTAAATCGTCTTTCGGCTTTGAGAAAAACAACCTTTTCGGAAGTTACGTGAGCTGGGGATTTGAATTGCTGCATCAGAACGCCCTTACCGAAAAGGAAGACGACCTTTTGTCCTACAAGGTCTATTTGCGCCGGGAACTGGCCTTAGCCTACAGCCTTTTTGAGACCAACAGCCACGTGACGCTTTATTTGCTGCATAACCAGGCGCGGGGTAAGACGGGATTTTTAGGCACAAGGGAAGAGGCTGACGGCCTGCATTACCGCCAGAAAAAAGAAACCATCGTCGGAGCGACATACGAAGCGGTCAACGGCGGGGCCTTTCCCGACCCGTCCCACGGTTATAAATTAAACGCGACCCAGGAGGTGGGAGGCCACATCCTGGGCGGAGACGATTCTTTTTCCCGCACCTCCCTGGAGTGGGATAAGTATATGGAGATCAAAAATGGACACAAGGTCGCCTTCAGGCTCAAAGGAGGCTACGGCTACCCGGACGATAAATATCTGTTTTATCTGGGTTCCGACACCGAATTGCGCGGATACGATTACAAAAGCGTCCAGGGGAGCTCTGTTCTTTTGGGCAGCCTCGAATACCGGTTTCCCCTCGCCCGCAGTCTGGATGTGGAGTTTCCCTACAGGGTCGCCTCTTTGGATGAGGTTCAGGGCGTTGTTTTCTTTGACGCGGGTTCTGCGTGGTATGATGATTTTAATGAGCCCGGCTTTCAAAAGGATGTCGGTTTCGGCCTGAGGTTTTATTTCAATATCGCGGGCGCGGCGGAACGTTTCGCCTTAAGGATCGATACCGCGTTTCCCCTTGACGGCGATAAAAAGGCGGCCCATGTCTGGGTGGGCCTTAATCAGGCGTTCTGAATTCCTTTGAGGGATGTTTTGAGAAAGAGTGTCGATGTTTGAAGACAAAAATTTACAGTCTGTCCGCAAGAGGAGGAAAATGAACCCGACCTTATCCTGGCCCGCAACGCGCCGGCCCCTGTTCTTGTCCCTGCTTTTTGTTTTCGCTTTTATTGTCCGCTTTTGGCTTATCAGCAAAGGCCCCTTCCATTATGACGCGCTGGATCTGGCCATTCAGGCGCAGAAAACCCTTGAGACAGGGGCTCTTCATTATGAGCATGGTTCGGGTTACCCTTTGACGGTGATCTTCGGCGCCGTCTTTATCGGGATATCGCGTTTTTTCGGCGTGACGGACCCGGTTTTCAGCGTGAATTTCATGAGCGTGTTTTTCGGCGCCTGCGGGGTTGTGGCGTTTTTTTTCCTGCTGGAGAAACTTTTCAGTCCGGTCCCCGGCCGTCCGCAGGAGGACGCGGGGTGCCCGTCTCGCGTGGCGGCCTACGGAGCCTTGCTTTTGAGTTGTTTCAGCCCTCACGTGGCGATTTCTACGTTCGGCAAGAGCCTCACCCTCAGCATTTTTCTGGCCCTCTCATCGGCGTATTTTCTTTTGTGTTTTCTCAGGGACGGCCGAAGGGCGTGCCTGTTCTGGGCGGCATTTTTTCTGGGATTTTGCGGGGCGGCCCGGCTTTCGGATCTTTTGGTCTTGCCCGCGCTCCTGATTCTTTTTTTCGCGCTCGGGGGATTGAGTGTCGCGCGTCTCAAGGAGGCTGTCCTGTTCACAGGCGTCGCCCTGGGAACAAGCCTGATCTATTATGTGCCTATGCTGATGGAATCGGGGGCCGGTCAGTTCATGGATGTCCTTTCGAAAAGCGAGCAGGCGAGTTTTCTGGGGATTTTTTCTTTTATCCTTCCGAAATCCCTGAAGTGGCTGATGGGCAGCCTGCGGCCGGAAGGGGCCGTGATTGCCCTGGCCGGGTTCGGCCTTCTTTGGATCCATCGTCGCAGAAAAGAACTCGCTTTTCTCCTGGCCTGGTTTCTGATCCTGCATTTTTTTTACGGCAACGTTTCTTCCAGCGGCACGCGTTATCTGGTGATCGCGTGGCTTCCGCTTTTGGCGGCCCAGGCCTATTTTTTGGGGAATTTCCGGAACCGCGCCGTTTACGCCACGATCGCCATCCTGCTATGGCTGTCGGCGGCCGGCCTGTATGATAATCTTGCGGCCATGGCATTCAGGCACCGGTATGCCCTCCAGGTGGATTTCGCCCGATGGGTGGAAAAGAACACTCCTCCGGGAAGCGCCGTTATCGCCGTCGATGAAGCGCTCTTTCTGGATCATTACACCGCCCGCGACATCGTCCGAAGGCCGGTGACATGCGACGATGAGAAAATGGAAGCCTTTTTTGCCAAAGACATCGAACCGGCGATGGCGCAGGGCCGGAGGGTTTTCCTTGTTTCGACAAGTTTCGCCTATGACCGCTGCCGGGTTTTTCGCAAGGCCCTAAAAAGCCGCTACGAGCTTAAGACCGTCGGCAGACATCTCAATGAAGATTGGCATCACACGCTTTTGAACAAATATCTGTTTTGGGAATCCCTTTCGGAGCTGCGGAAAAAAGAGGAGAATCATCCATGACAAAAGCCGGGGTTGTCGCGATCATAGGCAGGGCCAATGCCGGGAAGTCCACTCTTTTGAACCGGCTCGCGGGCGAGAAAGTCGCGATCGTTTCGCCTGTTCCCCAGACGACACGACATCAGATCCGCGCCATCTATAATGATCCCCGCGGGCAGATCGTTTTCTGCGATACCCCGGGCATGCATGTCGGCCGGCACTCCCTGGACAGGGCCATGGTGACTTTGATCAATGATTCGCTTTCCGGGGCGGACGTCATCGTTTATCTCGTCGACTCGTCCAAGCACGTCGGAGAAGAGGAGCAAATGGCCTTAGAGCGGCTGTCGGCGCAGAACAAATCCGTTATTCTCGGTTTGAATAAAATAGATATGCCTGTTTCCAATATCCCCGAATACCTGTCGGCCTGGGAACAGAAGCTGGGCAGGCCTTTGAGCGAAGTGACGCACCGCGTGATGCCTGTGCCCATCTGCGCCCTCGACGGGACAAATCTGGACAGGCTGTTGGAGGAGATCTTCGCGCGCCTGCCCGAAGGTGAGGCCCTTTACCCCCAGGATGTCCTGACGGATTTTCCCAGGCAGTGGATGATCCAGGATGTCATCCGGGAAAAGCTGTTGTCCGTTCTGCTCGACGAGCTTCCTTTCAGCCTCGCCGTGCTCGTGGAGGAGGCCAAAGACCGCAATCCGAAGCTGGTGTATGTGAAGGCCAGGATCCTGGTGGAAAGGGATTCCCAGAAAGGGATTGTCATCGGCCATAACGGCTCGGTCCTGAAAAAGGCCGGAGAGGCGGCCCGGCGTGAACTGGAAGATATGTTCGGGAAAAAATTTTACCTGGACCTTTTGGTCAGGGTGGAAGAAAAATGGAAAGAAAATCGTGAGCTTTTGAAGGACATGGGGTATGTTTTATGAGTACGCCAGCAGCTGATCTTTTTATCGTTGCGGCAATCGTCGCGCTTTGAAGGCGAAACAGGGGAGCCTTCCGAAATCCCCGTGATATTTTGAAGAGGGGTCAGTTCGGCCCGCGTTTAAAAATGAGGATTCCGTGATTAATAAAGAACGTTTGATTCGGTTGACACGGCAGTTGATCCGGATCAATTCCGAGAACCCGCCTGGTGACGAGCGCTCGATTGCCGCTTTTGTCGCGAAAGAATTGCGCCGCGCCGGATATTCTCCCGGAATTTTTCGCTATTCTCCCCGCCGGGACAATTGTTCAGCCCTTTTGAAAGGCGCCGGAGGAAAATTTTGCTGTCTTTTGTCCCCGCACCTGGATACGGTGCCCGCGGGCAACGGCTGGAGTCTGGATCCGTTTTCCGGTATTATCCGCGCAGGCAGGATCTACGGCCGCGGCGCCACGGACTGCAAGGGGAATCTGGCCGTGGCCCTGGAGGTCATGATCAGCCTTAAAGAGGACGGCGCCCCTCTGCAGGGAGATTGGATGTTTTTGGCCACAGCCGATGAGGAAACAGGCTCCGGACGCGGGCTTCTGCCGTGGCTGGAAAAAAACAGGCGAAAACCTGATTTCGCCGTGATCCTGGATTCTGATGAAGGGCATGTCATTATCGCGCAAAAAGGCCTGATCCACTTTAAGGTGGAGGTGGGAGGGAGAAAAGCCCATGGCGCTTATCCCGAGAGAGGGGTCAATGCGATCGACGGGGCCCTGGTTTTGATCAAGGAATTGAAGACGTTGAAATTCAAGGCTCCTTCCCATACCTTGCTCAACCCGCCCACAATCAATATCGGGACGATCCACGGGGGAGACAAGGTCAATATGGTCGCGGACTGGTGTGAGTTTGAAGCGGACCTGCGTTTTGTTCCCGGGATGGAAGCCCGTGAAATCCTTGCGGCGATCAGGGCGGCCTGGAAGAAAACGGGGATCGCCTTCCATCTTCGCGCGCAGGACATCCAGCAACCGTATGAGATTTCCCGGACGCATCCCCTTGTCAGGTGTCTGCTGAAGGCCGGGGAGGAAACGGGAATGGAGCCGCGCGTCAAGGGCAGTGAAGGCGCCACAGTCATCACGTTCTTCAAGAACAAAGGTATTCCCGCCGTCGCCACAGGCTGGGGGGCCAAGGGGTGCGCCCACGCCACCGATGAATATGTCCGCGTCCACGACCTTTTGGCCGGGGCGCGGCAGCTGGAACGCTTTGTCCGGATTTTTGACAAAAAGATGTCCTCTTTCGTCTAAATGCAGGCTGTTTTCCTTTTTTGACGAGGGTCGCTTTTGCCCGCGCAAATCTTTTATTGAACACGAACTTAAAAAGGGATAAAATAACTCCGCCATGAAATCCATACACATTAAAAAACGCATACGGCTCAAAGATCCCGTTCTGATCGCCGCCTGGCCGGGGATGGGGGATGTCGCCTTGAAGGCCGCGACCTATCTTAAGGATACGCTGGGGGCCGAAGAGTTCGCCAGCCTTGAGTCCTGCGAATATTTTCACCCATCCGGTGTCTGGATTGATAACAACCTGATCGATATTCCCCAGCACCCCGTGGGCAGATTTTATTTTTTCCGTAATCCCCAGGCCTCCGACCTGATCATTTTTATCAGCGACGCGCAACCCTTCATTGAAAAGGGATACGATTACGCCAGCGAGATCGTGGAGTTCATTCAGACGATGAAGGTCCGTATTGTCTATACGTTTGCCGCCATGCCGCTGCCGATCGAACATACGCAGGTCCCGGAGGTCTACGCCGTGGCCACGAACAAGGACCTTCTGTCCAATTTTGAGAAGGCGAAAGTCAAAAGCATGCCTTCTGGACAGATCAGCGGTTTGAACGGTCTGATCCTGGGGGTGGCCAAGGAGAGGGGGCTGGAGGGCGTTTGCCTACTGGGCGAGATTCCCCTTTACACCATTCAGATCGAGAATCCCCTGGCCTCCATGATGGTTCTCGAGGTTTTGAGCCGGCTTCTGAACCTGTCTTTGGACCTGACGGAACTCAAAAAACGCGCCGCGGAGATAAACCAGGAGATCGAACATCTCATCGAGTATCTGAAGAACCCGCCGGAAGACGAGAAGCCGATCGACCAGAAAGAGATCGATATCATCAAGCAGGGCCTGGCAGAGGCTCCAAGCCTGCCCGACTCAGCCCGCAAAAGGATCAACGATCTTTTCCGCATGGCCAAAAAAGACCTTTCCAAAGCCATTGAGCTGAAAAAAGAACTGGATAAATGGAGCGTCTACGAGCAGTATGAGGACAGCTTCCTGGACCTGTTCAAAAAGCCCCGCAAGAAGGATAATTAGTGAGGGCATAACTTAGAGAGCCGGTAGCCGTAGGCGGCGAACTAAGTTATTGCCCGAACTAACCCCGTCACCTGCAAGCAAATTTCGTAAGAAATTTGCGCAGCTTCGAGGTGATCGGGGTGAGCAAGAAGCATAACTTAGAGAGCCGGTAGCCGTAGGCGGCGAACTAACTTATTGTCCGAACTTGAGCTCCATAATGTATCGATAGAGCGAAACCCCGCGAAGTATCACAAAAATATCGAAGAAATTTTTGTGATATCGTGCGAAGCGGGGTCCCATCGTCACCTGCAAGCTTCGAGGTGATCGGGGTGAGCAAGAAGCATAACTTAGAGAGCCGGTAGCCGTAGGCGGCGAACTAACTTATTGTCCGAACTTGAGCTCCATAATGTATCGATAGAGCGAAACCCCGCGACGAAGCGGGGTGGGGCAGCAAGCATAATAACTTAACGAGCCGGCGTCGATGAAAAGCCCAGTCAAGCTGATCCTTTGCGATCTCGGAAATGTCCTTATCAATTTTGATCATCGGATCGCCGTTAAGAGCATCCTGCCTTATTGTTCCAAGTCCTTCGATGAAGCCTACCAGCTGTTTTTTGATTCCTCATTGACGGAGGATTATGAGGAGGGCCGTATCTCCTCGAAGGTTTTTTTTGAGCGGATGAACCAGGCGCTGGGCGGCCGGGATTTGACGTATGATAATTTCTCGGAATCCTGGAGCGGGATTTTTTTCGACAATAGCGGCATGCTGGCTTTGCTGCGGGAGATGAAAAAAGATTTCCGGCTGCATCTTGTTTCCAATATCAATGAACTCCATTACCGCTACATTCAAAAGCATTTTCCTTCCCATCTGGATGTCTTCGACAGGATCATTCTTTCCTATGAGGTCGGGCGGCGCAAACCCCACCCCTTGATTTATGAGGCCGCCCTCGCGTCCTGCGGAGCCCGGGCCTGCGACGCCCTTTATATCGACGACCGAAAGGACCTGGTGGAGGCGGCCCAGGCCTTAGGCATCCGTTCCCTGGTCTTCACTTCGGCTCAGGATATCCGCCGTCAACTTCACCTTTTAGGCTTATGGCCGAACAATCCCCTGCGATCATAAAAGTTTGCGGCTTGGGCAAGGAGTTCCGGTCCTCTGCCCTGTTTTCCCGCGCCCGTGTCCGCGCCGTCTGGGACCTGAATTTTGAAGTGCGGCGCGGAGAGATCTTCGGTTTTTTGGGGCCCAATGGCGCCGGCAAGACCACGACCCTTCACTTGCTTACCGGAATCTCCAAGCCTTCGGCCGGTTCCATTGAGCTTTTTGGCAAAGCCTTCCGTTGTCCTCAAACGTGGCCGCTGGAACGCATCGGGTTTGTTCCGGAGAATACCCTGGCCTCGGAGTATTTGACGGTCACAGAGATTCTGACTTTTTTTTCCAGAATTTACGGCTTAACCGATGATGTCACCATCGACCGTATCCAGTCTCTTCTGGAGATGACCGGATTGACCCAGGAGCGCTTTGTCCTTGTGCGCAAGCTTTCGATGGGGCAGCGCAGGCTGGTCGATTTTATGCTGGCTTTGGTCAATGACCCGGATATCATTTTCCTGGATGAACCCACGGTGTATCTGGATCCTTTGGCTGTCGAGCGTTTCCGGGAAGCCGTCCTGATCCTGAAAAACAGGGGCAAGACGATTTTCATGTCTTCGCACACACTGCCGTTGATCGAAAAATTGTCGGACCGGATCGCCTTGATCAGCAAGGGGAGGGTTTTGAAGATCGGGGAGAGGCAGGATTTTCTGCGTCAGGGCAGCATGGAAGAGGAATTTCTGCGCCTGATCAAGGAGGACCGGTGAAGATTCTTTTTCGTTCCTGGTTTTTGATCCGCCTGATCGGCCATGATGTTTATCGGGGCGCCCTCAGGGAAAAAATGATGTACAGTTTTCTGCTGTTATCGTTTTTGTTCATCCTCCTGGCCAATGTCCCCTATGTGGTGAACGATCCGGGTGTCTTTGAGAACCAGCTCCCGATGGCCACAGCCCTCCAGGTCGGGTTTGTCGCCATCAATATTTTTATCCTTTTGATCGCCGTTTTTGTTTCTTTAAGCACCATGCAGAATTATCTGGCGTTTGAAAGGCTGGAATTGCTTTTGTTTCGGCCGCTGCGACGCTGGCAGATCATGGCCGGCGTTCTCCTGGGGCTTTACAAAATGATTCTCATCAACTGGTTTTTGATGACGGCCGGGGTTTGGCTTGTGATCGTTTCCCATGAGCCGACCCTCGCCTTTTTTGTCTGGAAGGGGTTTTCCGTGATGGCCCTTTTGGGCCTCTTGTATGTGAGTCTGGTCGTATTTTTTTATTCTCTTCTGCCGAATGTGATCGCCGGCGTGATGGCCGTTTTCGTGGTGATCGCCGGTTTCGGAGTTCCTTCCGCCGGCCGGGCTTTTGCCGGATTGAGCTGGCCGCAATTGCTGGAACAAATGATCGGCCTGGCCCTGCGCCTTCTTCCCCAGATCCACGCGCTCCTGGCCATCGCCCTGAAAGAGCTGTTGATCTTCCGCATCCCCATAGCGCCCGCGGGTTATCTTTTTCACGCCGCCTTCCTGATGATCCTGTTGAATATTGTCGCCTGCCTGATCTTTGAAAGAAAAAGCCAGTTTTAAAAAGCGTTGAGAGAAATATTTCCATTTTTGCGCGGAAAATTCCTTAAAAAATTTTTTAAAGTCTTTTCCGTCGGAAAAAAGAAATATTGCGGCCTTCAAGCTGTTCCTAAACCGCTGAAACAGCTTGACAAGCGTAATTTGTTGTGATAATTTTTTCATAGAGTAAAACAATTCTTTCAATGCCAAGGAGATTAAAATCAAAAATTCAATTTTTTAAGGGACTCTGAGCGTCAGGGTCCCTTTTTTCTTTTTTTTATGGGAAAAACGATAGGATTCACATACGATTTGAAAAGCGATCACGCGCCTGTCCAAGGCCTGCCTGCTGATTTTTACGCCGAATTGGACAGGGAGGAAACGATCGATGAGGTTACGGCCGCGCTGGAGTCGGCCGGCCATAAAGTCGTGCGGATCGGCAACGCCCGGAAACTTCTGGAGCGCATTCAGGATGTCGGGGCGATGGATATTGTTTTGAACATCTGCGAGGGCATAGGGAACAGGAACAGGGAATCGCAGGTGCCGGCCATCCTGGACCTTTACGGCATTCCTTATGTGGGAAGCGACGCTTTGACCCTGGGTCTGTCGCTGGATAAGGCCCTGGCCAAGAAAATTTTTCTTGCCGACGGCGTTCTAACCCCCAGATTTTTCGTCGCGGACGCCGGTACGGATTTCGGGAACCTGGATTCCATGAAATTCCCTTTTTTTGTCAAGCCCGTCCACGAAGGGTCCTCTAAGGGGATTTCCGATAAGTCCATTGTTTCCGATACGACGGCCCTGAAACAGCAGGTTGAAGAGATCCTTCGCCTCTACAAACAGCCCGCGCTGGTCGAGGAATTCATCCGGGGCGGAGAATTTACCGTTCTTGTCATAGGGAACGAAAAGCCGTGGGCCCTGGCGCCTGTGCAGATCCAGATCGCCGGGAATCTTGAAGCCGGAAATCTCGTCTATACATCCCGCAGACTGGAAGGGGACGATATTGTCTATGTGTGTCCTCCCAAAATCAGCCCGGACCTTGATAAAAAGCTCCGCGATCTTGCGGTTAAGGCCTATCGGTCCATGGGTTGCCTTGATTTTGGCCGCGTTGATTTCCGCGTGGATGAAAGGGGTTGTCCTTTCGTCCTGGAGGTGAACCCGTTACCGGCGGTGACCATTTCGGATGTCTTCCCTTTGGCCGCCGAGGCGGAAGGGATATCCTACAACGATTTGATGGTCAGGATCATTGACGAAGCGCTTAAGCGAACGGGCAAAGCCTAATTAAAAAAGGAGGGTCAGCTGGGAATCCAGAGTCCGGTTTTGGAGCAGACATCTGTACAGGTCATTACGCGACGCCCGGGTGGCGATTACCGCAAAGTGGCTTTATGGAGAGATGTCCCGGAGGAACAGTGGGAGGATTGGCATTGGCAGCTCAAGAACAGGGTCCACACCCTGGAGACCATCTCTAAAGTCTTGATCCTGACGCCTGAAGAAGAGGAGGGTATCCGCAAATCCAGCGGGCGCCTGTCCATGTCGATCACCCCTTATTGGGTTTCCTTGATGGACGCCCAGGACCCCGAGTGTCCTGTCCGCCGCCAGGCCATTCCTCTCAAACAGGAATTCCAGTTTTCCAACAACGAATTCATCGATCCTTGCGCCGAAGACAGAGACTCCCCGGTCGAAGGCCTTGTCCACAGATATCCGGACAGGGTGCTGCTTCTGGCCACTGAGCAATGCGCCATGTATTGCCGTCATTGCACCCGCCGCAGGTTGGTGGGCGAAAAGCAGGCGCGTTCCATGGCCCCCAAGACATTCGATGCCGCCCTCGATTACATCCGCAGCAACAAGAAAATACGGGATGTCCTGATTTCCGGCGGAGATCCCCTGATGCTGGAGGACGACGAATTGGACGAACTTTTGAAAAAAGTCACTTCTATTTCCCATGTGGAATTCGTCAGGATGGGCACGCGCGTGCCTGTCACGCTGCCCCAGAGGATCACGGAATCCCTGGTGGCTGTCCTGAAGAAATACTCGCCTCTGTGGGTCAGCATCCACTTCAATCACCCCAGAGAGGTTTCCCGCAGGTGTAAAGCGGCCTGCGATATGCTGGCTGAGGCGGGAATCCCCCTGGGCAGCCAGACCGTCCTGCTCAAAGGCATCAATGACAAGCCGTATATCATGAAGAAACTCATGCATGAGCTGCTGCAGGTTCGCGTGAGGCCCTATTATATCTATCAGTGCGACCCCGTCAAAGGCACGGCCCATTTCCGCACGCCTGTGGCCGTGGGCATCAATATCATAGAAAAACTTCGCGGGTACACGTCCGGCTATGCCGTTCCCACCTATGTGGTGGACGCGCCCGGGGGAGGCGGAAAGATCCCTGTCGGCCCCAGCTACCTTATCTCTCAGGATAAGGGCAAGCACGTTTTGCGCAATTATAAAGGTAAGATCTACACATACGTGGAATAAAAAACCGTTTTAAAGCTGTCCCCCATAAGCCTTTTTTTTGCGAAAAAGGCTTATTTTTTCCTCAGTCCCGCTTCCTTTTCTCTCGAGACGCTCAAAAGATCCCCGTGAAGCTCCTTTTGCCCCATTTTATTGACGCTTAAGGTTTTATCAATTATAATAGAAACCTAACGTTTTTTATCGCAGGGACTTAAACCTTCGGACCCCGGCAGTCAACTTACGCGGGCTCATCATGGTGCGAAGGTCTTGGTTTTTCGAAAGCGCTTCCTTCGAAAATTCCCGGGACTTTGAGCCAATTTCCTCAACGCCGACAAGAGAGGGAGATGAGAGATGGATAATTTCAAACCTGATGCCAGAAGGACTGTTGTTTTTGTGTCTCATGCGCAAGCGGGAAAGACGAGCCTCGTGGAAGCGCTTCTTTTTGCCGCGGGGGCTGTTTCCCGCAAGGGTTCGATCGCCGAAGGCAATACGGTCAGCGATTACAATCCGGACGAGATCCATCGCAAGAATTCCATCAATTCAAGCGTTTGTCATTTGTCCTGGAGAAATCATCTGATCCAGCTGGTCGACACGCCCGGGTACGCCGATTTTTCGGCGGATATGATCTGCGCCTTGAGCGCGGTTGACGGCGCCGTTGTCCTGATTGATGCCTCCAGCGGGATTGAGGTCGGCACGGAGCGTGCCTGGGACAGCCTGGACGCGCAGCAGATGCCGCGGCTCATTTTCATCAATAAAACGGACAAGGATAACGTCGATCTTGCGCAGGTTTTGAAGGAGATCGGTGAAACCTTTTCCAAGGGGGCGACCCTGATTTCCGTGCCTTTTTCAGCGCAATTGACCGAAACCATCGCGGAAACCAATGACGTCCTTCTGGAGCGTTATCTTGAGGGCAAGGAGATCGGGGAGGAGGAGCTCAAAAAAGCCCTCAAAGAGGCTGTGTTCAACGGGAAGATCTATCCTGTCCTGGCCGGTTCCGCCGCCACAGACAAGGGTCTTAAAGAACTCCTGGATTTCATTGTGGATTATCTGCCCTCGCCGCTGGAACGCAAGCCTGTCATCGTGACCGACGAGAAGACCAAAGAGCCTGTCCCCTTAAGATGCGTCCAGGACGGACCCTTCGCGGCCCTTGTGTTCAAATCTTTGTCCGACTCTTTTGTCGGACAGATGACGATCCTTCGCGTTTTTTCGGGGACCATCGCTTCCAACTCGGGTTTTTACAACGCGACCCGGCAGATCAAAGAGAGGATCGGTCAACTCATGCTGTTGCAGGGCAAGGAGCAGAGGCCTGTTCCCTCCGCCTCCTGCGGAGATATCGTCGCCGTCACAAAACTCAAAGAAACGCATTTGGGCGACAGTCTCACCGATGAAAAGCAACCCGTGCTTTTCGCGCCCCTGGCCTTTCCGGAACCCGTCTTTTCATCTTCCATCAAACCCAAGACGCGTCAGGATGAGGAAAAGATCTCCGAGGCGCTCTCGAAGCTCTGTTTGAGCGACCCGACATTCAAGATTTCGCACGACGCGCAGACCAAGGAAACCATAATTTCCGGGCTGGGAGACCAGCATATCGATGTGATGGTCAAACGCCTCCGGGAGCGCTATCACGTGGATGTTGAAATCGGCACGCCCAAAGTGCCGTATAAGGAAACGCTCAAGAAAACGGCGAAAGCCCAGGGGAAGCATAAGAAACAATCCGGCGGACGCGGGCAGTACGGGGACGTGTGGCTTGAGCTGGCGCCTTTGGAGCGCGGAAAGAATTTTGAATTTGTGGACAAGATCGTGGGCGGTTCCATCCCGAGGAATTTTATCCCTTCGGTGGAAAAAGGCGTGCATAACGCCATGAACGGCGGGGTCATCACGTCTTTCCCGATGGTGGATGTTCGGGCCACGGTCTATGACGGCTCTTATCATGATGTGGATTCTTCGGATATGGCTTTTCAGATCGCCGGGGCCCTCGCCTTTCGCAAAGCGGCCATGGAGGCGCAGCCCATTCTTCTGGAGCCCATCATGGAGGTCGAGATCACGGTGCCTGAAGAGTTCATGGGGTCTATTCCGGCAGACCTGAATTCCCGCCGGGGCCGCGTGTTGGGCGTCGAGGCGCGTTCCAAGAACCAGACGATCAAGGCCCTGGTCCCCCTGGCGGAGATGTTCCGCTACGCCACGGATCTGCGGTCCATGACAGGAGGCAGGGGCAGTTACGTTATGCATTTTTCTTCCTATGAAGAAGTTCCTGCCCGGATCGCGCAGGGGATCGTGGCCCAGAACCCCAGGCACAAGCAGGAAGAGGAATAAGAATCAGCGACCAAGGCCGATATCCAATGACTTAGAATACTCAAGGTAAACAGACCGGGTTATGGGATATTGGGATTTGGGAATTACGATGTCTAACCGTCATTTAAAAAAAGGTGTTTATGAAGATATGTGTGTTTGGCGTTCCTGACTTTCCTTTCGGCAAGAAAACCCTGCCGGAACCCCGTTTAAAAAAGATCGAAGAACTTTACAAGGCCCAGAAAACAACGTTCATTTCCGTCGAATTCGTGACCGAAAAGGATATCAAGGTCGCTGATGCCATCGTCTGCCCCCAGGACAAGCGCCTGGACCTTTTGATCCTGGATATGGAGATCATAGAGCATAAGATGGAACGTCAGCCCGAGGCTCAGGAAAAGGCCCTTCTGGAGCGTTGCCAGGCGCTTCTGGAAAAAGAAACGCCGCTTTGCCGCGGAGAATTCTCTCCAGAAGACGCGCAATGGCTGTCCAACAATAATTTCGTCTCCATTAAGCCCGTGATCTTTGCCTCAGCCGGGGAAATGGCGGATATTCCTTTCCTGGCCCGTAAGGCTTATGATGAAGCGGGCATGATCTGTTTTCTGACCGGAGGGGTGAAAGAGGCCCGCGCCTGGGAGATCCGCAAAGGTTCCAACGCGGTCGAGGCCGCCCACGCCATCCATTCGGACCTTGCCCGCGGATTTATCCGGGCCGAGGTCATGGGTTTTGACGAACTGGTCAAGACAGGCAATGTCCACCAAGCCAAAAGCTCAGGCCTTCTGCGTCAGGAGGGCAAGGAGTATATTGTTCGCGACGGGGATGTGATCGAATTCAAATTCAGCGTTTAACAATGGCCGGAGAGACGGGCCCCTTCCAAGGAATCTTATGGTAAAAATCAAGCGGGCATTGATCAGTGTTTCGGATAAGACAGGCATTGTCGAGTTTGGCAGGACTCTTGCGCAGGCAGGCGTTGAGATCATTTCCACCGGAGGGACAGCCGGGGTTTTAAGGGAGGCCGGTGTCCCTGTCATCGAGATGTCCGATTACACAGGCTTTCCGGAAATGCTCGACGGCCGCGTGAAGACTCTTCATCCAAAAATTCATGGCGGCCTCCTGGCCAGGCGCGATGTCCCCGGGCACCTCGAGCAGCTCGCCGGGCAGGGGATCGGTTTTATCGATATGGTCGTGGTCAACCTGTATCCTTTTGAGCAGACGGTCCGCAAGGCCGGTGTTTCTTTCGAGGAAGCGGTCGAACAGATCGATATCGGAGGGCCTTCCATGCTGCGGTCGGCCGCGAAAAACCATTCTTCCGTTGCTGTTGTTTGCCGCCCCGGCCTTTATTCCCGCGTCGCCTCGGAGCTGCGCAGGAACCAGGGGAGTTTGCCTGAGCCTTTGTTGTCCGAGCTGGCCGCCGAGGCCTTCGAATTGACGGCCCGCTATGACGCGGCCATAGCCGGCTATCTGAAAAAACAGGGCGCACCCAATCTCCAGGAAGAGGTCGTTGTTTCCCTCTCCAGCGTCTGTTCCCTGCGCTATGGAGAGAACCCGCATCAAACCGCAGGGCTTTACCGCTGGTCCGCTTCGCAATCCGTAGAAACCCTCGTGAATGCCCGTCAGCTTCACGGCAAAGAGCTTTCCTTTAATAATTATCTGGATTTGAACGCGGCCCTGGCCATCATCCGCGCTTTCAAAGACCCCGCGGCCTGCGTTATTAAACACACCAATCCTGCCGGAGCCGCGACGGCCAAGACCCTTTCGAAGGCTTTCAGCGATGCCTGGGCCACGGATCCGCTCTCCGCCTTTGGCGGGATTGTCGGCCTCAACAGGGCGGTCGACGCCGTTACCGCTAAAAAACTTTTGAAAAGCGGATTTCTGGAATGCGTGCTGGCCCCGGGGTATGAACCCGAAGCCCTCGCTTTGCTGAAGTCCAAAAAGAATCTCAGGCTTCTGGAGATGGGCTTGAACGCTGCGGACCCAAGCCCACTGGATTACAAGAGGATCGACGGGGGTTTCCTGGTCCAGGATATGGATCTCTCCGATCCCGATCCGCAGAGTCTTCGCGTTGTGACGCGCCGCAAACCGACTTCGTCCCAGCGGGCCTCGTTGTGGTTTGCCTGGAAGATCGCCCGCCATGTCAAATCCAATGCCATTGTCCTGGCCAAAGGGACCAAGACCGTTGGGATTGGAATGGGGCAGACAAGCCGCGTGGATTCTGTCTTTATGGCCGTAAAGAGGGCGGGCGGGAGAAGCCGGGGAGCTGTCCTTGCCAGCGACGCTTTTCTCCCAAAGCCCGACAATATCGCCCTGGCCAAAAAAGCCGGGATCGCGGCCCTGATTCAGCCCGGCGGCTCTATCGCCGACGAAGAGATCATCCGCGCCGCCGACAAGGCGGGCATGGCCATGGTCTTGACGGGTATGAGGCACTTCAAGCATTAGTCGGTTTATAGCGTATGGCGAATGGCGTATAGCTTATAGCATATAGCGTATGGCTTATAGCAAAAGCAGAAGTCAGAATCCGAGGGATGAAGGACGATGACCGTGAGGACGTTCGGACGTGGGACGAAGAACAATTAAAAATTAAGAATGAAGGATTGGCTTAGAGCGTATGGCATAGAGCTTATAGCAAGGGCTTATAGCATATGGCTTATAGCAAAAGCAGAAGATAGAAGTCGGAAATCGGAAATCTGACGTCTGAAGTCCGAAATCAGAAGTCGGAAATCGGATTCGGACGCTATAAGCCATAAGTTGTTGCTGTTGCCTGGTAACCGTTGCCTGAAAAACTGGAAATATGACCTACGAAGACGCGCTTGGCTATCTGGAAGGATTGATCAATTACGAACGACAGCCTGTGAAGGGCTACAAGTCGTCTTTTAAGCTGGAGAGGCTCAAGGCCTTTTTGAAAAGCATCGGTGATCCGCAGGAACGATTGTCCGTCATCCATGTCGCGGGGACAAAGGGCAAAGGCTCGACATCCTGTTTCATCGCCCAAATCCTCAGGCAGGCCGGTTACCGCACAGGCCTCTATACTTCACCGCACCTTCAGGATATCCGCGAACGGATCCGGCTTTTCGACCCCCGTCATACCTCAGGCGAGCATTCATCTTTTCCGGGAATGATCCTGAAAAATGAATTCTCCGAACTCATCGGACAGACGGCAGAGGAAGCAGCGCGGTTTGAGGCGGGTCCCGGCGAGCATGGGCCCCTGACCTTTTTTGAATTTTTGACCGCGGCGGCTTTTCAGTATTTCGCCTCCAGGAACACGGATTTCGTGGTCCTGGAAACGGGTCTTGGGGGACGGCTGGACGCGACAAACGTCGCCTCTTCGCTTGTGTCGGTCATCACCCCGGTGAGTTACGACCATGAGCAGGTTTTGGGGACCACCCTGCCTGAGATCGCTTTTGAAAAGGCGGGCATCGTTAAGTCCTCCAACCGAAGAAGCCGTCAGGAGGCAGGTGTTTGCGTTTCTTCCTGCCAGCTCAAGGAAGTTTCCCTGGTTCTGCGCCGCCGTTGTTCGACCGAAGGCGCCGCGCTCTTGGAGATGGACAAGCATTTTTCCTACAAAAGATTGTCCAATGATCTTTTGTCTCAGAAATTCTTTTATCAGGGGATCGCCGGAAAATCGCATTTTTTTGACATCCGCATGCTGGGGGAACATCAGTTGGGAAACGCGGCCCTGGCCCTGGCGGCCGCCGAAGCCTTGAGCCTTTACGGGCATGACATTTCCTACGCGGCCATGGCTGAAGGCCTGAAACAGGCGTATTGGCCGGGGCGTCTTGAGGTCATCAGCACCCAGCCCTATATCATTCTTGATGGGGCCCATAACAGGGAATCGGCGCATCGGCTGGTGCATTTTATCGAGAAGGAATTCGGGCAGTTCAGAAAGTGGCTGGTGTTCGGCGCTTCCAAAGACAAGGATTTGAAAGGTCTGGCCGAACTTTTCGAGTCTCTGGCCGATCGCGTGATCCTGACCCGTTCGGCCAATCCCAGGGCCGCCGACCCTGAGACGGATTTGAAGACTCACTTCAAAAACAGCCCTTTCAAAATGACCTCCTGCGTGGAAGAGGCCCTGGATATCCTCAGCAGGGAAATGGGGCCGCAGGAAGTGGCTGTCATTACGGGTTCCCTTTTTGTCGTCGGGGAGGTGAGGTCCCTGTGGCAAAAATAGCGTCCTTAAACGATACGATCGCGGCGATCGCCACACCGGCAGGGCAGGGGGCGTTAGGCATTATCCGTTTGAGCGGGCCGCGGGCTTTGGAGATCGCGGATCTCGTGTTCTGCGGCCGGAATCCAAAACCGTTGTCGGGTATGAAGAGTTTTTGCCTGCGATACGGCTGGATCGTGCGCGACAAGGAGGCCTTTGGGAAATCAGGAAGCGATCCACGCGCCGTCGGCGCGTGCGTGGTCGATGAAGTCGTTATTTCCCTGATGCGGGCTCCTAAGAGCTATACCAAAGAGGACAACGTGGAGATCAGCGCGCATGGAGGCAGCCGCGTTCTGTGCGCGATCCTGGAATTGCTTGTTGAGAAAGGGGCCAGGCCGGCAGAGCCGGGAGAATTTACCAAAAGGGCTTTCCTGAACGGCCGCCTGGACCTCACTCAGGCCGAGGCGGTCTTAGACGTCATCCAGGCCAACAGCGACCTGGCTTTAAGGAACAGCCTCGGACAGCTTGCCGGTGGACTTTCCGGAATCTTCAAAGGCCTGCGCGCGGGCCTTCTGGAGATCCTGGCCGATATGGAGGCGCGGCTTGATTTTTCCGAGGAGGAAGTCTTGAGGGCCGAGGACGTGCGGGACGCCGAAAAGCTTGAAGGCGTCTGTTCGCAAACGCAAAGCCTCCTCGAAGGAAGTTTCCGGGGCCGCCTGCTCCGCGAGGGCTTGAAGGTTGTCATTTACGGCCGGCCGAATACGGGAAAATCTTCCTTGCTCAACGCCCTTTTGAAGACGGAGCGGGCCATCGTGACCCCGATCGCCGGCACGACGCGCGATACGATTGAAGAGTGTCTGAATATTCAGGGGTTGGCTGTCTGCCTGATCGATACCGCAGGGATTTTGGATGCCGGAGATGAGATCGAACGTCGGGCTGTTGAGCGCGCCAATGCCGCTGTGGAGGGTAGCGATCTTGTTTTATTTGTCGTGGACGCCAGCGCGCCCCTGGAAGATTTGGACGTTGAACTTTATTCCCGCGTGAAGGCGCGGAAAAAACTGATCGGCGTCGTCAATAAGTGCGACCTGCCGGGTGTGCCCGGGGCCGAGCGGTTCAGGGAATTCTTCGGCGCGCATCCCGTGACGGAAGTTTCCGCGCTCAAAATGCGCAATATCGTCGCGCTGGAAGAAGAGATCGTGAAGGCCGTTTTTGACGGTCCCCTGGAGCTTGGGGAAAGCCCCCTGGTTTCCAATGTCCGTCATATCGCCATCCTTAAGGATGTTTCGCAGGCCCTTAAGGATGCCGTTGAGACCTTGCGCAAGGGGACGCCTCTGGAATTCGCGGCTGTTGATGTCCGCAGGGCGCTGAACGGACTGGGCGAGTTGACGGGCGAGGTTTTTCATGAGGAGCTGCTGGATTCCATCTTTTCAAGATTTTGTATAGGCAAATAGATTCTTTTTAAGGCGGATAGGCCGGATCCGCGTTCGACCGGTGGATCGCGCCGACTGTTTTGTATTCAAAACCAAAGGGGTTGAAATGGACAAGAAGAAATTGGCAAAAGCCGTGGCGATGATCCTGGAGGCCTCGGGAGAAGATGTGTCGCGGCCCGACCTTTTGGAAACTCCGGCGCGCGTGGCCAACATGTACGAGGAGATCCTTTCCGGGCTCAGTGAAGACCCTGAAAAAGAGCTGGAGGTCGTCCTGGACCAGAAACACGAGGAGATCGTTCTTCTGAAGGATATCCCCTTGTATTCCATGTGTGAACACCATCTTTTGCCGTTCGTCGGCAGTGCCCACGTGGCCTATATTCCCAAAGGAGGCCGCGTGACAGGGTTAAGCAAGATTGCCCGCGTCGTGGATATCCTTTCGCGGAGGCTGCAGGTCCAGGAAAGGCTTACCACTCAGATCGCCAACATCATTATGAAGAAACTTCAGCCCCATGGCGTGATGGTCGTCATTGAGGCCGAGCATCTTTGCATGAGCATGCGCGGGATCAGAAAACCCGGGATCACGACCGTGACCAGCGCGGTGAGGGGCGTTTTTAAAGAAAACGAAAAGACGCGCTCGGAAACGCTCGCGCTGATGAAGGGCGGACGTTAAGACAGGTCCTTTCTTTTTCGGATTTTCTTGTCCTGTTGTCTTCAAAGGATTAAAATGGCGGAAGAAAAAAGGACGAAGAAGGGCGATCATTTGATCTGCGTGCCATGCGGCAGGGAGATCATTGTGGGCACCGCGGGGAGTTCGCAGCATACGATCTGGTGCTGCGGAAAACCCATGGCCACAAAGCGGCGCCTCGCGCGCAAGAAGGCCTCTTTAAAAAAAGAAGGCCGGAAATAGGATACTTGTGGAATACCGTCAAGGCCGTCTCGGCCGGATTTTTGTCTTAAAATTTTCCCACAAAGAGGACGTCAAAAAGTCTCTCGAAGGTTTTTTGAAAAAAGAGGGGCTTAAGACCGCTGTGTTTGTTTTCCTGGGGGCTTTTGGAGAGGGCCGTCTGGTGACAGGTCCTAAAAAAGCCGTGGTGCCGCCTGAACCGAACTACGCCGCTTTCAAAGACGGATGGGAGGTTTTGGGTCTGGGCACTGTTTTTCCCGGAAACGGGCCGCAGGTGCATATGCACGCTTCTATGGGAAAAAAGCGAAAGACCCTGACAGGCTGCGTGCGTCAGGGCGTCGGGATTTTCATGGTCATTGAGGCTGTTGTTTTCGAGCTCAAAGGCGTCAAGGCGGCCAAAGAACTTGACCCGAAAACAGGCCTGAACCTTTTGAAGTTTTTGTAAGACGCGCTCAGGGCCGATCGGGAAACCGTTTTTCAATTTTCTCACCCCATGCAGAGGTATTTATGAAAAAGATATCCTTGGCGTTATTGCTGGTTATGGCTTTCGCCCTTTTGACAACAGGCTGTTCGACGCTGGGCCGGTCAAAGGCTCTGGAAGAGGAGAACAGGAGCCTTCGGGCGAGGGTGGCAAGCCTTAAACAGGAAAAAGATCAGGACCTGCAAAAGGCCCTGGCCGAGTTGACAAAAAGCCTGCAGGGCGAGTTGTCCGATTATAAGGCCAAGCTCGAGATGACGGAACGGGGGCTTGTCGTGACATTTCTGGCCGAGGTCTTTTTTGATCCCGGAAAAGACGCGATCCGGCAGCAGGGAAAGCAGGCCTTGGATAAGGTCGCTTCGGTCCTGGAAAAAGAGGTTCCTGATTCCCGCGTGGCTGTCGAAGGGCACACGGACTCCGACCCCATCCGTCATTCCGGATGGAAATCAAACTGGGAATTATCGGCGGCGCGCGCCCTGGCCGTTCTCCATTATTTTATCGAAACGGGCGGGATTTCGCCCGACCGCCTTTCCGCTGTCGCTTACGGCGAACAACGGCCCGTCGCTTCCAACGATACCAGGGAAGGCAAGCAGAAAAACAGGCGCGTGGAGATTGTGATCCTGCCTTCGGAAATCATCAAGATCCCTGCCGCTTAAAAAATACGGCCGGAGGAATGATAGAATTCAAAAGCCGCTCTCTTTCAAAAAAGAGAGCGGCCTTTTTTTGAGGAAACAGTTTTGAAATGCGGCAAGGATTAGCGCTGCCTGTCGAGATTGCGGTATTGGATGGCCTCGGCGAGGTGGTCGTGGCCGATGAGTTCTTTTCCGGCCATATCGGCTATCGTTCTGGAGACTTTGAGGATCTTGTCATAAGCGCGCGCCGTGAATCCGAGCTCCGTCATGGCCATTTTTAAAAGCGCGCCGGCGCGGTCATCTTCCAAAACGCAGTATTTTTTGATATGACGCGTATGCATCTGCGCGTTAGAGCTAAACCGTTCGTTTTTGAAGCGTTCTCTCTGCAGGGCTTTTTGCGCCTCCACACGCGCCTTGATCTTCGAGGAAGGCTCTGATTCCCGGCTGTCCGTCAGCTCCTGATATAAGACGGCGGGCAATTCCAGGTGGAGGTCGATCCTGTCTAAAAGAGGGCCGGAGATCTTTCCCCTGTATTTCTGGATCTGGAGAGAATGGCAGCGGCAGGCCTTGCGGGGGTCGGTAAAAAAACCGCAGGGGCAGGGGTTCATGGCCGCGACAAGAAGGAAGCTCGCCGGAAAGTTCAGGGATTTTTGGATCCGGGATACGCGGATACAGCCTTCTTCCAGGGGTTGACGCAGGATCTCCAGGACGTTGCGGCGAAATTCAGGAAGTTCGTCCAGGAAGAGGACGCCGTTATGGGCCAGGCTGATCTCGCCCGGTTGGGGGCAAGAGCCTCCTCCGGCCAGGGCAATGTCGGAAATCGTGTGGTGCGGGGCCCGGAAAGGCCTGTGTGTCATCAGTCCTTCTTCGGAGCGCGTCATGCCTGCCGCCGAATAGATCTTGGTCGTTTCAACGGCCTCCGGCGCCGTCATCTCAGGCAGGATTGAAGGAAGCCTCTTGGCCAGCATGGTTTTTCCGCTTCCCGGAGGGCCGATCAAAAGGATGTTATGCCCTCCTGAAGCGGCTATTTCAAAAGCGCGCTTGGCCAGGAACTGTCCTTTCACATCCGAAAAGTCGGGAGCGTGGTCTTCATATTTCTGCGTTTTCCATGGAGGGGACAGACGGCAGGCCTTGGGCGGATCAGGGGCGTGCAGGGCTTCGACCAGTTCCCGGAGCGTTTTGAAGGCATAAATCTGCGCGGATTCGACAAAACACGCTTCCCGCGCGTTGGAAAAGGGGAGAATGAGTTTTTTGATCCTGCATCCTGTCAAAGACTGCGCCATGGCCAGAGCGCCGCGAATGGGCCTGAGCTGGCCGTCTAAGGCCAATTCCCCGGCAAAACAGAAGTCCTGGAGGACCAGGGGATTGATCTGTTGGGAGGCGGCCAGAATGCCCAGGGCGATGGGGAGGTCAAAGGAAGCACCTTCCTTCCTGACAGCCGCGGGCGCCAGGCTGATGGTGATCTTATCCTGCGGATAGCGTAAACCGCTGTTCTTGATGCCGGAGCGGACCCGTTCCCGGCTTTCCTTAAGGCAGGAATCGGGCAGGCCGACTATGGTTGTGCCAGGCAAACCGTTGGCAACATCCACATCGACTTCCACCGGATAGGCATCCAAGCCCATCAGGCCTAGAGTTTGGACCTTGGCTAGCATTCGGACAGGGTTAAAAGCTCTTGATTTTTTGAGAGGTTACGTTATAATGGACTGCTGAAAATTCAAGTCCTTTGAGGGAAAGAAAAGGCGGGAAAAGAACTTAAAGGCATGCTAACATACAAGCTTTTGCTTGTCAAGCTTTCGCAGCGAAACTGTCCAAAAGAGGTATTTTTTTGTGAGATCTAAAATTGGAGCGGGGGTCATAGCATTATTGGCGGGTTTTTGCGCCTTCGGGTTTTATCAGTGCATGGTTCTTTTGCACAAGAACAATGACCTGAGCGGTCAGATGGACCGGCTCCAGATTGAACTGGCGGCCGCGCAGGTCAGCCTGAATAAGACCCAGGTCCTTTTGGGGGAATCTTACCTTAAAAACGCGCAGCTGGATAACGACAGGATCTTTTTGCGCAGGCGGCTGGCGCGCGTCCAGCAGCAGCTGACGGAAGAGAAGCAGAGGATCATGAACCTGGCCGGGCATTTGCTGGACACCCGGAAAACCAACGAAGTCCTTTACAGCCGAAACGCGGAGATGAGCGAGAAAAATCTCCGCCTTTCTTTTGAAAATCAGGAGATGAAGAAAACATTGTCTTCTGTTTCCGAACTCAAGAAAGCCATCGCGTCCCTCAGAAAACAGGCCAAACGGCACGTCGTCGCGCGTTCCGCTCCCAAATCCAGGCCTAAGCCCCAGCCTCAACGCAAAAGGGTCCCTGTCCGTCCGTCTCCGCAGGACGCTTATCTCGACGGGAATCAGGGATTTTTGCTCAAGGACGGCCGTTCCACCTTCGCGGATCTTGTCGATATCCGGGTTATTCCCGTAGAATGAGTCTATTGCAATCCTTATAGGGGGAATTGAATGAAATCAGTCATCACAGAAATGGCCGGAAATCATATCCTGATCGTTACGCTTTTGGCATGGATTATCGCCCAGACGCTGAAAGTGGCTTTGGGCGTTTTGAGGTCCAAGCGCTTTGATTTTCGCTGGTTTATCGGGACCGGGGGAATGCCCTCAGCGCACGCGGCGGGTTCCAGCGCCCTGGCTGTCGTCCTGGGCCTGGATTACGGATTTGGTTCTCCGTTCTTCGCCCTGGGGGCTGTTTTTGCCCTGGTGACAATGTTCGACGCGCAAGGGGTGAGACGTTCGACAGGCAAACAGGCCGGGATCCTCAACAGGATCCTCGATGACATTTACTGGAAAGGTAAGATCCAGGAAGACCAGCTCAAAGAGCTGATCGGTCATACGCCGATCGAGGTGATCATGGGGTCGATCATCGGGATCCTTCTGGCGATTATTTTTAAATAAGCTTTCCCTTTTTGAGAGATAGGAGGATGTTGTGAAAAGGAAATTCATGATTGGCGGGCTTGTCGTGCTCGTGCTGGCTGCCGGAACGATTTTTACGGTCTGGAAGATGCGCGGGGCGGGCCCTGTTTCAGCGACGGTTGTCAAAGACGGTTTTTCCACGGCAAGTTTTGAGAAAGATTTGAGCGAAGCGGAAGGCCTCATCCAGAAGGGGGAGTATCTGGCGGCCCGCGAACGTCTGCGCGCGATCCTGATGGCGAATGTGTCCAGGCCGGGCATTGAGCAGGTGCAGGACAAACTCGAAGACGTGCATATGAAGATCATCTTCTCGGCCGTCGAGGCGCCCGGAGAGACGGCCTATCGCGTCGTCAAAAGCGGGGATTCCCTGAGCATGATCGCCGATGAATTCCGGACAACGGTCGAGATGATCCGTCTGCAGAACGGATTGAAATCGGACGTGATCAGGCCCGGCATGCGCCTGAGGATATGGACAGGCCGGTTCAATGTCATGGTGGATAAGTCGCAGAATCTCCTGACGCTGCGCTCGGGGGATGAAGTCGTCAAGACGTATCATGTTTCGACGGGAAAAGACAACATCACGCCCGTCGGGACGTTTAAGATCGTCAACAAGCTTAAAAATCCCTCCTGGACAAATGAAGGCAAACTTTATCCTCCTGAGGATCCGAAAAATATCCTGGGGACGCGCTGGATGGGGTTTGATCTTCCCGGATACGGGATCCATGGGACTACGCAGCCGGAAAGCATCGGACAGCAGGCGACGGCCGGATGCGTGCGCATGCTCAACAAGGAAGTCGAAGAGCTCTATGACATGCTTCCCGTGAACACCGAAGTCACGATCATAGATTGATAACGTGAAACGGTCCTTTGCTGTTCAACGCGGCCCTATTTTTAAAGATTGCCTATGATCGGTCTCGATTTCGAAAAACCCATTGTCGAGCTGGAAAAGAAGATCCGCGAGCTCACGAATTTCACCGAAGAAAAGCACATTGACCTCTCCGGAGAGATCAAGAGGCTCGAAGACAAGCTGGAACGCCTGCGCAGGGATATTTATGGAAAATTGACGCCCTGGCAGCGCGTGCAGATCTCCCGCCATCCGCAAAGACCCTACACCCTGGATTATCTCCAGCTGCTTTTCAAGGATTTCATGGAAATCCACGGAGACCGGTCATTCCGGGATGACCACGCCATTATCGCCGGATTCGGCCGGTTGGACGGCCAGAAGATGATCGTCATGGGTCATCAGAAAGGCCGCGACACCAAAGAGAATCTTATCCGCACATTCGGATGCGCGCATCCGGAAGGGTATCGCAAGGCCATGCGGGTCATGGAACTGGCCCAGAAATTCAGCTTGCCGGTGCTGATCTTCATCGATACGCCAGGCGCTTATCCTGGAATCGGCGCGGAGGAAAGGGGGCAGGCGCAGGCCATCGCCTGGAATTTAAAAATGATGTCAGGCATCCGCACCCCCCTGGTCGCGATTGTCATCGGAGAGGGAGGCAGCGGAGGGGCGCTTGGCATCGGAGTCGCCGACCGCGTGTGCGTCATGGAAAACGCGTATTATTCGGTCATCTCTCCGGAAGGCTGCGCGGCGATCCTCTGGAAGAGCAGCACGAAAGCGCCTTTGGCCGCCGACGCCCTGAAGCTGACGGCCCAGGACCTTTTGAAGTTCGGGATCATCGACGATGTGATCAAGGAACCGCTCGGCGGGGCGCATCATAACCCGGAAGAGGCGGCCAAGAGCATCAAGGCCGCGGCGAAAAAATATTTTATCGAATTGATGAAACTTTCCAAAGACGAACTCATCCAGCAGCGCTACGATAAGTTCCGCAAGATGGGGCATGTGCAATGAAAGCCGAACAGGAACTCATTATCCTTGGCCTTTTGAAAGATAAGCCGCGTCATGGCTATGAGATCAAAAAGCAGATCAAGGAGGTCATCAGCACGTTCGCGGCCCTGGAAGTGGAATCCATATATTATTCGTTGAACCTTCTGGAGAAAAAAGGCTTTGTCGAGAAGACGGTCAGCGCCGAAGGCGTCAGGCCGGAGAAATTTGTTTACAGCCTGACGGAAAAAGGGCACCAGCGTTTCCGTCAGCTTCTGACCAAGAGCCTTTTGACGGCTGAACGCCCCAATTTTTCCATAGACGTGGCCTTGTATTTCCTTCCTTATCTGCCTTTGGATGTGGCCTTGCGCAGGCTCAAAGGCAGGCTCAGGATCCTTTCCAAAGTCGAAGGCGCCTTGAAATCCCTTACCGAACAGCTCAAGGTCAAATCTTCCTATCATCTGCAGTCCATTGTCGAGCATAATTTGGAACTCCTGAGAGCGGAAAGGCGCTTTATCCAGAATGTCAGCCAGGAATTGGCCAAGGAGAAGATCAGCATACCAGAGTGGCCACACAAATCCTCTTAATTCCCCAAATCTTTTTTTCCAGAATTATTGTTTTAAATCCATTGTTTTAAAAGACTTAAGTCTTAGTCATAACCAAAGAAGAATAATTCTTGACTTGTTTAAATTTAATTAGTAAAATTTTACTATTAATTTGAAGCAAAATCCCGGGCTTTTGAGCGTTTTTAGAGTTTTCAATCTTATCAGGGAGTTGTTATGAAAACCATAAGAGAGCTTGTAGACAAGCAGGCGCAGGATTTTCCGGATAAGCCGGCCCTTATTTTTGAAGACCAGGCTGTCACGTTCAGCGAGCTGAGAAATAAGGTATTTTCCCTGGCTTCGAATCTCCTGGAATACGGGATCAAAAAGGGCGACAAGGTCGCTTTGTATCTGCCTAACTGGCCGGAATATGTGTATTCCTACCTGGCTCTTTTCAGCATCGGCGCGACGGTTGTTCCCTTTGATTTCATGCTCAAAAATGACGAGCTCCAGGCGTGCCTGGCTCATTCGGATTCCGTGCTTCTGATCGCCCGGAGCCGGCCTGATGTTTCTTTAGAAGAGATACGCGCCCGGCTCCCGGCCTTAAAAAATATCGTCCTTGTGAGAGAAAAGAAGGAAGGATACCTGAGTTTTGAGGATTTCCTTAAGAACTCATCAGGCCCTCTGCCGCAGCTCGCCCTGTCCGAAACAGACCCCGCCCTGATCCTTTACACGTCGGGTTCTACCGGCAGGCCCAAGGGCGTTCAGCTGAATTACAGGCATCTCAACGCCTCTCCCGACGCCATGGAGTTTTTCGTGGACCTGACGCCCGCGGATGTGAAACTTTCCAGCCTGCCTTTATCGCACGGCGGCGGGCTGGTTTATCTGCAAAACTGCATTTTTTACGGCATCACCCTTGTCCTGATGGAACGCTTTATCCCCCTGGAATTTTTGAAGAATGTGGAAAAATACAAGGTTACGTGTTTTCACATGGTGCCTTCCATGTATTACGCGCTCCTGCACCTGAAGGAATTCGAGAAGTTCGATCTCTCCAGCATCCGCTGGGTCAATGTGTTCGGAGCGCCTAACTCGCCGGACATGATCCGTCGTTTCAAGACCTATTGCCCGCGCGCCAAGCTTTTGAACGGCTGGGGCATGACGGAAACCAACGCGCCGAATATCGTGACGCCCATGGGTTCCGACAGGATCGAATCGATCGGCAGGCCCGCCCCCTGGATCAATATCCGTCTTGTGGATGAGGAGGGCCGCGATGTTCCCGAGGGTGAGATCGGCGAGATCGTGATGAAAAGCTGGGTCGTGATGGACGGCTATTATAAGGATCCTGCCTTGACAAGCGAAGTTTTGAAGGACGGATGGTTTCATACCGGCGACCTTGGCCGGAGGGACCCGGAAGGCATGTATTATATCGCCGGCCGCAAAAAAGATATGGTCAAGGTTTCCGGGCAGATCGTTTTTCCCGCGGAAATTGAAGAAGCGCTTCACAAGCATCCCTCTGTGGCGGAAGCGGCGGTGATCGGCATGCCGGATGCCCTTCGGGGAGAAGTCCTGAAGGCTTTTGTCGTTCTCAAAACGGGAACCGCGCTGCTGGAAACCGATGCCAGGCAATTCTGCCGCCAGCATCTGGCGCATTTCAAGCTGCCGCACTCTTTTTCTTTTGTCGAAAGCCTCCCGAAGACACGGACAGGGAAAATCGATAAAACAGTTTTGAAGGAGCAAGCGGGGATTTAGCAAATCTTAAGATCCTAAAAAAGGGTTCCGGGTCAATTTTGGTCTATTTGTTATTTTAAAAAGGGGAGCAATCATGCAAATGAAGAAAGATATCCATCTGACAGGCCAGGATTTGCTGCACATGGTGCAGGTCAAGCCGGGCGATTTTGGGAAATACGCGATTATCCCCGGAACGGCGGAGCGGCGCGACGCCATCCTGGCGTATCTGGAAAAACCGGTCAAGAGCTTTTCTTTCTTTGAATATTCCATGTACACGGGCTATTACGAAGGCGTCAAGATTGCCGTGGGCAACGGCGGCCGTTTTTCGCCGGACACCGCGATCATCGCCGAGATCCTTTGCGCCGGCAAGGTCGAATATATCATCCGCGCGGGTTCCTGCGGCGCGCTGGATGAGACGATCAAGATCGGGGACGTGGTCCTGGCCACCGGTGTTGTGCGGGGGGATGGCGTCACGCCCTATTACGTGGATAAGGATTTTAAAACGCAGGCGGATCCGGGCCTGACGGACGTTCTGGAATCCGCGGCCAAGGAAAATAACGTGGAGACGCGCAAAGGGGCGATCTGGACAACAGACGCCCTTCTGATGGAAACACGCGCTTTGATCGAGCAGGTGAAAAAGGAAGGTGCCATTGCCGTGGACATGGTTTCCAGCGCTCTTTTGACCATTGCCCAGGTCAACAAAGTCAAGGCCGCTTCCATTTCGGCTGTCAGCGACAATCTGATTTCAGGGGAAGTGGGATTCATCAATCCTGATTATTATGAAGCGGAGGCGAAAGTGGTCAAGGTCTGCCTTGACGCGGTCAGGAAACTGGCAAAGGGTTGAAGGGTAAATCTTGAAAATTATGAAAGAATCCGTTTTGTTCTGGCCCGCGCGGCTCAAAGGCCTGACGCTTTTTATCCTGGATGAAACAAAGGTGCCCGGGCAGGTGACTTATCTGAAAGTCCGGCGTTACCAGGAGGCCATCCGGGCGGTTGTGGACATGAAAACCCGGGCCTTCGGACAGTTTCTGACGGTTTGCTATACCTTTATATTGGAGATGCGAAAGGCCAAGGGGCTTTCCAGGAACGCCCAAATGCGTCTTCTGAAGCGTGTCGCCCTGGCCTTTAACAGGAGCAGGCCCACTTTTCCTTTTGAAGAAGTGACGTCCATGGTCCTGGGACTGGCCGGCAAGGTTTCTTCGAGCCCCCGGTTTTACGAAGACTTCCTTTGCGCCATGGAAGGCTTTCTGGAAAAAGGCATCCGCGCGAAAAGATACCAGAGGGCGCAAGAGGCGGCCTCGTTGATCAAGGACGGCGATACGATCCTCACCCATTGCAACGTGTCCGGAGAGCTTCCCCTGGTCGCCGAATTCTGCCGGCAGCATAAGAAAAGAGTGAAGTTTCTGGCCACCGAAACCCGCCCCTACTTTCAGGGTTCGCGCCTGACCGCATGGGAACTGGACCGGGAGGGTTTTGATGTCACCCTGATTCCGGACAACGCCGTCGCCAAGGTCATGAGCGATGGAGAGGTGGACTGCGTGCTCGTAGGTTCTGACCGGTCCGCTGCCAACGGTGATTTCGCCAACAAGATCGGAACGTTTCAGATCGCTCTCCTGGCCAGGTATTTTAAAGTCCCTTTTTACTGCCTGGCGCAGTCTTCCAAAAAGCTGGCCTCAGGCCGGGATATTCCCATTGAAGTCCGTAAGGACGAAGAGATCTTGAGTTTTGCGGGGCGGAGGCTGGCGCCACGCGGCGTGGCCGCTTTTTATCCGGGGTTTGACGTGGTTCCTCATGAATTTGTGACAAGACATATTTCCTTAGACGGACAGATGACGAAAGGATAGGCGGCAAGGACATTCTATGACAAAAAAGATCCCCCTGATTTTCGGCTGCCCTTCGGAATCTTTTTACGCAAAATTCAACGCCCCCCGGGCCTTTGTGGCCGAGTTGAGGCCGGGCCTGGAAGGTATGAAGCAGGTATCCGGCGAGTTGCTGAAGAAAGGCGTGAAGCCCGTTGTGATTTGCGACAATATGATGGCCTTTTGTATGGAGAGGGGGCTGGTGAGCGGCGTTCATATTTTCAGCGCTCAGGTGAGGGGATCGCGCGCCCTCTGCAGGACAGGATCGCTGATTGCCGCCATCTGCGCCAGGCATCACGGGATCCCCGTCGTTCTGCATAAGACCCTTAAGCAGCCGAGCGCCGTTTCGATGAGCCTGTTGAAGATCGGCGGGATAAAAGTTGCTTCTGCAAAGATAAAGACGTATGTTCCCGCGCTGGAAGAAATCCCTCTGGATTTGATCGACAGGACGGTAGAACCTTTCAAAAAGGAAGGATAATGCAGACAAAGATCGAGGACATTAAAAAAATCGGCCGCTGGATTTGGGAAAAAGACCTGAGCGGTGGGCTGTCGGGCAATCTCAGCATCCGGCTGGATGAGAAAACCGTTTTGATCACAGGCCGCGGCACGTGCCTGGGGGATTTGCGGAATGAGGATGTCTGCACCATGGATATGGAGGGAAACGCCTTGCAGAAAGGCTTTGTTCCTTCCTCGGAAAAACCCTTTCATCTGAGCGTTTACAAAAATCTGGAAGCCAGGGCCGTCGTCCATGTCCATCCGACGTTCTCAAACGGTTATTTTGCCGCTCATGACGCGATCTCCTTCGACACGTTTGAAACCCGCCTGAGCTTGGGTGATGTCCCTGTGATAGATCAGAAAACGCCCACGATCACGGATATTTCGCCTGTCATCGAGGCTTTGAAAAACAGCAATATCGTCGTCCTGAAGCATCATGGCGTGGTCGCCATAGGTGAAACCCTGAAAGAGGCTTTTTTTCTCGCCCAGACCCTGGAAGAGGCGGTGAAGGTGGCCTGTGTCAAGGGCCTTTATGCCGGTCCTCAGACAAGCCAGGCGTCTGAAGACGCGACGGCCGGACAGGCTTCGCAGGCGACCTATGATTTGTTTTCCCCCCAGCAGATTTCCGAAATCGTGCGGCTTGTGAACAATGACGCTCAATTCCGGCAGCTGGCCCTGCAGACAAATCTGGAAACAAAGCTGGCTGTGGTCCTGGATGAGACGCAGACAGCGTATTGTTTCCATTTTTCCGGCGGAGGCATCAAGGATTTTGTGACGGACGCCTCAGAAGCGGAATTCGTTATTTCCGGCAAGGCGGATTACTGGCGGGCTATTTTCAAGCGTCAGCTGGACCCTTTTGCCGCCACAACGCAGAAGAAACTGAAGCTGAAAGGGGACTTCGCCAAAATTTCGCGCTGGTATGTCCCTTTTAACCGCCTGTTCGACCTGTGGACCTGCGCGCCTGTGAAATAACAGGGCAGCAGGCAAATCCCTATATTTTTTTTTACTGTTGCCTGCGGACTGCTCACGGAAAGAAGAAACCATGACGTATCAAATGTATATTAACGGAAAATTTTACGACGCCAAAGACGGGGCCGTTTTGGACAGCGTGAATCCGGCCACCGAAGAGAAGATCGCCTCTTTTCCCAAGGCCTCTGTCGCTGATATGGAGAAGGCCATTGCCGCGGCCGGACAGGCCTATAGCGAAGGCGAGTGGCCCGGGCTTTCCCTGGCTGAGCGCGGCCAGTATCTGACGCGTATCGCCCATCTCATACGGGAAAACGCCTTTGAGCTGTCCCGGATAGAAACGCAGGATACGGGCAAAACCGGCAAGCAGACGACTTTTATCGATATTCCCGTCGCGGCCAATGCCTACGAATATTTTGCCGGCGCGGCCGGAGAGATCAAGGGGGAGACCATCTGCGTGCCCGCGCCCGCCATGAGCTATACGTTAAGAGAATCCGTAGGCGTGGTCGGGGCGATCATTCCCTGGAATTATCCGTTTCTTATGGCCGCCTGGAAGATTGCCTCCAGCATTATTCTGGGCAATACCATTGTGCTTAAGCCTTCCCGGGAAGCGTCTTTGAGCTGCCTGGAGCTGGCTAAAATCGTGCAGAAAGCCGAACTCCCGCCGGGAGTGGTGAATATTGTTACGGGAGAAGGCAGCGTCCTGGGGGAGCATTTGAGCGCTTCCATGGGCGTGGATATGATTTCTTTCACCGGCTCCAGTGAAGTCGGCCGCCACGTGATGAAGGCCGCCTCTTCCAATATCAAAAAGCTGTCTTTGGAGCTGGGCGGAAAATCCCCGAACATCGTTCTGGCCGACGCGGATCTGGAAACAGCGGCGAACGGTTCTTTGTGCGCCATCTTTATGAACCAGGGGCAGATGTGCGTGGCCGGTTCGCGTCTTATTGTTGAAGAAAAGATCTATGACGCTTTTTTGGAGATGATCGTTGAAAAGACCAAAAAACTCAAAGTCGGCGATCCCATGGACCCTTCCACGGACATCGGTCCTTTGATCAGCGCGCGTCAGAAAAAGACCGTCCTGGACTATGTGGCTATCGGCCGGAAAGAGGCCAGGCTTGTTTGCGGCGGCAACGTTCCCGGCGGCCTCAAACGCGGTTATTATGTGGAACCCACGATATTTTCCGATGTGAAGAATGACGCCCGGATCGCGCGCGAGGAGATCTTCGGGCCTGTTCTGTCCGTGATCAAAGTCCGGGACGCGCAGGAGGCCGTGCGCGTTGCCAACGACACGGTCTATGGCCTGGCCGGCATGATCTGGACAAGAGATATTCAGAAGGCCACGGATATCGCGCGGCGCCTTCGCTGCGGCACGGTCTGGGTGAACACCTTCGGCGGATTTTACAATGAGGCCCCTTTTGGAGGGTATAAACAGAGCGGTTTCGGCAGGGAATTGGGCAGGGAAGGCCTGTGCGAATTTACCCAGGTTAAGCATGTGAATGTGGACCTGACGCCCGGAGGCAAGACGCTCGTCGCCTCCTGGTTCAACGTCTGAGTGCGGTTTTTTCTGGTTTTGCGTTTTTTTTCGTCCAATGTCCAAGCGCAGATGAATTGACAGGAGGAGCGGACGTCCCAGCCTCTCAACAATTCAGTCCCGGCGAACGGGCTTCGGAAAATCAATAGGAGCTATTTATGAAAAAAGTATTATTTATCATGCCTCCCATCGGAGGCTGGGCAACGCATGGCGTCATCAAGGCGCCGAATCAGTTCTACGCTCAGCTGGCCTCTTATGTCCGCCAAAAGCAGGCGGCCGAGCCTTTTGTTCTGGATGCCAGGGCCATGGAGCTTTCCTATGATGATATTCAGGAAAAGGTGCGCGCCCTCGCGCCGGACCTTGTTGTTTTCGGCGATATCCTTCATTCCACCGGAGGGCTGGCCGTGATCTGGCATTTCAACAAGACCGCCGAACTCGTCAAGAAAGTGAGCCCGCAGACCAAGGTCGCCGTGGGCGGCCTCTGGTATTCCGCCCTTTACCAGGAAACACTTGAGGAGAATCCCGCCATAGATTTTGTTTTGATCGGCGAAGCGGAATTGACGCTGGAAGAGCTTTTGAAACAGCTGGACAAACCGGACGGCGATTATTCGGGGATCGCGGGCCTGGCCTCCCGAAAGGGGGCCCAGATTGTCGCCGGCCCTCACAGAGGCCTGATCAAGGATATCGATATCCTGCCCTTGCCGGCCTATGACCTGTTTCCCATGGAAAAATATGTCGCCCATACCTACTGGACGAACTTCTGCGAGTTATTTACCAGCCGAGGCTGTCCTGGGGGGTGTTCATTCTGCTATGAGTGGAGCCAGTATGACCCGCGTTCCCCCAAGGACTTTGTGTCCTGGCGTTCGCATTCGGCCGGCCGCATCGTGCAGGAGCTGGAGGACTTGACCAAAAAATACGGGGTCAAGACCGTGGTTTTCCAGGACGATGCCTTTAACGTGAACTACGATATGGTCAGAGATGTCTGTAACGGGATTATCGAAAGAGGAATTGCCATCAACTGGGTCATCCTGGGCCGCGCCGATGACTGGTCCCGTCAGGAAGATCTGATCCCGCTCATGAAGAAGGCGGGGATGTTTATGGGTTTGGTCGGTATCGAGGTCAGCGATGACGCGGAATTGTCCAAAATCGGCAAGGGGGTGACGGTCTCGCAGATCAAGAGGACCGTGGACGCCCTGCGCAAAAACAATATCGCGACCATCGGGACTTTTATGGTGGGATTTGAGGATGATACAGAGGAAGCCGTTAAGAAGCGTTTTTCTTTCGCCGATGAAGTGGACCCCGATATTTTCGCGCTCCAGTTCGTCACGCCCGTGCCCGGCTCGCCGCTGTGGAAAAAACTGTTGAAGGAGGGCCTGCTGGACCCGAAAAAGATTGATCTGAAGGCCTGGGATTTTCAGCACCCCGTCGTGCCGACGAAGCACTTGTCTGTGGAAGAGGTCGGGCGCCTGGGGTCCTGGTGCATGAGGGAATTTTTCTCGCGGCCGCACAGGATCCATCGCATCATGAGCGGAAATTATTCCGAGTTGGCCAAACTCTGCGTGAAGGATTTTATGGCCAATATTTCCAAATTTGAGGCCGCCGCCACCAAAGGAGACCTGTATGTCTGATCATTTCACCATGAGCTGGGAAAAGGTCACGGAGGAGCGTTTCAAAAAGATGCTCGGCAAAATGCCGATTTTCCACCGTCACGTCACGGAAGTCACCGCGACCCAGAAGGCCGAGTCCAATGCCAGGGACCGCGGGTCGCGCATGGTCGAGGAAGGCGATTTGATGAGAGCGATGTTTTCCGAGGTGCCCATGCAGTTTTATTCGTTGATGATCAAGCTTTTGGACGATGTGGGCTTTGATTATAAAAAATATAACCTGCCCCAGAAGAACGGGGCGGGTCCGAAGGCCTGACGGGGATGGACGAGAACCGGCATGACATTATGGTCAAGACCAGCGATCGCAGCGCCCTTGTGGAGCAGATCGTTCTCTGGGGAGAGGCTTCCTGGTGGCCGCGGAAGTCTTTGATGAGTTTCGAGCGCCTCACCGGGGGCGCGATTGCCCCGGGGACAAAATATATCCAAAAGGTCGTTCTTCCGCGCGGCCCGCGGTGGAGGGCTGAGGTCAGCGAGCTCACGGCTTCCGGTATTTCCCGCGTGTTTTCGGACGGTATGTTTTCCGGGTATGAGCGGGTCAATTGCGAGCCGGTCGGGGAAGGTTTCCGCGTGGACTACGTCATGCATTACGAGATCGCAGGGGCCTTGAATAAGCTCCTGTGGGCGCTGGTCTTCCGGCGGCTGCACGATCAGAATATCGAAGAGATTTTAAGGCAGCTTAAGCGCTATATGGAGAAGGCATGAAAGTCGCGGTGATCGGTTTGGGCGCCATCGGAGGGCTCGTGGCCTGTTATCTGAAGGCCAAGGGCGTGACGGTCGTGGCCGTGGGCCGCAAGGAACAGAAAGACGCCGTGGAGCAGGGCGGGTTTATCATTGACGGTATCCGCGGGCGATCGGTGGTCTATGTGGACGTCAAGCCGCGCCTGGAAGAGCGGGTGGACCTGGCGATCATAACGGTCAAAACGCAGGATATCCGGGACGCAGTCGATAAGTCCAGGGTGTATCTGGCGCAGGCGGATGTCCTTTCGACGCAGAACGGCGTTCGCGCCGACCGGCTGCTGGCCATGATGCTGGGGGAGGAGCGCGTCATTTCCAGCATCGTCATGTTCGGCGCCACCTACAAGCCTTATCACAACCTGGTCCATAATTTCGAAGGCAACTGGCTTATCGGAAGACCGTTTGGACCCAATGACGCCAAAGTCAAACAGGTCGTGGAGTTCCTGAAAATAGCTTTTCCGGCCGTGGAAGCGGAAAATATCCAGGCCATGAAATGGACGAAGATCTTTTTGAATTCGGGGAATTCCCTTCCGGCGCTTTTGGGAAAAAGCATCCAGGAAACCTACGCGGACCTCGAGCTCTGCGCCCTGGCCCTGAAGCTCCAGAAAGAAGGTTTTGATCTTTTGGAAAAGCTTAAAATTCCCTTAGCCAGCATGCCGGATTTCGACGTCGAGAAGCTCAAAGGGCTGGCCTCTATGCCTGCCGAACAGGCCGCGCCTGTTTTTTCATCGATCATGGTCCATCTGAGCAAAGAGCCTTTGTACGGCTCGATCCTGCAGAGCATCCAGAGGGGCCGGCCTTCGGAAATCGATTTTATTAACGGGGAATTCGCCAATCAGGCCAAATTGAACGGCATAGAGGCCGTCATGAATACCCGGATCGTTGAGCTGGTGCATCAGGTGGAAAAGACGAAAAAATTTCTTTCCAAAGAAGAAATTCTCAAAGCGGTCCGCGAAACGGGATCGTTATAAACAGCGCTCATTATTGAAGGAGAACCTGTCCATGGAAAATCCAAAGACGCAACGAAAAAAATCCCGCATTCCCTTCAGCCGCCTGCGCGCCACAGTCACAAAAAAAGACGGTTTCTGCTATCATTTTTACAAAGTCGGCCAGCAGTTTTTCTTCAAGGATTTCACGCATCCGCCGGAGGATTTTTGCCTTGGGGCCGTGCATTCGATGTTTCCGGCCATGTACGCGCTGACCTTTGGCGCGGAATTCCCTTTTATGGAAAACACCAAATCCCTGCGCACGACCTGCCCGGACGGAAAGAAAGTCGAATTCCTGATCGAGATGGTCGATGAGAACGGCAATGTCATCGCAAAGGCTCGGCCCGAAAATCTTCCCGGGCCCAACCCGAAGACCATGGAAATCGAAGTCAAGGAATGCACGGGCAAGTGTTTCTATCAGTATAAGACCGGGGATAAGATCACCGTCAAGGGCCTGAAAACCCCGGAAGGCTTCTGCGGGGCGGCCTACCACATGATGTTTCCGACCCTGTTCGCCCTGAATTTCGGAGCGACCTATCCTTTCATGGAAAATCCCAACTCCCTGGATACTCCCACGTGTCCGGATGGGGGGCATATCGTATTCAAAGTCACGAGATTGGAAGAGAAAAAAGACTAAACACCGCGAAGGACTTCAAAAAGGAACCTATGAAAAAACGAGTCGTTGTAACGGGTTTGGGAGTGATCTCCCCGAACGGGATCGGCAAGGAGAATTGCTGGAAAGCGATGATCAACGGGGTTTCCGGCGTGCGTAAGGTCGACATGTTCGACGTGTCCATGTTTCGCACGCGGATCGCCGCCTTTTCCACGGAATTCAATCCTTTTGATCTGGGATTGGATGAAAAAGAGGCCGAGCGCATGGACCGGTATGTGCAGTTCGCGGTTGTGGCGACGGCCATGGCGGTCAAAGACGCCAAAATCGATTTTTCAAAGCTCGACAGGCGCCGGTCCGGCGTGAGCCTGGCCAACGCCATTTGCGGGACGAAATACATGGAAGAGGAATTCGCGCTGGTCACCGACAATGGCCGCAATCCGATCGATCCCAGGCTTGTGAGGCCCTACCTTTATGACGCCTCCATGTTCAATACGCCTTCCGCAGAGATCTCGGCCAAGTATCATCTCAACGGCATTTGCAACACGATCTCAACGGGCTGCACGGCCGGGACGGATTCCATGGGATTCTGCTACGAGACCATCCAGGACGGGGATATGGACATCATGATCGCCGGAGCCGCGGAGGCCCCCTTGACGCCGATCACCTTCGGCGCGTTTGACGTGGTCAGCGTTTTGTCGGCCCGTAATGATGAACCGGAAAAAGCCTCCAGGCCCTTTGACAATAAACGCGATGGTTTCGTGCTTTCCGAAGGCTGCGGCATCCTGATCTTGGAGGAACTGGAACACGCCAAAAAACGGGGCGCGCACATTTACTGCGAAATCATCGGATACGGGACCTGCAACAACGCTTTCCATATGACGGACCTGCCTTCCGACGGGCTGGCCATGGCCAATTGCATCAAGCTCGCCATGAAAGACGCCGAGATCGCGCCCACGGACATCCATTACATCAACGCGCACGGCTCCTCGACGCGCATGAACGACGTTTTCGAAACCAACGCCTATAAGATCGCCCTGGGGGACGAGGCGTACAAAATTCCGATCAGTTCGCTCAAATCCATGATCGGCCACCCCCTGGCGGCGGCCAACGCGATCGAAATGGTCATGGCGTCGGTGATGTTTGAAAGGGACCTCATTCCTCCCACCATTAATCAGGAGATCCGTGACCCGCAGTGCGACCTGAATTATATTCCCAACACGGCCATCCAGAAAAAGGTGGATTTGATCCTAAAGACCAGCAGCGGTTTTTCAGGGATCCATTCCTCTCTGGTCATGAAGCGATATCAGGAGGGCAAATAATGAAGAAGATAGCCATCACAGGGATCGGCATCGTTGCTCCCTCGGGAATAGACAAGAAAGTTTTCTGGGTGAACGTCAAGGCCGGCCGCTCCGAGATCAAGATTATCGACCGCTATGATTCCAGCCTTTATCCTTCCAGGATCGGCGGGCAGATCCATCAGCTGGACGCCTATTCGCACGTGTCTTCGCGCCTTCTGCAGAAGATCGACCCGTTTTCCCATATGGCGCTCATCGCCTCGGAGCTTGCGCTCAAGGATGCCGGGATCCAAATGGAAAAAGAGAACCTGAACAACATCGGAATCTTCATGGGCAATGCCCTGGGCGGTTGGCTCTACGGCGAAACGGAATTGCGCGACCTTTATATCGAGGGCCGGCAGGGCGTCAGCCCCTACATGGCCTCCGCCTGGTTTCCGGCGGCGCCCCAGGGGCAGGTCTCCATTTATTACGGGATCAAGGGATATTCCAAGACCGTTGTTTCAGACAGGGCGAGTTCGTTGATGGCCATCGGCCACGGCGTGAAGGTCCTGGCCAAGGACAAACTGGATTTCATCCTTGCCGGAGGCATGGAGGCTCCTTTGTCTCCTTACGGTTTGCTTTGCTGCAATACCAACGGCGATCTTTCCAAAAATAACGAGCGGCCGGAAGAGGCCTATAAGCCGTTTGACAAGAATCGGGACGGATTTGTTGTTGGGGAAGGCGCCGGAATCATGATCCTGGAAGGCTCGGATCGCGCCGGGGCCAGGGGCCGCAAGCCCTACGCTTATATCACAGGCTACGGCACGACCTGTGACGGCGTGGACAGGATCAAGGCCAATCCGGACGGAAAAGAGCTGGCAAGGGCTTTGCGCATGGCCCTGGATTCAGCCGGCTATAAGCCTGAGGATATCGATTATATTTCTTTAGACGCCGCCGCGACCGAAGAGGGCGACGTCAGCGAGGTGCGCGCGATCAAGGAGGTTTTCGGGGCGTATGCCGGCAAGATTCCGGTCAGCGCGCCGAAGACGATGTTCGGAAATCTTTTGGGGGCCTCCGGGGCGGTCGATGTGATCATTACCGTTCTTGGCATGGAGAACGGCCTGATCCCGCCGACCTTGAATTTGAAAGATGTGGATCCGCGATGCGATGGTCTGGATTTTGTCCGCGACAAGGCCAGGGTTTCGGCGATCAAAAAGGCCCTGGTGATCTCGCGCGGCCGCGCCGGCATTAACGCGGTATTGGCCCTGGAGAAGGCATAGTTTGCAGCGTAAAGCCGTCCATAATCCACAGGCCATGGTCCATAGACCGAAGGACGAAAGCACGAAGGACGATGACCGTGAGGACGTTCGCATCCTTCGGATGCTCGGACGTAGGACGTAAAAACAATTAAAAATGAAGAATTAAGAATGAAGAATTGAAATCCAAAAAATAAAACAAATCCCAATCAAAACAAATAGAAGTTGAAGCAGAAAACGGAATGAAGTATGGGCTCGGGGCGTATGGCATATAGCTTATAGTAAAAGCTGAAGTTTTAGGAGTTTTCCATTTTTTAAAAAAGGAGGTCAGGTTAATGGACACAAAGAGCAAGATCAAAGATGTTATTGTCAAGCTCCTGAAGGTCAGGCTGGAGGAGCTCAAGGACGGCCAGTCCCTGGAACAGAGCCTGGGTGTGGATTCGACGGAAATGGTCGAGGTTTGCATCGCTCTCGAAAAGGAATTCGGAGTCCATCTGGGGGAAAAAGAAGTCACGAAGTATCAGACGCTGGATGAGATTGCCGGCGTCATCGACCTGAGGAAAAAATAAACATGCGTTTGATCGATCTGAGCCTTTCCGTTGACGATACCCTGAAGGAGACGCACGCGGCCTCCATCGACCGCATCAGTCACGCCGCCGGGGTCGAACATTTCAATGAGATCGTCATGACCAGGCAGCCGGGAGGAAAAGAGCGTTTTGAAAAAGGAGAGAGGGCGGCGAAGCCGCAGGAGATCCCCGATCAGGAAATGCTGTCTCTGGAAATCGTCCACGCCTCTGTTCATATGGGCACGCATGTGGACGCCCCCTTTCACTACGGAAGCCGCTGTCAGGGAAAGCCGGCCAAAAAGATCGAGGATATCCCTCTGGACTGGTGCTATGGGCCGGGGGTGAGGCTGGATTTCACGCATCTGAAATATCCCAAGAATATCACAAGGCAGGAGGTTGAAGGGGCCCTTGGCCGCATATCCTACCGCCTGAAAAAAAACGACATTGTCCTGATTTATACCGGCGGGGACAGGCTTCTGGGTACCCAGGATTACGTCCATAAATATGTCGGCATGATGCCGGACGCCCTGGAATACATCCTGGACCAGGGCGTCAGGATGCTGGGCATTGATACCATCGGCCTCGACAGGCCCTGTTTTGAGATGTTCAAAGAATTTCTGGATACAAAAGATAAGGAAAAGATTTGGCCGTGCCATTTTCTGGGGCGGCGCCGCGAATACGTCCACATGGAGCGCATGGGCAACCTGGGGTCTATCCCCAGGCCTCACGGTTTTTTGGTGGCCTGTTTTCCCGTTAAGGTCAAGGATGCCGGCGCGGGCTGGACAAGGGCCGTGGCCATCGTCGAAGATTAGGCCCACACCCGGCGTTTTTTCGGTTATTACTTTTCGGATTTTGTGATTGGAAAACGGGGATTTCTAAACGGAGGTTAGATATGGGACATACGTGCAACCAGATTCTTATCCAGGCGCCTTATGAAAAGATTTTCGATATTTCCAATGATATTCCCCGGTGGACGGAGCTTTTCGGCGGAGAGTATAAAGAAGCCAGGGTCGTTGAAAAAGCGGGCAACAGGATCGTTTTCCAGCTGACGGACGACGAGGGCCGGTCGTGGAAGTCTTTCCGCCTTTTGTTCAAGGAGAATCACTTTGCCTACGCCGAGCGCCTGGATCCGAAATTCCCCTTTGAATACATGAAGATCGTCTGGCTTTACACCGTGAGCCCGGAAGGCGTGCTTTTGACCTGGATCCAGCATTTCAAAATGGACGCCAAGGCCAAATTTAATGATGAGCAGGTCGAGGGGTTCATCAACAAGCATTCCAAAGAGAATCTGGAGATATTCAAAAAGGTGATTGAAGCGGAATCCGCTCTTTGATTTTTGGAAAAGAAAGCCTCCTCCCGCATTGACGGGGGAAACGGGGTGTGATATCAAGCGAAATGACTTTTTGCTTTTGTGTCTGCAGGGGTTTACTATCGCCTTCAATGTGGCTTCGGTGTCGGCCATTATTCCGGCAATCGCCTCTGATCTTCACGTTTCAGATTTTGTGGCCGGCCGCGTCAACTGGGCCTATATGCTGCCCTATGGCCTGATGGCGCTGATCTACGGGCCGCTGACGCGAAGGTTCGAGAATCGTTTGATCGCCGTGGTCAGTCTGGCCGGTTTTTCCGTTTTCAGCCTTCTTTCCGGCGCAGCCGGCAATTTTCAGCAGCTCTTTCTCTACAGATTTCTGGTCGGTTTTTTCGCCTCCGCCATCACGCCTTTGTCTTTGATCTATATCGCCGACCACGCGCCGGCGCTTGGACGCGGCAAGGCCGTGGGTTTCTTTTTCAGCGCGACATTCGTGGCGGATTTAAGCGGTTTGTTTTTGAGCGGCATTGTGCCATGGCGGGTCATGTTCTTTATTCCCGCGGCGCTTGGGGTCGCCGCCGCCTATTTTACTTCGAAGCATTTTCCCGCGACCCTGACGGATGATCGCGCCCAGACAGCCAGCCGTTATTTCGGGGCGCTCCGGGAACCGGCGATTTTCCGGGCCTTCGCGTTCATTTTTCTGGTCAGCCTGTTTTACCACGGCGTGAGGCAATGGCTGGGAGTTTATTTCGCCCAGGAGCTGGGCCTGAAGCAGTTTTTTGTTTCCATGATCCTGGTCATGGCCGGCCTGGCCGGGATTTTCGGGGAGGCGATCGGCGGTTTCCTTTCGGACAAACAAGGCCGTCTGCCGACCTTGAAACTGGGCCTGTTTTTGATGGTCCTGGCCCTGGCCATGCTCTTGTTCTTCAAGGCCGTCTCCGCGCTGTTCGTCGTCCTTCTGGTCTGGGGATTCGGATGGACCTTGAATCACGCGGGGCTTTCGACGTTTTTGACGGACTTAGACAAGCGTTACATGAAAGAGATCTCAAGCCTGAACAGTTCGGTGAGATTTTTTTCCGGCGGCCTGGGCGTCATGGCGGGCGGATGGCTGATGCAGAGGAGTTTTACCCTGGGTTTTATCATCTGCGGAGCCGCGTTATTCGCGATGTTCCTTTATACGGAAAAGATTTTGAAGCCGGCGCCAATATCGAACCAGGGTCCGGGCCGCGTCTCGCCCTGACCCTCCATTCATAGGAAGGGAGTATTTCATGGAACAATTGAAAGGAAGAACCGCTATTATCACGGGCGCCAGCCGCGGGATAGGGCGCGCCATCGCCGAAAGCCTGGCCAAAGAGGGCATGAATCTGGTGATCGCGGCCCGCGGCAAGGAAGTCCTGGAACAGACAGCCAAGGAAATCGCCAAGACCTATGGCGTTAAAGTTTTGCCGGTCGTTTGCGATGTCAGCCGGCAGGCGGACCTGCAAAATCTCGTGGATTTGTCCATCGGGGAGTATAAAAAGATCGACGCGCTGATCAACAATGCCGGCGTTTCCAGCCAGCATCCTTTTCACCAGCAGCCGCCGGAAGACATCGAGAAACTCATGTATACCAATTTTTTCGGTTATGTCATGTTGACGCGCCTGATCATCAATCATTTTGTCCAGAACAAGGGGGGAGCGGTCATCAATATGGTTTCAGGTTCAACCATGGTTGATCCGCCTCCGAGAAATTTTATCGTCTACACGTCCCTGAAATGGGCCTTGAGGAAATTCGGCAAAGGGCTGTTTTGGGAGATGCGGGATTTGGGGATCAAGGTGACGTCTCTTTTGCCCGGAGTCACGGATACGGAACTTACCGGCAAGCTTAAGGATGTTTCCGAAGACCGTTCGAGGCTGATGACAACCGAGGCGATCGAGAACGCCGTGAAATTCGCCCTGACCGTGCCGGCGAACGTCTGTCCCTTGGAAATATCCGTCATCAATCAGCAGACGCCCTGGACGAAACCGATCATACCGTTAAAACAAAACCATCCTGCGAAGTAGTTGGAAAAGGGGGCGCGGGGAGAAACGCACCCAGAGAGTGCCGGAGGAGTCATGAAGAAGAGAACGTACGCGATGTCGTTGGTCTTTTTTTTCCTTTGTATGGCCTGGGCGAGCGCTCAGGAAAATCCCAAGGCATTCCTGCTCGATGATTTTGAAGGGGATGTGATTTCCGACCCCAAGGGGACGATCGACGCCGGAAGCGGCAACGGTTCGTCCGTGGTCGTGAGCGCCGACCGGGAGAACAAAAAAAGCGGTGAGCAGTCGTTGAAGATCGACTACGATGCCGTGGGCGGAGGATACATCTGGGTGGCGCGCGGGTATCAGCTGGATGTCAAAGGCGCGGCCCTGTGGACAAAAGCCCCGCAGGACATCGACTGGTCCCGTTATGGGGCCATCAGCGTTTATCTTTTGGGGGAGGGCTCGGGCGCCAGAATTGCCTTTGATATCAAGGATGCCGGCGGCGAGATCTTTCGCACCATGATCACGGATGATACAAAAGGCTGGAAGCAGGTTGTCGCTCCCTTTGACCAGTTTTTGCCCAGGGGCGACTGGCAGCCGGCAGCAGCCGAAGTCAACGGGAACCTGGATTTTCCCGTCATGAGTTTTCAGTTCGAACCGATCGCCGTGGCCAAGGGCGTTATTCATGTTGACGCCGTAACCCTGGAACCGCTGAATTGATGCGTTCCTGGAGTCACGGGTTTTTTGAGTTGTGTTTGACTCAAAACTCAACAAACTCAATGAACTCCACGAACTCAATAAACTCAATAAACTCTATGTACTCTATGAACTCAACAAACTCAATGAACTGATATGATTATCGACGCTCACAGCCATTGGCTTCCCGAAGAGATCATAAACTGCGCTCATTTTTTCTCCAAGGCCTGGGGGAATATCGAAAGCCAGATCCGCGCCATGGAGGAGGCCGGCGTCGACCGGGCTGTTTTGAGTTATCCGACGACAGACGCCCACATGAGACTGGGGAGCCTCAAAAGCGCCGCCGAGATCTACAATGAGCGGGTGGGCGCGATCCTTAAAAAATATCCTGATAAGTTTATCGGCGCGGCCGTCCTGCCTGTGGATGACAGCCGGCTGATGCTTGAGGAATATCAGAGGGCGGTGGAGGGGCTGGGGTTTCGCGCCTTATCGCTGGCGACCAGTCATCAGGGAATTTTCCTGGACGATGCGTCTTATTTTGAGCTCTACGCCCGCGCGGAAAAACAGGGGATACCGGTTTTTGTCCATTCCCAGATCGTCAAGCCCATCGGGTTTTCCCAGGTCGATGACCCGCTTCTGACCCCGGTCATCGAATACGTTTTTGAGACAACCATGTGCGTGGGAAAACTCCTGATGGCAGGCGTGTTTGAACGGTTCAAGAAACTCCCCTTTATTTTCGCGTATTTCGGGGGTGTGACGCCGTTTCTGATCCACCGGTATGACGCGACCTATAGGATGCTCAGGGAGATTGACTTTGTCAAAGACCTCAAAGGTCTGCCTTCGGAACACTTGAAGAATATCTACGTTGACACGGGAGGGGACAAGACCCTGGCAAATTATCTGTCGTCTCTGGAGCTGGTCGGGCCGAAGCATATGGTCTGGGGCAGTGATTATCCGGCCAAGAAAAATATCAAAGAGTCCATGGAGGTCCTGGAGCGGTTGCCGATCACGCAGGAGGACCGCAGGGATATTTTGGGAGAGAACCTGGTTCGAATTTTCCACCTTTAACAAAGAGGAGTCCGCATGAAAATCTTATTCGTACAGCCGCCGTTAGGGGCCTGGGCCACGTGGGGGACGCATAAGGCGCTCAACATAGGGCACGCCCAGCTGGCCGGTTATCTCAGGGAACAGAACCCGGGGCTGGAGATCAGCGTTCTTGATTGCCGCGCCTTTTCCTTGACGGATGCCCAAATGCTGGAGAAGGTCGCTGAGGTGAAGCCTGATGTCGTCTATCTGGGCGACATCCTGCACACGACCGGCGGCCTGGCGGTTGTTTTTATTTATAACGAGGCGGCCCGCAAGATCAAGGAACGCTTCGCGCACATCAAGACGGTTGTCGGCGGGATTTTTTACGCCTCGGCTTCGGAATTCACGATGAAGGAGAATCCGCACCTGGATTTCTGCCTCGCCGGGGAATGCGAAATCACTTTAAGCGAGTTGATGAAAGAGCTTTCCAAGGCCAAGGCGGACCTGGCGTCCGTCAAGGGTCTTTGCTGGCGGAAACCAACAGGTGAGATCACCCTGAACGCCTACAGGCCCCTGATCCAGGACTTAAACAGCCTCCCCATGCCGGCTTATGACCTGTTCCCAATGGATGTTTATGTCGGCCATACATATTGGAAAAATTATTCCGAGACCTGGAATTCCCGCGGCTGCCCGGCAGCCTGCACGTTTTGTTATGAGTGGGGACAGTATGACCCCCGCGGCAACCAGGACCTCAAGAATTACAGGTATCGGTCCGGGAAAAAAGTCGTCGATGAGATGGAGCTGCTTTACAACAAATACGGCACGCGCACGATCGTCATGATGGACGATACCTATAATGTGTCGCGCGCCCGCGTGGAGGAAACGATCGAAGAGTCCCTGCGCAGGAACCTTCAGATGAAATGGATGCCCCTGGGCCGCGCGCCCTATTTTATCCGCGATATCGACCTGTTCAAGGACCTGCGGCGGTCCGGATGTTTTATGTGCCTGGTGGGTCTGGAAGTGGCCGATGACGAGGAGCTGCTCCGGATCAAGAAGGGCATTACCGTCGAGCAGGTCAAGGAGACCGTGGCCAAGCTGCGCGAAGCGGGCATCGCCACGGTCCTGACGTGGATGGTCGGTTTTGAAGAGGATGACGAGGAGAAGATCAAGAGCCGTTTCGCCGCGGTGGACGAAGTTGACCCTGATATCATCGCGCTTCAGTTTTTGACCCCGATCCCGGGATCGCCGATCTGGGATGAGGCGACCAAGAAAGGCCTGGTGCGCATTGAGGACTTGAACAAAAAGATCCGGCAGTGGGATTTTCACCAGCCGATCCTGCCGACGAACTATTTGTCCATTCAACAGGTGGCAGACCTGGGGTCCTGGGCTTTTCGCGAGTTTTATTCAAAGCCCGGGCGCATCCAGAGGGCTATGCATAACAGGAATTATGACCCTCTTGTGGGCTCCTGTGTCCGTGATTTCATGAACAATGTCAGCCATTTTCAGAAAGAATCCCACGGCACAAAGTCATACGTCGGCCAGGAGTAGGAGTTTTCCAAAAGGCGGGCGGGTCCATGCTGTCGATCACAGAGGAACGCTTTAAAAAAAGCGCGGGGACAGGAGTCCTGGCCCTGGGAACAGACTCGCGTCCCCGCGTCAGCTGGATCGAGAAGGACCGTCTTTTTTCCGTTTTTCCCGCGGAAGGCCCGCTCGTCGACCTCCAGGAGTTTTATCATCGGGTTCTTCGTCTGGCCGTCCGGAGGCGTTGGAAACCCCGTTGGCTGGCCTTTGACCCTCATCCGTTTTTTGTTTCCCGCCAATTGGTGAATGATTTTCAGAGAACTTATTTCCCCCGCAGCCGCCCGGCGCCGGTCTACCATCACCAGGCCCACGCCGCCGGCGGCTTCTGGGACATCCCTCAAACTGAAAAATTCCTGGCCGTGACCTTTGACGGCACGGGCTTCGGACAGGATGGACGAGTCTGGGGCGGGGAATTTTTCCTTTGCGGCTCAGGAGGATTCAGGCGGATGGCGCATCTGGCCTATCAACCGCTTCCCGGAGGGGATGCCGCGGTGCTTGAGCCCTGGCGCGTGGCTTACGCGGTCCTTAAAAATTACAAATCCCCTGAGGCGGACATTCTGTTCAGGAAAATCCCCGCGCAGAAGCGCGCCGTGATCAGCCACATGAGCCGCACGGGCCTGGGGACTGTTTTGACGTCGAGCGCAGGAAGGCTTTTTGACGCTGCGGCCGCTTTGACCGGGCTGAAATGGAAGGTCCGCAGACAGGCGGAGGCCGCGCAAAGCCTGCAGGAGGCCGCCCGGCGTTTTTCGGGATCCGGGCGATACAGGTTTCCTTTAAGGAAAGAGAAGGGCGTTCTCATTATGGAAACCGGAGCGGTGTTGCTGAAGATGGCCTCGGATATTGTCCGCGGGGAGAATTCCAGTCAAGTCGCGAGGAAATTCCACCTCGGCCTTGCGCAGGGTGTTTTTGAGGTTTGTGACCGCCTGGCCGCGGCCACCGGCATCCTCGACATCTACCTTTCCGGGGGCGTTTTCTTGAATACCATTTTGACGGGTGAGGTCAGGGCCTTGTTTGAGAAAAGCCGCTGTCGTTTGCATATTCCGTCCCGCGCCCATATTACGGACGAAGGCATCAGCCGCGGTCAGGCCGCCTATTGCGCTTTTGTGGCAAGAAGACAGAAGTCGGATGTCTGAAATCAGAAGTCAGAAATCCGAGGACGAAGGACGAAAACACGAGGGACGATGACCGTGAGGACGTTCGGACGCACGAAAGACGAAAACACGAAAACACGAAAGCACGAAGGACGAATGAGCTTAGAGCGTATGGCATAGAGCTTACAGCAAAAACGAAGCCGGAACGGAAGCCCCATTGGATATTGGAAATTGAGTCCCTAAATTGTTTTACTATACGCCATAAGCCATAAGTTATTTCTGTTGCCTGTTAACTGTGGCCTGAGGCCTGTTTACAAAGGATAAAGACATGTGTTTGGCCATCCCGATGAAAATTGAACGGATAGAAGGGGCTTATGCCTCGGTCAGCGCGCCTTCCCTGGAGGCCCGCGTTAATATCCAGCTTTTGTCAAAACCGCGCAAGGGGGACTATGTGCTTGTGCACGCGGGCGTGGCGATTGAAAAAATCAACAGGCGCAAGGCGCAGGAAACCCTGGTTTTTTACCGTCAGATTGCGGAAAAGGGCGTGGATTTGTGAGCATGAAATATGTGGATGATTTCCGGTCTTCCGTCGACTGTCTGGCTTTGGCGAAAAGGATCAACGCGCTCTGCGCGGGCAGGGCTTTGAAGATTATGGAGGTCTGCGGCACGCATACCGCCGCGATCCGCAGGTTCGGCCTGCCGTCTATCTTGTCTGAAAAGATCCGGTTGATCTCAGGCCCGGGATGCCCGGTCTGCGTGACCAGCGATTCCTATCTCGCCAATGCCCTGGCCCTGGCTCGCCGCAAAAATATGACCCTGGCCACATATGCCGATATGCTCAGGGTGCCGGCGGCAGGGACTTCCCTGGAAGGCGCACGCGGCCTCGGGGCTGATATCCGCGTCGTTACATCCGCGCTTGACGTTCTGAAGATGGCCAAAGCCCTGCCTGCGCGGCAGGTCGTTTTTCTGGCCGTCGGATTTGAAACCACGGCCCCGGGCACCGCCCTTTTGGCAAAGGCGGCGAAAAAAGAAGGGCTAAAGAACCTCAGGATTTATTCAGGCCACAAGACGATCCCGCAGGCCCTAATGGCTTTGGGTTCGGACAAGGGCCTGAAGCTCGACGGTTTTATTCTTCCCGGTCATGTCAGCGTCATCACGGGCCTGAGCGCTTATAAGGAGGTTTCCCGCCTGACGCGCCTGCCTTCGGTTGTCTGCGGTTTTGAACCCATGGATATCCTGACGGGCATTTACAGGATCGTGGAAGCGGTGGTTTTGAAAAAGCCGATTTTGGGGAACGCCTATGAGCGCGTGGTCAGGCCGCAAGGGAACGCGCGCGCCCGGCGGATATTGAATGAGGTTTTTGTTTCCAGAGACAGCGTGTGGAGGGGCTTGGGTGTTATCCCCGGAAGCGGCCTTTTTTTCCGGCACGGCTACTCTTTCCTGGATGCCGCGCTGGCCTTCGGTTTGAAGGAATCCGCGGATAAAAAATCCGCGGCCTTGGGGTGTTTATGCGCCGATGTCCTGAAAGGGAAGACGGCGCCCGCGCGATGCCCTTATTTCGGCCGCGCCTGTTCGCCGTTATCGCCCAAAGGGCCCTGCATGGTCTCGCGGGAAGGCTCCTGCCGGACGCATTTTGAATGCCGGGTGTAGATCATCGCGAAAACCGTTTAATCTTTTTGTGAAAAATATGGAACATATCACGCTTTCCCATGGCAGCGGCGGGTCCTTAACGCAAAAATTGGTCCGCGATGTTTTCTTTTCCAGGTTCAACAATATTTTTTTGAGGGCATCGGACGACGCGGCCGCTTTGCCGGCGATGGACGGCCGGCTGGCCATGACCACGGATTCTTTTGTCGTTGATCCCATCATTTTTCCGGGGGGCGACATCGGCAAGCTGGCGGTGTGCGGGACCGTCAATGACCTGGCTTCCTGCGCGGCCGAACCGATGTATTTTTCCGTTTCTTTTATCCTGGAAGAAGGTTTGGGCTTTGATGTCCTGGAGAAGATCGCCGGCTCCATGGCGCGCGAGGCGCGCGCCTGCGGGGTTTCGGTCGTGACAGGGGACACGAAAGTCGTTCCGCGGGGAAAGGCGGACAGGATATTTATCAATACAACAGGGATCGGGAAAATCCATAAAACTCTGACCAGCTGCCTGATACGCCCCTCAGACAAGATCCTGGTAAACGGCCCTGTCGGCCAGCACGGATTGAGCGTGTTGTCCGCCAGGGAGAAGTTGCCGCTGGCCTCTTCCCTAAAAAGCGATTGCAAATCGCTTTGGGGTATTGTAAAATTGTTACTTCAACATCATATTGATATCCATTTCATGAGAGACCCCACCCGTGGGGGGATATCAGCCGCAGCCAATGAGATCGCTCAATCCTGCGGATACTCCCTGGCTTTCTACGAAAAGAAGGTTCCTGTGACGGCCTCCTGCAGGTCGTTAAGCGAGCTTTTGGGGTTGGAAATCCTGGAGATCGCCAATGAGGGCAAAATGCTTTTTTTTGTCCCCGAAGCCCAGGCGAACCGGGCCCTGAAAATCCTGACATCCATTCCTTCTTGCCGGCAGGCTGCTTTGATAGGGGAAGTCCTCCCTGAGAAAAAGTCGAAGGTGTACCTGAAGACATCGTCCGGTGGGTCGCGTATCCTCGGGATGCCCGTCGCCGAGCCCATCCCCCGTATCTGCTAACGGAAGGGTTTTTAAACCCATGCACGAAACAAAATTGATGCAAGGCATGCTGGAGGTGATCCGCCGGGTCCAGCAAGACCACGCCGGACGTCTCATCCGCTGTTTTCATTTTGAGTTGTCTGAGTTCGGAGGGTGGGACCAGGAGCATTTCCGCGAGCATTTCAAACAGGCCGTCAGCGGCACGCCGTGGCAGGAGGCGGACCTTGAGATCCATAAGGTCTTTTGCGGGCCGGAAGCCAGGCTGGTGAGCGTGTCATTCGAAGGAGCACGAGAGGACAGGGGGTAAGAAAATGAAGCAGGCGATTATCGCGAAGAAGGATATGCCGCGCTGGTTTGATTCCCTGAAGAAGCATGGGAAGATCTTCGGCCCGAAGAAGAAAGAAACACAGTTTGTGTTCAGCCCTGTCGAGGAATTTGAGGAAATGTCTTTGGTTTATATTCCGACGATCCTGCCTCCCAAAAAGTATTACTTCCCTCAAAAAGAGCCGCTTTTGAAATTTCGGGTCGAGCCTTTCGGCACGGAAAAAGCCATCAAGGAATTTGACGAAGTCATCCTGTTTGCCGTGCATACGTGTGATATCGCCGGTATTCAATGCCTGGACGCCGTCTTTTCCGATACCCCTGCCGACCCCAATTTTCTTAACCGCAAGGAGAAGATAACCGTCATCGGATTTGAATGCATGTTTTATTGCGACAAATACGCCTCCTGCGCTGCGGTTGGCAATCATGTTCCGCGGGGCGGCTATGACGTGATGCTGACGGATATCGGCGGCGATGATTTCGCCATGCATATCAATTCCAAAAAAGGCGAAGATCTCGTCCGGGACAAGAGCTATATCCGCGAGATGGGCGAACAGGACAAACAGCGTCTGAAAAAAGCTCAGGACGGGAAACTCAAAAAATTCGCGAACGAATTTAAGGGTGATATCCGGGAGGTCGAAGAGGCTTTTGATAAGGAATTTTTCAGCGCTGTGTGGAAGGACGTGGGCCGCAGATGCGTGGGCTGCACGAATTGCACGGCGGTCTGCCCCACGTGTTATTGCTTTGATATCACCGACGATTTGACCCTGAACATGAACGACGGCGTCCGATCGAGGGTCTGGAGCTATTGCCAGATGGACGATTTCGCTAAAGTCGCCACAGGCGAAGATTTCCGGCCGGGCCGGGACGCCCGTCAACGGCACAGATATTTCCGGAAATTCCGTTATCCCGTGGTGAAATATAACAAGTATTTCTGCACGGGCTGCGGCCGCTGCACGCGCACCTGCATGGCCGGCATCAGCCTGATTGAAACCGTGAATTCTCTTTTGGATGAAAGGAGGGGACAGTGAACGAGCAGACGTATCAGGAACTTTTGAAGACCTCTCCTTACAAGCCGGTCCGCGGCCATATCATCAAGGCGCAGCAGGTTACGGAATTTGAAAAGCTTTTCAGGATCGAACTGGCGGGCCAGGATCTGGAACATACGCCGGGTCAATTTGTCCAGGTTTCTTTGTTCGGCGTGGGCGAGGCCCCCATTTCGGTTTGTTCTTCTCCGACCGAAAAAGGATTTTTTGAACTCACCGTCCGCAGGGTCGGCACGCTGACAAGCGCCCTGCATCGCCTCGCGGCCGGCTCCTATGTGGGGATCCGGGGGCCCTTTGGCCACGGCTTTCCCTTGGATGAAATGAAAGGCAACAACATCCTGATCGTGGCCGGAGGGCTGGGGATCGTCCCGCTGCGTTCCCTGATCCATTACATTCTTGACCAGCGTAAGGATTTCGGGGACGTTCAGATCCTCTTGGGATGCAAGACGCCCAAAGATATGCTCTTTGGCGAGGAGATCGAGGATTGGCAGAAACGCACGGATATCAAATTCAACTGCACGGTGGACAGGGCAGATCCGGACTGGAAAGGCAATGTGGGCCTGATCACAAGCCTTATTCCCGGGGCTTCCATTGAGCCGAAAAAGACCTACGCGGTCGTCGTAGGCCCGCCCATCATGTATAAATTCGTCATCGTCGAATTGCTCAAAAAGGAGATCCCTACTCATCAGATCATCGTGTCCCTGGAGCGCAAAATGAAATGCGGTCTCGGCAAGTGCGGTCACTGCCAGATCCGCGGGGTCTATGTCTGCCAGAGCGGGCCGGTCTTTACCTTCGAACAGTTAAAGGCCATGGAAGGGGAATGCCACGAAGGGGAGTGTCATCATGTCAAATCCTAAGGCGGACAAGCCGAAGCCAAAGGTCGCGTTTTTCGAATTCACGGACTGCGAGGGATGCCAGTTGCAGGTTGCCAATCTCGGCGGGCAGCTGCTGGAATTGACGCAAGCCGTCGATGTTGTTAATTTTCGGGAAATCATGAGTGAGGAAGGCCAGGAATACGATGTCGCTGTGATCGAAGGAAGCATTGTTTCCCAGAGGGACGAGACCAGGCTCAAAGCCATCGCGGCCAAGGCGAAAGTCATCGTTGCCCTGGGCGCTTGCGCGGCGACCGGAGGGGTCAACAATCTCAAGAATCTGCAGTCGCTGGAAGAACAGAAAAAAACCGTATACGGCCTGGTGGATCCGGTCAAGGACGCTTTTGCGACCAAGCCGATCGATGCGGTCGTTCGCGTTGATTATTACATTCACGGCTGCCCGATTTACGGACCTGAATTTGTGAAAGTCATGCAATGCGTATTGCAGGGCAAGCCGTATGATGTTCCCAAATATCCCGTGTGCGTGGAATGCAAGCAGAATGAGAATGTCTGCATGTACGATAAGGGGCAGTTTTGTCTGGGGCCGGTGACAAGGGCGGGCTGCAATTCCTGGCTTCCCAATAACGGCGCGCCGTGCGTCGGCTGTCGGGGCCTGATCGATAATCCCGCCACGGACGCGGCCAAAGATATTCTGGACAAGTACGGTCTGACCGTGCAGGAGGTCCTGGATAAATTCACGCTCTACTGCAACACTCAAAAAGAGAGAGTCAAATATGAAAAAGAGTTCCCCAAAGGACGTTAAGATCAATGTTCATTATCTGACACGCGTCGAGGGCCACGGCGATATCACCGTGGACGTTACTAATGGCGAACTCAAGGACTGCCGGTTCAGCGTCATCGAATCTCCGCGGTTCTTTGAGACCATGCTGCGCGGCAGGCTGGTTTATGAAGCCCAGCATCTGACTTCCAGGATTTGCGGCATCTGCGCCTGCGGCCACAGCCTGGCGTCCTTGAAGGCCTCCGAAAAAGCCATCGGCGTCACCCCGCACGAGCACACCGTCCTTTTGCGCAAACTCCTCCTGCACACCGAGCAGATGGACAGCCATCTCCTGCACGCCTATATTCTGGTGGCGCCCGATCTTTTGGGCGTCAAAAGCATCATGCCGCTGGTCAAGACCCATCGGCCTGTCATTGACCGCGCGTTCCGCATGAAAAAACTTTCCGACTGGGCGGGCGATGTCCTGGCCGGCCGTCACACGCATCCGATCGCATACTGTATCGGAGGCTTGACGCGGGTGCCGGAAAAATCGCAGCTGCAGAAGCTGCGGTCCATGATGGCGGAGGCGCGGGCGGATTATGACGAGACCGTCGCTCTTTTTAAGACGCTGAAATTCCCGGATTTTGAGCGCAAGGCCCAGTATGTGGCCCTGTCTTGCGATGAAGAATACGCTTTTTACGACGGCCAGATCAATATCGACGGCCGCAAAATGGTCGACCCCCAGGACTACCTGACTGTCATCAAGGAAGAGGTGAGGGATTATTCTTCGGCGAAGTTCGTGAGCGTCGATCAGGCGCCCTACATGGTGGGTGCGCTGGCGCGGTTCAATCTGAACGGGCATCAGCTGGGCAAAAAATCCCTGCAGATCGCCTCTGACCTGGGATTGAAAAGGCCCTGTCACAACACGTTTATGAATACGATGGCCCAGATTGTTGAGTGGGGCCATTGTCTTGAAGAATCCATTGTCATCCTGGATCGCCTGCTCAAGGAGGGTATCGACGAGGAAAAAGTGCTTTCCACGATGTTCCCTTTAAAAGACCAATGGCCCGTAAAGACCAGGGCCGGCAGGGGCGTGGGGGCCGTGGAAGTGCCGCGCGGCATTCTGTTCCACGACTACACGGTGGGCAAGGACGGCGTGGTTTCGGCAGCCAACTGCATTATCCCTACCAATCAGAACATCAACAACCTGGAGGCCGACATGAGAAAGATCGTCCCTGAGATCGTCGGTTCTCAAACCCAGGAGGAGATGCGTTTGACGCTGGAGATGCTGGCCCGCGCCTATGACCCCTGTATCTCCTGTTCGACGCATTTGCTTGATGTTAAATTCATCGCGTGAAATAGCCGTCATCGGCCTGGGCAATACCCTGCGCAGAGACGATGGCATCGGTATCCATATCCTTTCACGCCTTCAGGATGAGCTGAAAGGCAAGGTCGCCTTTTTGAATTTTGGGATCGCGAGTTTCGGATTGATCAATTTCATCAGCGAATTCAGGAAAGTCCTTTTGATCGACGCCATGGACGCCGGCCTCAAGCCCGCGACCATGAAGATCTTCCGCCTGGATGAAGCAGAAACCTACGCCAGGCAGAAAAAACTTTCTTCCCATGAACTGTCGCTGGCCGACCTGCTCGAACTCTATAAAGCTCTGGGCCTGGCGACCGACGTCCAGGTCGCCGGCATCCAGGTCAAGGACGCCTCTTACGGATTGGAGATGACCCCTGAGCTGGCCAAAGCCAAAAACCGTATTGTGCAGAACATCAAAGAGTACATCCTTTCCTGGAATAAAGGCCAGAAATCAGGCGGGCTTTAGCCGCCTTGCCAATCATGCTCTCTTTCCCTTTTGCCAGGAACCTCGTTTTCAAACACCTGCCTTCCCCCCAAGCGTGTCTGTTGAGCCTTTCCGAAGCCTGCGGCAGGATCCTCGCCGAGGATGTTGACGCGGTTTCCGACAGTCCCGATTTTAACAAATCTATCATGGATGGATTCGCTCTCAGAAGCCAGGACGCATCCGCCTGCGGCGCGCGCCTGCGGATCAAAGGGGCGATTACAGCGGGGAAACCTTTTGAAGGGTCTTTGCGTTCCGGGGAATGTCTGCGCATTGCTACAGGCGCCGTTCTCCCGGCGGGAACGGACACGGTCCTCAGGAAAGAGGACGCGCGCGTGGACGGGGAATACGCCCTTACCCTGAAAGCCTGTGTCCGGGGAGAGTATGTCCTTACGAGAGGACGGGAATACAAGAAAGGCGCGCGCCTTCTCAAAAAAGGCGCCCTTCTGGGCCCGGCCCAGCAGGCGCTTTTGGCGGCCCAGGGAATCCGGGCTGTGAAAGTCTTTTGCCGTCCCGCGGTCGCCATCCTGACAACGGGCAGTGAATTGGCTGTTCGTTCTTCAGCGGTGTCTAAAGGTTTTATCCGCGATGCCTCCGGCCCCATGCTTGTATCGGCGTTCAGGCAGATGGGGATTGAGCCGGTCCTGCTGGGTAAGGCGGCTGACCGCATGCCATTGCTTGAGAGAAAGATCGCCCGCGGCCTGGCCTGTGATATTCTGATCACGACCGGAGGAGTCTCTGTCGGAGAAAAAGACCTTCTGCCGCAGGCCCTTTCCAGGAACGGGGTTGTTTGTCATTTTCACAAGGTCAGCATTCGGCCGGGCAAACCTCTCTGGTTCGGCACGAAAGGGCGGAGTTTGATCTTCGCGCTTCCCGGGAACCCTATTTCCACCCTGATCGGTTTCCTGCTTTTTGTCCGGCCCGCCATAGAAAAGATGCAGGGGCAGGGCGGAGACCTTGTTTTCTCGGAAGGCATTCTGGCCAGGGCCGTGTATAATGAGGATGAACGCCTTTCTTTTCTGCCCGGCCGCCTAAAACAGCGCAAGGGCAGAAATGTCGTTATCCCTACGGATTTCAAGGGGAGCTCAGACATTCTGTCCGTGGCCCGCGCAGACGGTTTTTTTGTCATGGATCCGCTTTCAAGAAAGAAGCGGGGCGAACGCGTTTCTTTTTTGAAAATATGAACGCCATCCCCTGCTCTTACTTGCGATTGTCTGTGACGGACCGGTGCTTTTTCGACTGTTTTTACTGCGGCGCAGGCAAACGCGGCCTTTTTCTTTCTCCGGAAGACTATTTGTCTTTGCCGGAAATCCTTCGCCTGTCTGAGATCTTTGTGGGCAAAGGTGTGCGCCATATCCGCCTGACCGGCGGAGAGCCGCTGGCGCGAAAGGGGCTGGGGCGGCTGATCAGGGGATTGGCGGGATTAAAAGGGCTCGAGGTCCTGTCTTTAACGACGAACGGTTTTCTTCTGAAGGATTTTTTATCAAAAAATCCCGGCCTGCCTGTCAGCCGGATCAATATCAGCCTGGACACGATGGATCGACGGCGGTTTCATTCTTTTACGGGCAAAGACGGGTTACGCAGAGTGGTTTCAGGAATTGACGCCGCGCGCGGATGCGGACTCAAGGATATCCGTCTCAACGTGCTTTTGTTGCAGGGCCGCAATGACGGGGAGATCAACGATTTTGTCCGGTTCGGCGCTCAAAAGGGCCTGACCGTGCGGTTCATCGAATATTTTCCAACGCATCGCCGCAGCCTCGCCTTTGCCGGTCTTTATGTGCCCAGCGCCAGGATCAGGAAGATCATCCGGAAAAGTTTCGGAGAGCTGCGTTTTGAGGGAAACGAGAAGCTTTCGGGCCCGGCGGAATATTACCGCCTTGCCTCGGGACAGAGGATCGGATTTATCAGTTCCGTGACGCGGTATTTCTGTTGTTTTTGCAACCGGCTGCGCGTGACCGCCGACGGCAGGCTTTTTCCCTGTCTCCATTCTGACTATTGCGAAGATTTGAAAAAATTCCTGAAAACCGGGGCCTTGCGAAGCCTTTCTTCCTGTATCAGCCGGACCCTTGAGAAAAAAAACAGGTATAATAAAACAGTCTGCCGGAGATTTTTTGAAATGTCGTCAATAGGGGGTTGAAGAGAGGTGGATTCTGATGATGGTTGAGGCGGCGATGCTAATGGACCAAAGGATTGGATCATGAGCGGTCTTAAGATGGCGGATGTTTCGGATAAGAAGATGACAAGGCGAAAGGCCGTCGCCAAAGCCGTTATTTCGGCCCCCGCCGTCATCATTCGCAGGATCAGGCACGGTGAGCTGGCCAAGGGGGATTGCCTGGCCGCGGCGCAGGCCGCCGGGATCCTGGCGGCCAAGAACACCGCCTCTCTGATCCCTTTGTGCCATCCTCTTCCTTTGACCCATGTGGATATTTCTTTTTCGTTCGCCAGGACAGGCCTTGAGATCGTATCGACGGTAAAGGCATCCTACGCGACCGGTGTTGAGATGGAGGCCCTCTGCGCCTGCGCCGCCGCGGCGCTTACGATTTATGACATGGCTAAAGGCTATGACAAGGGGATTGTCGTCCGGGAGCTGCGTCTTCTGGAAAAAAGCGGCGGCAAAAGCGGAAACTGGAAGAGCCGGGTGTTGGAGCGTCACTGAGAGGCAAAATTAAAATACGGGGGCGGTTTGGGTACGCAAGGACGGATTTTCTCGATCAACATATCCCAGGCAAAAGGCATGGCCAAGTCGATGGCGCGATCCGGACGGCTTCTGGAAGGTTTGGGGCTGGAAGGGGACGCCCACGCCGGGCCGGGAATCAGGCAGGTCAGCCTGTTGGCCATCGAACAGATCGAGGATTTTGAATCCAGGGTGAAGCAGGCCGGCTGCGACCTGAGGCCGGGCTCTTTCGGGGAAAACATTACGACCGAAGGCCTGGATCTTTCGCGTATCAGGGTGGGGGACAGGATCAGGGCGGGTGAGAGCGCTGTCCTGCGCGTTACGCAGCTCGGTAAGACCTGTCACGGCGGCTGTTCCATCCGGCGCGTGACCGGCGATTGCATCATGCCTCAATCAGGCATTTTTGCCGTTGTGGAGGAGAGCGGAGAGATCCGCGTTCAGGAGCCCTTGAAGGTCGCGTCCCAAAGAAAGGCTTTGTGGTCATGGTTGAAGACATAAGAAATCTTACCCTGGAAAATCTTGAGAAGAATTTCAAAACGGCGGGCTTTGAGGCCTATCGCGCGCGCCAGGTTTTTGAATGGTTGTATAAAAAAGATGTCGACGATGCCGCGCGCATGAACAATCTTCCCTCCGACATCAAGGCTTACCTGCAGAAGTATTATTCCCTCGCCCTTCCCGCGGTCGAGAGGATACAGTCTTCTTCCGACCAGACCCAAAAATTCCTCCTGCGTCTGCGGGACGGTTCCCTGATCGAAAGCGTGTCTATTCCGGCCAAATCGCGTTTGACGGCCTGCCTCTCGACGCAAGTCGGTTGCCGTTACGCCTGCGCGTTCTGCGCCAGCGGGACCGCCGGATTCAGGAGGGATTTGAGCATTTCCGAGATTCTGGGCCAGTTCCTCTTGGTGCGCAAGCACGCCGCGCGGTCGCAGGTGTCCAATGTTGTCTTTATGGGGGTTGGAGAGCCTCTGGATAATTACAAGAATCTCCTGGGGGCCATCCGGATCATGAACGACGAGCGCGGCATCAAACTGGGGGCCCGCAAGATGACCATTTCGACCTGCGGTTTAGCGGACGCGATCGAGCGGTTGAGCAAGGAAGGCCTTCAATTGGAGCTTTCCGTCTCCCTGCATGCCGCCACCGACGAAAAACGGGACGCGTTGATGCCGATCAACAAGCGGTTTCCTTTGGAGGCGCTCATGAAGGCCCTGCGTATTTACGCGCTCTCCACAAAAAGAAAGATCACCCTGGAATACATTCTCCTGGGAGGTTATAACACGACCGTGGAGGACGCACAGGCCTTGATCTCCCTGCTGCGCGGATTGCACGCGCGCGTGAATCTGATCCCCTATAACGCGGTCGCCGGACGTCAGGCGTTTGAATCTCCCGCCAAGCTGGAAGTCCTGTTCTTCAAAAGTTATCTGGAAAAACACGGAGTGGAAACTACGCTGCGGATGCCGCGGGGGACAGACATTACCGCCGCTTGCGGGCAATTGAGACACCAGGACTCCGCCAGAAAGGGCAAAGCATGAATCCTAAGATCCATACGACGGAAATCAAGGTTCGATACGCCGAAACCGACAAGATGGGTATCGTTTATTACGCGAATTATCTTGTTTGGTTTGAGGTGGGCCGTACGGAATACCTTTTGAGTGAGGGCATGGATTACCGGGCCGTGGAAAAGGAAGGTTTGTTTATGGCCGTCGTTGAGGCGCAGTGCTCCTACAAGGCTCCGGCGCGTTATGGGGAGGTTGTGGTGATCCATACATGGCCTTGCGATTTGAAGAATTCCAGCCTTAAATTTCAGTACAAGGTTCTCAGGAAGGACGACGGCAAGCTTTTGTGCGATGGATATACGGCCCATGTCCTGATCGACAAGGACCTCAAGCCCCGCAAGATTCCGGAAAAAATCAGGCAGCTCTTGTCGTAGTAATAATTAAAAATTAAGAATTAAGAATTGGCTTAAAGCTTATGGCAAAACTGAAAAAAGTCGGAAGTCGGAATTCGGAAGTCTGATGTCGGAAGTTCTGAAATCAGAAGTCAGAAGGCGAAAGCCGTCGACAGACAACAGTCCATGGTCCACAGTTAACGTGAGGACATGGACGTAAGGACGTGCGGACGCACGAAAGACGAAAGCACGAAAGCACGAGGGACGAAGGGCTTATAGCGTATAGCCAATAGCTTATAGCAAAAACAGAAATCGGAAGGCCGAAGACTGAAGTCGGAAATCAGATATCGGAATTCAGAAATCCGATTGGATATTGGAGATTGGGATTTGGGATTTGGAAATTAAGCCAGTAGCTAAAACCCATGCAAAAGCAGATAGTCTTTTTAACTTGCCTGTGTCTGTTGGCCCTGATGACCGGCTGTTCGACCGTTTATAATCCGGCGACCGGCCGGCAGGAACATATTTTTATCGATAGCGCTCAAGAGGTCCAGATCGGCCGCAGTATGGACCGCCAGGTTATCGCCACGCAGTATCAGCCCTGGAATGATCCTGTGGAACAACGCCGGCTTAACGTGTTGGGGCAGAAGCTGGTCAGGGTCTCCGACAGGCAGGACATCGTTTACCGTTTCCAGATTCTGGATTCCCCTGATTATAATGCTTTTGCCCTGCCCGGCGGATATGTCTATATTTTCAAGGGGTTGTATGAGAAGCTGGATGAGCCTGAACTGGCGGCTGTGCTCGCGCATGAGATCAGCCATGTGGCGGCAAAGCACTCCGTCAAACGGCTGCAGTCCGCCCTGGGCTATAATCTTTTGCTGGGCCTTGTCTTCGTCGGGTTGGGAAATGACGATCCTCAGATCACCCGTCAGATCGGGGCGGTCTCAGATACGGTTTTTGACCTTCTTTCCAGAGGCTACAGCCGGGAAGACGAATTATTCTCCGATCGGCTGGCGGTGAAATATCTTTTGGCTGCGGGTTATGACCCTGAGGCCCTGGTCAGGGCTTTAGAGTTTCTTGATAAGGAAAAGGGCCCGGGCGGCAGGGTTTTTGAGATCTTGAGCACGCACCCGCGCATGGCCGAACGTGTCAGGAAGGTCAAAGAAGAGATACGTATGAGTGAAAAACAATTAACAATTAAGAATTAAGAATTGGCTTAAAGCGTATGGCAAAGAGCGAAGGGCATATAGCTTATAGCGAATGGCAAATGGCTTATAGCAGAAACAGAAATCGGAAGGCCGAAGACTGAAGTCGGAAATCAGATATCGGAATTCAGAAATCCGATCGATATTGGAAATCAGGTCCGCCCTGATTTTGTGCTATAATGAATCATGTTCCGCCGGTTTTTTGAAAAAGGAGGCCCCCTGTGAGCGCGAAAAAGAAGGTGTTTATCATCGATGACGAGAAAGACATCCTTTTTTCTCTGTCGGCTTTTCTGCAAAGGAACGGCTATGATGTCAGGACATCCGACAGCGGCGAGGCGGGCCTGGCTCTCATCAGGCAGGAACGGCCGGATCTTCTGATCCTGGATCTGATCCTGCCGGATATCGACGGTTCAGAGATTGCCTCCCGCCTGATGGATGACCCTTTGACGCGCGATCTCCGGGTGGTTTTTTTAACGAGCGTCATGCGCAAGGCCGAACAGCATGAGTCGGGTTCCCAGATCGGCAATCGCTGCATTATCGCCAAGCCCTGCACATCCGAAGAAATTCTCGCCTGTGTCAGGGACCAGATAGGCGCGGCCTAATAGCCATGCGCCTTCAGGTCTTCCTTTCTCATTCAGGCGCCTGTTCCCGTCGAAAAGCCCTGGAATTGATCCTCTCAGGTCATGTGACCGTCAACGACAAGCCCGCCACAGAACCTTCCCTGGATGTCGATCCCGATTCCCGCGAGGTGAAGCTTGACGGTGTCCTTATCACCCCCCGGGAAAAAAAGATCTATATTCTTCTCCATAAACCCCAGGGCGTTGTCAGCACGGTCAAAGATGCGCACGCAGGCCAAACCGTGCTTGAGCTTTTGCCCGCCGCTTTGCGCAAAGGCCTGCATCCCGTGGGCCGGCTGGATAAGGATACGACCGGAGTTTTGCTTTTGACAAATGACGGAGAGCTGACGCATCGCATCAGCCATCCGTCATTTGAAGTGGAAAAAACATATGAGGTCCTCCTGAACAAGGACGCCGCGGAAAGCGATCTCAAGGCCATCGGTTCAGGCGTGATGCTGGAAGGCCGGAAAACGGCACCCTGCCGTGTGAAAAAATTGTCTCCCGGCAAGCTTGAGATTATTCTGCATGAGGGCCGCAAGCGCCAGATCCGCAGGGTTTTTTCTCTTTTTCACTATCATGTCAAAGAACTCAAACGCGTCAGGCAGGGGTCCCTGGACTTAGGCGGCCTTAAGGAAGGGGAATGGAGATTTCTGGAAGACAGCGAGGTCAGGCGTTTGTTCCAGGATTTCAAATTTCCCCCTTTTCGGCACCGGCCATGAAGCGCCGCGCCTTTTCTTATCCCCGGATGGTTTACAGCGACAGCCGGGGCCGGATTTTTGTGCATCCCGAATGGCAGGCTCTGGGTTTTGATGGCCGCTCTTATGTCTTGCCGGAATCCCGCGAATGGATCCCCGTGCCGCGCGGCAGCGCGTTTTTTCTTCTTCCCGGTCATCGCGCGTTCGGCCTTGATCCGGTCCGCCGTTGCCCCGCGGTCCTGGACACATGGGAGCAAGAAAAAGTTTTTCCCGTGTCTGTGTTTTTGATTCCCGGCTACATGCGCCTGTATCTTCCCGCCGCGCAAAAATCCGATTCTTCCGTGATCCTGCCTCTATGGCCGTACACGGCCCTGGGTTATGAGCAGGGCCGTTTTTTTGCCTGCGCGACGCTGGTGGATAAGGGCCGCCGGCAGAAGCCCGGCTTTTACCGCGATAAAAATCTTCTTCGCGGCGGCATGGCTTCTTTTCGCCGCCTCTTTCCTTCCAACAGGCTCATCACGCATTTGAGCCGCTGCGCCTGGCATTACAATTGCCGTAACGCTCAAAATCTTTTTTTGCGGCGATGGGAAGCGGGCCTGCCTGTGTCTCCCGCCTGCAACAGCCGCTGTCTGGGATGTTTGTCCTTTGCCCAGAGCGATTGCGTTTCTTCCCATGAACGCATCCGGTTTGTCCCGACGGCAGGGGAAATTTCCGAGATCGGCGCCCGGCATTTGGAAAAAGCGGTCTCACCCCTGGTCAGTTTCGGCCAGGGTTGCGAAGGCGAGCCCCTGCTTCAATCCTCTGTGATCGCCGAGGCCATCCTGAAAATGAGAAAACGGACAAGGCGCGGCACAATTCATATGAATACCAATGGTTCCGACCCGCGCGCCCTTGAGTCTTTGGCCAGGGCGGGATTAAACAGCGTGAGGATCAGTTTGAACAGCCTTCATCCGCATTTTTATGAAGCGTATTATCGGCCTTGCGGATACGGCCTGAAAGATGTGCTCGCTTCCATCAGGATCGCGCGATCTTACGGGCTTTTTGTCTCTTTGAATTATCTCACGCTTCCCGGATTCAGCGACAGCCGGGATGAGGTTGACCGCCTGGTCCGTTTTCTCAAAAAAGGGTCTATCCATCTTTTGCAGATGAGAAATCTTTGCATAGACCCCGGGATTTTTCAGGAGAAGATGCCTCAGGCCGGAGGGAAGCCGGTCGGCCTGCTTTCGATGATTGAAAAGATCCGCCGGGAGTGCCCCGGGGTCAGGATCGGTTATTTTAATCCGCCCCGGTCGGAGTTTGGCATATGAAACAATCAAGAATTAACAATGAAGAATGAAGAATTGAAATGCTGAATTCTGAAAGAAGAAGTCAGAAATCCGAGGGACGAAGGACGGAATCAGTCGACAGGCCACGGGCCACAGTCCACAGAAACCGAGAGACGAAAACACGAAGGACGAAGGACGAAAGAAGCTCATTAGCAGAAGCAAAGACAGAATTCAGAAATCGGTAGTTGTTTTAGGTGTAATCCCTAGACTCTAATCAAGCTGGAATGTGTTGTAATAATATGCTAGACTTTGTGTTATGAGAAATATTTTTGTCAGAAATAGACTTCTGCATCCAGCCCCAAAACACGGGTCGGGCAGGATTCCGCCTCTCGACAAGAGAGGCTTCACCCTGCAGCCAGCCCCAAAGCACAGGGCGGGCAGGATTCCGCCTCTCGACAAGAGAGGCTTCACCCCGCAGCCAGCCCCAAAGCACAGGGCGGGCAGGATTCCGCCTCTCGTAAAAATTGACACGAGAGGCTTCACCCCGCAGCCAGCCCCAAAGCACAGGGCGGGCAGGATTCCGCCTCTCGACAAGAGAGGCTTCACCCCGCAGCCAGCCCCAAAGCACGGGGCGGGCAGGATTCCGCCTCTCGACAAGAGAGGCTTCACCCTGCTCGAGATTGTTATTATTGTTGTCGTTGTCGCCATCCTTTTGTCCGTTGCCATTGTTTCTTACATTCGCGTTATTTCCAAAAGCGAGGATACGGAAGCTGTCAATAATCTCGAGGCGATCCGCGCCTCTGAAACGGCGCAACACGCCAAGGCGGGAACATTTGTCAATGCCACCAACACCCAGGAGATCAATGAAAAATTGTCCGGTATAGAGATCCAGGACAAGACATTCCGGTATAAGGTCATCAATGCGACGCTGAATGATTTTGTCGCCCTCGCCGAGCGCGTCAAACCGGACACGGCCGGGGAAAAACCTATTGTGATCTCCATGTATGCCGACGGCACGGTGGCTTACACCTATAGCGGCATCGGTTATGGAGGAGACGGCAGCGGGTCTTCCGGAGGAGGGGCCTCAGGAGGGGGCGGCGGCGGAGGCGGCGCAGGGGGCTCGGGCGGCGGATTGGGCAGCGGAGGGTCGGGGAGCGGCGGTTCAGGCAGTTCCTCTTCAGGCGGGTCTTCAGGCGACGAAGGGGATTCGAGTTCGAACGTTTTTACGGGCGGCGCCGAAGGGACGGTTTTTGGTTTTACCCAAATCCCCGTGGCCACAGGCAATGATGGATTTGTCAGCCTTGGGTGGACGGGCGTCGGAATCATGCCGGACTATTTTAATATTTATCGCGCGACTTCCGAAAACGGCGACTACAGCCTTCTGGAATCCGAATGGTACGCTTCGGCGGATTATTACACGGACCTGTTCGCGGAGAATGACACCAACTATTATTACAGGATCGATGCCGTTTACGCCGATCAGGGGGCTTATTCTTCCACCGTTGTTTCGGCTATGCCTTCGGCGACTTCGACATACGCCCTGGCGGCCCAGACAGCCCTGGAGGAACTAACCGCCGCGCGCGCGGGAGAAGAGATCGCGGATATCCTGGATCTCTACAATGTCACGATCGGATTCGGCACCTGCAATAATCAGGCCCTGGCCTGGTATGAACCTTTATTCAATACCATCCGCATCGATCTGGACCAGTTTGAGAAAACAAAAGAGGTTCACACAGCACTCCTGGCCCATGAAGGAACGCATGCCTGGTGGGCCAACGATATCACGCAGGGCCAGCCTGAGCGCGGCCTGAATCTCGGCGACAGCATAGACCAGGAATATCACGCGTTTTCCAACAGCGCAGCCGTGTGGAATGAGATCAAGCGTGGCCAGACAGACCTTGACCAGGATTCATGGGCGGATGTCATCGCCCTGGGAGAAGCCGACGCCAAGGAAGTCATCCGTTTGTATTATCCGGGCCTTCCGGATTACTAGGTGAGGAGGAGGTAAGAGGAATGAAGAAGAGTCCATTGTTGATGATCGTTTTTTCCGGATTGATCCTTGTGTGCGCCGTGGTTGTGCTCCGGTTTTTCCAGGAAAAAAGCTATGAGTCCTACCAGTCCTCTTTGTGTTCTTTCCGTTATCCCAAAGGCTGGACTTTGAGGGAATCCAAAGGGACCAAAGACGTCTACACCCAGGTCCATGTCTTCGGC
>JBAZMA010000009.1:0-92031 GCA_041649995.1 Candidatus Omnitrophota bacterium | reverse complement strand
CGGGCAGTGGTGGTACCTAAATTTACTCCCGCTGCCTTAAAATATTTGCGGGAGTAGTTTCCGCCGCTGGAAGCGGCGAGACCTCGCCTCATTCGCCGGAAGGCGAATTCATGAGGCGGGCAGTGGTGGTACCTAAATTTACTCCCGCTGCCTTAAAATATTTGCGGGAGTAGTTCAGTGGTAGAACACTAGCCTTCCAAGCTGGTTATGTGGGTTCGATTCCCATCTCCCGCTCTTTTTTTTGTTCTAATGGGAATCGAAGCCAACCCCGTATTCGATCTGACCGAAGGTCAGGCAGGATGAAGCGAGGGCGCTGGCCGGACGAATAAGTCCGGCCGCACAGCGCGGCTGCCGGGATGGTGAGGCAGCCAGGAGGCGCTGTAAGCGCGCAAGCAACGCTTTAGGTGACGAGAGCGTAATGTGGCCGGCGACGGCGGAGCCGCGCCTGCCTGTAGGCAGGCAGGAATGCGAGGCGGGGGAGGAGGATTCCCATCTCCCGCTCTTTTTTTTACATCAATGGGAAACCCCCTTTGCGGGACCCCGCCTAATTTTCATTAAGGTGCTGGGGAAGCCAACCCACGAACGATTCTGCTCCAATGATCCGTATTTAATGATTCCCTTTTTTGAATTTGTTTCTGGCGGTTTTATTTCCCCGCGTTGACTCATCTAAGTCTTTGTGTTATCATAGATTAAATCATTTTTATTAAGAGGTAAAAATCTATGACGCGGTATATTGCACCGATTCTCCCAGGACTGCCGTTTGAATACGCAGTCTTTTTTTGTTGTCTTTTTAAAAGCTTTTTACATAAGAGTGGAGATTCATGAAGGAATTTTTTTCTCAAAATCTCGATTTCCTCTATTTTTTTTACGGGGCTGCGTTTTTTTTGCTGGGCGTTGCGGGTTTCATTTTTCACGCCAGGGAAAAGGCGGGAAGGCCCGGGTCCATGGATTGGCTTTGGCTGGGCGTGTTCGGGTTCAGCCACGCCATTAACGAATGGCTCGACCTTTTGTCCATCTCTTACCAGCAAGACAGCCTTTTTATCTCCCAGCGCCTGCTTTTTCTGACGATTTCTTTTGTTGCGCTTGGGCAATTCGCGATCAGTTCCTACAGCCATCTCTGCCACCAATCCCTTTTTTTAAAAAGAGGATCCCCGTCTGAGCCCTCCGGCCTTTTTCGCCGCGTCGGCTATTTTACCCCGTATCTCTTTTTTGCTATCGGTTTGTTTCTGGTCAAAGACGTGCGCTCTTATGCTCTTTTGGTCAGGTGCCTATTGGGCCTGCCCGCGTCCCTTTCGGCCGCTTTTGTTTTCTGGGTCTATTCCAGAAGGCAGGAAAAGACCAGGCCCCGTTTTGTTTACAGGTTTGTCAGCGTCGCATTTTTTCTCTACGCTTTTCTTCTCATTGAAAGCGGGGTTTACAGGGGGGAGATCTGGCAAGTCCTTTTCTCGCCTTTTCTTCACTGGCCTTCTTTCAGGCTCATTTCAGGGATCCCCCTGGCTTTTTACAGATCGTTGATTGTTACCGTGATTTCTTTTCTTTTGATCCATTTGTCCACGAAGTCGGCTTTGTCAATTCAGACGGAAGGGACGGTGGGCGGAAAGCGCCGCAGACGCTTTTTGGTTTTCAGCTTTCTGGTGTTCTACCTGCTCCTTTTTTTCTTCGGGTACCGCCTTTTGTCGACCGCCGACCGGTATGAGAAACGCCAATTAAGGCAACTGGTCCTTTCTGATGCCAGGAACCTTGCCGATATCATCGGAATGACGGACATCCGTCAGTATGTTTCCGGCGAAGACGTTTCCCTCTACAAAAAGACTCTGCGGATGCATAACCGCATGACGCAATTGGCGGACCTCTCGTTCTACGCGCAGGCCCTTTACCTGGTCACTCCGGCCAAAGACGGTTTTTCCTTCATTGTGGGGAGCGTGCCGCAGGTTTTTCCTTATGATGTTTCTCCTTCTTTCAGTCGTATCCATCAAAGGGCTATCGCGGACGCTTTCTATTCCAAGCATCCGACATTTTTCGGACCTTTCGAAGGCCGGGCAGGAAGGCCTGTCTATACGCTGTTTTTTCCGGTTGTCGATGAGCGCGACACGGTTCTTGTTTTACTGGGGATGGAAGTGGATGCCAGCCGTCTTCAGGGCCAGGTCAACGCCGTCCGGCTTTTTATCATTACGATCTGCATGCTCTTTCTGATCCTGCTGGTTGTCGGTTACGCTTTTCTGATCATTTTCGCGCTCAAGAGCATCGAGTTGCTGACTCAGAAGAATAATGTCGACAAGGCCCTCTTAAGCCTCCGGGAAACGCAGAGGGAATTGGCCAGGTCGGAAGAGACGTTCCGGGGCATCCTGAATAATTCTCCAAACGCCATTTTCGGATTTGACCGGGACCTTCGCCTTATTTTCTGGAATCACGGTGCCGAACGCCTCTATGGTTACGAGAAAGCGGATGTCATCAACGAAAAAGACCCGTTGCTGAGCCGCAGGATCACCGATGTCCTGGGTTTGACGCGCCTGGAGGGTGACATCCTGGAGGTTTTTCAGGGAAAGACATTGATCCGCGAATTGTCCCAAAAAAACCGCGCCGGAGAGAATCTGGAGATCGCCTTTACCGTATTTCCGGTGAAGGATCCGCAGGGTCATATCCTTTTCGCCCTGGGCCTGGCGCAGGATATTTCCACGCACAAGCGGTATGAGGAGCGGCTGGCGGACGCCCATGCGCAGTTAAAATCGGTCCTTGACGGCGCGCCGCAGGTCTCCATTAATGCGACCGATCTCCAGGGGCATCTGAGAATGTGGAATCGGGGGTCTGAGGAGATCTTCGGATATAAATCCGAGGAAATCATCGGCAGAAAACCCGACTTTTGGCATGATGAGGCGGATTTGAGGAGAATTGAAGAAGAGATCAGGCAGAAAACAGGAAAAGATTTGAAAGGGTTTGAGGCCATCGTGGAAACGGTCCGCCAGGGAGGTATCCTTCAGAGGGAATGCCTGCTCAAGCGCAGGGACGGCCGCGTTTTTCTTATGGATTTGACGATCGCCGGTCTCCATAACGACAAAGGGGATCTCGTCGGATATATCGGCATCGGGGTTGATATGTCGGGCCGCCAGAAAGCCGAGCAGGAGCTTAAGGAAAGCCAGAGAAAATACAAAGACCTTGTCGATAACCTCAATATCGGGGTTTTTGTCGCGACGCCTGAACCGGGCGGAAAGATCATTGAATTTAATAACGCCTGTCTGGCCATGCTGGATGCCGACACGCCTGAAGAGATGAATCGCTTGCCGATCGCCCAAAGATACAGGGATCCGGGCCGCAGGGCCGAGATCAGCCGCAAGATCATGGAGCAGGGGTATGTCAAAAACGAGGAAGCCGAGCTTGTAACAAGCAAGGGCCGGACGGTCTGGGCTTCCTACAGCGCGGTCCTGCGGGAGGATGAGTCGGGCCAAAAATATTTTTACGGCGTTATCCAGGACATCACCGACCGTAAAAAGCTGGAGCAGTCGGTTTTGGAAGAACGGGACAGGCTGAAAAAAATCGCCGATTCCATCGGCGCGGGCCTGTCTCTGATCGACCGGGATTTTAATATTATCTGGGTCAATGAAGTTCTGGAACGATGGTTCGGAAAGAACGAGAAACTCCGGGGCAGGAAATGTTTTGAGACCTATCAGTTCCGGGATGAGGTTTGCGAGAAGTGCCCTTCGCGCAAGGCGATGGAAACAGGAGAGGTCCAGTCCGCGGAACAAAGATCTGTTTTTTCCGACGGTCGGGTGATGGATTTTCTCCTGATCTGCACGCCGGTGAAAAACGAAAGGGGAGAGGTTGTCCAGGTCCTGGAGTTGACCCTGGACATCACGGAGCGCAAGCGTATGGTCGAGATGCTGGAATTCGAACGCGCGCTTTCCCGCAACGTCATCGACTCGATCAGCGATTCCCTGCTTGTGCTGGATTGCGATTCCAGGAAAATCCTGGATGCGAACCGGCGTTTTTTGGAACAGAATGGCCGCAAGAAGGAGGATGTGGTCGGCAAGAAATGCAGCGAGGTCGACAACCATGGGTGCCGACCGTGTGAGGCCTGCAGTTTTCAGGATATCAAAGCTGGCCGGACCATCGAAGCCACGCATATTCATCGTCTTGCTGATGGCCGTGAGGTTTATATCGACGTGACACTGTCCCCCTTAAAAGACGAAAAGGGCAAGATCATCGGCATTATCCATATTTCCCGCGATGTGACGGACCGTAAACGCATGGAAGATGAATTGAAGCGATATTCCCAGGATCTGGAGGAATTGATCGGAGAACGGTCGCGCGCGCTGCAGGTCTCCGAGCTCATGTTCCGGAACCTTTTCGAATCGGCGCAGGACGGCATCCTCATCGTGGACGCGCAGGACGGCCATATCATCAACGCCAATCCTTTTTTGCTCAATATGCTCGAATGCGCCAGGGAAGATCTGATGGGCCGCCATTACGCGGATGTGCCCTTTCTTCTGAACGCCGAAGTTTACGGCAAGGCCTTTCATGAATTGAAAGACAAGGCCTTTGTTTTTTATGACGAAGCCCTTATCCAGACATGCAAAGCCAAACCCCTGGAAGTTGAGTTGAGGGCCTCGACTTATTTTGTCGAAAAACGCAAGATCATTCAGTTCAATATCCGCGACATCACGGAGCGCAAAAAGATCGATAAGGTCAAAACGGAATTCGTGTCCATGGTGTCCCATGAGCTTCGCACACCTCTCTCGGCGATCAAGGAAGGCGTTGAGATCGTCGCGGATGAGACGCAGGGGAAGATCAATAAGAGCCAGAAGGAATGTCTGGGGATCGCCTTGTCCAATATCAAACGGCTGAACCGTCTGATCGGCGATATTCTCGACATTTCCAAGATCCAGACCAATCTTCTCAAGGTCCATCCCGCGGAATGCCATGTTTACGAAATCGCCGAACAGGTGTACAATTTGGTGAAGATCGAGATCGAAAAAAGAGGCCTGGTTTTTGTCACGGATTGCCCCAAGAGCCTTCCTTCGGTTTGGGCCGACAGGGACAGATTGCTGCAGGTTCTGATGAATCTCGTGAACAACGCCATCAAATTTACACGCGAGGGGAGCCGGATCGTCCTGTTGGCCAGGCAAAAGGACGCTCATGTAGAATTCGGGGTCAGGGATGAAGGCGTGGGCATTCCCCCCGAAGAAGTCAGCCGCCTTTTCGGGAAATTCGTCCAGCTGGATTCCACCCTTGTCCGCAGGGTGGGTGGAACGGGCCTGGGCCTCTATATTTCCAGGAACCTTGTGGAAGCGATGGGTGGGCGCATATGGGTTGAATCCGTGTTGGGGGAGGGGTCAACCTTTAAATTCACGCTTCCCTTAAAAAACGGATAGCCGATGGCCGAAGACAAAAGAACGATTCTGATCATTGATGATGAGGTGGGGTTGCGTAACCTTTTGAAATTCAGGCTGGTCTCCTTCGGATATGATGTTCTGGTCGCCGAGGACGGATATGCCGGGATTGAACTGGCGAAATCCATGAAACCCGATCTGATCATCCTGGATATCATGATGCCCTATTTTAACGGCATCGAGGTTTGCAAGAAATTGAAATCGGATTATACGACCAAAGAGATCCCCATCGTCTTTCTCAGCGTCCTGGCGCAAAAGGAGGACATTGAAATGGGCAAGCAGGCCGGGGGTGAGTTTTTCCTGACAAAGCCCTATGACCCGGAAAAGCTCAATTTTGTCATTCGCATGGCATTGGATAAAAAGAGCTCCTGATTTGATCTTGAAAGATTGGAAAACAACATTGGCTTCTGTGGAAAGTCTTGGCGCAGGAGTTGATCCGCCTTGCGGCGGGGATGAAGGGGTGACTTATGGAAAAGCGAAAATTGCTGATTGTCGATGATGAACCGGATGTTTTAAAGCTTTTGGGAGAGCGGTTGTCCAAGGCCGGATACAATGTCTTGAAGGCCTCCAGCGGCAAGGAGGCTATTGAGATAGCCAACAAGAAATCCCCCGACCTGATCATCCTGGATATCGCGATGCCGGGCATGGATGGTTCAGAAGTGGCCACAATCCTGCGAGCGGAGGAGAAAACAAGGGACATCCCCATTCTTTTTTTGACCTGTCTTTTTACCAAACAGGAAGAGAAGGTGTGCGGGCACCTTTTGGGCCAGAACTTTTTTATCGCCAAGCCTTACGACGTGCAGGAGCTGTTGGGAGAGATCGACAAACGCGTCAAGAAGACGGCGAAAACAGAGCAGGGAGGCGCTCATGGCGAATCGTAAAATTTTGGCTGTTGATGATGAGCCTTCGGTCCTGGCCCTTTTGGAAAAGAGGCTCTCGAGCGCAGGTTATGATGTCCTGACCGCTTCCAGCGGCAAGGAGGCCCTGGAGATCGCCCGCCGGGAACAGCCTGCCCTGGTCATCCTCGATATCCTGATGCCGGATATGGACGGCTCGGAAACAGCCGCCATCCTGCACAATGATCCTCTCACGCGACAGATCCCCATCCTGTTTTTGACGTGTCTCTACACCAAGAGGGAGGAGAAGCGGGAAGGCCACGAAGTCGGCCATAATTTTTTTCTGGCGAAACCTTATGATCCCAAGGAATTGCTGGAGGAGATCAACCGCCTGCTCGGACCTAAGGCTTAAAGCATGCCTGAAAATTTTTTGTCGCCCGTTTTTATCGATGCCTTTGATCTGGATGACGCCTGGTTTCAGGCCTTGAGCGTTATTCTTGAGAAGGGCCGTGTCTATACGATCACACGGGGCAGCTATAAAGGGGCCAAGCGTCTTGAATTCGATTTTGTCGTTGTCCGCGTCCGCAAACCTTCCCATCAGATCATTCCCATTATTCCCGAAGGACTCAATATCCCCGCGCCGACGGATATGGACTACGTGCAGGGATATCTTTCGTATCTGTTGACCGGCGCCAAGACGGCGACAGAGGATTACACTTACGGAGAGAGGCTGGTTGATCCCAAAGTGCGGATCGCGCAAGACAGCGCCGGCCGTCGCATGGTCCGGGAGCTGCCCCTTCACGTCAATCAGATTGAAGAAGTCATTCGTATGTATCGGGAGGAGGGGTTCGGCACGAACCAGGCGGTCATGGAGATCGGAATGCCGTCGGACATCCAATTGCAGGACCCTCCCTGTCTCAGGCTCATCGATACAAAGATCAGGGACCACAAACTTCACTTCATTCTTTATTTCCGCTCCTGGGACCTTTGGGGCGGATTTCCCTCGAATCTGGGAGGATTGCAGCTGGTTAAGCAGTATATGGCCGAGATGATCGGCGTGGAGGACGGAGAAATCGTCGCCGCTTCCAAAGGCCTGCATCTTTACGATTATTCCTGGGAAGTGGCCAAGATCCGCACAAAGAAGACCGACAAGAGCATCGCCTGATTTTTTATTCCTATGGAAAATCCGCTTTTCCTGGATAAGTCGCTGATTTTCGAGCACATCCCGCTGTTTGCCGATCTGGATGCCCGCGAAAAGGAGCTGGTTTACTCCGCCATGGAGGTCGTGCAATACCGGCCATCCGAAATCATTTACAGCCAGGGCGATTCTCCCGACGCTTTTTACTGCATTTTGACGGGACGCGTGCAGATCTACGCGCAGAGGGACGGCGCCGAAGAAACACTGGAACATATCTACAGGGGGAAGTACTTCGGTTTTATTTCTCTTCTAACCGGCGAGCCGCATTCCGTCAGCGCCAGGGCCGTCAACGACACCGCGATCGTGCGCATATCCCGGGAAAAGTTTGAAAAGATCCTCCGGCAGATTCCGCGTCTGGCCATCGACCTGAGCCAGATGCTTTCCCGCCGCCTGAAACGCAAGGACCTCCACCACAAATCCATCTTTGAGAGCACGATTGTTTCCATTTACGGCGATCCCCTGATCGCCGGGGATGCCGCTCTTTACGCCCTGAATCTGGCGGTGAGCCTCAGGAAAGAAACGCAGAAAAAAGTCATTCTTGTGGATTTGCAGCATGAGGATTCGCCTATACGGCGGGTCTTGGGCATCAGCGCCTCTTCCTGTTATCTGGCCTGGGAGCAGTTTTTTAATTCCGCAGACGTGTTTCGCAATATCGTCAGGACGGACACAGGCATTGAAGTGCTGGGCGTCTGCGGACACAAAGGGGCCAGCGACGTGGCCCCTTTGATCGCTTTGCTGACCACTCTGGTCAATGACTATCATTACTGTCTTTTGCACGTGCCGCCGGATTTCGGTCCGCAGGCCTTCAAGGTCCTGGCCCAATCGGACGCCGTTCATTTGTTGACCGCTCCGGATGTTGATTCCGTGCGCAGGCTCTCGCGCCTTTTTGAGATGTCAGGGCTCCTGGATAAGGCCATGCCGAGAAAAAAACTGCGCCTTCTGGTTGTCGAAGAACAGGAGTCGCATGGACGCGGGAGGAAGCTGTCCATCTGCCAGGAAGAGTCGTTATTCAGGCTGCCCGTTTTCGCCACGCTTCCGCCTCAGAGCGAGGACGATCCTTTTCTGGTTTCTTTCAATCCCCTGACGCCTTATGCCCGTTGCGTGCGCCGGATTTCCCGGCAGCTGGGAGAGGTCCTGGTGGGGTTGGCGCTGGGAAGCGGGTCTGCCATGGGCCTGGCCCATATCGGCGTGCTGGAAACCCTCGAGGAGGAAGGCGTTGCCATCGACATGGTCTGCGGCTCCAGCATCGGAGCCTTGATCGGGGCCCTCTGGGCGGCGGGGTATTCGGCCGGAGAGATCCACACGATCATTTTGCGGAACAACAAAAAAAGATACCTTTTGGGGCCGGATGATCTGACCTTTCCTTTACGGGGATTGATCCGCGGCAGGCACGTGAAGTCTTTTTTAAAACGCTATCTGGGAAAGAAGACGTTTTGCGACTTGAAGATGCCTTTCCGCACGGTAGCCTGCGATTGCCGGACCATGAAACGGGTTGTCTTCGAAAGTGGCAGGCTGGTGGATGCCGTGATGGCCAGCATTTCGATTCCCGGCGTTTTCGCGCCTTACAGCCTGGGGGGAAAATATTACATGGACGGTGGCATTGTGGACCCTCTGCCTACGGATGTTTTGGTTAATGCCGGAGCGAGAAAGATCATTGCCGTCAATGTCCTGCCGAGTCCCGATGAAATCGCCAGGACATATGAATTGTCCGTTCAAAAAAGGGTCAGTCCTGATTTTCTCAAGCAGGGGGTATTGCGCTATCCCTGGTATTATTTCCGGCACAAACTGCAGGAGTGGATGGACCCTAATATTTTCGGGGTCATTGTCTCCACGATCCAATCCATGCAATATCTGATGGCTGAGATGCGCTGCCTGAACCCGTTCGACGTCTGTCTCCACCCTGATATGACAGGAGTTTGCTGGTCGGATTTTGAGCATGCCGAGGACCTGATCAGCCGGGGCAGAAAGGAAGCGGTCGATCACCTGCCGCAGATCCGCAATCTCATTTCCCACAAAGAATAGCCCTTCTTGACCCCTTCCCAACGAATATATTGACATTCTGCATCCCTTTTTGTAAAATAATACATTCCATCTGATGATTTTCCATAACCAGTTATAAATAAAAGACTAAACAGCTTGATGACGAAAAAAATCAGAAAGATCACGGTTTTAGGTGATGGAGGCTGGGGTACTACTCTTTCCATCCTCTTGTTTGAAAAGGGGATGGATGTCACTCTTTGGAGCCCTTTTGAGGATTACGCTGGGTATTTGAGAGACCATAGGCTGAATCCGCGGTATTTGAAAGGCGTTCTTTTGCCCAAAGGCCTGAAAATCACTTCTTCGTTCGCGGGCCTGGACAATATGGATTTGATCGTGGCCGCTGTTCCTTCCAATTATCTCAGGGGGGTGCTTGAGAAAAGCAGGGCTTTTGTTTCTCCCCGCCTGCCTGTTGTCAGCGTCGTCAAGGGTATCGAGGAGAAAACACTCCTGAGGATGACACAGGTCATACGCCGGGTTTGGAAAAGCGAGCGCCTGGCGGTCCTCTCGGGCCCGACGATCGCCGCGGAGGTGGTGCGTCATGTTCCCACAGCGGCTGTTGTTTCTTCTGATGACCGCGCCCTGATGGAAAAAGTCCAGGATGTTTTTATGTCCGGATCCTTTCGGGTCTATACGAATGCCGATGTCGTGGGCGTGGAACTGGGCGGAAGCTTAAAGAATATCATCGCCATCGCCTGCGGGATTTCCGACGGGCTTGGATTCGGGACGAACGCCAAGGCCGCCATCGTATCCCGTGGATTGGCAGAGATGTCAAGATTGGGAGCGGCCATGGGCGCCAGGCGGGACACGTTCGCGGGAATTTCGGGCTTAGGAGATCTCGTCACGACCTGTTTTAATCCTTTGAGCCGGAATCATTCTGTGGGGGAGCGTATCGGCAAAGGCGAGCGGGTGGCAAAGATCCTGTCTTCCATGAAAATGGTCGCCGAAGGCGTCCTGACATCGCGCTCCGCGCTGGGATTAAGCAAAAAATACAAAGTTTCCATGCCGATCACGCATGCGATATGCGAAGTTCTTTTTCATAAGGCCTCCCCTAAGGCCGCGGTAAGGAATCTGATGGAACGGAAAAAAAGGGCGGAGGATCAGGATTTCCATTTTTGAGGTTGATTTTTCGAATAAGATTTAAAAGCGGGGCGTAGCGCAGTTTGGTAGCGCACTTGAATGGGGTTCAAGGGGTCAGCGGTTCGAGTCCGCTCGCCCCGACTTTTAAATTTTTTTTCCGGATGTTGGTCAGGAGAATAAGGAAAGAGGATGACAGGTTTTGACGTTTCTAAATACGCCGACGCAGGCCTTTTGCTGATCCGCTGTGTTTTAGGGCCCATGTTCCTCTATTATGGTTTGCCGAAATTAATGGCCGGCCCCGGGGCCTGGAGAGAAGTCGGGTCCGCGGTCAATGCAGTCGGAATATTTTTCTGGCCTGTTTTTTGGGGGTTTTTAGCCAGCGTGGTCATGGCTGCCGGAGGCCTTTGTGTCCTGACTGGGATTTTTTTCAGGCCGGCTTGTTTTTTCCTTTTTTTGGTGATGGCGGTGGCCGCGTCCATGCATTTTTCCAAAGGACAGGGACTGATGGCGGCGGCCCATGCCATTGAAGACGGCGCCGTGTTTTTGGGCCTTGTGTTCGTAGGCCCCGGCCGGTGGGTGATGGCCTTCTGGCCCGCAAAGGCAACTCTTTAAGGAGACGCGTGAAAAAAATTCATGTGGGTGTGATCGGTTTAGGCACGGTCGGTTCCGGGGTGGTCAAGGCCTTGCGGGAAAAAAGAGGCCTGATCCTGCAGCGCAGCGGGGTGGATGTCCACCTGCTTTTGGCCTGCGACAAACGCAGAAGCCAGGCCGCCAAATTAGGCCTTCCCTCATCCTGCTTTACCACGGATCCGCAGGATATCCTCAGAAATGAGAAGATCGATGTGGTCGTTGAATTGATCGGCGGCCATCATCCGGCCAGAGAATTGATCGTCCAGGCCTTAAGGAACGGCAAGCACGTGGTGACCGCCAATAAGGCCCTCTTGTCAGGCGAGATCGTCGGGCTGCTTGGGGTCGCGGCGCGCAGTCATAAACAGCTGAAATTTGAAGCCTCTGTTTGCGGCGGTATTCCCATCATCAAGGCGTTGAGGGAAGGCCTTGTGGTTAACCGCGTGGATTCCCTTTGGGGCATTATTAACGGGACTTCCAACTACCTGTTGACCAAGATGTCGCAGGATTCCTTGAGTTTTTCCGAGGCCTTGAGCCGGGCGAAAAAGAAAGGGTACGCGGAGCGCAACGCGCGTTTTGACGTCGAAGGGGTGGACGCGGCCCACAAACTGATCATTCTGTGCTACCTGTTGTTCTCCAAGCTTGTGCCTCTGGAGTCTGTCGTGCGGGAAGGGATTTCCGGAATTTCCGAAATGGATGTCCGCTACGCGGGAGAAATGGGCCTGGTCATCAAGCCTTTGGCGATCGCCAAGAAAGCGCGGGAAGACCTGGAAGTGAGGGTCCATCCGACCCTTTTGCCCAAGGATCACATGCTGGCAGGCGTGAACGGGGTTTTTAACGCCGTGCTGCTGAAGTCGGACATGGCAGGCGATATGCTCTTTTACGGCCGGGGGGCCGGGGCTTCTCCTACGGCATCCGCAGTCATCAGCGATATTGTAGATCTTGGTCAGGACGCGCAGGCCTCGCCGCAGGAGAGGGTGAAGGCGCAGCCAAGGGTCAGGCGCGTGCGGCGCCGCGACGAGATCCTGAGCCGTTATTATCTCAGGTTTATGGCCATTGATAAGCCCGGCATCCTCGCCAGGATTTCCGGGATTCTCGGAAAGTATCATATCGGTATCGCTCAGGTGAGCCAGAAAGAGCGCAAGCGCGCCAAATTTGTCCCCGTTGTCATGATTACCCATCATGTGCCTGAGAAGCATATGAGGCAGGCGCTGGAGACGATCGACCGGCTGGCTATCGTGAAGGGGAAGACGACAAAAATCAGGATGGAAGATTAAATGAGACCATGGTCTGAGAGCATGTTTTATCAGGGCTTGATTCATAAGTACAGGGAGTTTCTCCCTGTCGGCGAAAAGACGCCTGTCGTGACCTTGAACGAGGGGAATACGCCGTTGATTTTTTCTTCCGTTTTGAGCGATCTGACCGGATGCCGGCTCTATTTGAAATATGAAGGCACTAACCCGACGGGATCTTTTAAGGACCGCGGCATGACGATGGCTATTTCCAAGGCCGTGGAAGCCGGTTCAAAGGCAGTCATCTGCGCTTCCACAGGCAATACGTCCGCCTCGGCAGCCGCTTACGCGGCCAGGGCCAAGATCAGGTGCGTTGTGCTTTTGCCGGCGGGCGCCATTGCCATGGGAAAACTGGCCCAGGCCCTGATCCATGGCGCCAGGGTCCTGGCTGTCAGGGGAAACTTTGATGACGCCCTGGTCCTGGTCCGTCAAATCGCCGCTCAATATCCCATTACGCTTGTCAACTCCGTTAATCCTTACCGGATCGAAGGGCAAAAAACGGGGTCTTTTGAGATCTGCGACGCCCTGGGGCGCGCCCCGGATTTTCATGCCATTCCTGTCGGGAACGCCGGCAATATTACAGCCTACTGGAAGGGATACAAGGAATATCAGAAGGCCGGCCGGATACGATCTCTTCCGAAAATGCTTGGTTTCCAGGCGGCTGGTTCCGCTCCCATCGTCAAAGGGAAGCCGATCAAGGACCCTAAAACCATCGCGACAGCGATCAAGATCGGCAATCCTGCCAGCTGGCAATACGCCTTAGCCGCCCGCGATGAATCCGGCGGTTTGATTCAGACCGTCACCGACAGGGAGATCCTGAGCGCTTACAGGCTTTTGGCCGTCAGCGAGGGTGTGTTCGCGGAGCCTGCGTCCGCGGCGTCTGTGGCTGGCGTCCTTAAGCTTGCCCGCTCGGGCTATTTTAAACGGCAGTCTTCCGGAAAAAACAAGGCCACCCTGGTCTGTGTTCTGACCGGTCACGGACTCAAAGATCCGGACCGCGCCATCGCGTCTGTCCGCACGCCTAAAATTATCAAGCCTGACTTCAAAGCTATTCGTAAAGAAATCGGATTTTAGATGAACGCGCCGTCCTTAAGAGGAAAAAAAATCCTCATAACCGCGGGGCCCACATGGGTGCCTATTGATGACGTCCGCGTCATCAGCAATACGTCTTCCGGAGAGCTGGGTTTTCTTCTGGCCAGGGAGGCCGTATCCTGCGGCATGCGAACGGACCTGTTTTTGGGGCCGGCCACCCACGCGGACTCGCCGCAGGGCGCGCGCGTGGCCCGTTTTAAATATTTTGACGAACTCTTGAAATTGATCTCGCGAACCCTGACGCGCCGGCGCTATGACCTGATCCTGCACTGCGCTGCCGTGAGCGATTATCTGATGGAACCTGTCGAGGGGAAGATCTCCTCGAAAAATGAACAGCTGATCCTTCGCTTGAGGCCGGCGCCAAAACTGGTTGATCTCATGAGGCGTCTGAACCCGGGGGCCTTTCTGGTCATGTTCAAACTGGAAGGCCGGGTGAGCGATGCCGTCCTGTTGAAAAGGGCCTTGGAAGCCAAAAAGCGGGCTTCGGCGGATCTCGTCGTGGCCAACCGTTTCCAGGACGGACGTTATCGCGGCTTTATCCTGGGATCGTCGGATGTTCTGGCCAGGTCGGAATCCAAAGCGGGCCTGGTTCGTTCCCTGTTCAAAATCTTAAAAGAAAAGACGGCGAATATATGAAGTATATCGTGCTTGTCCCCGATGGAATGGCCGACCACCCTTTGGAGAAGCTGGGAGGCAAGACCCCGCTGGAAGCGGCCCAGACCCCGAACATGGATTATCTTGTCAAGAACGGGATGCTGGGGGAGGCCACGACCATCCCCGGCCGGCTGGCCCCGGCTTCCGACGTGGCGAATCTCTCCATTATGGGATATGACCCGCAGGTATATTATTCCGGCCGCGCGCCTCTGGAAGCCGCCTATCTGGGCGTGGAACTTTCCGCCAGCGATGTGGCCTTGCGTTGCAACCTGGTGACCGTTTCCGACGGGAAGATGGCGGACTACAGCGCCGGGCATATTTCTTCGAAAGAAGCCTCTGTTTTGATCGCCGAGCTCAACCGGGCCCTGGGATCTGCCGCGGTGACATTTTATCCCGGGGTCAGTTACAGGCACCTTTTGGTTTTGAAAGGGTATTGCGTGGAAGATTTGATCCAGTGCCGCTGTTTTCCCCCTCATGATATCCTGGGCGAGTCCGTGAACAGGCATTTGCCCAAAGGCAAAAAGGGCTGCGGTGTCCTTCTGGATCTGATGGAGCGATCCAAGGCAGTCCTCGCCGGCCAGGAGATCAACAGGGTCAGGCTGGATTTGCACGAAAATCCGGCGACCATGATCTGGCTTTGGGGGCAGGGCCAGAAGATAACCATGCCCTCTTTCAGGGAGAAATTCGGATTGTCCGGCGCGGTTATTTCCGCCGTTGACCTGATCAAAGGCATCGGGAAACTGATCGGCCTGGACGTCATCTCAGTCGAAGGCGCGACCGGCTATTACGATACCAACTACCAGGGAAAGGCCGAGGCGGGTTTAAAAGCCCTGGAGACGCGCGATTTTGTTTTTATCCATGTGGAGGCGACGGACGAGGCGGGCCATAACGGCGACCTTCGCAACAAGATCGCCTGTATCGAGCGCTTTGACACGCATGTCGTCGGCACGATCCTGAATCATTTCAAGGATAAAAAAGAAGGGTGGAGGCTTATGGTGCTGCCGGACCACGCCACGCCCGTGGAAATGCGAAAGCACGTGCCGGATGCCGTCTGTGTGGCGATGATGGGGCAGGGGATCGCCGGCAACGGCTTCGAGGTTTTTACGGAAGCGGAAGCCAGAAAAAGTTCCGTGCATTTTGAGGGCCATCAGCTTATGGATGTGTTGTTGCGATGAACAGCCTGGTCATCCTGATCACAGGCCTGGTTTTGTTATGGGCGGGCTATCATTTTTACGGTCGCAGGATCGCGGGCCTGTTTGCGATCGATCCTTCGAGGCCGACGCCGGCCGTCTCCCGTTACGACGGCGTGGATTTTGTGCCCGCCAAGAACTGGCTGGTTCTCTTCGGGCATCATTTTTCTTCCATCGCCGGGGCGGGCCCGGTCATCGGACCGGTCATCGGATGCGTCCTTTGGGGATGGGGTCCGGCCGTCTTGTGGATTGTCCTGGGAACGGTGTTGATCGGCGGCGTGCATGATCTGACCGCGCTTTTGGTTTCCGTGCGCCACGAGGGAAGGTCCATCGCGGAGATTTCCTCTTATGTCGTTTCCCGCCGGGCGCGTCTCATTTTTTCCATTTTTGTCTGGCTCGCCCTGATTTTGGTCATCGCTGTTTTTACGGATCTTTGCGCCAAGACCTTTGTGACGGAACCAAAGGTCGTGCTTCCTTCCCTGGGGCTTATCCCTGTCGCGCTTTTGACCGGCTATTTGATCTATGTCCGCAAGACGAACCTCGCGGGGGCGACCGTCTTGGGCCTCGGGCTTTTGGCTCTGCTTGTTTTTGCCGGGCATTTCGCGCCGCTGCGGCTGCCGGGTAACGCGGGTTTGGCCTGGACCGTCCTTCTTCTGGTTTATTCTTTTTTGGCTTCTGTGACTCCCGTCAATTTGCTTCTGCAGCCGCGCGATTACCTGTGCAGTTTTCTCCTTGTGTTCGGGGCGGGCATGGGGCTATTGGGGTTGTTGATCAGCCATCCCGTGATCCGGCAGCCCGCGTTCGTGTCCTGGAACACTTCGCAGGGCATGTTGTGGCCGATGATGTTCGTCACAATCGCCTGCGGCGCGGTTTCGGGGTTTCATTCCCTCATCGCCAGCGGAACGACGTCCAAGCAATTGAACAATGAGCGTTATGCCCGGCGCGTGGGCTATGGCGCCATGGTGGCCGAGGGTGTTGTCGCCCTGGTTGCCGTCTTGGCCATCACAAGCGGGATCGCCAAATCAACCCCTGATCTTTGCCTGCTGCTTCGGGACCAGGGCCCGATCTGCCTTTTCGGGATGGGATACACGGGATTGACGAGATTTTTCTTCGGCGATTACGGGCTTTATATCGCCGTCATGATCCTCAACGCCTTTATCCTGACAACGCTGGATACGGCCACGCGCGTTTGCCGTTACCTGACGGAAGAATTAACGGGTTTTTCCAACAGATTCCTGAATACCCTCATCGTTGTCGCGGCCGCCGGGTTTTTGGTTTTCTCCGGCGCCTGGAACCGGATCTGGCCCGTTTTCGGGGCTTCCAATCAACTCGTGGCCGCGCTTGCGCTTTTTATCGTCAGCGGTTATCTGATGATCCGAAAAAAACCTATGTGGTACACGCTGATCCCGGCGATCCTGATGTATGTAACGGCCATCGCGGCCTTGATCATTCAGGCCCTCGCTTATATTCAGAACCGTCAATTTTTGTTGACCGGGATCACGCTGGTTCTTTTGGTTTTATCCGCGATCATGCTGGGAGAGGCTCGTCAGGCCTGGGTTTTTCGCCAAAGAGAAAAGGAATCAGGAAGGGATTCGAAAACCGATCAGAGATTTCGACAGGAACGCAAGGAGGGGGAGCGAGCATGAAAGTCCTTGTTCAAAAATTTGGAGGCAGTTCGGTTGCCAATGTGGAAAGGATCAAAAACGTCGCCCGGCGCGTCGTTTCCTACAGGAAGCGGGGCTGGAAACTCGTGGTTGTCGTTTCCGCCCTGGGAGATACGACGGATGAATTGATCGAGCTCGCCCAGCAGATCACCCATGACCCGCCGGCCAGGGAAATGGACATGCTTTTATCGACCGGCGAGCAGATCAGCTGCGCCCTTCTGGCCATGGCCATTGAAGAGCTGGGTTATGACGCGATCTCCTTTACCGGCGGACAGGTCGGGATCATGACCGACAAGACGCACACCAAGGCCAAGATCATGGATATCGGCCCAGGGCGCATCCGCCAGGCGCTGGAACAGGGCAGGATAGTCATCGTCGCGGGTTTTCAGGGTGTGACGCAGGACCAGGATATTACGACGCTGGGCCGCGGGGGTTCTGATCTGACGGCGGTGGCCCTGGCCAAGGCGATCGGCGCGCGGACCTGTGAAATCTATACGGACGTGGCGGGCGTCTATACGACAGATCCCAGGATCGTGCCCGGGGCGCGCAAATTGAAACAGATTACCTACGATGAGATGCTGGAAATGGCCTCCCTGGGCGCCCAGGTCATGCAGGCCAGATCCATAGAGGTGGCTAAAAAATTCGATATCCCGATCCATGTCAGATCCAGCTTTACCCTTGAAGAGGGGACACTTATTTTAAAGGAGGCGGATAAAATGGAGGATTTTGTTATCAGTGGCGTCACGTTGAACAGGAACGAGGCCAAGGTGACGGTCTGCGACGTGCCGGATGAGCCCGGGATCGCGGCCCGTCTTTTTCGCGAATTGTCCAAAGCGGGCGTGAATGTCGACACCATTGTCCAGAACGTTTCTCGCAAGGGCTATACGGATGTTTCCTTTACCGTCCCCCTGGCGGATTTGGCCAAGACGAAAAAAGAGATGGGGAGGGTTTCTCCCAAGATCAAGGCCGGTAAGGTCTTGGAAGACAAAGATATCGCCCGCGTTTCCATCGTCGGCGTGGGCATGAAGACCCATCCCGGGGTGGCCGCCGGCATGTTTGAGGCCCTGGCGGAAAAAAAGATCAACATCGGCATGATCACGACTTCCGAGATCAGTATCTCCTGTATTATCAAGAAGCATGACGCTGAAAAAGCGGTCAAATCGATCCACGCGAAATTCAGGCTTGGATAAAGAACGCAAAAGGATTTCTTAGAAAGAAAGAGGCTGCCCCATGAATACGATTGAGCTGTATGACACGACATTGCGCGACGGTTCGCAGACGGAAGGCATCTCTTATTCTGTTTTGGATAAGATCAAGATCGCCCGCAGGCTCGATGCATTGGGTATCGCTTATATCGAAGGCGGCTTTCCCGGGGCCAACCCCAAGGACAGGGTGTTTTTTGAAGAGTTCCGCAAGCGCCCTTTGAAAAACGCCAAACTCGTGGCGTTCGGTTCCACGCGCAAGGCCGGCGTTTCCGCGCGGGAAGACGAAGTGTTCTGCGGTCTTCTGCGTTCCGGGGCCTCTGTCGTAACGATTTTCGGAAAGAGCTGGGACCTGCACGTCAAGGATGTCCTGAAGGTGACGCTTGAGGAAAATCTCGAGATCATCAGGGATTCCGTGACTTATCTGGTATCCAAAGGCGTCGAGGTCGTCTATGACGCGGAACATTTCTTTGACGCCTACAAGAATAATCCCTCCTACGCGGTGGCTACGCTGCTGGCTGCCCAGGAGAGCGGTGCGCGTCTGCTTTGCCTCTGCGATACCAATGGAGGGACCCTGACATCCACCTTAAAATCGGTGATCAAGGATGTCCGCGAGAAGGTGCGTCTGCCTCTGGGCTTCCACGGGCATAACGACCTGGGGCTGGCGGCCGCTAATTCCATCGCCGCCATTGAATCCGGATGTACGCATATCCAGGGAACGATCAACGGCTACGGAGAACGCTGCGGCAACGCGGATCTGATCATTCTGATCGGCATCCTGAAACTCAAGATGGGGCTGGATTGCGTCAGCGACGAACAATTGACCACCCTGACCGATGTTTCGCATTTTGTCAGCGAGATCAGCAATATGAAACAGGTGGACAACCAGCCGTTCGTCGGCAAGTCCGCTTTCGCCCATAAGGCCGGGGTGCACATCAACGCCATTTATAAAAACCCGCGCAGTTACGAACACATGGAGCCTGAACGCGTGGGGAACGCCCGTCGGATCCTCGTGTCGGAGCTGGCGGGAAAATCGCCTATTTTGACCAAGGCCGAAGAGCTCAAACTGCAGTTGAAGAAGGATTCCCCGGATACCAAGAAGGTCTTGAAGCTTCTGCAGAATCTGGAGCATCAGGGCTATCAGTTCGAGGCCGCGGACGCCAGTTTTGAGATCCTGATCAAGAGGGCGCTCAAGCAGTACAAAAAGTTTTTTGAGCTGGAGGGTTTTCGCGTGATCGTCGAGAAGCGTCAGAAGGGAAAACTGACTTCGGAGGCGACCATCAAGCTGAAGGTGGGCCGCGTGCAGGAGCATACCTCCAGCGACGGAGACGGTCCGGTCAACGCCCTGGATAACGCTCTTCGAAAGGCCCTGAAGGCCTTTTATCCGAAAGTGAGCGAGATGCATTTGTCGGATTTCAAGGTCAGGGTCCTGGATGTCAAAGAAGGAACGGCCGCCAAGGTGCGCGTCCTTATCCAGTCCCAGGATCTGCATGATTCCTGGACTACGGTTGGGGTTTCCGAGAACCTTATCGAAGCCAGCTGGCTTGCGCTGGTCGACAGCATGGAATTCAAGCTGTTGAAAGACGGAGCGAAGAAGGCCGTATGAGCAGTCAGGGTCCTGAATTAGACGGTCAGTATAATCCCGGGCAGACCGAACAGCGGTGGGCCGATCTTTGGTCGCAGACGCCTTTGTTCCATGCCTCGGTGAATAAGGATAAAGAGCCTTTCACGGTTGTCATTCCTCCTCCTAATGTCACCGGCATTCTGCATATGGGCCACGCCCTGAATGATACCCTGCAGGATATCCTCGTCCGCATGAAGCGGATGCAGGGATGCGAGGCGCTTTGGATGCCGGGCACGGATCATGCCGGTATCGCGACGCAGAATGTCGTCGAGCGTCAGATCGCCAAAGAGGGCCTGACCCGCGACCAGTTGGGCCGCGAGAAGTTCATTGAGCGCGTCTGGCAGTGGAAAAAGGATTACGGCTCAACGATCATCCGTCAGCTCAAGCGCCTGGGCGCCTCCTGCGATTGGCAGCGGGAACGCTTCACCATGGATGAGGGTTATTCCCGGGCGGTCACGGATGTTTTTGTTTCGCTTTATGAAAAGGGCCTCATCTATCAGGGGGATTACATCATCAACTGGTGTCCCCGGTGCCAAACAGCCTTGTCGGATGAGGAAGCCCCTCACCATGATCTGGAAGGCAAATTGTATTACATCAAATATCCGCTGAAGCAGATCCCCGGAAAAGGGCGCCGGATATCGAAGACAAAAAAAACGAAAAAAGACGGTTTTCTGTTTGAGGATGCCGTTGTCGTGGCGACCACTCGCCCGGAAACGATGCTGGGCGACACGGCCGTTGCCGTGAATCCGAAAGACAGCAGATACAAACATCTCGTCGGCTCAACCCTGGTCCTGCCTTTGATCGATCGCGAGATCAGGATCATCGCGGACCCGCTTGTTGATTCCGCTTTCGGGACAGGCTGCGTGAAGGTCACGCCCGCGCATGACCCGAACGACTATCGCATGGGCCAGTCGCACGGCCTGGAATTTATCAATATCATGCGCCCGGACGCGGTGCTCAATGATCATGCCGGGGAATACGCGGGTATGGACAGATTTGAGGCCCGGGAGGCGATCCTGGAGGATTTGAGGGAACGCAAACTCCTGCTCAAAGTGGATGCCCACGCGCACGCGGTGGGCCATTGCTACCGGTGTCATACGATCATTGAACCTTATTTGTCCAAGCAGTGGTTTGTGAGCATGAAGCCATTGGCGAAACCGGCCCTGGAGGCCGTTAAAAAAGGCAGGATCAAATTCACGCCGCGGCGTTGGACAAAAGTGTATTTGAACTGGATGGAAGGCATCAAGGATTGGTGTATTTCCAGACAGATCTGGTGGGGACACAGGCTTCCTGTTTACTACTGTCGGCATTGTCAGGAACAGGCGAATGGGCTGCCAGAGGACCGGCCGTCGCCGGGGAGAAAACAGAAGATCAGGGAGAAAGCGCCTCACGGAGTGATTGTCTCGCGGACAAGGCCTCAGAGATGCCCGGAATGCGGGGCCACGGATTTGAAACAGGATCCTGATGTCCTGGACACCTGGTTTTCTTCCTGGCTCTGGCCGTTCGCGACTTTCGGGTGGCCGTTTTCCCAGGAGTCAGCGGCGGGGCAAGAGGGGGTCGATGAGCAGAAAAGGGACCTGGCGTATTTTTATCCGACGAATGTTCTGGTCACGGCCCCGGAAATCATTTTTTTCTGGGTGGCGCGCATGATCATGGCGGGATGCGAGTTCATGAAGGAAATCCCTTTCCGGGATGTCGTGATCCACGGCACGGTCCGCGACGAACAGGGACGAAAAATGTCGAAGTCCCTGGGAAACAGCATCGATCCTCTTGAGGTCATTGAAACCTACGGCGCGGACGCGCTGCGTTTCAGCCTTGTCTCGGCCAGCGCTTCCGATATTTTTCTCTCCAAAGAAAAGTTTGAGCAGGGCCGTAATTTTGCCAACAAGATCTGGAACGCCGCGCGCTTCATCCTGATGAATGTTTCTTCTGAGGCCGGGGGCGAGGGTATCGATGCCCGCCGGCTGAATGTCGCCGACGCCTGGATCCTCGCGGAACTCAATGGAACCGTCCGAAAGGTCACCAGGGCCACCGGCGCTTTCCGTTTTCATGAAGCCATCCAGGAATTGTACGCTTTTTTCTGGCATTCTTTCTGCGACTGGTATCTGGAAATCGCCAAGCCTTCCATCGCGGAAAAAAACACGCAGGAGATCCTGGTCTATGTGCTGAAGAATTCCCTCTTGTTGCTGCATCCTTTTATGCCGTTCATCACGGAGGAGATTTCCTCCAAGCTTCCCGGAGCGGATCCCGGCCGGTCCATGGCCGTCTCCGTTTGGCCGAAACCTGTCAAGGCATACGACGATAAACAGGCCGCAGGCCAGATGCGCGCTGTTTTTCAGAGCGTTTTTCTTCTGCGCGAACGCCGCCATGAGCTCAAGCTTTCCGCCTCGGCAAAATTGAACGTGAAGGTGTGGGCGGGTGAGAAAAAAAGGCGCTCTTTCGAACAGGTCCTGCCCGTGATCCGTCATCTGGGACAGATCGAAAACCTTCAGATCATGGAGGAGGACATTGTTCCCGCGAATTCTTTAAGCCTTTTTGTGGAAAAGGATATCCATCTGTATCTTCTTCTGGAGGGACTGGTTGATATCGCCGGCGAGATCCGCAGGCTGGACCAGGAAATCCTTGAGGTCCGCAAGCAGATCAAAGGCAAAGAGGCCCTTTTGTCCAACAAGGGATTTGTCGCCAAGGCGCCCGCTCCCGTGGTTGAGGGAGAGCGCAAAAAACTCAAAGAGTTGAAAATTTCGTCAGAACGTCTCACGGAGATCCGGCGTGCGCTTCAATGAATTCCCTGTCAAGGATTTGATCAAAAAGGCGCTTGAAGAAGATGCCGCCGGCCGCGATATCACGACGCTGGATTTTATCCCTGAAAAGGCGAGGGCCGAAGCCAGGATCACGGCCGGGGAAACCGGCGTCGCCTGCGGACTCGCCATCGCCTGCGATGTTTTTCAGACATTTGACAGACGATTGAATGTCCTGATGAAAAAGCGGGATGGCGCAGGAGTGAAGAGCGGGGAAACCCTGATGATCCTGAAGGGACGGGCGCGTTCTGTTTTGTCATGCGAACGGGTGGCTTTGAATTTTTTGGGCTATCTGTCGGGCATCGCGACACTGACCAGGCGCGCCGTCAAGGCCGTCGGGACAAGCGGCGTGCGGATATTAGACACCCGAAAGACGACGCCCCTTTTGCGCGCGCTGGAAAAATACGCGGTGGCTTGCGGGGGAGGCAGAAACCACAGGTTTGACCTGGCGCAGCAGTATCTGGTCAAAGACAATCATCTGGCTGTCTTGAAGGGAACCCCTGGCCCGGGTCTTTTGGTTCAGCGCAGGGGCGATGTCCCCTTTGAGATAGAGGTGGAAGATCTCGCGGAGCTCAAAAAAGCCCTTGTCCTCTGCCCCGATATTATCATGCTGGATAATTTTAAACCTCAGGATGTACGCGCCGCGCTCGGTCTTCTTCGCCGGGTTTTTCCCGGACGGACCCCCAGGCCCCTGCTGGAACTTTCCGGAGGCATCACCCTGGCCAATATCCGCAGTTACGCCATCAAAGGCGTGGATTTCATTTCCCTGGGCGCCTTGACGCATTCGGCTCCCGCCCTGGATGTTTCGCTTGAAATCACGAAAGTCTTTTAAAAAAGATCCTTCTTCAAGAGATTCCAAAGGCCATGTCTGATTTTAAGCTCATAAGCCCGTTTTCGCCGTCCGCCGACCAAAGCCAGGCCATTGATAAGTTGACCGCCGGTTTCAGGAGCGGCAAAAAATCCCTGACCCTTTTGGGCGTGACGGGTTCCGGCAAAACTTTTACCATGGCCAATGTCATCGAACGGATGAACAGGCCCGCCATTGTCATTTCCCATAATAAAACCCTGGCCGCGCAGTTGTATTTTGAGTTCAAGGAATTTTTTCCCGACAACGCCGTTGAATATTTTGTCAGTTACTACGATTATTATCAACCCGAGGCCTATGTTCCCGCGACAGACACTTATATTGAAAAGGATTCTTCCATCAATGAAAGGCTCGACCGCCTCCGGTTGTCTTCGACGACATCCCTGTTTTCCCGGTCCGACTGCCTGATCGTCGCGTCCGTGTCCTGCATTTATAATCTGGGAAGCCCCAGGGATTACAGGGAATACATGGTGTTTTTGCGGGTGGGTGAGCCGGTGAGCCGTCAGGATATCCTGCGACGCCTGATCGCGATCCAGTATGAACGCAACGATTATGATTTCAAACGCGGCAGGGTGCGCGTCAAGGGCGACGTCGTGGATATTTTTCCGGCCTATGCCGAAAAAGCCGTGCGCCTGGAGATCGACTACGATACCATCCGCAGGATTTACGAATTTGACCCAGTTTCCGGTAACAAGATCGGCGCAGATCTGGAGAAGACCGGCATCTATCCGGCCAAACATTACATTGTGTCGCCGCAGGCCGTTGAGCGGGCATCGCAGTCGATTTTGGCCGAATTGGAGACAAGGCTGCGTGAACTTCGGGGCGCCAACAAGCTCCTGGAGGCCCAGCGGCTGGAACAGAGGACCAGATACGACATGGAGATGCTGCGTGTCGTCGGGTATTGCCACGGGATAGAAAATTATTCCAGGCACCTGTCGTTTCGGGAACCCGGATCGCGGCCTTATTGCCTGCTGGATTATTTCCCTGACGATTATCTCATGTTTATCGACGAGAGCCATGTTTCCATTCCGCAGATCAGGGGGATGTACGAAGGGGACCGGGCCCGAAAGGAAGTCCTGGTTGATTTCGGGTTCAGGCTTCCGTCCTGCCTGGATAACAGGCCGTTGAAATTCGAGGAATTCGAGAGCCTTGTCCCGCGCGTGGGTTTTGTGTCCGCGACGCCCGGGCCTTACGAGGCCGGGAAATCCGGCGGTATTACCGCCGAACAGATCGTGCGCCCCACAGGGATTCCCGATCCCGAGATCATCGTAAAGCCGACGCGCGGCCAGGTGCAGGATCTGGAAGAGCGGATTAAGGAACGCAGCCAGAAGGATGAACGGGTCCTTGTGACGACCCTGACCAAGCGCATGGCGGAAGATCTCAGTCAGTATCTGGAGGAGAAGGGCATCAAGGTGTCCTATCTTCATTCGGAAATCGATACGATTGAACGCGTGGAGATCCTGCGCAAGTTGAGAAAAAAGGTGTTTGACTGTCTGGTCGGAGTCAATCTTTTGAGGGAAGGACTTGATCTTCCCGAGGTTTCTCTGGTCGCGATCCTGGATGCCGACAAGGAAGGTTTCCTGCGGTCCGACGTTTCCCTGATCCAGCTGTCCGGCCGCGCCGCCAGGCATGAGAGGGGTGAAGTGATCATGTACGCCGATAAGGTCACGGCTTCCATGGCGACGGCGATCAGGGAAAGCCGGCGTAGACGAAAAATTCAGCTGGAGTATAATGAAACGCACGGCATTACCATGTCTTCCATCCGCAAGGAGATCCGCGAAAGCCTCCAGGAAGAGGAAGAGGCCAGGACTTATCTGGCCCGGCTGGCAGGCCAGAAAAAAGATGAGTTTGAGTTCGAGACATTGATCGCGCGTCTCCAAAAGGACATGGAGTTGTCGGCGCGCAATTTGAAGTTTGAAGAGGCCGCGGCCCTGCGTGACGAGATCAAGCGGTTAAAAGAAGGCAAGGGGCATATGCCATTCGGCGGCCTCGATCCTACGGAAAAAAAGATCCGCGGAAAAAAAGACAGGCGAGCCAAAAAACAGGTATCCAATGACGAGGGGTGATGGCCGTAAGAAGGTGGAAATTGGGATTTATTTGGGATTTGGAGCTTGGGAATTGGATATTAAGCCAACAAATAAGGGGTAGCCTGACACAAGCCCCTGGTCCCTCAATTGCTTTTGCTATAAGCCATACGCCATAAGCAAGACATCATAGGCTATAAGCTAAAATATGGATACAGGCACACCCAGAACCATTGAGACCCGTTCCACCAGGCGTTCCCTGGGGACCAAACACGTGGGCACAAAGGTCCTTGTTTACGACCGCGTGACATCGACCAACGACCTGGCCCATTTTTTGGCAAAAGATGGAGAGCCTGAGGGCACCGTTCTTTTTGCGCATGGACAGACCCAGGGAAGGGGAAGGCTCGGCAAGACGTGGGAATCCGCTTATGGAAAAGGGCTTTATTGTTCCTTTATTCTAAGGCCTGATATGGAGATCCAGAGATTGCCCCGCGTGACGCTGATTACGGCCTTGGCCGTTGTCCGCGCCTTAAAGGAGCTTTCCGTGGAGGACGTCTTCATCAAATGGCCCAATGACGTGTTGGTGGCCGGAAAAAAAATCGCCGGCATCCTGACCGAAATGAGCCTTGAGGCCGACCGGCTGTCTTACGTGGTGGTGGGTCTGGGCGTTAACGTCAATCATGAGCCTGGAGATTTGCCGAAAGACGCCGTGTCTATCCGCCAGATTCTTAAAAGAGAAATCGACATTTCTGATTTGGCCCATAGCGTGGTGCGGCATCTGGACGCCTTATATGAAAAACTGACCCAGGGTTTCAGCGGGCTGCGGGATGAGGTCAAAGCATGTTCGGGTTTGGTCATGGGGGAAAGGGTACGCGTAGTCAGCGAACATTATGTGGTGGAGGGCTATGTCGTGGATTTTGACGATAATGGCGGTCTCATCCTGCGGCTGGATAACGGGTTTTTGAATACGGTGCACGCGGGCCATCTAACGAAAGCGGGTGAAACGGAATGATTACGATCGCTGTCGATATCGGCAATACCAATGTGACCGTCGGGTTTTTGAAGGGCTTACGCGTTTGCGATGTCTTTCGGGTCCCGACAGCGCTTTTGCGCGATGTCAAAAAGGCTGCTTCTGTTTTCCGGCAGAAATCCGGGCCTGTGTTCAAGAAGCCGCAGGCCGCGCGCGTTTTGGCCTGTAGCGTTGTTCCTGATCTCAACAAGAACCTTAAACAGGTCTGCCGGCAGGCCTTTGGCATCGATGCCCGCATGGCGGGCGTGGATTTTTCCGTGCCGATTTTGAATGAGTACAGGATCCCTTCCCAGGTGGGGCAGGACAGGCTTGTCAATGCCTATGCCGGTTTGAAACTCTACGGAAAAGGTCTTATTATCGTGGATTTTGGAACGGCCATTACTTTTGATGTTGTTTCCAGGACAGGGGAATATCTGGGGGGGCTTATTGTTCCGGGGCTCAGACTCATGCAGGAAGGCTTGAATAAAAAAACGGCATTACTCCCCTTTGTAGAACTGGCCCGGCCGATCGAGTTGGTCGGCAGGGACACGGCCTCCAGTATCCGCGCGGGGGTTATTTTCGGCGCGGCCGGCTTGTGTGACGGCATCCTTTCGCGGCTTTTGGCCAAGGAATGCCGCTCCTATAAAGTTATCGTGACAGGAGGCGACGCCCTGCTGGTCAAACCGTTCACTAAGTTTTTTAAGACGATAGAAGAAAACCTGATCCTTAAAGGTTTGTCGTTGATTGCCGAGAGCCATTCCGTCGCCATGAAAAAGCCTTACTGACAAGAGGCGGCCGGCCGTTTAAAAAATACTTGACAAAAAATTGAAATTTTACTAAAATTCAATTTCGCAAAATGAGGGGGCGTAAATTGATTTCCCCGGATTTTGCCTTTTTTTAAATTTGATGTTAGCACTCTGGACGTTGGAGTGCTAATTGAAAATAACTCTAATCCGCGCGTGGGATGAGAGAAAACAGCAGGTCCAAACGCGCCGACGCCCAAAGGACATTTAGGGGTTAAAATAACAAATCACTCAAAAAGGAGGAGACCGCATGAACTTTCAACCATTAGGGGACAGGGTCATTATCAAGCCGCTGGAAGCCGAATCTAAGACCAAGGGGGGCATTGTCCTGCCTGATACGGTCAAGGAAAAGCCGCAGGAAGGCAAGGTCGTGGCTGTGGGCAAAGGGAAAGTCCTGGACAACGGGACTGTGCAGAAACCCGAAGTCAAGGAAGGCGATGTCGTTCTGTATGGAAAATACAGCGGGACGGAAGTCTCGACCAAGGAAGGCGATGAGTATCTTATTGTCAAGGAAGAGGATATTCTGGCCATTGTGAAGAAATAAGCGAGACCCTGACTTAGACGGTAAGGATTTTCTTAGTTAATGGCCCCCGAAAAGCGCGGGGGATAATTCGCACGAATGAGTTGCTTCGTTACACAGCGTGACTCATGTGCTCATTAAAGGAGGTTTGTATGGCAAAACAATTGTTATTCAATGACGAGGCCAGGCGCGCGATCCTGCGCGGCGTCGAACAGCTGGCGCGGGCGGTCAAGGTCACTCTCGGCCCGAAGGGCCGCAATGTGGTTTTGGACAAGAAGTTCGGATCTCCCACAATCACCAAAGACGGGGTAACCGTCGCCAAGGAGATCGAGCTGGAAGACCCGTTTGAGAATATGGGTGCCCAGATGGTGAAGGAAGTGGCGGAAAAGACGTCTGATGTGGCCGGCGACGGGACGACGACAGCGACGGTCCTGGCCGAAGCCATTTACCGGGAAGGCTTAAAGAACGTAACAGCCGGCATTAATCCCATGGCCCTCAAGAGGGGCATTGAGAAGGCTGTCGCGGTCGTGGTCGAAGAGCTCAAGAAGCTTTCCACCAGCATCAAGGACAAGAAAGAGGTCGCTCAGGTCGCAACAATCGCCGCCAACGGCGACAGCAAGATTGGTTCCGATATCGCGGACGCGATGGAAAAGGTCGGAAAAGACGGCGTCATCACCGTGGAAGAGGCCAAGTCAACGGCCACGACGCTGGATGTCGTTGAGGGCATGCAGTTTGACCAGGGTTATCTGTCTCCGTATTTCGTCACCGATACGGAAAGGATGGAGGCCGTTCTGGAAGAGCCTTATATCCTTATTTTTGAAAAGAAAATATCGTCCATAAAAGATCTCCTGCCGCTTTTGGAAAAGATCGCGCGCTCCGGAAAACCGTTGCTGATCATTTCTGAAGACGTGGATGGAGAGGCTTTGACAACGTTGGTCGTTAACAAGATCCGCGGGACCCTGTCCTGCTGCGCCGTCAAGGCTCCCGGTTACGGGGACCGCCGCCGCGCCATGATCGAGGACATCGCGATTTTGACCGGAGGAAAGGCCATCACCGAAGACCTCGGCATCAAGCTGGAGAGCGTTGATCTTGACGATCTCGGCCGCGCCAAGAGGGTTAAGATCGACAAGGACGATTCCACCATTATTGAAGGGGCAGGAAAGACCCAGGCCATTAATGGACGCATCGCCCAGATCAAAAAGCAGATCGAAGAGAGCGATTCGGATTACGATAAAGAGAAACTGCAGGAGAGGCTGGCGAAATTGGCCGGCGGCGTGGCTGTTATCAACGTGGGTGCCGCGACGGAAACGGAAATGAAAGAAAAGAAGGCCAGGGTGGAAGACGCCCTGCATGCGACCCGCGCGGCTGTCCAGGAAGGGATTGTTCCCGGCGGCGGAGTGGCTTTGATCCGTTGCATGGCTGTCCTGGAAACCACGAAGATCGCAGAGGAGGACGAGAAGGTAGGCGTTAACATCGTCCGCCGCGTCCTTGAGGAACCGCTCAGACAGCTGGCTGCCAACGCCGCTGTGGATGGTTCTGTGATCGTTCAGCGTGTGAAGGCCGAAAAGAAAAACATCGGGTATGACGTGTATCAGGACAAGTTCGTGGATATGCTTGAGGCCGGTATCATCGACCCCACGAAAGTGACACGTTCAGCCCTTCAGAACGCTTCCAGCATCGCTTCCCTGCTTTTGACGACAGAAGCCCTGGTGTCGGACATTCCGGAGAAAGAGAAGCCGGGTATGCCTCCGATGCCTCCGGGAGGCGGAATGGGCGGGATGTATTAAATCCGGGATTAATTAAAAAAGGAATCCATCCCGAGGTTTTTAGACCAGAACGATAACCGGGCCTGCTTGCCGCAGGCCCGGTTTTTTTTGAGAGAACCGGCCGTTTTTGACAGCAAAATAAAAGGCTTTAAAAAGGTTTAACTTGACAAGAGGGTCTTTCTTTTGTAAACTAACACATATTTTTTAAATGGCCCAGGGCAAGGGGCATCGAAATTTTAACCGGTACAGGTTGCGGAGGCATTATGGGGGAATGGATTGGAATAAACCGAAGAGCCAGAAAATGTTACGGATTTGATGAAGTCGCGCTTGTTCCCGGCATGACAACGATAAATCCCCTGGAAGTAGATCCTTCCTGGGAGATGGACGGCAAGCGTTACAAGATACCGATTTTGGCTGCGGCCATGGACGGTGTCGTAGATGTCAGATTTGCGGCAGAAATGGGGCGTTTGGGCGGTATCGCCGTCCTTAATCTGGACGGGATCCAGACGCGTTACGAAAACCCCGATGAAGTCCTGGAGGCCATTGCCAAGGCCTCTCCTCAGGAAGCAACCCGTCTTGTTCAGGAAGTTTATTTAAGGCCGATCAAGGAAAAGCTGGTCGGGGCGCGTGTCGAGGAGATCAAGAAGAAAAAGGCCCCCGCCGTCGTCAGCTGTATTCCTCAAAACGCCGAAAAATTTGCCGCCATAGCCGAAGACGCCGGTGCGGATATTTTTGTCGTTCAATCCACCGTGACAACGACCCGCCATCTGGCGAAAGAATATAAGGCACTGGATTTAAAGAAATTCTGCGAGAAAAGGGATATCCCTGTGATCCTGGGGAATTGCGTGACGTACGGCGTGACGCTGGAACTCTTGGACACGGGGGCCGCGGGGCTTTTGATCGGTGTCGGTCCTGGGGCTGCCTGCACCACGCGCGGCGTCCTGGGGATCGGAGTGCCGCAAGTCACGGCTACGATCGACGCCGCAGCCGCCAGGGATTATTATTTCAAGAGGACGGGGAAATATATTCCGATTATTACGGACGGCGGCATGCGCATCGGCGGAGAGATCTGCAAGGCGTTTGCCGCGGGAGCCGACGCCGTTATGGTCGGTTCGGCCTTTGCCAGGGCCGTGGAAGCCCCCGGCCGCGGGTACCATTGGGGCATGGCCACTTCTCACGCCAACCTGCCCAGGGGCACGCGCGTGTTCGTAGGCACGACGGGTTCGCTGGAAGAAATCCTCTTCGGGCCGGCCAAGGTGGACGACGGTTCCCAGAATCTTATGGGCGCCCTGACCACATCCATGGGGTGTCTGGGAGCGGCCAACATTAAGGATATGCAGTTCACTGAGATCATTATCGCGCCTTCAATCCAGACGGAAGGAAAGATTTTCCAGGTCGTCCAGAGAGTAGGGATGGGCAAGTGAAGACAAAAAAACAGAGTTTTGCCAGAAAGATAAAAAAACAAAAATTCACGTTCGCTTTTTCGCGCAAACGGCACACGCAGAAATCTTCCGCTCCTTCTTCCATCGCCTTGCGGCAGAAGAACTCCATCCTGATCCTTGATTTTGGTTCCCAGTATACCCAGTTGATCGCCCGCAGGATCCGGGAAGCCAAGGTGTACAGCAAGATCGTTTCCCACAAGATGACCGCCGAAGAGATCAAGGCGCAGGCGCCCAAAGGCATCATTCTTTCCGGCGGACCCGCCAGCGTTTATGACGAGAAAAGCCCGAAATGCGACAAGGCGATTTTTAAATTGGGGATCCCGATTCTCGGCATCTGTTACGGCCAGCAGTTGATCGCCCAGCATTTCGGAGGCAAAGTCCGCAGGACAAAAGAGAGGGAATTCGGCCGCCAGGAATTGTTTATCGACGACCATGCTGATTTTTTCAGCGGCCTTCCCGGGAATATCACCTGCTGGATGAGCCATGGGGATTACGTCTCCACGCTTCCCAAAGGGTTTGTTTCCATCGCGCATACCTTAAGCACCCATAACGCCGCTTTTGTCAGCCGTGACCGCAAGATTTTCGGGGTTCAGTTCCACCCCGAGGTGTCTCATACGACCAGGGGCTCGGATATCATTTCGAATTTTCTCTACAGGATATGCCGATGCAGGCCAAGCTGGGAAATGGGCGCTTTCATCAGGGATACCATTAACGAGATCCGGTTGCTGGTTGGCAAGGACAGCGTGGTTTGCGGTTTGAGCGGAGGGGTTGATTCCTCCGTGGCCGCCGTGCTGATCCACAGGGCGATCGGCAGACAGTTGCGCTGCATTTTTGTCGATAACGGCCTTGTCCGCAACAAGGAGGCCGAAGAGATCAAGGCGATTTTCCGGGGGAATTTCCATATGAACCTTGATTTTGTCAACGCCCAGAACCGTTTTTTGAAGCGGCTTAAGGGCGTGACAGACCCGGAAGAGAAGCGTAAAGCCATCGGCGACGAATTCATCAAGGTCTTTGAGGAGGAATCCAAAAAGATCAAGCGTGTAAAATATCTGGCGCAGGGGACGCTTTATCCCGATGTCATCGAAAGCGTTTCGTTCTCGGGTTCACCGTCCGCCAAAATCAAATCGCATCATAATGTCGGCGGGCTGCCTGAGAAAATGAACCTGAAATTGATCGAACCCTTAAGGGAGCTGTTCAAGGACGAGGTCCGTGAACTGGCCAAGCAGCTGGGGTTGCCGCAGGAGATCATCCATAGACAGCCTTTCCCGGGACCGGGTCTGGCGATCCGTATTGTCGGTGATGTGACCCCCGAGCGCCTGCAGATCCTGCGGGACGCGGACGATATCTTTGTCAGCGAAATCCGCAAGGCGGGCCTGTATCAGGAAGTCTGGCAGTCGTTCTGTGTCCTGCTTTGCATCAAAAGCGTGGGCGTCATGGGCGACGAACGGACTTACGAGAATGCCATTGCCCTGCGCTGCGTTTCGAGCGGAGACGGCATGACCGCGGATTGGGTTAAACTGAACCCTGAATTGCTGGGCAAGGTTTCCAGCCGTATCATCAATGAAGTGAGGGGAATCAACAGGGTTGTTTACGACATCAGCTCTAAACCTCCTTCAACCATTGAGTGGGAATAGTCTGGTTTCCGTTTCCCCGCGGGCTTTGAGGAGTTTTAGCGGCCCAGGCGGAAAAGGTCAGCAGTCGGTAAAGTGAAGAACTGTGCGTAAACAGGGCTTCGAGCGAAAGTTTCATGAGCCATTCCGATTTCGTCCATCTTCATCTTCATACCCAGTTCAGCCTCCTTGACGGCGCCTGCCGCATCAAAGAACTCATAGCCAAAGCGATCGAATACAAAATGCCTGCCGTGGCCATAACAGACCACGGCAATATGTTTGGGGCCATCGATTTTTACTCGGAGGCCAGGAAGCAGGGCATCAAACCCATCATCGGCTGCGAAGTTTATGTCGCCCAGAAGGGCCGTTTTGACAGGTCGGCTAGCATCAGCGAAGGGTCCAATCATTTTATTCTCCTGGCCAAAGATGAAGAGGGGTACAGGAATCTTTCCAAGCTCGTTTCCTTAGGGTATCTGGAAGGATATTATTACCGCCCTCGCGTGGACAAGGAGATCCTGGCCCGCTACAGCCGCGGCCTGATCGGGTTAAGCGCCTGCCTTAAAGGAGAATTGGCCTGCCTGCTTACGGCGGGCCGTTATCATGACGCCGTCAAATCCGCGGACGAATTCTCCTGTATTTTCGGCAAGGATAATTTTTATCTGGAGATCCAGGAAAACCTGATTCCGGAGCAGACAGCGGCCAACGAGGGCCTCCTGAAGATCTCAAAGGAACTGAACCTTCCCCTGGCCGCCACCAACGACGTTCATTATCTCAGCAAGAAAAGCGCGCAATCCCACGAAGCCCTCCTGTGCATTCAGACACAAACGACCCTGGATGATCCCAATCGCATGCGTTTCCAGACCCAGGAATTTTATTTTAAAAGCCCCCAGGAAATGAAACAGCTTTTCTCCTACGCGCCTGAATCCATCCGAAATACCATGGAAATCGCCGGACGCTGCAATCTGACGCTGGAATTCGGCAAACCCCACCTCCCTCAGTATACGCCCCCTGAAGGGATATCCGGCGAAGAGTATCTCAAAGACCTTTGCTCAAAGGGTCTCGCCAGGCGTTACGCGGGGCGCCTGACCCCGGAGATCAAAGACCGGCTTGATCACGAGGTCAAGATCATTTCCCAGATGGGTTTTATCAGCTATTTCCTCATCGTCTGGGATTTTATCAATTACGCCAAAAGCCGGGATATCCCCGTGGGGCCCGGCAGAGGGTCTGCCGCCGGCAGCCTCGTCAGTTATCTCTTGGGGATCACAGAGCTTGATCCTTTGCGCTATAACCTGCTTTTTGAACGGTTCCTGAATCCGGAAAGGGTCGGGCTCCCCGATATCGATATTGATTTCTGTTTCGAGCGTCGGCAGGAAGTCATCGATTACGTCAATCAGAAGTATGGGAAGGAAAATGTCGCCCAGATCATCACCTTCGGGACCATGCTCGCCCGCGCGGTCATCCGCGATGTCGGCCGGGTCATGGGCGTGCCTTACGCGGATGTGGACCGGATCGCCAAGCTCGTTCCGCCGGAACTCGGGATCACCCTGGAGGACGCGCTCAAGACGGATGAACTCAAGAGTCTTTATGAAAAAGATCCTCAGGTGCATAAATTGCTGGAGACCGCCAAGGACCTGGAAGGTTTGTCCCGTCACGCGTCTGTCCATGCCGCCGGGGTCGTGATCGGCGATAAACCCTTAGACACCTACATGCCTTTGTGCAAGCTGGATGAAGACCAGGTCACATCCGGATTTTCCATGAAGGCCTTGGAAAAGATCGGCCTCCTGAAAATGGATTTTCTGGGCCTGCGCACGCTGACCGTCATCGCCGAGGCCCTGAAGATCATCCGTCGGACAAAGAGTGTGGACATCAACATTGATGAAATTTCTCTGGAAGACAAAAAGACCTTTGAGCTCCTGGCTTCGGCTCAGACCATGGGCGTCTTCCAGCTGGAAAGCGCCGGAATGCGCGACCTGTTGCGCAAGCTGAACCCGACCCTTTTTGAGGATTTGATCGCGCTCCTGGCGCTCTACAGGCCGGGTCCCATCGGATCGGGCATGCTGGATGATTTTATTCAGCGCAAGCACAAGCTGAAACCCATTGTCTATGATCACCCGAAGATGGAGCCGATCCTCAAGGACACCTACGGGATCATGGTTTATCAGGAGCAGGTCATGCAGATTGCTTCCGCCCTGGCGGGTTTCAGCATGGCCCAGGCGGATTTGTTGCGCCGCGCCATGGCCAAGAAGATCCCCGAGGAAATGGACAAGCAGAGGCAGTTGTTCCTGGATGGATGCGTCAAAAACAGGATCGACAAAAGGATCGCCACCAAGGTTTTTGATCTTATTGATTATTTTTCCGGTTACGGCTTCAACAGGAGCCATTCGGCGGCCTATGCCCTTATTTCCTACAGGACGGCCTTCCTGAAAGCCAACTATCCTGTGGAATTCATGACCGCGCTTCTGACAAGCGAAAAAGAAAATACGGATAAAGTCGTCGAATACGTCAAGGAATGCAACAGGATGGGGACGACCGTCCTGAATCCTACCATCAACGAAAGTTTTTCCAAATTTACGGTTGAGAACGAAAACAATATCCGCTTCGGCCTCCTGGCTGTCAAGAATGTGGGCCAGGGCGCCATTGATTCCATTGTCGCCGTCCGCAAGTCCGGCGGGCCTTTTGTTTCTCTGGAGGACCTTTGCCAACGCGTGGATTTAAGACTTGTGAACAGAAAAGTCCTGGAAAGCCTGATCAAGTGCGGCGCCATGGATTTTTTCGGCTACAAACGCAGTCAGATGATGAGCGTCCTGCAGGAATGCCTGGATTATTCCGCCAAGGCCCACAGGGACCGTTCTTCGGGTCAATTGTCTTTTTTTGACGCCGATTCTTCAGAGGCGGGATTCAAGCGGTTTGAAGTCAGGGTCCCGGACATCAAGGAATGGCCGGAACTCCAGCTTTTGGCCTTTGAGAAGGAGATCCTGGGTTTTTATGTGAGCGGACACCCTTTGGTCAGATATGAGCATCTCCTGTCTCGCTTTGCTTCCTGCTGCATCGGAAAGCTTTCGGAAATGAAGGACGGGCAGGATATCTCCATTGTGGGGCTTATCAATAAGATAAAAATCACGACCACGCGGCAAAAAGGGGAAAAAATGGCCATCCTTCGCGTTGAGGATCTCACCGGCCTCCTGGAGGTGCTTGTTTTCCCCAATACCTACAAACAGGTTTCCCGCTATCTGGTCGCCAGCAATGTTGTCATGATCAAGGGGCGGTTGAGCTTGAGGGAAGAGACTCCCAAGATCCTGGCCGGCGATGTGGCTCCTATCGATGAGGCCTATCGGGCTATTTCTTCCATAACTATCGATTTATCCGGTCTTAAAGAAAATATTCTCCAGTCTTTAAAGGAAAAACTTTCCCTTTCTCCGGGGAGCATTCCCGTCTATCTGCATCTGGATACGGACAATTCCAGGAAGCTCAAGGTCCTGATCGCCAGAGACCTGTTCGTTCAGCCCAGAGCGGAGCTTTTTAACGAGATTGAGGGGCTTCTGGGGAGCGAAAGATTCCAGTTGACGATGTAACTCTTTCATGGTATTTTACTTATGAAAACCTCGCGGCAGGGCTGTTGAGGTTTTCTTAGGCTCTTAGAAGTCCTAAATATCGTCGAGACAGAGAGTTGCTTCGCCTCGGGAAAGGAGGAGGAGACATGACAAAAAAAGATATCGTATTGAAGATCGCGGACGAGACCGGTATCAAACAGATTGATGTTAAAAAGGTTGTGCAAAAGACCTTTGATCATATCATCGCCAGTCTTGTGCGCGGTGAAAAGGTGGAATTGCGCAATTTCGGCGTTTTCAAGCTGAAAGAAAGACGCAGCCGCACCGGACGAAATCCAAGGACTGGGCAGGTTGTTCCGGTTCCGGCCAGGAAAGTCGTTGTTTTCAAGTCGGGTCTGGAAATGAAAAAACTCATTAAATAAAGATAGGGGATAGGGTTATGCCGCAGGTAGGTAAGGTCAAGTGGTTTTCCGCGCAAAAAGGATACGGATTTATAGAATGCGAGGACGGACAGGACGTATTCGTTCATTTTTCCGCGATCAAGAGCGAAGGATATAAATCTCTCGAAGAAGGAGAGAAGGTGCAGTTTGAGATCGTCCAGGGGGAAAAAGGTCCTCAGGCCCAGGACGTTGTTAAGGTATAATCTTAAAGAGCTTTCAAAAAGGCGGGAGGTCGAAGAGTCCCGCCTTTAGCCTGTCACCGGCTTCAAGCGCCGTGACCGGATAAAAAAATTCCAGGCTGCCGGTTTTCCTCCGGCTCCAACCCAATAAGCGCTTATCGATGCTTTTCAAATCCCCGCGGGGCACAAAAGATATTTTACCCCCCGAAACAAGCCTTTGGCAGACAATCGAAGAACAGGCCAGAGGCCTTTTTTCGCTTTTCGCCTTTCACGAGATCCGCACTCCTGTGCTTGAAGAAGCGGGACTTTTTCTGCGTTCTTTGGGGGATCTTTCCGATATCGTCCAGAAGCAGATGTTCATGATCAAAAAGGAGACGGACGCCTTTGTCTTAAGGCCGGAAGCCACGGCCTCCATTATCCGCTCTTATATCGAACACGGTATTTATCAGTCTACGCCGGTTGCCAAATGGTTCTATATCGGCCCTATGTTCCGGGCTGAGAGGCCGCAAAAGGGCCGTTTGCGTCAATTTCATCACATCGGATGCGAGGCTATCGGTTCCTACAGCCCTCATCTGGACGCCGAAATTATCCGTCTGGCCTGCGACATTCTGACAAAGAGCGGGGTGAAGGGATTTGAAGTCGTTGTCAACACCCTGGGGTGTCTTGATGATAAAAAGAAACTGGCCGCGCTTCTTAAAGACCGTTTGCTGGCACAAAAGAAATCCTTTTGCGAAGATTGTCAGGCCCGCATGGACCGCAATGTTTTCCGCGTCCTGGATTGCAAGAATAAACAGTGCCGGGAATATGTCTCGGTCCTGAATATCGGTCATGGCCATATTTGTCCTGATTGCCAGGCGCATTTTGAAGGGGTGAGAAAATCACTGCTTGCCTTCGGTGTTTCTTACCGGATGGATCCTTTGCTGGTGCGGGGATTGGACTATTACACGCGCACGGTTTTTGAGATCAAGCATTCCGGCCTCGGCTCCCAGGACGCCCTGGGGGCGGGCGGCAGGTATGACAATCTTGTTGAAGAACTGGGAGGCCCTGAAAAAGGCGCGGTCGGTTTCGCGCTGGGCGAAGAGCGTTTGCTGCTGGCCGGGGCCGCGCAGGCCTTCCCCTGCGCTGAGGAAAATCTGGGCTGTTACGTCATTGCCCTGGGAGAAAAAGCCGCCGCCAAATCCGCGGAAATACTTTCCGCTTTGCGTGAGGCCGGCGTGAGCGCGGACATGGATTACGCGCAGGGTTCTCTGAAATCTTCTTTGCGCAGGGCGGACGCAAGGAAAGTCAAATTTTGCGTGATCCTCGGCGACAATGAGATCGATAAGGGGACCGCGGTTTTAAAGAATATGTCCGCCGGAGGGCAGCAGGAAGTCCCCTTAGCGGATCTTGTCGAAAAAGTGAAGGAAGGATTATGCTGAGAACGCACACATGCGGGGAATTGACAAAAGAGCACGCGGGCCGGGACGTTTCGCTCTGCGGATGGGTGCATCATCGCAGGGACCACGGCAAGCTTATTTTTATCGATTTGCGGGATCGTTACGGATACACGCAGGTGATGTTCAGCCCGAAGGATTCTCCCGAAGCCCACGCCTTGGCCATGGAACTGCGCGCCGAGTACGCGGTCCGGATCAAAGGGTTGGTGAATTTAAGGCCGAAAAACAATATCAACCCCGCCATTTCCACCGGAGAGGTCGAGCTGATCGCCAAAGAATTGCAGATTTTGAACCCTTCATTAACCCCTCCGTTTGAGATTGAAGACGATGTGTCCCTTTCGGAAGATGTGCGCCTGCCTTACCGTTATCTCGATTTGAGGCGGCCCAAAATGCTGTCTTTGCTGGAGGCCAGGCACCGGATGAATCAGGCGATGCGCCGCTTCTTGAGCGAAAAGAATTTTATCGAGGTTGAGACGCCGATCTTGACGAAATCGACGCCTGAGGGGGCCAGGGATTATCTCGTGCCTTCCCGCGTCAATCCTGGAAAATTCTTCGCTTTGCCCCAGTCTCCTCAACTGTTCAAGCAGCTTTTGATGGTGTCGGGGTTTGACAGATATTTCCAGATCGCCAAATGTTTTCGAGACGAGGACCTGCGGGCCGATCGCCAGCCTGAATTTACCCAGCTGGATTTGGAGATGTCTTTTGTGGAGGAGGAGGACATTTACAGCCTGTCGGAGGCCTTGTTCGCCCTGGTGCTGAAACAACTCAAAGGCGTTGAGATCAAGACGCCCTTTCCCAGGCTTACTTACAGGGAGGCGATGGAAAAATACGGTTCCGACAAGCCTGATTTGCGCCAGAACAAGGAGGACCCGGGGGAATTTTCATTCCTGTGGGTCGTGGATTTTCCCCTGTTCAAATACGACGATGAGCAAAAACGATGGGACAGCGAACATCATCCCTTCACAGCTCCGCATCCCGAAGACATGGCCCTTTTGTCTTCGCAGGATTTGAGCGGCGTGCGTTCAAGGTCCTATGATCTCGTTTTGAACGGCAGTGAGATTGCCAGCGGTTCGATCAGGATCCATGATCAGGGGCTCCAGCGGCGGATATTTGAAATCCTGCGTATTCCTGACGAGGAGATCGACGCGCGCTTCGGATTTTTGCTGGAAGCCTTTAAGTACGGCGCTCCTCCGCATGGGGGGATCGCCTTCGGATTGGACAGGATCCTGTCTCTCGTGTTCGGCACGGAAAGCATCCGCGATCTGATCGCGTTTCCAAAGACGCAAAAGGCCGTTTGCCCGCTTTCGCAGGCGCCTTCGGAAGTTTCGGAAAAACAATTGAAGGAATTGTGGATCAAGACCGTTGTTCCCAAGGTTTAGGGCAACGGTGAGAGGCTGTTGAGAGGGATAAGGTTTCCATTTTTTAAGGCTTCAAAACCAGGGAGGATAAGGTCATGAGAAGAGGCGTTTTTTCGTGGGCGATGGCGGTTATGTTTTTCGCTTTGACGGCTGCGGCCGGATGTTCCAGGGTCCAGATGTACACCGTGGAAAAAGACAGGGTGGATCAGGATCTTTCCGAGGGCAATGCGGGCTTTTTCGCGGGCAGCGCGCCGCAGGACCTTCAGCAGGGCCGTAAACTGACGCGCAAGACTTATGTCACGGAAATCGAATTGGGTAAACCTGTTTCGGCAAAGTCCAAGGCCCGGAAAGCCCGGTATGAAAAGACCCTGGTGCCAGTGGAGTCCTCGGAGGAAGATGTGATGATGGAAGAGACCGAGATCACAGAAGGGCCCGGGGAAGCCGGAGAACCGGTGATCTATAAAGTGGAGGCCAATGATACCCTCCAGAAGATCTCGCAGAAATTCTACGGGACGACAAAGAAATGGAAGACGATCTACGACGCCAATCAGGATGTCTTGAAGAGCCCGGACAGGATTTACGCAGGCCAGGTCATCAAGATCCCGCAGGAGTAAGAGAAAAGGACGCTTATGTTCAGGATAGTCAGGATCAATAACCCCAAAGAGGTCCAGGAGTTTTTCGGTCTGCATGACGAGAACGCCCGGTTGATCGAGCAGGAATACGATGTCAAGATCTCTTCGAGACCCGACGGCCTGAGGATTTCCGGTTCCAATAAGGGAAAGCTGGAAAAGGCCGTTCATGTGACCGAAAATTTCCTGCAACTCATCCGGACCAACCGCTCGGCGGACAAGAGGAGCCTGGAGCTTTTGATCCGTTCCAGGAGTTCGGTCAAGAAAGACTGGAAGGCCGGGGATTTCCGCATGGCTTTTGATCTTTGCGACGTGGCCAAGAAGGAAAAGGTCGCCACTCCAAAGACAAAAGGCCAGCAGGACTATGCGGATGCGATCAGGGGCAATGACATCGTATTCGGCATCGGGCCGGCCGGCACGGGCAAGACATACCTGGCCATGGCCATGGCGGTTTCCTCCCTGAATTCGGGCCGCGTGCGCAGGATCATCCTGACAAGACCCGCGTTGGAAGCGGGGGAGAGCCTCGGTTTTCTCCCCGGGGATATGCACCAGAAACTTTCCCCGTATCTTCGGCCTTTGTATGACGCTTTGTACGACATGATGGAGGCCGAGAAAATAGAAAAATTCCTGGAGACGGGCATTATAGAAGTGGCGCCGCTGGCCTACATGCGGGGCCGAACGCTTAACGACGCCTTCATCATCCTGGATGAGGCGCAGAACTGCACGCCGGAACAGCTCAAGATGTTCTTAACGCGCCTGGGATTTGATTCCAAGGCCGTCATTACCGGAGATATCACGCAGAGCGATCTTCCCGGGGGAAAGCCTATCGGCCTCCTGCAGGCCCTGGATCTGCTGGGAGATATTCAAGGCATTCAAATGAGTTATTTGACGGGCGCCGATGTCGTGCGCCACGAACTCGTGCAACGGGTCATCGAGGCTTATGATAAAGCACAAAGACGCAGCGTTTAAAGACGCGTTGGTCTATTCCGCGGGAATCCTGTTCTCTCTTTTTTTCGGGGCCCTGATCGGAGTCCCGCTGATTTCCGTTCTTTTGATCATTCTTCTGGCCGCGTATTTAAAAGTCCTGGGGATCAAATACGAGGACAAGAGATACAGCTTTCTTCCGCTCGGTCTTTTGCTGCTTCTGGGCATCGCGATCACGGTTTTCTTCAAGGAATACACGCTCCTGTCTCCCTATTTCATTCCGGTGGCGGCGATCGTGATGCTCGTGGGGCTGCTCTACCGTGATCTTGAACTCTCCCTGATTTTCGCTTTGACGTTGAGTTTCTTCGTCGGCATGCTCTTCGGAGGGGACCTTTATCTTTCCGGCGTGCTGATCCTGGGGGGAGTGATGGGGGCCCTTTATGTCTGGCAGGCGCGGCGCAGATCCCGGATCATTGCTGCGGGGTTCTTCGTCGGCCTGATCCAGAGCGTCGCTGTCCTGACTTTTTTCCAGCACATAAGCCTGCGTTCGATCCCTATCCTTAAATTCTGCACGGCGCCTTTCTTGAACGGCATCATTTCGTCATTTTTGGTGGCGGGCCTGCTGCCTGTTTTTGAGTATCTGTTCCGCGTGGTCACCAATATCAGCCTTCTGGAGTTGGCGGATTTCAACCACCCTTTGCTCAAACGTCTTGTTTTTGAAGCCCCGGGAACCTATCATCACAGCCTGATGGTGGGCAATCTGGCTGAGATCGGCGCGGAGGCTGTCGGGGCCAACGCGCTTTTGGCCAGGGTGGGGGCTTATTATCACGATATCGGCAAACTTGAAAAACCGGAATATTTCAGCGAGAACCAGGATAAGTGTTCCAGCAAACATGACCAGCTGAACGCGTCTATGAGCAAGCTTGTCATTATGGAGCATGTCAAGGCGGGAGTGGAGCTGGCGCGCAAGAACAGGCTCAATAACGCCATTGTGGAGTTTATCCGGCAGCACCATGGAACAAGCCTGGTCTTTTATTTTTACCGCAAGGCCGTGGAGGCCGGCAAAGATGAAGAGGGATTGGACGAAGAGGTGTATCGTTACCCCGGTCCGAAACCGCAGACAAAAGAAGCGGCGATCGTGCTTTTGGCTGATTCGGCTGAAGCCGCCTGCCGCGCCCTGGAGGAACCCACGGCAGAACGGATCTCGGACATGGTGCACCGCGTCATCAATAACAAGTTCATCGACGGCCAACTGGATGCCTGCGATCTGACGTTAAGGGATCTTGAGAAGATCGCCACGATCTTTATCCATATTCTGGGAGCGTTTTATCATTCCCGTATTGATTACCCTCAAGTTGACAAAGGTGAAACGACCAAAAGCTCCTAGAAGCCCCCTTCAAACAGCCCCGTTTCGGATTGACCGCGGGATCGTCATCGACATCAACTGTCGTTCCCGAAAGCCCCTTCCTTCTCCGCAAACTTTCAGGCGCCTGGCAGTCTTTGTCCTGAAGTCCGAGCGTGTCTCCAACGCGAGAATTTCCATCCAGCTGGTGGATGACGGGCTCATGAAAAAATACAATGCGGATTTTAAGAAGAAGAGAGGCACGACGGATGTCCTGAGCTTCGATTTTTTGGGGCCGGGGGCGCGGAGAAATTTCGTGTTCGCCGACGTGGCGGTTTCCGCGGAAACCGCTTATCGCCGGGCCGCGGAACTTGATCTGAGCCCTTTTGAGGAGATGTTTCGTTACGCGATCCACGGCCTTCTGCACCTGCTGGATTACGATGATTTGAGGCCCGCCCAGAGGCGTTTGATGTGGGGCAGGCAGGAAACGCTTTTGCGGAAATTTCTGGCCGTTTGAAGGAATGTGTTAAATGAAGGGTTGAGGCTGATACTTTATCTCTTTAGAATATAGCGGCAGCGTGTTCTTGAGCGGAGGGAAGGTTTGTTCGGAATCCTTCACTTCGTTCTGCTTGAAACCTGTGAACAGCCGTCTTCGGCTACTGGCCTGATAACTGATCCTGAGGTTCATCCATGATTTGCTCAACGCCTGCCTTTGTCTTAAGGACTTTTGATTTCAGGGAAACCAGCAAGATCGCCGTTTTTTTCACCCGGGAGTACGGCAAGGTCAAGGGCGTGCTCAAGGGCATCCGCAAAGACCCCCGAAAATTCGGTTCCACGCTTCCTCTTTTATCCCTGAATCATATCGTTTTTTATAAAAAACGTAATACGGAAATCCATCTCGTCGGTCAATGTGACCTCCTGGATGATTTCGGCATCCGCGGGGGCGACCTCAGGAACTTCGGCTATTCCCATTTCTGTTCAGAGCTCCTGGATCTCCTGATGCCTCTGGAAGACCGCAATGAACGCGTCTTTACGCTGACGCAGGAATTCCTTTCAACATTAAAAGAAACTTCCTGCGATTGCCGTGATGTTTTCATGATCAAAACCCTGGCCCTGTCGGGTTTCAAGCCCCACTTCGATTCTTGTCTGATGTGCGGACGGTCTTTGTCTGCGGAGGCTTTCTTCAGTCTTAAAAAGGGAGGTCTTTTGTGCCGGCATTGTCTGCCCGCGGATCTTTCCGGTCAGCGTGTTCTGGCGGGAACCGTTGCCTCCATTCTCTATATCGAACGTTCGGGATGGCAGGACAGCCTTCGGCTCAAACTGATGCCCCAGGTGCGCAAAGAACTGGATGAAGTCCTTCACTGTTTTATCCGTTTTCATGTGGGGCGCGGTCTGAAAACAAGAGGTAAACTCATGGAGTTGTTTAAGGATCTGGATGAAAGGGCAGGCCTCGGCAAGGAATAACGGAGGGTTTGATTCCGCCTCTGGAGGAATCAAACCCCGAGCAAATTTTGAAAATATCTGGATGCCCGTTCGAGCTCTGCGAGAACTGGTAGCATACAGAAATTTTCAAGATGTTTTAAGTGAGGGGCTGACAGCTTTGCGCCTCTGGCGGAATCAAATTGACTTTGAATTTTAACTATGTTATCGTAAAGCAAGACCTAGGAGAGGGAGCGAATGAAGATCGTTATCGTCGGGCCTGGAGCGATGGGATTGCTGCTGTACGGCTTGTTGTCAAAGGCCAGGCAGGACGTCTGGGTCCTTGATAAAAGCCCTGAAAGGGCTGGGCGCCTTAAAAAGGACGGCATCCGGATCGAAGGGGTCATGAACTCCCGGTTCCAGGATGTCCGCTTTTCCGCAGAACCCGCCGAATATCGCGACGCGGATTTCTGGTTTGTCTGCGTCAAATCCTACGACACGAAAAATGTGATCAAGCGCATCGCTTCCCATGTTTCCGAAAGGGCGTCTGTCGTCTCTTTTCAGAACGGGGTGGGGAATATTGAGCTTTTGACAGAGGCCTTCGGCGCGGGCCGTGTTCTCCTGGCGGTCTCCAGCCAGGGCGCCACGCTTCTGGGGGAAGGCAGGGTCCATTACGCCGGGGAAGGCGAGATCATCCTGGGCAGGGTTGACGGGGCCTTGACCGCGCAGCTGAAGTCTCTTCGCGAGTTTTTTCAAAAAGCCAGGGTCCCTGTGAAATTATCCCGGGACGTCCAGGCAGTTCTGTGGTCCAAGCTTATCATCAACGCCGGGATCAATGCCGTGGCGGCTGTCACAGGATTGAAGAACGGCCGGATCATGAAGATTGAAGGAGCCAGGCGCCTGGCCGAACAGGCGATTACGGAAGCGCATAGGGTCGCCAAGCGCAAGCGCATCAAGCTTCTCTATGACGACGTTCTGGCCAAGGCGGAATCCGTCTGCGAGGCCACTTCGGAAAATATATCCAGCATGCTGGCGGATGTGCTGCGTAAAAAACCGACGGAGATAGACGCGATTAACGGCGCGATCCTGCGTCACGCCCAGAGCCTGGGCCTGAAAACGCCTGTCAACGCCTTTTTGGTCGATGTCGTCAAGACGCTCGAATCGAATTATTCGGCTTAAATAAGCCACTTCAAAATAACGGGGGACATGAATGGAAATCATTATCGGCGTTCTGCTTGTCGGATTTCTCGGCCTGGTAGCCATGATCCTGAAGACTTCTTCGGAGGATGCAAAAAAAAGCAAGGTTGTCGAAGACGCCAAGGGCAGGCGTATCTCTGACCTCGAGGCCCAGCTTTTGCAGAAAGACGGGGAATTGAAGAAGGTGATGGAGGAGAGGCAGAAGCTGGAAGATGAATTCTTCAAGGCGAAAGACGACGCTGAGATCTTTAAGAGGGAAAACACGGAACTTTTGCAGAAACTCAAAACTCTGGAGAAACAGAAGGAAGAAACGGGACCTTTGAGGGAGGAGCTTAAGCAGAAGGAGGCGATCGCGCACCAGGAAACCGTGGCCCGCCAGAAAATGGAGGGCGAACTTTCTTTGAGAGAGACGGAGATCGAAAAAACCCAGAAAGAACGCGATAGCCTGAAAGCGGATTTGAAAGCAAAATCGGATCTCTATGAAGGCCTTAAAGGACAGTATGATGAGCTGGAGGCGGAAGTTCAGAAGCTCAGGGAAGCCCAGATCAAGATAAAGGCTGAGACTCCGAAGGCGGAACCGGCGAATAAGCCGGTTCAGGCGCCTGAAGCATCGGAATTGCCGAAGCCTGAAATTCCAAAAGCCGAACCCCCGAAAGCCGAGTCTCCGAAAGCCGAACCTCCGAAACCAGAGCTTCCTAAGGCGGAATCTTTGTTGCCTGAAGCGCCGAAAGCAGGACTTCCGGAAGGGCAAGCTTTTCCAGGGGAATCCGCGAAACCTGAAACCCCGAAGAATGATCCCGCTCCCAAGCCAGGTCCTTTTTCCTTGAGAGACGCCGGCCCTAAAGGGCCGCAAGCCGCCGAGCCCCGCGCGCAACAACCGAAACCTTCCGGGAACACGGCGGATGAGATCCCGGGATTTCCAAAAGCGGACCAGACAAAGGTCGATATTAAAAAAGATGTGCCCGGCGATGTGGAATTTTTTAAGGTCCAGCCCAAAAAAGAAGATGAGGCTTCCGGGGAAACTGAGGCTCCTTTCAAATTGACAAACGTGAACAAGCCGTCTGCCCCCGCTGCGCAGCCTTCCGAAAAAAAGGACGCGGCCGCAGGCAGCCAGCAAAAGCCTCCGGAGAAGTCCAAGACAAAGCGGGAGACATTGATTCCCGGTTTTCAGCCTAAGGAAGATAAGCCCGAATAGCGTTTTATCCGTTGCTTCAATCGTCTGCGATCTTTTAGGATCGCGGACTTCCTCTATGGAGTTTCATGGGTGTTCCTGTCGAAGATTTTAAGAAAGTCCTGAATCCCGCGCAACTGGATGCCGTTACGACCATCGAAGGCCCTTTGCTGGTTGTGGCGGGAGCGGGTACGGGCAAGACCCGGGTTATCGAATACCGGGCCCTCTATATGATCGAGAAGGGCATTCCTCCCGAGCAGATCCTTCTGTTGACTTTCACGAGAAAGGCCGCGCGGGAAATGCTGAGCCGCGCCTCTCTTCATGACCCCCGCTGCCGCAAGATCGAAGGGGGGACCTTCCATTCTTTTGCCTACCGCCTGATACGGCAGTATAAAAAGGCGCTTGGCCTCGGGGAGATTATTTCTTTTCTGGATGAGCCCGACAGTTCAGACCTGCTCCATCTTCTGGCCGGCAAGGCGGGATTTCTTGAAGAAAAATCCAGGTTTCCCAAAAAAGACACGGTCCGTTCCGTCTTGAGTATGAGCATCAACAGGAACATGGCCATCCGCGAAATTCTTTCCAAGGATTATCCTCATTTCGCGCCGCTTTCCTCCCAGCTGGAGGAGCTGAGGAAGATGTACACGCAGTTCAAGCTTGAGAGGAACCTGATCGATTACGACGATATGCTGATCTACCTGAAATTTCTCCTCGACAATGAAGCCATCAACGCGAAGGTTTCTTCGCATTTCCGTTATGTGATGGTCGACGAGTTCCAGGACACCAACAAGATCCAGGCCGATATTGTCTATTCTCTGAGCCAGCATCATCACAATTGCATGGCCGTGGGGGATGACACGCAAAGCATTTACAGTTTCCGGGGGGCTTATTACAAGAACATGTTTGATTTCCCCCGGCGCCTGCCTGACACAAAAATCGTCAAGCTGGAATATAATTATCGTTCCACTCAGCCGATCCTGGACGTGGCCAACGCCGTGATCGAAGGGGAGGCGGAAAAATATTCCAAGGTCCTCTTCACCACGCAGGCAGGCGAAGAGAAACCCACGCTTTCCTATTTCAAGGACCCTTTCAATGAGGCGGACTGGGTCGCCTCAAAAATCAAGGAATACCGCGACGAGGGCATGCCTTTGTCGTCGGTGGGCGTTTTGTACAGGTCGAATTATCTTTCCCTGCCTCTCCAGCTGGCGCTGTCGAAATTGAATATTCCCTTTGCCGTGTTCGGCGGCATGAAATTTATCGAGACCGCGCATATCAAGGATGTCATGGCGTTCCTGAAGGTCCACCATAATGGCCGGGACGAGATTTCCCTGGCCAGGATCCTTATGCTCTGTGATGGTGTCGGTCCGCGGACAGCCGAGCGGGTCAAGGAATTCATCCTGCGGCCCGACATGGGGGAACTGGAACGTTCCCTGGCCGGCCTTGTCAAGAACACGGACGTGCGCCGGGAATTGCTGAGACTCGCCGGACTTTTCCATGTGTTGCCCGGAATCGACGGCATCCAGAAGAAGATCAGGAAAATCGTCCAGTTTTACACGCCGTTTCTGAAAAAGAAATTCGACGATTATCCGTCCAGACAGGAAGATCTGGAGGCGTTTGTCGAGATCTCTTCGGGATATTCCTCCCTCGAACAGTTCCTCGTCGATTTTGTGACGATTGAGCCGCCGGAGCGCAGCATGATAGGGGGAGAAGGCAGGAAAGAGGACGAAAGGCCCGTGACACTCTCCACCATCCATTCCGCCAAGGGCCTGGAGTGGGAGACCGTTTTTCTGATCGCCGTGATCGACGGACATCTGCCGGTTTCCTACGCGCTCGACGACCCTGAATCCGTGGAAGAGGAACGCAGGCTTCTCTATGTGGCTGTGACGCGCGCCCGCAGGCATCTGCACCTGACCCTCCATAACGAGGGCCGAAACGGCGGCATGAGCAGCTTTAACAGGCTCTCCCGCTTTATTTCTGAGCCCCAGGTGCAGGAAAAAATCGTCACGGATTACGCCTGGTTCGAGGACGAGGGGTTCCGGATGGAAGGCTCGGAGGTTCCGAAAATAGGCAAAGAAGAACTCTATCACAAACTGTCCGATTATTTTGATTCCGATCATGGCCAAGATTATCTTTGATATTGAAACCGTCGGTATGGAGTGGGATGAGTGCGACCAGGGGACGCAGGATTGTTTCCTGAAATTCGCCAAGACGCAGGATGAAGAACAGCAGGCCAGGGATTCCCTTAGTTTTTTTCCTGTGACGGCCAGGATCGTGACGATCGCGATGCTGGAGGTGGAAACAAACAAGGCCTTTGTCTATTTTCTGGTCCCCGGTCAGCAGCCTCAGCGGGTCCTTGAGGGAGAAACGGAGTATTTTTCCGTGCCGAATGAAAAACAGCTGCTGGAACTCTTTTGGGCGAGGATTTCCAAATACGAGAATTTTATCACTTTTAATGGCAGGAGTTTTGACTGTCCGTTTCTTCTGGTCCGTTCGGCTGTCCACCAGCTTAAGGCCTCCAAGAACCTTATGCCGGATCGATACCGATCGGGTATGCATATTGATCTGATGGAAAAGCTGACCTTTCTGGGGGCTGTCCGCAGACGTTTCAGTCTCCATGTCTGGTGCAGCGCTTTCGGCATCAAAAGTCCCAAGGATGAGGGGGTGATGGGCAGCGATGTGAAGAAGCTTTTTCAGGAAGGGCGCTACACGGATATCGCCCGCTATTGCCTCAGGGACGTGGCCGCGACCCGAGAGCTTTTCCTATATTGGGACAAATATATGAATATCCCCTGACGAGAGCAGGAATGATGTCCCTTAAACACCGGCCTCATGGTCCCCATTCAAAGAGGCCGCAAGTCCGCAACCCCGAAACAGAATCCTTCCCTTCGCGCGTATCCTTAAAATCCCTGTCGGCATGAGTCTTAGAGCGCGTCAGCAGGCAGTTTTAAAGACTGATGTCGTGTGTGGCGAAATCAAATTCTCGCCTTGTAAAAAGCCCTGATTTTCGATAAGATAGAAAATATGCCGATTGCCAAAAAGGCCCTTTCTATCACGGCCGAAAACTTTAAACCCTATGGATGGATCATCGATTACCCAGGCAAAAAACGTTGCCCTGGGAAGAATCTGTTTCGCATAGTCGTGCGGCAAATGAATAAAGGCTGGCGTATTGCTTATCTTGTTGTCAGAGATAAGGTTATAAACAGATTAGAGCAGCACCCAGGCAGCATGGAAACCTTTGAGCCTGTTGAGGGCAGGGGCCTGCTTTTCGTCAGCCTCAAAAAAGACCCGCGGGACATTGTTTGTTTTTATCTTGATAAGCCGGTTATCCTCAGGAAAAGCATCTGGCATGGTGTTGTGGCCCTGGGGAGGGAAGCGGACATCAAGATTACGGAGAATTCCTCCGTTCGTTGCGTTTATTGGCGCACCGGTGTTTCTCTGGGAAAACCATGACAGAGCAAGCCGCTTATGAGAAGGCTTTGCAAAAAGCCCAGGAAGATTACGAAGGCCTTTGTTTGCGTTGCGGCGGCTGCTGCGGCCTTTTCGAAAACGATCCCTGCACAGAGCTTCGCTCCGGCAATGACGGCCGTCATTTTTGCGGGATCTATGAGGAGAGGTTCGGCCTTCGCCGGACTGTCAGGGGCAATGAGTTCCTGTGCGTTCCGATGCGTAACGTTATTTCAGGTTCCTGGGCCGGCTCCTGGAAATGCGCGTACAAAAAACAATTAAGAACCAGCAAAGAAGATAATTTAGGTGTCAGGGGTTAGCTAGACCCTAGACCCTTATACCAGAATTTATGAACACCCTGACGGAATATCTCTGGTTTAACACAAGGCAGGAACATGAATATATCAACATCACCGACCGCGTGGAAGCGCTGGTTTCCAAGAGCGGGGTGAAGGAGGGTATGGCGCTTGTTTCCGCCATGCACATCACAGCCGGCGTTTATGTGAATGACGATGAGGAAGGCATTATCCTCGATATCGATGAATGGCTGGAAAAACTGGCCCCTGCGCGGCCGGATTACCAGCATCACAGGACAGGCGAGAGGAACGCGGATGCCCATTTGAAGAGCCTGCTGATCCACCACGAAGTCATTGTCCCCGTGACGCAGGGAAAATTGGATCTGGGTCCCTGGCAGCAGATCTATTACGCCGAGTTCGACGGCCGCCGAAAAAAGAGAGTGGTGGTCAAGGTGATGGGAGAATAGAATAATGACCAACAACCAATCTTTCCTGTCCCGTTAATCATAAAGCTTATGCATCGGTTAAAACCGCATAAAATCGGGCATTATCAAAGCGTGGCAAAGGCGATCAGAAAATCCAGGCGCATTGCCATTTGCGCGCACATGTTTCCCGACGGTGACGCCCTGGGTTCGATGACGGGCCTCGCTCAAATCCTGCGGCGCCTTAACAAGAAGGTCGTCATGTTTTCTCCGAGTCCTTTGCCCAAACGCTACCGCTTCTTGCCCGAATATCTCCGCATCCGCAGGCACGAATCGGGCAGCGGGCCTTTTGATCTGGCTATCGCCGTTGACTGCGCGTCTTATGTCCAATTGGGGGAGTTCTATGAAAAGATTTTTCGCAAAACGGCCGTGACGATTGAGATCGACCACCACACGTTCCGCAAGCCCTTCGCCGGCCTGACCCTGGTTGACGATAAGGCCGCGGCCGTGGGAGAAATGATCTATTATCTCTCCAGGCTTTTGCGCGTCAGCATCGATCAGGAAACCGCCGTTTCTCTGCTGGTTTCCATCATCGTTGAAACAGGTTCTTTTCGCCTTCCGACGATCTCTGCGGAGACGTTTGAGATCTGCGCGGAATTACTGTCCAAGGGCGTGGATTATTACGGACTTGTGGAGAAGAGTTACTGGAGCCGGTCCCGCCAGGAAGCCACGCTCCTGGGATTGTGTTTTTCCAGGATCCGTTTTTTGAGCGGCGGGAAACTGGCTGACACCTATGTGACCCTCGGCGACCTCAAGCGGCTGGGCGCCAGCGATGAAGACGTGGACCCTATTGCCGATCAGATCAGGACATTGAAGGAGGTTAAGGTTGTCCTGATGTCGCGTGAGATGGCCGGCGGCCGGTGGCGCATCAGTCTGCGGTCGAAAGGAAGGGTGAACGTGGGAGAGATCGCCGAAGAGTTCGGCGGAGGCGGCCATCCGGATGTGGCGGGTTGTTTTATCGGCGGCAGCACCGCGGAAAAGAAAGCTTTGATCAAGAGGATCCAGAAAGAGTTTTAGGCCCTTCTCATGACGGATTATCAGCTGGAACTCATCGATATCGTATCTCACGGCGCGGACGTTAAAAGTTTCCGTTTTGCCTTGAAGGAAGATGTTTTTTTCCGTCCGGGGCAGTATCTGGTCCTGACGTTGCCCCTGGAAGGGCGGACCGTCTCAAAGGCTTTTTCCATCTCCAGTTCCCCCACGGAAAAGGGTTTTATCCAATTTACCAAAAAGTTAAGCCAGAGCCCTTTTTCCATGGCCCTGGAGGCTTTGAGGAGGGGTGAGTCCTGTCATATCCGTTTTCCTCTGGGGAATTTCACGTTTTACGGCCAGTTTCCCCGGGTCGCTTTCCTGGTCGGAGGCATCGGCATTACGCCTGTCCGCAGCATCTTCAGATACGCGGCGGACCTTAACCTTGCCTCCAGCGCCATCCTTTTGTATTCCAGCCGTTCTCCGGAATACCTGATCTTCCGGGAAGAATTGTCCGCCGCCCAGAAGGCCAACCCCAATTTGAAAGTGATCTACACCCTCACCGAATGCTTCCAGGACGTTGAGGGCTGCCGTAAGGGATATATCGATGAGGATATGGTCAAACAGGAGATCGGGGATTACGCCGAGAGGGTCTTTTATTCCTGTGGTCCTCCGGCCATGGTGGATGCCATGCGCCGCATGCTCAACAGGAAGTTGTCCGTGCCGCAGGATCAGATCGTTACGGAAGATTTCGTAGGGTATTAACGGTTTAAACAAAGAACATAACATAACCCCATTTGTTTCGTCAGCAAACGCTTCTTTAGACGGCTTCCATGTTTTCTTCTTTAAAGGTCAGGGAATTCAGGATGTACTGGATTTCCATGTTCGTTTCTCTGCTGGGCAGCTGGGTCCAATCCACGGCTCAAAGCTGGCTGGTTTTCCGGCTGACCCAATCCGCCTTTTTGATGGGGCTTGTCGGTTTTTTGAGTTATCTGCCTGTTTCTCTCCTTTCCCTGGCGGCCGGCGTCTATGTGGACAGGTCGATCAAAAGAAATTTGCTGGTTATGACGCAGACGATGTTCGCTCTCCTGGCCTTGACCCTGGCGTTTCTCGTATGGACAAAGACCGTGCAAATCTGGCACGTCATCGCGATCGCCGCTTTAAACGGTTTTGTCCTCTGTTTTGACGCTCCGGCGCGGCATTCGATGATCGTTGAACTCGTGGGCAGACAGCATTTGAATAACGCGATCGCCTTGAATTCAGCGGCCTTCAATTCCGCGCGCATCCTGGGGCCGGCCCTGGCCGCCGTCCTGATCGCTCTCATCGGCACAGCGGGCTGTTTTTTTGTCAATGCCGTCAGTTACCTACCGGTCTTGGCCGTGCTTCTGCGGATCAAGCCTTTTCCCGCAGCAGAGAGAAACGGCCGCGCGACTGTCCTGGGCGATATCCGTGAAAGCTTCGCCTTGATCCGGGGCAACAGGATTTTGCTCTATCTTCTGGGCGTCGCGGGGCTGGTCAGCACATTCGGCGTGTCTTATCTTGTTCTCATGCCGATTTTCGCGCAGGGGATCCTCAATGCCGGCGCCATCGGCCTGGCTTATCTGATGTCTGCCAGCGGCCTGGGGGCTTTGATCGGCGCCCTGAACATCGCGCGTCTCAAGCATGACAGGAGCCGGTTGCGTGTCATGCATTTTTCCGTAATCGGTTTTTTCCTGGCGGCTGTCCTGTTTTCGGTTTCTCTGAATCTGCTGTTGTCCTGCGCGTTCCTTGTTTTGGCAGGCGTGGGCGCGGCCGGAAGCATGTCGATCGTTAACGCGATGCTTCAGACGTCCGTGCCGGATAATCACAGGGGGCGGATCATGGGCGTGTTTATGACGGTCTTTATGGGTTTTATTCCTTTTGGCAGCCTGTTATTCGGTTCCCTGGCCCAGTTGTTCGGCGCTCCGTCCGTGATTTTCTTCGGCGGTCTGATTAGCCTGGCTGTTTATCTTCCTGTTGCCAGGAGATTCCTGGCGGGAGAAAGTCTCCTGGAGGCAGCTTAGATGAAGAACGACCTTGTGATCAGCGTTTTGCGTTCTATGGCGGATTTTCTCGAACTTATGGACGAGAATCCTTTCCGCATCCGCGCCTATCGCACCGCCGCGGACAATGTCGCCGCCCTGGAGGAGGATATCGAGGAATATTTTCAAGAAGGGGTCAAAAAGAAGATCCCCGGCGTTGGCAAAGACTTGGCCGGCAAGATCAGGGATATCCTTTCCACGGGAACGTTTAAGGAATATGACCAGATCCGCCGGGGGGTGCCTGCGGGCGTGCTGGATCTGGTCAGGGTTCCGTCCGTCGGCCCCAAAAAGGCAAAGCTATTCTACGAAAAGCTGGATATTGCTTCGGTGGAGGGATTGAAGAAGGCCATCGCGGACAAAAGGATCTCGGGGTTGCCAGGCATTAAGGCGAAAACGGTCGAGAATATCCGGCGCGGCCTTGAGCTTCTGGAAAAAGGGAAGGAGCGCCTGGATATTCTCACCGCTACTTCCGTCGCGAACAAATTTATTTCCGCCCTCAAAAAACGCAAAGAAATCGCCGAGATCGCCGTTGCCGGGAGTCTCCGGCGCATGAAAGATACGGTCAGGGACGTGGATATCCTGATTGTGTCCGAACAGCCGAAAAAAGCCTCACGCCTGTTTACGGGCCTGCCTCAGGTCAGGCGCGTCGTGGCCGAAGGACCTACGCGGTCTTCGGTCATAACGACCGACGACGTCCAGGTGGACCTGCGGGTTATTCCAAAGGATGAATTCGGGGCCGCGCTCCTGTATTTTACCGGTTCGAAGGCGCATAACATCAAGTTGAGGCAGTTGGCGATCAAGAAGGGATGGAAGATCAGCGAATACGGGCTGTTTGACAAGCAAGGCAGGCGTCTGGCTTCGCGCGCCGAAGAGGATATTTACCGGAAGCTGGGCATGGATTTCATAGCCCCGGAATTGAGGGAGGATTCCGGGGAGATCGAAGCGGCTTCCAAGGGGGCCTTGCCCGGCCTTGTTTCTTTAAAGAACATCCTCGGGGATTTTCACGCCCACACAAACTACTCTGATGGAAAAAACAGCGTCCTGGAAATGGCGCAGAAGGCCAGGTCTTTGGGCTATGAATATCTTTGTCTGACGGATCATTCCGTCAGTTTGAAGGTGGCGCACGGCCTGGATGAAGCGCGTCTGAAAAGAAAGAAAAAGGAAATCCAGGATGCCAACAGGGGGTTCAAGGGTTTTTCCGTGCTTTTTGCGACGGAAGCCGAGATCGATGCCGAAGGCCGCATCGACTATCCGGAAAAGATCCTTTCTCAGTTTGACCTGGTGATCGGGGCTATACACAGCGGATTCAAACAGACCAGCCAACAGTTGACAAGGAGGATCGTCAGGGCCTGCCGCAACAGGCATGTCGATATTATCGCCCATCCCACGGGAAAATTGTGGCCCACGCGAGCGCCCTATGACATCGATTTTGAAGAGGTTTTCAAGGCGGCCGCCGACACCGGCACAGCCTTGGAGATCAGCGCCTATCCCAACAGGCTGGACCTTTCTGATGTTAACGCGCGGCGCGCCAAAGAATACGGCGTGCGGCTGGCGATCGGAACGGATTCCCACGATATTTCCCATCTGGATTATATGGCTTTCGGGGTCGGTCTGGCCCGTCGCGCCTGGCTGACGCCCAAAGACGTGCTCAACACCCTTCCCTTGAAGGAATTGCAAAAACAGCTCAAACGATGACTTCGCAACGCAAATGTTTTTTTCTGACCGCAATCGCAGCGCTGGCGTTGGTTTTGTCCTGTGGGTGTCAGAAGCCCCTGTACAAACAGACAGAGTTTTTGATGGGGACGTTTGTCGAGGTCCGTTCCCGCGACGCCAGGGCCTCGGCCATCGTTTTCGAGGAATTCAGGAAGCTGGAGGAGATCTTCAACATCTTTGATCCCGAAAGCGAGCTGTCCAGGCTGAATAAAAATCAGTCCGCCGTTGTTTCGGAACCTTTGTTCGCGATTCTTAAAGAGGCCCGGGAATTCCACCGGGCGAGCGCCGGGGCTTTTGATGCGGCGATCCGTCCTTTGACGCAGCTTTGGAAAAAGAGCATGGCGAAAAAAGAACTGCCCGGCCCTGAGGATGTGCGGGAGGCGCTTTCATTGGCGGGCTCGGACAATATTTATCTGAATGAGGATACGCGGGAGGTCCGGCTTCTGAAATCGGGCGCTTCCGTAGATTTAGGCGGTATTGTCAAGGGCTTTGCCCTGGACAGGGCGGTTGAAAAATTAAAGGAATCCCGTATTGATTCCGTCCTGGTCAACGCCGGAGGCAACGTTTTTTGTCTGGGGGCCAACGGCAGCAGGCCGTGGCGCGCCGGTATCCAGGACCCTTTTGGAGGGAAAAAAGTTTTGCGAAGCCTGGTTCTTGAAGATCAGGCTGCCAGCACGTCGGGGGATTATCAGCAGTATTTCGAGCTGGACGGGAAACGGTTTTCCCATATCATCGATCCCCGGACGGGTTATCCTGCGGATTCCGGGGTCGTTTCAGCCACCCTTGTTTCGGCGGACGCCTCCACCGGGGATGCGTTGTCAACCGCGTGCGTGGTCCTGGGAGTGGAGAAGAGCCGGGAGATGCTGGCCGCCTTTCCCGGGGTCAAGGCTTTTTTGATCACAAGCGATGGGGTGATCCACGCGTTGTGAATTTTCCTATACAAGACAGCCCGTGTGGTATGATAAGACCTGAAAGAGAGAGGGGCGTCCTATGTCGGAAACTATTGAGACCCTTCGCAAGGAACATGAGCAGATCTGCCGGGATTTGGATGAATTGCGCGGCCTGACCGAAGGCTGTCCTTTGGAGTCGGTCATTGAAGACCTTGAACGTCTCATCGTCAGCCATGTTTCCAGGGAAGACGTCGAGGTGTATGGTCCCCTCAGGAAGCTCGCGACGCTCTCCAGCGAAGCGGACGCCTTTCTGACGAAGTCACGCCAGGACCTCGAATACGTCAAGATTTCCGCCCTGATATTTTTTGAAAAATACCGCGGAAAAAGCCCGGCGATGTGCGGGGATTTTAAAAAGGACCTTGAACGGCTGTCCGGAAAAATCCGGGCGAGGATTGATTTGGAGAACAGGGAGTTGTTTCCTTTTTTGTTGAATTTCTGGAAAACACTCAAATGATCGCAAAGGTGTATGATCCTATGAAGGAAGCGAAAGCGTCACAGAAGAAGACTCCGCGTTGCTGGGAATTTTTCCATTGTCCGCCTTTAGAGCAGAAAAAATGCCTCTTGTCCGAGCTGGATGACTGGCGCTGCTGGCTGGTGGACATGGCCTGCTGCAAGATGGACAGGCGCACGCCCAGGCCCAAAAGCGTCAAGAAGGTTTTCTGCAAAACATGCGCGTTTTTTAAGACATTCAAGGACACCGGCCCGAAATGATCGGACGACGGCTCTTAACGCTGGCGATTTGCGCGGTGGTCCTGTTTTCGAATAGCGCCTTTGCGGCCAAAAGCGGCAAGCCGGACGCTGTCACGGCGCGCGCGGTTTACGCGGTCGATTACACCAACCGCAAAGTCCTCTACGCCAAAAACAAACGGATGAAACTCTACCCGGCCAGCACGGTGAAATTGCTGACGGGGTTGGTGGTGCTGGACCACAAGGACCTGCAGGATCGTGTTTTGATTTCTGCAAGGGCCGTGAATGTGGAGCCGACAAAAGCGGGGTTGACCAGGGGCGCCACCTATACGGTCGGAGATTTGCTGGAAGCGCTTTTAGCCACCTCTGCCAATGACGCGGCCGTGGCCCTGGCGGAGTCCGTGGCCGGCAGCGAAGCGGGGTTTGCCAGGCTGATGAACAAAAAGGCCCGGGACCTGGGCATGAAAGACAGCCATTTTGTCAATGCCTCAGGTCTCCCTGACAAGGCCCAGGTTTCTTCCGCCTATGACATGGTTATTTTGACAAGGGCCGCCTTCAGCCATCCTTTCGTCAAAAAGGTCATGGCGAAAAAACAGGTGACCATTACAGGCTCAGACGGCAGGAAGATTGTTCGCGCCAACCACAACAAGCTCCTGTGGCGCCTGGATAATCCGCAGGTCCTGGGAAAAACCGGATACACGATTTCCGCCGGGCACTGCTATGCCGGGATCGCTTATTACAATGATCGCCGGGTTTCCCTTGTGATTCTCAAAAGCCGCAAGCCGTGGGCGGATATTTACGCCCTTCTGGGCGTTCCCAAAAAGAAGGCCAAACATAAATAAAACTGTCAAGAGAACGGGATGAAGAGAAAGGACTTTGATTTCCGCATGATCGCCTTGTCTGTTTTGATCTTTATGATCTTGAGCGTGGTTTATCTCCGCTTTTTTGAATCGAGATCCCTTTACGCTCCCGCAAAGGATATCGTGGAAACACCGGCGGATGCCGGTCTTGATTTTCAACGGGTGAATCTGTTGTCCGCGGATGGGACAAGATTGACGGGATGGTATGTGGAGGCGCGCCGGTCAGACGGTGTTCTGTATTTTCTGCATGGCAATGGCGGCAATATCAGCCACCGGCTGGAGAAGATCAAATTCTTCCATGGTCTGGGATGGCCTGTTTTTATCCTGGATTACAGGGGTTATGGAACAAGTTCCGGGGTCCCCGGGGAAGAAGGTCTCTACAAAGATGCTGTTGCCGGGTATGACTATTTGCTCAAGGTCAAGCGTTTGAGACCGCAGGATATACTCGTTTACGGCGAATCTCTCGGCACTGCCGTGGCTGTTGAACTGGCGCGCCGCGTTCCTGTCAAAGGGCTTGTCCTGGAAGGTGGTTTTACCTCGATCGAGGATATGGGCAGGCTGTTTTATCCCTGGCTTCCGTCTATCCTGATATCCTCAAAGTATGATTCGCTGCGAAAGATCGCAGATGTGCGGGTTCCTGTTCTTTTTATCCATAGCCGCAACGACGAAGTTGTTCCTTTCGACATGGGCCGCAGGCTTTATGAAGCCTATCCGGGGGAAAAACAGTTTGTGGCCACGACCGGTAGCCATAACGATCATTTTTTAAACCACCAGGCGCGCCTTCGCGACGCCTTCGAAGGCTATCTTTCGAAATTCCGGCAATAACAGAAAAACGTTCGAACGATTAAAGAGGGGCGGCGTTTTGTGAACAAGATCACGATCCAGGACATCAGGAATCTTAAAGGACAGAGAAAGATCGTTATGCTGACCGCCTATGATTATCCCATGGCCTGCGCCATGGAAAAGGCCGGCATCGATCTTATCCTGGTCGGGGATTCCCTGGCCAATGTTGTTTTGGGGCTTGAGACGACCAAAGATGTGACCATGGACCAGATGGTCTATCACGCCAAGGCCGTGCGGCGGGGCGCGGGCCGGACGTTCATTGTCGGCGACATGCCGTATGAAGCTTATCAGAAGGAGCCGGGAAACAGCGCGCGGAACGCGCGGCGTTTTATCGAAGAAGCCGGATGTGATGCCGTGAAACTGGAGTGGTTTGAACACGCCCTGAAGGCGGCAAAATCCGTTATTGACACAGGCATTCCCGTGATGGGGCATGTGGGTCTGACCCCGCAGACGGCAGACGAGCTGGGGGGGTTTAAAGTCCAGGGCAGGGATGCCGAGGCCGCGGCCAGATTGATCCGGCAGGCTTTGGATTTTGAGAACGCCGGATGTTTTGCCGTTTTGCTGGAATGCGTCCCGGATGAAGTGGCCCGGATCATCACAGCATCTTTGCGGGTCCCGACCATAGGGATAGGGGCGGGTCCTTATTGCGACGGGCAAGTGCTTGTGACGCATGATATGCTGGGGCTTTTTGAGCGTTTCAAGCCCCGGTTCGTGAAGTCTTACGCCAGGCTTTCTTCGGAGATGACCAGGGCATTCGAGGATTTTAAGGCGGATGTGTCGACAGGCCTGTTCCCGCAGCCGGAGCATTGCTTTAAGATCAAGGACGAAGAGTTGAAAAAAATAATTGCCTTGAACGCCGATCTTAAGAAATGAGACTTTTATGCAGGCTTAAAAGTTGCATCAGGCATCGGCAACAGGGGTGGAAAACCGGTAATTAAAGGCGAAAACTATTGACATCGCCGTCATTTTAGAGTAAAAATAGTAGCTTCAAAGCCTCATATTTCATTCCCCCAAAATTATACATGACTGATCCGTCTTTAATGGAAAAGATCGTTTCCCTTTGCAAGCGCAGAGGTTTTATTTTTCAAAGTTCCGAGATCTATGGCGGCCTGGGTTCGGTTTGGGATTACGGCCCCCTGGGAGCGGAGCTGAAGCGCAACGTTAAGAACGTCTGGTGGAAGTCGGTGGTCCAGGACCGCATGGATATGGTCGGACTGGATTGCGCGATTCTCATGCATCCTCAGGTTTGGAAGGCCTCCGGGCACGTGGACGGATTTTCCGATCCTTTGGTGGATTGCAGGGAATGCAAGAAACGTTTCCGGCTGGACAATCTTACGGAAACGCCTGACTCCGATATCCGCGTTTGTCCTTCCTGCAAAACCAAGATCGACCTGCGTCAATCGCCTCCCCGGATGTTCAATCTCATGATGAAAACGTTCCTGGGCCCGGTGGAGGACGAGGGGGCCGTGACGTACATGAGGCCTGAAACCGCCCAGGGGATCTTCGTGAATTTTCTGAATGTCCTCGATACGACGCGCAAAAAACTTCCTTTCGGCGTCGCCCAGATCGGCAAGTCCTTCCGCAATGAGATCACTCCGGGAAATTTTACCTTTCGTACCCGGGAATTCGAACAGATGGAGATCGAGTATTTTGTCCGGCCCGAAGAGGACCGCAAGTGGTATGACGCCTGGATCGCCGAGCGCTACGACTGGTATAGGCGTTTGGGGATCCGTCAGGAACGCCTGCGTATCAGGCCCCATGAAAAGGATGAACTCGCCCATTACGCCAAGGCCTGTTCGGACATCGAATACGAATTTCCGTTCGGCTGGTCGGAACTGGAAGGCATTGCCAACAGGGGCGATTTTGACTTGAAACAGCATGAACAGTTCAGCGGCAAGGAACTGGTGTATTTTGATTCCCAGGAGAACCGCAAGATCAGGCCTCATATTATTGAACCTTCCGGAGGGATAGACCGGGCCGTCCTGGCGTTTCTCGTTGACGCGTACGCCGAGGAGAAGGTCAGGGATGACGTGCGGGTCGTTTTGAAGTTTTCCAGGGAATTGGCGCCCGTCAAGGTCGCGATCCTGCCCTTGCTTAAGAACAGGCCGCAACTGGTGGGCGTGGCCAAGGATATCGCCGAAAGCATGATCCGCGAGATCCCGTTGGTTTATGACGATACGGCGGCCATCGGCAAACTCTACCGCCGTCAGGACGAAATCGGGACGCTGTATTGCGTAACCGTCGATATGGATTCGCTCGAAGACAAGAAGGTTACCGTCAGGGACCGCGATACGATGCTGCAGGACAGGGTCGATATCGCCCAATTGAAAACGTATCTTAAGGATAAACTAAAAGTAATCTGATCATGGGCCCATGCCAGTCGCATGGGGGATATTCCTACACAGTGAAAGGAGCAGGGTTGCAATGGGCAAGAAAAATGTTTACTTTTTTGGAGGCGGCAAGGCGGACGGCAACGAGAGCATGAAGAACCTGCTGGGCGGCAAAGGCGCCAATCTGGCAGAGATGGCGGGCCATCCGGCGTTAAGGCTGCCTGTGCCTCCGGGTTTTACGATCACGACCGAAGTCTGCGTGTATTACTACAAAAATAAAAAGAAATATCCCGCGGGCCTGAAAGAAGAAGTGGCCAAGGCGTTGAAGAAAGTGGAAGCCATCATGGGCAAGAAATTCGGAGATCCGGCCGATCCTCTTTTGGTATCGGTTCGTTCCGGCGCGAGGAAATCCATGCCCGGTATGATGGAAACGGTTTTGAACGTCGGCCTGACCGAGAAAACGATCCCCGGCCTGATCAAGATGTCCGGCGGCAATGACCGCTTCGTGTATGACGCCTACCGCAGGCTTATGATGATGTATTCGGATGTCGTCATGGAAAAAGCGGCCGGCATCGAGCCTAAGGATGAGATGGGGATCCGCCGCCAGCTGGAACGGCTGATGGATACCCTGAAAAAGCAGAAGGGATACAAGAACGACGTGGACATGAACGTCGCGGACCTCAAATATCTCTGCGCGGAATTCAAGAAGAAGATCAAAGACGTCCTGGGCAAGGAATTTCCGGAAGACCCGATGGACCAGTTGTGGGGCGGCATCGGGGCGGTGTTTTCTTCCTGGAACGGCAAGCGCGCCGTGGCCTACCGTAATATTGAAAAGATCCCGCATGAGTGGGGAACGGCCGTCAATGTGCAGACCATGGTGTTCGGCAACATGGGCAATGACTGCGCCACAGGCGTCGCCTTTACGCGCAATCCGGGAAACGGAGACAAGGCTTTTTACGGAGAGTATCTGGTGAACGCTCAGGGAGAAGACGTGGTGGCGGGAACACGGACGCCGGCGCCGATCAACCAGTATTCCCAGAGTGAGCATAACAAGGACCTGGAACTCTTGGAGCGCAAGATGCCGCAGGTCTACAAAGAACTCGACAGCATTCAGAAGCGCCTGGAAAAGCATTATCGCGATATGCAGGACATTGAATTCACCATTGAGAAGGGCCGCCTGTTCATGCTGCAGTGCCGCATCGGCAAACGCAACGGGCCCGCCGCCGTCAAGATCGCCACAGATATGGTGAGCGAAAAACTGATCACCAAAGAAATGGCGGTCAGCCGCGTGACTCCTGACCAGCTTGACGAATTGCTGCATCCGATCATCGATCCGAAGGAAGAAAAGATCCATAAACCTCTGGCCAAGGGACTTCCCGCCGGCCCGGGGGCCGCTTCCGGCGCGATCGTGTTTAATTCCGCAGACGCCATCCGGTTGAACAAGGAAGGCAAGAAGGTCATCCTGGTGCGTGAAGAGACGAACCCCGAAGATATCGACGGCATGAGGGCCGCGGCCGCGATCCTGACGGCCAGGGGCGGCATGACCTCTCACGCGGCGCTGGTTGCCCGCGGTTGGGGCAAGTGCTGTATCGTGGGTTGCTCGGCGATTGAGATCAATCTGGCCAAAAAAGAGATCGATGTGCATGGAGGCCAGGTCTTAAAAGAAGGGGAATGGATCACGCTCAACGGTACCAAGGGGCTTGTGTATCAGGGTCAGCTGAAGATGATGGACGCCTCCGCCGAGAACGAGATCCTGGACGCGTTCCTCAAGATCTGCGATTCGATCCGTACGATGAAGATCCGCACGAATGCCGATACGCCTGATGACGCGCGTAAAGCCCGTCGTTTCGGAGCCGAAGGCATCGGGTTGTTCAGGACGGAGCATATGTTTTACGGGAAAGGTTCTGAAGAGCCGCTGTTCAAGCTGCGCAAAATGATCATGTCCGGGAATCTGCAGGAAAGACAGAACGCGGTGAATGAGCTGTTTCCGCATGTGAAAAGCGACATCAAGGCGACCCTGGAAGCCATGGATGGTTTTCCTGTGACGATCCGTCTTCTGGATCCGCCTTTGCATGAATTCGTGCCTCATCAGCAGGAGCAGAGGGATAATCTGGCCAAGAGCCTGAATATCTCGATGGAAGAACTGACCAAGAGGGCCGACGGGCTGGCAGAGTCCAACCCCATGATGGGGCATCGCGGCGTCCGTCTCGGCGTGACGTACCCTGAAGTCAGCGAAATGCAGATCCGGGCGATCCTGGAAGCGTCCGCGGAAATCATAAAGAGCGGCAAGAAGGTGTTTCCGGAGATCATGATCCCGGTTGTCAGCACGGTCCAGGAATTGACGGATCAGCTGAATATCGCCAAAAAGGTGTACGCGCAGGTGCTTGAGAAATTCGGTCTCAAAAAGATCGATCACATGTTCGGAACCATGATCGAGATCCCGCGCGCGGCTCTTGTCGCCGACAAGATCGCCGAGGTCGCCTCGTTCTTCTCCTTCGGGACAAACGACCTGACCCAGATGACGTTCGGATTTTCCCGTGATGACATCGGGGCTTTCCTTCAGGATTACATTCAGAAGGGGATCCTGGCGGACGATCCTTTCCAGACCATCGATCAGGAAGGCGTGGGAGAGTTGATCAGGACCGGCATTAACCGCGGACGCAAGACGAACAAGAACCTCAAGGTCGGCATTTGCGGCGAACACGGCGGAGATCCGCGTTCCATCGATTTCTGCTATCGCGCGGGAATGAACTATGTGTCCTGCTCGCCGTTCCGCGTGCCGATCGCGCGGCTGGCAGCGGCCAGGGCGGTATTGGAGAATCAAGTGAAGCCAAAAATTAAGAAGCGCAAGCATTCTTAATTTGTAGAGCTGAATTGGCCTCGCGCAAACAACTTATGTCGTCTTCGCATCGACTCCCTAAGTTGTGCGCTCATAAAATGGAAAATATCAAAGCCTATATCAGGGAAATCCGGAAGATCCCTCTTTTGACCGCCAAAGAGGAGATCGAGCTTTCGCGCAAAGCCAGGAAGGGCGACAAGGCCTCCAGGGACAGGATGATCCGTTCCAATCTGCGCCTGGTCATTAACATCGCGAAGAAATACATCTATCTGGGTATTCCGATGATGGACCTTATTGAAGAAGGGAACATGGGGTTGATGAAGGCTGTGGAAAAATTCGACCCTAACAGGGGGTTTCGTTTTTCCACATACGCGGCCTGGTGGATCAGGCAGAGTATCACGCGTTCCGTCTTCGATCAGTCCCGGACCATCCGGATCCCTGTTTATGTCAATGAACTCCTGGCCAAATATAAAAAGACCAATGAGCGGCTCATGGGTAAGCTCAAAAGAGTCCCGTCGGATACGGAAGTGGCCAAAAGCATGAAGACCACCACCGAGAAAATCACCAAGATCCGGGGTTACATCGCCAAAACCTCGTCTTTGGACGCTCCCATCGATGAAGAAGGTGGCAACGAGATAATCGATCTCATCGAGGATAAATCCGCTGAGTCCCCTGACAAGGAGATCGATCAGTTCTTCAATAAGGAGCGGCTGCAGGATATGATGGGGGCGATCAATGAACGGGAAAGGGATGTTTTGGACCTGCGGTTCGGTTTGAAGGACGGCAAGATCTATACCCTGGCGGAAGTGTCCGAGCATTTAGGCGTTTCGCGCGAGCGCGTCCGTCAAATCGAAGAGAACGCCCTGAAAAAACTCAAAAAATTCGTGGCGGGTCAAGACAAGGAGACGATGACGTAATATGGCCGACTCAAAATTTTATACGCTGGTCATTCCCCGTTTTGAAGATGTGTTTCATTCGTTTTTCGCTTCCGAGGTCATCAAAGGCGTGACAGCGGCAGCCAGCAGGCTCAAGGCTGACATCCTTATCCATATTACGGAACGCCACAAACACATGGACTGGGTCAACAGCGAGTCCTTCCGCGCCGGATATGTCAAGGGCGTCATTTTCGCCGATATTGACGGCGACAAGAAACAACTCCTGGAGTTCATGAAAACGGGCATTCCCTATATCGTCATGAACAATTATTTCAGCGAGGATATCAATTGCATCGCCATCGACAACAGGAAGGCGGCCATGGACGTCGTTGAATATCTCGTTAAGCTGGGCCACACGAAGATCGCCTGCGTGGCCGGGGATCTTAATACGCAGGCCGGCGAGGCGAGGCTGGAGGGATACAAACAGGCAATGGCCAAATACGGACTTTCCGTCCCCAGGACTTATATCCAGGAGGGATTTTTCTTAAGGACACCGGCCAGGGCCGCGGCGCGTTCTCTTTTAAACCTCGAAGACAGGCCTTCGGCCGTGTTTGCCGCCAGCGACGTCATGGCCCTGGAAGTCATCGATGAAGCCCGCAGCGAGGGCATCCGGATCCCCTGGGACCTTTCCCTGGTCGGATTTGACGACAATCCCATCGCCGGTTACAGCCAGGTCCGCCTGACGACGGTTTCTCAGCCTATCGTGGAGATGGGGCGGCTGGCTTTGGAAAAACTGAACCAGATTGTCCTGGAACGGGAGCGGCAGCCGGTCAAGGTTGTTTTGCCGGCCAAGCTGGTCAAGCGGGAATCGACCCTGGTCCTGAATAAACAGTGATGGAATCCGAAGCAAGAGGGAGGGGCTCATGGCAAAAGATTTGGAAAACTACATCCGCAGCATTCCTGATTTTCCCAAACAGGGCATTCTCTTCCGCGACATCACCACGCTCCTGAAGGACAGGGTCGCTTTCAAGAAATCCATCGATAGCCTGGCGAAAATGGTCAAAGGCAAAAAGATCGATTACGTCGTTTCTATTGAATCCCGCGGTTTTATTTTTGGAGCCGCCCTGGCGTATAAACTGGGCGCCGGGTTTATCCCTGTGCGCAAAAAAGGCAAGCTGCCCGCAGAAACGATCCAGGCCGAATACGCCCTGGAATACGGCACGGACTGTCTCCAGATGCATAAAGACGCATTGAAGCCTTCCTCCAAGGTCCTGATCGTGGATGATTTGCTTGCGACCGGAGGAACAGCGTCGGCGGTATGCCGGATGACAGGGCAGTTGAAATCCAGGATCGCCGGTATCATCTTCCTGATCGAACTCTGCGATTTGAAAGGCAGGGAAAAGCTCAAGGGTTACCCCGTCTATTCCCTGATCCAGTATTAGCATGAGGCGATCGCTATTCTTCCGATAAAGATTAAAATTTTCTGACTTTCATATCGCCCCCGTAGCTCATCTGGATAGAGCACAGGTTTCCTAAACCTGGTGTGGCAAGTTCGAGCCTTGCCGGGGGCATTTTTTTATTTTCTACAAGGCTCTCCCGGTTTACGGGACCCCGTAATCTTGTATTAAGGTTCGGGGGAAGCGAGCAAGCGCCGAGCGAATAGGGAGGAAAAGGCCTCTGGCCGTCAGCGAGCGAGGTGAGGCTACGCAGCGAGTTCTGCGAGCGTAGTAGCCGAGCCTTGCCGGGGGCATTTTTTTTCGCTTATCAAAACAGCCGACCTAAAACGATCATGACGAACTCCGCCCCTTACTGGCAGCAGGACAAGGAAAACGTCGCTTTATCCCTGGGGACTTCCCTGTCCTCAGGCCTCTCGGAACAAGCCGCCAAACTCCAGTTCGAAAAATTCGGACCCAATCAATTATCGGAAAAACAGGCCATCAGGCCTGTTGAGATCTTTTTGGATCAGTTCCGCGATTTTATCATCTGGGTCCTGGTCGGCGCGGCGCTGGTGTCGGGTTTCTTGCGCGAATGGGTGGACGCCTTCGCCATCCTGGCCATCGTGATCCTGAACGCAATCATGGGTTTTGTCCAGGAATACAGGGCGGAGAAATCCCTGGCCGCCTTAAAGAAATTATCCAGCCCTTCCTCAAAGGTCATTCGGGGCGGCGAAACGAAAACGCTGGCCTCTTTAGCCCTGGTTCCCGGAGACCTTATTGAGCTGGAATCAGGGGATATGATCCCTGCGGACAGCCGCCTGGTCTGGACGAGCGCGAATTTCAGCGTTCTCGAGGCCAGCCTGACCGGGGAATCCACGCCGGCTGCCAAGACCTCCCACGCGTTGCAGGAATCCGAAATACCTTTAGGCGACAGGGCCAATATGGTCTATATGGGCACGGCCGTGGCTGAGGGGAAAGCCAGGGCAGTCATCGTGGAAACAGGGATGCGGACAGAACTCGGCAAGATCGCCCGCGCAGTGCAGTCGATTGAAAGAGAGACGACGCCCCTGCAGAAAAAACTTGAGGAATTCGGCAAGTGGATTGTTTATCTGTGTTTTATCCTGGTGGCCGTAATCTTTGTCATGGAATGGCTGCGCGGCCGTAATTTTGCCGAGGTGTTTTTGACGGCTGTGAGCCTGGCTGTGGCCGCCATCCCTGAAGGCCTGCCTGCTGTTGTGACGATCGCCCTGGCTTTGGGCGTCAACAGAATGGTCAAGCGGCACGCCTTGATCAGGAAATTGCCCTCTGTGGAGACCTTAGGCAGCGCCACGGTGATCTGTTCAGACAAGACAGGGACCCTGACGAAGAATGAGATGACGGTCCAGAAGATCTTTTCGGGAGGGAAATATTTTGACGTGACAGGCATCGGGTATGAGCCCAAGGGAGGATTTTTCCAGGCAGACCGTCCGCTCACGCCAGAGGAGGATGGAGGTCTGCGAAAGGTCCTGCAATGCGCTGTGTTATGCAACGGCGCGCAATTGAGGCAGGATGAGGGGCATTTCCGGATTTTTGGAGATCCCACGGAAGGGGCCCTGTTGACAGCCGCCGCCAAAGGCGGACTGTGGAAAGAAAGGCTGGAGGAGGAATTTCCTTTCGCCGACGAGATCCCTTTTGACCCTGTGCGCAAGAAAATGACGATTCTGCGAAAGCGCGGCCCGGGCATCACCGCTTTTGTCAAAGGCGCGCCGGACGTGCTGGTCGATGATTGCTCTTTATTCGAGGAAAACGGAGAGGTCAAGGGATTGACCGAACAGGACAGGGTCAAAATCCGCCAAATCAATGACGAGCTGGCCGGCCAGGCCATGAGGGTGCTTGCTGTCGCCTACAGGGATTTAGAGCGCAGGGATAAGTACGAGGCTTCTGATGTCGAGCAAAATCTCATTTTTGTCGGTCTGGTGGCCATGATTGATCCACCGCGGGAAGAGGTCAGGGCGGCGATCCAGGAATGCAAGACGGCCGGGATCAAGACCGTCATGATCACAGGCGACCATATTCAGACCGCTGTGGCCATCGCCAAGGCTTTGAAAATATTCGAAGGTGATTCTCAGGCGCTGACGGCGCAGGAATTGGACCGCTTGAGCGATGAAGAGTTTTTCGCCAAGGTCCGGAATATTTCGGTTTATGCCCGTGTATCGCCCGAACATAAGCTTAGGGTTGTCAAGGCGTGGCGCCGGCACGGCGATATCGTGGCCATGACCGGCGACGGGGTCAACGACGCGCCCGCGGTCAAGGAAGCCGATATCGGCGTGGCCATGGGGATCACCGGCACGGATGTGACCAAGGAAGTCTCGGACATGGTTGTGACGGACGATAATTTCGCCTCCATTGTTTCCGCCGTTGAAGAGGGCAGGGGCATCTATGACAATATCAAAAAATTCGTCCATTATCTTTTGTCTTGCAACGCCGGTGAGATCCTTTTGATGTTTGTCGCTTCCCTGCTGGCGCTGCCCGCCCCGCTTCTGGCGATCCATATTTTATGGATCAATCTGGTCACCGACGGCATCCCCGCCCTGGCGTTGGGCGTTGATCCCATCAGCCCGGGCATTATGAAAAGGCCTCCGAGGAAAACCGGCGAGCGGGTGGTCACGAGGCCGATGGCGCTTCTGATGCTTCTGCAAGGGTCTTTTATCGCCTTGAGCAGCCTTGCCGCCTTTTTGTTCGTTCTGTTCGTCGAAAAAGAAAGCGTGGAGCGGGCCCGGACAGCGGCTTTTATCGTTCTGGGCTGCAGCCAGCTTTTTCACGCCTTCAACTGCCGAAACATGAAGGATTCTCTTTTCAAAATCGGTTTTCTGACCAACAAAAATCTGATCCTTGCGGTTTTTGTTTCTTTCGCGATGCTGATGGCTGTTGTTTACGTGCCTTTTCTGCAGCGTGTTTTCAAGACCGTGCCCCTGGCCTTATTCGACTGGCTTTTCGTGATCATCCTTTCTTCGCTGACCTTTTGGGGTATGGAGCTCTGGAAATATCTGGCCTGCAGGAAACACTATCCGATCAACAGAGAGGCGTGTTCATAGCTTAGCGTAGCGCGAATGGCTTAGGGCAAAAATAGAAGGCAGAAGACGGAAGGCGGAAGTCAGAAAACGGAAGGACGAAGGCACGAGGGACGAGAGTACCGTTAGGACGTTCGCCGCATCCGCGGCTAGGACGTGAGGACGTGGGACTAAGAACAATTAACAATTAAGAATTAAAAATGAAGAATGGGCTTATGGCTAAGAGCGAAGAGCATATAGCAAAAGAGATAAGTCGGAAATCTGATGTCTGACGTCTGAATTCAGAAGTCTGAAATCAGAAGTCGGATGTCGGAATTCAGAAATTCAAAGTCAGAGATCCGAAGTCTGAAGTCAGAAAAACGAAGTTGGTTTCTCATTGGATATTGGAAATTGGGATTTATTTGGGATTTGGGGTTTGGGATTTGGAAATTAAGCCTGTCCAGCGACATTGTCCTTTTGAATACCTACTTTGAACCTTTTTATACTTGGCCTGATTGGAAGGGCCTTTATAATAAGGAAAAGCTTAACCCGATAAACAGGAGATAACATGTTTGATCTGCATACGCATTCCTTATTAAGTGATGGAGAGCTTCTTCCTTCAGAATTGGCCAGGCGTTATGAAGAGAAGGGATATAAGGCTATCGCCATCACGGATCATGTGGATTTGTCCAATATCAAAAGCGTGTCCGTAGCCATCGTTGAATTTTGCCATCATTGGCCCGCCAACAGGATCAAGGTGATCCCGGGCCTTGAGCTTACGCATTTGCCTTTGGAACAATTTCATGATTGCGTGGCGCTCGCGCGAAAGAATGGCGTGCGCTGGATCGTGGCCCATGGAGAGACGCCTGTGGAACCGGTTTTTCCAGGAACCGTTCGTGCCGCGATTGAGGCGGGAGTTGATCTGGTGGCTCATCCCGGATTCATCAGCGCGCAGGAGGCGGAATTAGCCGCGCAAAAAGGGGTGAGTTTTGAATTGACCAGCCGAAAAGGGCATTGCCTCAGCAATGGCCACGTCGCGCAGCTGGCACTGAAATTCGGGGTCAGGATGTGCGTCAACAGCGATTCTCACAGCCCTGGCGATATCCTGCGAAGGGATGAGTTGATGAGCGTGGGACTGGGCGCCGGTTTAACACAAGTTCAATTGGTGGACATTCAAAACAGTATGGAGGGTTTTGTCCAAAAAATTATTTCCTCAGGAGCTTTTTGAAAGAAAGCGCTTTCCCGCCTCTCGACGGAGGTTAGTTAAATTTAACCATTCCCTCCGTTCCGCCCGGTTTCCAGTCAAAAAATTATTGACAACCTCTTGATATATATGGTATTTATAGACAACGTACTCATTTGGCTATACCGCCAAAGACGACTTAAATCTGGCGCAGAAGGGGGTGAATAAAAACGAGCCGGAAGTTGTCAAACCGTTGGCGATATAACTATAGATGGAAACTCCTAGGCAGGTAGCAGTAAGTTCCTAGTATATATATATAATTCCTAAAGGAGGGAAAAGATGAGTAAGCGCTTGATAATGTTGTTCTGCGCGCTCTTTGTTTTTGCCGCAGCGGTTCCTGCGTTCGCTGCCGTGCAGAATATTAAAGTGAGCGGTGATATCCTCGCCCGCTATATCGGTCGCAGCGATTTCGACCTTTCCAAGGGTGATGGCGTCACAGATGAAGATAACATCAGCGTTTTTAACAGTGTTGTCCGCGTCAGGATCGATGCCGATCTGACGGATAACGTCGCGGCCACGATCAGGTTGATCAATGAAAGAAATTGGGAACAGAACACCGTTTCCAATGCCAACATTGAGCTTGACCTGGCCTACGTTACGTTGAAGGAGTTTCTCTATTCTCCTTTGACAGTTTCCGTTGGTCGTCAGGAACTGCACTTTGGTAACGACATGATCATTGGTGACGGCGTGGGTAACCCTGACAGGGATGCCGTTTCCGGTGGGATTGGTACGAACCAAACGACCAATTACGCGGAAGCAACAGGTTTCGGCGGCGTTAACGGCGACCTGGCTTACAGGAAGTCCTTCGATGCTGTCCGTACCACATTGAACTACGATCCGCTCGTTATCGACATGGTCTACGCGGTGATCGACCACAGCACCATCACAGGCGGAGATTCGAATGATTGGATTAACCTCTACGGTGTGAATGCCGGATACCAGATGACCGATAAGTGGAACACGCTGGTGGAAGGTTATTTCTGGTCTAAAGATGACAGCAGCGCCAAGAGGATTGCTGCAGGCGCCGTGGATAAGCTGGATCAGGTTCATACCATCGGTGGACGTATCAGCACGAACCCGACCAGCAAGTTGAACATCCAGCAGGAACTCGCGTACCAGTTTGGTACGAAGATCAGCCCTGTTGGAGCTGTTGCGACAGGCGTTTTGGAGAGAGACCGCAGCGCGTGGGCAAGCCAGACTGTTGTCATGGCGACCCCGGGCTGGAAGTACGAACCCACGTTCGGTTTGATCTATTCGTACTTCTCAGGTGATGCGAACAGAGATGCTTCTGCTAATCCGCCTTCATCTGGCAAGACCTTCCACGCATGGGATCCCATGTTTGAGAATCAGACCAATGGCCATATCATCAACGCGCTCTATCCGCAGTCCAATGCTCACAACTTCAACCTGATGGGTAAATTTTCCCCGATGGAAGACGTGTGGGTTCAGCTGGACTATATCTACCTGTTGATGGCAAAAGCCAGTTCTCAGAATGGCGTTTTGGACATGAACGATTATGACGGTGCAGGAAACTCGTTCTTGGCTAACAAGAAAGAGCTCGGTTCAGAGTTGGACATCAATATCGTCTACAACTACACAGAAGATGTGCAGATCGGTCTTCTGGCGGGTTGGTTCTGGTCCGGGAGCGCGTATGACGGTGTCAACTCTTCTGGCAACAAGCAGAAGCAGAATGCCACTGAAGCGATCGCTTCTTGCAAAGTCAGTTTCTAAGAGTCTGTTCGTTTGTTTCAAAAAACCCCGGGGCAAAACCCCGGGGTTTTTATTTGACCGCAAGCTTTCTTTAAAACTGCCGATAAAGGGCCGCGATCTCAAGACATGGATCAAGAGAGGCAAAGCGGTTAGTTAACCGTTGCGGTCGGGGTTGAGGCATGGTAAACTATGCAGCATTAAACTGAAACGTGAGCGAAATGCCTGATATCATGGGGCAAGAGCGATTTTAAGGGCCCGCTCTAAGGAAAAAAGGCCTGCCGCTTTCAGGTGTTTCTTTTTAACCGTTCTCTCATCCGTTTTATCCGTATTGTCGTATTCTATGGTTTATCTGGCTTTCGTTTTTCACATGCACCAGCCGTATTACAAGAACCTGCTCACAGGGGAGGCGGAATTGCCCTGGGTGCGGCTGCATGGGATCAAGGATTATCTGGATATGGCGCTTTTTCTGGATGATTATCCGGACGTCCATCAAACCTTCAATGTCGTGCCTTCCCTGATCGAGCAGATCGAGGATTACAGCCTAGGGCGCATGACGGACAAATACCTCAGGCTTTCCTACAAGCGCGTCCAGGACTTGACGCAGGAGGACAGGCGTTTTATCAGGGAGAATTTTTTCAGCACGGATTTAAACCGCGTGATCTCCATACATCCGCGGTATTATGAGCTTTTTTTGAGAAAGCATTCTGATTATGATTTTTCCGATCAGGATTACCTGGACCTGCAGGTCTGGTTCAACCTGGCCTGGTATGACCCGAGTTTCCGTTCCGCGGACCCTGAACTGGCGTCCCTGGTCAAGCGCGGAAGGTATTTTACCGAGCAGGAAAAGAGAGCGGTCCTGGATAAACAGTTTGAGATTTTAAAGCGTATCCTGCCGACATACCGGCGCCTTCAGGAGGAAGGGAGGCTGGAGGTCAGCATTTCTCCTTTTTACCATCCGATCCTCCCCTTATTGTTTTCCTCTTTCGCCGCCAGGGACGCCAATCCCCAGACGCCCTTGCCTCAAACCATTTTTTCCTGCCCTGAAGACGCCATCTGGCATGTCCAGGAGGCTGTCGATTTTTATAAAAAGAGATTTGGGGACATCCCGGTCGGAATGTGGCCTTCGGAACAGGCGGTTTCCATGGATATCCTGCCTGTCCTGATGAAGGCGGGGTTGAATTGGATCGTGACCGATGAGGCCCTTTTGTGGAACACCGTCACGAAAGTCAAAAGGGACGGACGGCTCCTTTACCGGCCTTACCGGCTGGCCATCGGAAAAGAAAGCCTGAACGTCTGCTTCAGGGACAAATACCTTTCCGATTTGATCGGGTTTGAATATCAGCATTGGCGGGCCGACGATGCCGTTGATAATTTTATGCACCACATCCTAAAGATCCATGAATATTTCGGCGATGAGGATTGCCTGATCACCATCGCTTTGGACGGAGAGAACGCCTGGGAGTATTACCGCAATGACGGCAGGGATTTTTTGTCTTCGCTTTATCAGAGGATTTCCGAATGCACCTATGCCCGGGCCGTGACTCTCAGGGAATATCTCAAGGATCATCCGGCCAGGCACAGTTTGCCGGGCATAGCCACAGGATCCTGGATTTACGGGACCCTGAATAAATGGATGGGACATCCGGCCAAGAACGCGGCCTGGGAATGCCTTGCCCAGGCGCGGCAGATGATCACGCCCGAGCATTTGCAGGACGAGAGGATCATGAAGCAAATCCACGTCTTGGAAGGCAGCGACTGGTTCTGGTGGTATGGGGACAAAAACGCTGATTTTGACGAACTTTACCGTTTACATCTGAAGAATTTCTACAAGCTGATCGGCAAAGAACCGCCCCGGGATTTGAATAAAAACCTTGATCCCACCAGCGTGTAAAACAATCGTATCTCCTGAAGGCCCTGTGAGTTGAATTTTGAGGCATAAGTTATTGACAAGCACTGCTTTAGTGTTACAATGAAAAAAGAAATTTCGGATCACATAGCCAAGACGTTTTTTGAGAAAAAAAAGCCGTCGAGAAAGAAAGAGAAGAAGGCGATCCCGCGCCGTTTGTGGGCATTGCTGGTCGTGATGATTTCTCTGGCGGCCGTCGCCGGTTTTAAAGTCATGCGTTTTCAGGGCATTGATGTCCTGAAGGTTGACAGCAATCTTGCCTTGATCAAGCATGACGGACCGTACCGTTTGAGTTACGATTTCAGCGGCAGCGCGGGGTCCAAGGTGGAAACGCTGACCCTGGAAATGCCGGAGATCGACCTGCGCGGTTATCGAAAACTGCGATTCTCTCTGCGATTGCTCGGGGAAGACAGCCCGAGGGACGGAACGATCAAGGTGAGCCTCATCAATACTCGCAAAGAAACTTCCAGTCTTTACGTTCAGAGCGTAGGCCGTTCCTGGACGCGCATCGACATCCCCTGCGGCAACTTCCAATCCATCAGCGACTGGTCCAATCTCAGACAACTGGCTTTCACGGTAGAAGAATGGAACCTGCGTCCGAAAAAGGGCGTTCTTTTCATAGACGCAATAGAATTCGTCAAATAACACTTTTTGATGATCCCTCATGCTGAAAGCAAGGGGGACGAAAGCGAGAAAGGACTGGAGGCGCTATGGAGATATTTGCGGTAGCCAATCAAAAAGGCGGATGCGGAAAAACCACAACGGCCTGCAATCTGGCCGCGGCCCTTGCCTTGAACGGCAAAAAGACGCTTTTGATTGATTTGGACCCGCAGGCGCACGCCTCCATGGGGCTGGGCATTGAGCGCGAAATCGGCATTTACGACTGTTTATCCAAGATCAGCAAAAATAAATGCGGCCTGAAAAGCATCCTTGTGAACGTTCAGCCCTGTTTTGACCTGGCTCCGTCGAATATCATGCTTTCGACGATTGACCAGGAAATGGCCGATGAGATCGGCCGGGAATCCAGGCTTTTTGACATCCTCAAGGACACGGCCTCAGATTATGATTTTTGCCTCATCGATTGTCCTCCGAACCTCGGGCTTTTGACGGTCAACGCTATCCGGGCCTCCCATCAGATGATCATTCCCGTGGAAGCGTCCCGTTTTTCCGTTGACGGTGTTCAACGTCTGGTTGAGATCGTTGATTTGATCCGGGAGAGACTGGGGCATAAAGTGGAATACAAGGTCCTCGTCAATAATTTCGATTCCCGTCTAAGACATTCTTTCCTGATCTTGAACAAGATCAAGCAGACCTTCGGAGCAAGGGTTTTCAATACCATCGTTCATATCAACGTCAAGATCAAGGAATCCCAGTCCGAGGCTAAGACGATTTTCGCGTTTGATAAATACAGCCGCGGGGCCAAGGATTATTTCAGCCTGTCCCGTGAGATCATTTCCGGCGAAGGGGCGCTGATGGAAAAGATCTCCGCGGCCATGAAAAAGATCGTCCGCAAGAAAACGTCCGAATTCTGTCCGATTGAATTCCGGTTCTCAGGAAAGGTTGATGAAAGCGTGTTTGTCGTCGGAGAATTCAATAACTGGGTGGCGGATGATTCTTCGCGCCTGGCGAAGGTCAACGGGATCTGGAAAAGGGAGGTCCCTTTGAAGCCCGGCAACTATAAGTACCGTTTTATCGTGGACGGGAAATGGCTGGAAGACCCCGCCAATCCTGTCAGCGAGAAAAATCCTTTTGGAGAACTGGATTCCGTCCTGACTGTTTCAAAAAACCCATGAGCGTTCCATGCCGGCCTTTAGCGATATTTTCCTCAAACGCCGCAGTATCCGGAAATTCCGGAAGGCAAAGCTTTCCAAAAAATTCCTGCTTCAGATAGTCAGGGCCGCTTCCCTGGCCCCGACGGCCCGAAATGTCCAGCCCTGGGAATTCATCGTGGTCCTGGATCAGTCCCGCCTGCAGGAGCTTTCCAAGATCGTTTCCCCCAATGGCACTTTTCTGGAATCCGCGTCGGGCTGCCTGATCATTTTTTGCAGGGACACGCGCTATTACCTCGAAGACGGCTGCGCTGCGACCACGCAGGCCCTTCTGGCCCTTTCCATGGCCGGCTGGGGCGCCTGCTGGATCGCCGGGGACAAGAAAGATTACGCGGAGTCTGTCAAAACATTTTGCGGGATAGGATGCGGATTTAAACTTGTCAGTTTGATTGCCATCGGGAAATCCGCGGAAAGGCCCAAGCCTTACAAGCGGGAGCTCGATAAACTCATCCATTGGGAGCGTTTTTCATGAATAGCCTTAAGGTTTCTTATAAAGGGGGAATGGCGTTTGAGGCTGTCTGCGGAGAGCATAAGATCGATATCGATCTGCCCAAAGACAAAGGCGGCGACGATAAAGGCATGGCCCCGCCTGAGCTTCTCGCCGCGTCCCTGGGGTCCTGCGTGGGGGTTTACGTAGTCTGGTATTGCCGCCAGGCGGGAATAGAAACGACGGGATGTTCCATTGAGGTGGAGTGGCAGGTGTCCAACGATAAAAAATCCATTTCCGCTTATGAAATCAAAGTGCATCTTCCTCAGGCGGAGCCTGGACGACGCGCCCAGGCCATTCTTGAGGCCGCCCGCAGTTGCCTGATCCACAACACCCTTCATGGGGAGCCGAACATCGACATTTCCCTGGGCACATCCTAGGCATGGTTTTTAAGAAGCTCTTCAAAGTCCTCAGGCGCGTGTTAGGATTGAAGAAAAAGCGCCGGTCCAGGATAAGCCGCAGGCCTAAAAAGCGCGTTTTGAAACGCAAGCGCTCAAAACCAAAAGCCCGTAAGGTCTCCAGGAAAACCGTCCGAAAAAAACGGCCGAAAAAGCTCCCGCGCAAACAACAAAAAAAATCCCCCAGGGAAGGCAAGCTCGCGCTGTTGGGAGAGATCACGCATTATTTTCCCAAGGTCCAGGCGGCCGTGTTCGTCTGCCGGGGGCCTTTGTCCGTCGGAGAGCCGATCCTGGTTAAGGGAAAAACAACGCATTTCAGGCAGACGGTTTCTTCGATGCAGATCGACAGGAAGTCCATTGACCGGGCCCGCCGCGGGCAGGAGATCGGCCTGGAAGTCCTCAAAGAAGTCCGTGTCGGAGACAGCATCTATCGCGAGCGAAGCCTTTAACAACAAATTCAACAGAGGTCGGAATGGAAAAATGCTTTTTGAGGGTGGCGCAGGAGCTGGATTATGACGTTGTTTCATCACATCTTTTGATTGTCGGAGAACTGACAGGGGATTGTTTCACCTGCCGCCAGGTCGGCATCGATTATTCCCGTGAAAAATACTGTTCGCAATGCGGGACCGATTTTCGTTACATTTCCTTAAGAAAGAGCGCCGACGCGGTCAAGGGCGGAATGCTTGCCAGGATCTGCCAGAAACGGCCGGATTTAACCTATGTGGAATACAGCGATGTCAAGGAGATCGCGGACAGGCGCAAGGCGAAGGATTTTTTTAAATGACAAAAAAACCCCGTTTTAGAAAAATATTTCTTGTCCTGCTTTTAGCCGGCCTCGCCCTCGGTTTTTGGCTTCGTGACCAGCCGCCCGGACGCGGCCGCAAGGTGCCCGGGTCTGACTCCCGGGATACAGAAGACGGCGCCAGGTCCCAAAAAAATGTTTTTCCGTCGGGAGAAAACATCAAGTTCGGCGTTTATTCCCGGTTTCTCAAAGTCGGTTCCGGGGAATTGGCTTATGAGGGCCAGACGGGAGAAGGGGAGCAGGCCTTGCAGCATGTGCGCCTGCGCGTGGATTCTTTTTCCGTGAAGGACGCTGAAGATGTTTACGGCTCTATGGATTTTTTGTTTCCCGTCAAAGCCGAGAGAAAGATCAGGCTGTTCGGCCGGGATGAAGAGATCACTGAGACCTACGCTTCGGATCATAAAAGCGTGACGATCCGAAAAACGACGCCAGGAGAAGAAGAAAAGGAATGGTCCATCGAGTCGCCTGAGCCTCTTCAAAACGTCCTGCTGATGGTTTACAGGCTGCGCAATGACGCCGAGCTGGCGGTGGGCAAGGAGTATCCCATTGTTTTACCGACGCAGAAATTTCTCCTCAAAGTCAAGGAAATAACCTCCCTGAAAGTCCCTCTGGGAACCTTCGAGGCGTTTTATATCGAAAGCACCCCTTCCAAATACAAAATATGGATCAGCGCGGATGACAAGCGCATCCCCTTGCGCATCCAGGGCCTGATTTCCTTTGGTTCCGTCCATATGGCCGCCACAGAAATCCGTTAATTCCGCCAGACAATCAACGGGTCCTCAAACCCTTTGTGTCCTTGATGTTTTCAAAACCTGTTGCGGGAACACGGGTTTTGTGTTAAATTACCTGAAAATGTCATCCTCAAAAAACATCCTGATCCTCTATATCACGGAACGTTCAGGCCATCACAGCGCGGCCAAGGCATTGAAAAAAGGCTTTGAGGCTGCTGATCCGGCGGTCAAAGTCACCTGTGTCAACGCCTTCCATTATATTTTTCCCTTCACGGAACGCTTAACCCACATCATCTATCTCTTTGTCATCAAGCGGGTTCCTTTTATCTGGAAACTGCTCTATGACCGCCCGACCTTTGTCAAAAGCACGCATGGGATCAAGAATTGGATCCATCGGCGCGCCACACAGAAGATCAGAACCCTTTTGGCGGATGTGAATCCCGACGCGGTTGTCTGCACGCAGGCATTTCCGTGCGGGCTTTTTTCTTCCTACAAGAGCGAATCGCGGGCCCATTTGCCGCTGTTTGGCGTCCTGACGGATTTTGCTCCGCACGCCTATTGGATTTACGATGAGGTCGATGGTTATATTGTAGGCTCCGAACAGACACGGCAATGGCTGGCCGGCAAGGGCGTAAAGAAAGACAAGATCCATGCTCTCGGCATTCCGATAGACCCTAAATTTTCTACCGTCCTTGATCGTCAGGAGATCATAGCCAATTACGGCCTGGATGGCGGTGTCCCGACGGTGCTCATCATGGGGGGTGGGCACGGCCTGGGCCCCATCAAAGATATCCTCAAAAAGCTGGACGAGAGCGCTTTGCCGCTGCAATTTATCGTAGTCTGCGGGATCAACCTCAGTCTTTACCGCTGGCTCATGCGCCAGCGTTTCAAGAAACGCATGCTGGCCTTTCGCTTTACGGATGAAATTCACAGGCTGATGAGCGTTTCAAGCGTCATTATTTCCAAGCCGGGAGGCATTACCACGGCTGAGGCGCTGGCCAAGCAGCTGCCGATGATCAGTTTAAAGCCTATTCCCGGACAGGAAACACGCAACACCGACTTCCTGGTCGGCCAGAAGGCCGCGATCAGCGCGTCTTCTGTGTGCGATATTGTCCCTGCCGTCGAGCATGTCCTGACGGATATTTCCAAACCCACGGGTATGAAAAGGGCCATTGTCGAGGCGGGGCTGAATAAACCGAAATCGGCCGAAGACATCGCGCGGTTCATTTTAAAACACGTATGATCGCCTACTTTTTTTACCGCATAGCCTATTTTTTCGCGACCGTCCTTCCTTTGGGTCTGGCCTACCGGGTGGCCATCGCCTTGTCTTATCTCAAATATTATATTTCTCCCAGGGACAGAAAAGCCGTCGTCGGAAATCTCCTCAGGATCCTGCCGCCGGAGGAACATTCCAGGGTCAACCGGTACGCCCAGAAGGTTTTTATTAATTTCGGAAAGTATATGATCGAGTTTTTCAGGATTAAATATCTGACAAAAGAGGACATCGGCCGACGGATCTTTATCCGCGGGATCGGGCATATTCAGGCGGGCCTGGAGAGAGGCAAGGGCGTGATCGTTGTGACGGCGCACCTGGGGAATTGGGAACTTGGCGGGGTCTGCATGGCCCTGCTGAATTATCCCTTCGTGGCCGTGGCCCTGCCTCACAGGCATCCGAGAGTGAACGCTTTTTTCAACAGGCAAAGGGAGCGCATCGGCGTGACCGTTGTGCCTTCCGTGGGAGTCGCCCTCAGGAAGATATTCGCGTCTTTAAAGGACAACAAAATCGTGGCCCTGCTGGGTGACCGCGTTCTTTCAGGGACAGGCCAGATGATGGATTTTTTGGGAAGTCGCAAACTCATTCCAAAAGGACCGGCCGTGCTGGCTGTCAAGACAGGGGCCGCTATTGTGCCGGGCTTTGTGTTGCGCGATGAACAAGACAGGCAGGTCATTGAATTCCTGCCTCCATTCCCAGAGGGTTTAACCGAAGATGAGTACATGAGTTCCTGCACGCAAATCATTGAAAAGAAGATCCGGGAAAATCCGACTCAATGGCTCATGTTCAGGGAGTTTTGGAAGGAATGACCCTCTTTTTCAAGAGTGACCCCGTCGGCTTCGTAAAATATCCTCTTTAGGCTCAGATTTCCCCCTTTTTGCCCTTTAAACAAACCTTACTTTTTAAGATATTTACCCCCTGGAATCGCATTAAAATGCGGGGCGTGAAATTGACAAAACCTGTTGCAAAAAAAAGGGTTTTGTGCTAATATTCCAAAATCAATCATGACATATGCCTTCCTCATAAGGGCACATAAATTGAACAGTATTTAAGGCATCGCGGTGCTTCTGAAGGGTCAATATATAATAATCCCGCATCAAAAAGAGGTTTCGTGATGTCTTTTTTATCGTCCGGTTTCTTTTAAAAAATCACAAGTTATTCTTATATAAGAAGTTATAATTAAAAATACGCATGAATAGAGAGGGATTCCTGTCCTGATGAGCCAATTCGCCTGCCTTATCCCATCCTTTAATGAAGAAAAGACCATCGGCTGGCTTGTGAAATCTCTTTTTGACAAGGGATTTCACGTGACTGTCATTGATGACGGCTCATCCGATCATACGGCAAAGCTTGCCCATGAAAACGGGGCGGAAGTCATTATCAATGAACGAAATCTGGGCAAGGGCGCTTCTTTACGAAAAGGTTTTGATATTCTCAAAGGGCGCGAGTATGAGGCGGTTTTTATTTTGGACGGAGACGGGCAGCACCTGCCGGAAGATATGGAGCCGTTTATCGCGTGTTTTGAAGAAAAAAAACCGGGGATGATCGTGGGAAACAGGATGCATAAGCCCAAGGGGATGCCTTGTCTTCGCTGGCTGACGAACAGTTTTATGTCTCATGTCGTGTCGCGGATGTGCCGTCAACGCGTTCCCGATACCCAGTGCGGATTTCGATTGATCTCCATGAACGCCTTGAAGGTGATCGCCCTCAATACGGATCGTTATGAAATTGAGTCGGAGATGCTTCTGGAAGTGGCGAGGGCCGGTTTTAAGATCGAGTCCATTCCCATTACCTCCGTTTACGACGGCCAATTCAGCGCCATCCATCCCTGGAGAGATACCGTCCGGTTTTTTAAATGGTTTTTTGGAACGAGTGAGCGCGAAAAAGGGGTGAAAGATGCAGCAAAGTCCTCTCGATGAGAAAGACTTTGAAATTGATCTGAGCGCGTATCTGCGGGTTTTGGCGGGGAGAAAATGGCTTTTTGGGGCGGTGGTCCTGTTGTTTTTGGCCGCGGCCCTGGTTCAGGTCGCGGTGTCTCCAAAGATTTATCAGGCAACCATGATGATCGAGATTCCCGTCCTGACACCCGGCTCAACGGATGCCGATGCCAAAGGGGCAGAGCAGCTGAAAGGCTTGATTGAGAACGGTTCTTTTGACGATGAAGTCGGCAGGCGTTTGAACCTGGATCTTCACCGGTCAGGGGTCCATTTTGAGGCGGAAAATATCGGCAGCAACAATCTTCTGCGTGTCAGCGTCCGCAGGGGCGCCGCAGAGCGTCAGACCGGCGCCTTTTTATTGAAAAGTTTAAGCGAAGTGATTGCTGAAAGTTACCGTAACCGCGTAGAGGCCGCGAACCTGGAATTTGACCGCAAGATCCAGCAGAATGAACGCCTGATCGAGAATGCCAGGAATAAGGCTGAGAACATAGAAGGGCAGCTCAAAGAATTGTCGGTTCGCCTGGAACGGCTGAACGCCGAAGCCAGGTCCCTGGATGCGGATGTCGATGAGCTTCGGGAGAAGAGGGATGCCGTTCCGAAAGGGTCTGCCAAGGAAGGAAGCCTGGTCATTGAGTTCGCCGAGTATCTTCAGGAAGCGGCCAATCTGCGCCACAGGATATATAATCAACTCAGCGATCTGGTCATCAGCAAGTTGAATCTTGTTTTTGACCTCAAGGGCGCGGATTTCCAGATCCGGGATTTTCAGGCGATAATCGATGAGCTGAAGGTTCGCAAAAACATGATTTCCAACCTGAAAATTGTATCACAACCCAAACTTTCCCCCGGACCGGTCAGCCCCAGGCCCAAGAAAATCCTGTTTTTGGCATTCATTTTGGGTTTATTCGTGGCGATCCCCGTGGTTTTTTTGCGTGAATACTGGGGCAACAACATAAAACATGCGTAAAAAAGCCTTGATCACAGGAATATCCGGCCAGGACGGTTCTTATCTGGCTGAGTTTTTGCTTTCTAAAGGATATGAGGTCCACGGGATTATCCGGCGAGCGAGCACTTTTAATACCTCCAGGATCGATCATATCTATAAAGACCCGCACGACCCCAAAGCCCGTCTGTTTCTCCATTACGGCGATCTCTCCGATGCCGAGCAAATCAATAATTTGATTTACAATATCCATCCCGACGAGGCTTATCATCTGGGAGCCCAAAGCCATGTCCGCGTCAGTTTTGATATTCCGGAATATACCGGGAATGTCACGGCCCTGGGCACGACGCGTCTTTTGGAGGCCATCCGCAGAAGCGGCCATCGCATCAAGTTTTACCAAGCTTCTTCCAGCGAGATGTTCGGCGCGGCTTGCGCCCCCCAGTCTGAAAAGACGATGTTTGAGCCCCAAAGCCCCTATGCGTGCGCCAAGGTCTATTCGTATTGGACGGTTAAAAACTACCGGGAAGGCTATGGAATGTTTGCCTGTAACGGCATCCTTTTTAATCATGAAAGCCCCCGGAGGGGAGAAACTTTTGTTTCCCGCAAGATCACCCGCGCCTTAAGCGCTTTGCTGTCGGGCCAACAAAAAAAATTGTATCTGGGGAACCTGGACGCGAAACGCGACTGGGGTTTCGCGCCGGAATATGTCGAGATGATGTGGCTGATGCTGCAGCAGGACAGGCCGGATGATTATGCCGTCGGGACCTCTGAATCTCACTCTGTGAGGGAGTTTGTTGAGCAGGCCTACGCTTATGCCGGCGTCAAGATCGCCTGGAAAGGCAAGGGGTTGAAAACGAAGGGGATCATTGATGAGATTGATGCGTCTTTGCGGGCGTGCCCCTTTATTCGCCCCGGGGATTCCGTCATCGAGATCGATCCGCGCTATTTTCGGCCCAATGAGGTCAAATGCCTTCGGGCGGACATCAGGAAGGCCAGGAAATATCTTCATTGGCAGCCGAAGATCAGGTTCGAGGAATTGGTCAGCATCATGGTGGACTACGACCTCAAGAAAGAAGGCCTTGAGCCTCCGGGCGAGGGCCTGAGGCTCTGCGAAGGAAAATGGTTTGCCCATGGCTAGCCTCAAGAAAAAACGCCTGCTCGTCACCGGCGGACATGGATTCCTGGGTTCTTTTTTGATCAAGGCCCTGCAAGGGCGCGGGTGCCGTGATATTTTTATTCCCCGCAGCCGTGAATACGATCTGGTCCGTATGGACCATGTGCTGAAGCTTCACCGGGATGCCAGGCCGGATATCGTTTTTCATCTGGCGGCCAGGGTCGGAGGCATCGGGGCCAACAGGGACAATCCCGGTCGTTTTTTCTATGACAATCTGATGATGGGCGCGCAGGTGATGGAGGCCGGCCGCCGCGCCGGGATACAGAAGTGCGTTTTGATCGGCACGGTTTGCAGTTATCCGAAGTTTACCCCTGTTCCTTTTCGTGAAAGAGACCTGTGGAACGGATATCCGGAAGAGACGAACGCTCCTTACGGCTTGGCCAAAAAAATGCTTCTGGTGCAATCCCAGGCCTACCGTCAACAGTACGGTTTTCATTCGATTTTTCTCCTGCCGGCAAATTTGTACGGGCCCGGCGATAATTTTGACGCCGGAACTTCCCATGTGATTCCCGCCTTGATCAAAAAATGCGTCGATGCCCGCCGTCGCGGCCTTAAATCCATCACTGTCTGGGGGACGGGAAGGGCGACGCGGGAATTTCTTTTTGTTGAAGACGCGGCGGAAGGGATCGCGCTCGCCGCTGAAAAATATGACAAGCCGGAGCCGGTAAACCTGGGGACGGGCGGGGAGATTTCCATACGCGAACTCGCCCGGTTGATCGCTGAGTTGACGGGTTTTAAAGGAAAGATTGTCTGGGACAAGTCGAAGCCGGATGGCCAGCCGAAAAGGGGGCTTGATACGACCAGGGCACGCAAGGAATTCGGGTTCAGAGCGAAGACGACCCTGATCTCCGGCCTCAGAAAAACCATTGATTGGTATGAACAACAGGTTTTAGCTTAGGAGAAGGGAAATCATGTCCATTTTTATTATCGCCGAAATCGGGATCAATCATAACGGAGATGTCGAACTGGCCAGGCAACTGATCGATGTCGCCAAAAGCGACGGAGCGGATGCCGTCAAATTTCAGAAACGCACGATTGACCTTGTTTATTCCAGGGAGTTGCTGGATTCGCCCCGGGAGAGTCCCTGGGGTATGACGCAGAGGGCCCAGAAGGAAGGCTTGGAATTCGGTCAAAAAGAGTACAAGGAGATCGACGCTTATTGCCGAAAAATCGGAATGGAATGGTTTGCCTCGGCCTGGGACATCGAGAGTCAGAAATTTTTGCGGCAATTCGACTGCCGGCATAATAAGGTTTCCTCGGCTATGGTTGTTTATGAGGACCTGCTTCGGGAAGTCGCTTTGGAAAAAAAGCACACTTTTATTTCCACGGGGATGAGCACTTTGGAGCAGATAGACCGGGCCGTGGCGATCTTTCGCGGCGCGAAGTGCCCGTTCGAACTGATGCATTGCGTGTCCGTTTATCCCATGGAAGATGAGGACGCCAATTTGAACCGTATCAAAACGCTGCGGGAACGGTACCAATGCCCTGTGGGATACAGCGGCCATGAAGTGGGTCTCGCCGTTTCTTATGCCGCGGCCGCCATGGGGATTTCCTCCCTGGAGCGCCATATCACCTTAGACCGCGCCATGTACGGATCGGACCAGGCGGCTTCGGTTGAGCCGATGGGTTTTAAAGCTTTGGTGGGGGCTGTGCGAAAAATTGAAAAGGCCATGGGCAGCGGGGATACGGTGTTAAACCATAAGGAAATGACCATTGCCAAAAAGTTAAGGGCTCATATTCCTTTTGAATCGAGTTGTTAGAGGGGCGAGATGAGAAATATTGTCGCGATTGTTCTGGCCAGAGGAGGGTCCAAGGGGATCCCGGGGAAGAACACGGTCAATTTTTGCGGCAAACCTTTGCTTGTCTGGACGCTTGAGCATTTGAAAGGTGTCGCGGATATCCGTTCTATTTGGGTGAGTTCGGACAGCCCGCAAATTCTCGCTTTGGCCGCCGGTTGCGGGGCAGGCGTCCTTGAGAGGCCTACTGAGCTTTCCACAGACGACGCCACTTCAGAATCCGGATGGCTTCACGCCATCGAGTGCGTGGAGCGTCAGGAGGGGGCCGTGGATATTGTTGTGGCGCCGCAGGTGACATCACCCTTGAGGACGTCTGAGGATATCGCGCGCGGGCTGAGGGATTTTCAGGCGCAACAATGCGATTCCCTGTTTTCGGCGTGCGGCATTCAGGATATGTTCATTTGGGAGAAAGCCAAAGACGGCGCTTTGAACAGCGTCAATTATGATTATCGCCAGCGGAAACGCCGTCAGGACATTTCGAAGCGATACATCGAAAACGGCTCATTTTATATCTTCAAGCCTTCTCTTTTGAAGTCGGCCGGAAACCGTCTGGGAGGCAGGATCGGCCTGACGGAAATGGAAGCCTGGAAGATGTTTGAAATCGATTCTCCGGAAGACCTGCCGGTTTGCGAGGCGTTGATGCGGGGTTTTTTGTTGAAAAAGGCCTGAAATGAATCACAAGAAAAAGGACTGTCTATGAGCAAAATGAAAAACCGGGTCGTTTGGATCAACGGGAAACTTGTGCCTGAATCCGATGCCAGGGTTTCCATTTATGATTCAGCCCTGATGTTCGGGGATATGGTTTTTGAAATGACGCGATCTTTCCGAAAGGTCCAATTCAAGCTCAAGGAGCATCTGGAAAGGCTTTACGCGTCCGTCAAATTCCTGCATATTCCGCTGACCATGAGTATGGCGGAGATGGAGAAGCACATTCATGAGACGGTCGAAGCCAATGACCCTTTGTTTGCCGATGACGATGAACACAGGCTCATGATCGATGTGTCCAGAGGGATCCTTTCCATTTATCAGGGGGTCGAGGGGCTGCCCAAAGGGCCGAATGTCATTATCGCCGATTTTCCCCTGCGCTGGACCGTGGCCGGGATGGGATCTTTGTATGATACGGGGATCAATGCTGTTGTTCCTTCCCAACGCGCCATTCCCGCCCAGCTCCTTGAACCGAAAGTCAAAAACCGCAGCCGCCTCCATTATCTGATGGCCAACATCGAGGTTTCCCGTTACGCGGGAGAAAATAACTGGGCACTCCTGCTGGACCCGGACGGGTTCATCGCGGAAGGGACAGGAGATAATTTTTTTATTGTCAAAGACGGCGGTTTGATAACTCCGGAACCGCGAAATATCTTAAGGGGGATCAGCCGCGCGCATGTCTTTGACCTGGCCAAAAAACTCGGGCTGTCCTGCCTGGAGAAGAATATCGAGTTATATGATGTCGTCACGGCGGATGAGGCGTTTATGACTGGAACGCCTTTTTGTATCCTGCCTGTTTCTTCCATTAACAGCGTGCCGATCGGTCAGGGCGCCATGGGGCCTCTGACGCGCAAGCTCCTGGACACCTGGAGCAGCGGGGTCGGAGTCGATATCATCGGGCAGATCAAAAAATGGGACGCCCGGCGCGGCGCGCAGACCTCAAGCGGGCCATCGCCCTATCGTTTCAAAAATGATCCGCAGAAACGCTTGAGCCGTTAGAGGAGCCATGAAGGAAAAATTCGGCGGTTTATATTGCGTCCATCTGGAACTCACGAGCCGGTGCAACAAGGATTGCTGGATGTGCGGCCGCAGGAAGATCGACAGGCAGTATCCTGAGCAGGCCATGAATTACGGAGATATGGATTTCGGTCTTGTCAAGGATATCGCACGCCAGCTCCCTGAAGGCATCGTCGTGCAGTTTCACAATAATGGCGAACCCCTGTTGTATCCCAGATTCGGGGACGCCATCCGTCTTTTCAAAGGCCAGATCAGATGCGCCGACACCAACGCCAAACTGATCGTGGAAAAGGCCGGAGAAATTATCGATAACCTCGATACCCTGACCATATCCGTCATTGAAAACGATCCCGAAGCGGATGTTCAGTATGAATTGGTCAGGGAGTTTCTGGCTTTGAAGGGAAAGAGGAAGCCCCGGATGATCTATCGTTGTCTTGGCGAAGTTGACGCCCAAAGGTGGAGAAAGCTGGAAGGCCTTGTCGCGACACGTATCCTGCATCATCCCCTGGGAAGCTTTCAATACAAAAAACAACCCACCATTCCTGAAATCGGGATTTGCCTCGAGATCTTGAACCATATGGCCATCAGTCGTCTCGGCAAAGTTTCCACCTGTGTCCGCTTCGACCCCAAAGGGCTCGCTGTCATAGGCGATGTGAGGTCTAAACGGCTGACGGAGATTTGGAACGGCCCCAAAAGGAAAGAATGGGTGCGGTGCCATGTGCGTGGAGAGAGAGCCCGTGTTGCCCTGTGCGCGTCCTGTGATTATTGGGGCGTGGCGACCGGATGCGACAATATCCCGGAAGGACGCAAAGCGTAAAAAATGAAAAAATTTTTGCTGATTTATCCCAACCAGCAGGAAGTCGGATGCAAGCCTCCGGCTATCTCTTGTTTGTCCGCGGTTGTTAAGGGGGCCGGCCACGGCTTTAAACTCCTGGACATGACGCCGTACGAGATCGTGTCCGGCATTGTTTCCAAAGAGATCGGGGAGGAGCGTTTTGAATACAAAAAAGTCTCCAATCCCGAGCGCCTGCCGCCCAGGACCAAAATCTCGCTGGAGGAATTCAAGGGCCTGCTGCGCAGGCTGATCGAGGACTATCGGCCCGATCTGATCGGTTTTACGACGATCATCCATTTCTTCCCGATGGCCAAAAAACTGGGGACGTTCATTAAGACATTTTCCTCTGTTCCGATCATTGTCGGAGGCGTCCATCCCACGGCGAGGCCTGATGAAGTGATCGGGGAACCTTTTGTGGATATGCTTTGCATGGGCGAAGGCGAAGGGGCGCTGGTTGAGCTCTTGAACCGCATGGATGAAGGCAAGGGGATCGAGACCATCAGGAATCTATGGGTCAAGAGCGGAAAGAAGATCATCAAAAATGAACTCAGGCCCATCGTCGATAATATCGATACGCTGCCTTTGCCGGACTGGAGTGATTTTCCCGACATACAGTTTTATAAGCCTTACATGGGGCATGTTTATAAATACGGGGACATCGAGAGGAGCAGGGGGTGTCCGTTCAACTGCGCGTACTGTATCAATCCTTATACCCATTCCCTTTACGGAAAAAAAAGCTATTACCGCGCCAAGTCGACTTCCCGCATGATGGAGGAGCTTCACTTTCTTAAAGACAAATACTCGCTTGAGTTTCTGAGATTCTGGGACGAACTGTTTGTTGAGAACAAGGCGAAATTCGCGGAATTCAGCAGGGCGTATGCCCGGGAGATCGCGCTTCCTTTTACGATTGAGACTACGGGCGAGAGCATTGATGATGAAACCGCCAGGCTGCTCAAGGACATGAACTGCCAGAGCGCCAGCATCGGGTTTGAAACGGGCAGCGAGGACCTGCGCAGGCGTATCCTGAACAAAAAGACAAAGAATGAGGTTTACCTGAACGCCTTCAGGACGCTGAAGAAGTTCGGGATCAGAACGGTCGCTTTTATTATGCTGGCCCTTCCGGAGGACAATGAGCAGAATTACTGGGACACGATTCGTTTTTTAAAGGACGCCGAGGCCGATACGATCTGCGTGAGTTTTCTTTACCCCTTCCGCAATACCATGATCCGCGATAAATTCGGTGATGTTTATGAAAAGCTCTATCCGCATATCGATGAGGATGTGGCCAACACCAAACTGGATATTTACCCGATTTTGACGGACGTTTCCAAAGAGCAGTGGCTGGAGATGGGAAACCTGATGCCGATTTACAAGGAAGTTCCTGAATGGCTCTGGCCGCTGGTTAACCGCTGCGCGCGTTCCAACGACGCCAAAGACAAGGCCTATTTTCAGTTTCTCAAAAAACTGATCTATAAGAACAAGTACGGGGAATGGCCGGATAAAAACGACGCGGGAGTGTTGGTTTAGCTTTTGGCGCGGGTTCCCCTGGTTCTTATGACGCCTCCGAATGCCGTTACGTCCGCGTTTCATTCCGGTTTTGAAAGGCTGATGAGGCCTTGAAGACAAAAATCATGAAAATCCTTTTGGTCATCTACGATAATATGTCGCATGTTTCGGTGTTTCCGCTCGGCGCCGCTTATGTCGCTTCGGCCTGCCGCAACGCCGGTCACGAGGTTCGTGTTTATCATCAGGACGTCTATCATTGGCCTGAGTCCCATTTGCGCCAACTCCTGGATCATGAGCGGTTTGACGCGGTCGGGGTCGGTATTATCGGAGGCTATTATCAGTACAGGAAGCTTCTGAAGATTTCCGAGGCGATCAATCAATCCAGGAACAGGCCTTTTTATATTCTGGGAGGGCATGGCCCGTCTCCGGAACCGGAATTTTTCCTGAAGAAGACGGGGGCGGACGCCGTTGTGATCGGAGAGGGGGAGGTCACAATGGTTGAACTGCTCAAGGCTCTTGAGGTGGGGACACCTTTGAAAAACGTCCAGGGCGTGGCCTTCATGGACAATGGCCGGTTTTGTCAGACCGCCAAACGACCACCGGTCGAGGACATCGACAGCCTCGCGCTTCCCGCGCACGATTTGTTTCCTATGGATCATTATACGCTGCTGCGCGACCCGAATATGAGCAACAGTGACCGCTATATGGCGGTTATTACGGGCAGGGGCTGTCCTTTTCGCTGCAACTTCTGTTACCGGATGGACCCGGGATTCAGGCCCAGGTCTATGCGTGGGATTATTGAAGAGATCAGACTGTTGCGCAAAGATTACCATGTGACGTATATCGAGTTTGTGGATGAACTTCTTATGAGTTCCGAGGCAAGGACTGTGGAACTTTGTGAAGGGTTTATCAAGGCGGGACTCGGAGTCAAATGGTTTTGCAACGGCCGCCTTAATTACGCCAAGCCGGATGTCCTGAGAGTGATGAAGGAGGCGGGCTGCGTTTTTATCAATTATGGCATCGAATCCATGGATGAGAACGCCCTTCGCGCGATGAACAAGGCCTTGACCGTGCGGCAGATCGTTTCAGGCATTGAAGAAACGCTGAAGGCCGGGATCAGCCCGGGTTTTAATATTATTTTCGGAAATATCGGAGAAACAGCGGAGTCCCTTAAAAAAGGGGTGGATTTCCTTTTAAAATATGACGACCATTCCCAGCTCAGAACGATTCGCCCCGTGACGCCTTATCCCGGGTCTCCGCTGTATTATCACGCTTTGGAACAGGGCCTGCTTAAGGATTGTGAAGATTTCTATGAACGCAAGCACGTGAATTCGGATCTGTTGTCCGTTAATTTTACCGGATTGTCTGATGAGGATTTTCACCGTCTTTTGTGCGAGGCCAATACAAGATTGATCGATAATTATTATTCCGGACAGCGGCAGAGCACCCTGGAAAACGCCAGAAGGCTTTATCTGGAACGCGATGCCACCTTCCGGGGTTTCCGTCAGACGTAAAAATAGGCGCCAATGGGGGCAAAAGAAGTGGCTGAGAATCGCAGGTGCTATCTGTGTGAAAACCAGGCCTTAAGGAAGCGCAAAGGCGCGGTCCGTGATAATCCGGCGCTCGACATCCTGGAATGCCTTTCCTGCGGGCTGGTCTTTCTTTCATCCTTTGACCACATTGACGGCCGTTATTATCATGAAGCCCGGATGCATGAAACGCCTCTTGATGCGGATGCCTGGCTGAAGGTGACGATGCGGGATGACGACCGCCGGTTTGCCGCCCTGAAGCGTTCGCTGGAAAACAAATCGGTCCTGGATTTCGGTTGCGGCGCGGGTGGTTTTTTGATGAAAGCCAGGGCGGTGTCTTCCCGGGTGGCGGGGGTTGAGCTTGAGGAACGCCTGAAAGGTCATTTTAAAGAAGTTTCCCTTGATGTGTGCTCTTGCCTTGAGGATACCGCTTCTCCATTCGATGTCATCACGCTGTTTCATGTTCTTGAACACCTGAAAGATCCGATCGGGCTTCTTTCAAAACTTAAGGACAAACTCGCGGACAACGGGCGCCTCATTATCGAAGTGCCTTCCGCCAACGACGCGCTTCTGACGCTTTACGAAAATGAGGCCTTTTCCCGGTTCACTTACTGGAGTTGTCATCTTTTTCTTTTCACCGATGCCACGCTTCTGGCGGCGGCCCAAAAGGCGGGATTAAAGCCGCAAGAGGTGCGCCAGACGCAGAGATATCCTTTGTCCAACCATTTGTATTGGCTGGCCAAGGGAAAGCCCGGAGGGCACGATGTTTGGGGGCATCTCGACTCTGAAGAACTCGGAGAAAATTATGAAAAACAACTGGCTTCTGCCGGAATGTGCGATACGATAACCGGAATTTTTTCAAAATAGCGAGTTCCTATGGCATATAAGGCGTTCATCAGGAATAACAGGGCCCTGCTTTTGGGGCATTTTATGATTTATGCCCAGGGGATCATCCTGATGCCTTTGATCATCAAGACCGCGGGCCCGGCCGTTTACGGTGGTTACATCCTTCTTCTGGGGCTGACCGGTTTTATTTTCGGTATTTC
>JBAZMA010000008.1:0-98617 GCA_041649995.1 Candidatus Omnitrophota bacterium | reverse complement strand
TGCCATAAGTGAATTCTGTTTTTACCTTAACCAATTCAATTTTTTTGCATAACTTCTTAATCAATCTGCACCTATCAACGCCTCCGCCAAATCCGCCATGCTGTGTCTATAAGGTAGACAACGGCCAGCCAAAAGTTCGAAGAAAAATTTTCTTATTCATAAGGTTTTATTCCCTGCTTCGAATCTTTTGGCGTGTCCCAAAGCGAGCGCAGAGCGCTTTTAGCGCGATAAGCGAGCGTGGGGCAGCCAATTGAAAAAAACAATCACAGAACATCCGCTTACTTCCCTTTTGTCTCAACCAGGATGTGATTAATCATTTGCTCAAGCAGTCTGTTAAACTCATCCGGCGCTTCCAGCATGATAAAGTGCCCGTAGCCTTTCATAAGCGCAACTTCGTATGATGGCACCAGTTTCTTGTTGCCCTCAACATTGGTCGGCCAAAGATCGGCGTTAATACTCTTCAGCGGCACGGCAAGGCCTTTGATCAGTTCCGGGTCCGATACCTTGAAGTATTCCTTCATCGAACTCAACGCCACATCCTGGGAAGCAGATGACATATCCAGGGCAATGATATCGACCAATCCCTTGTCGGTGTTCGCCGGGAACATAGTCCGGACAAATTTCTGCACCTCGGGAACAAAATCCGCGGCGATCGGTTCATAGATACTATTTTTTACCTCATCCGGATAAACCATCCCCAGATCTTCAAGAGTATCTACCCCCACTAAGCCAATAACTCTTTCCGGCGCAATCTTAGCCGCATACAGAATGATCTCCCCACCCATGGAATGGCCCACCAATACTGCTTTCTTCACATCAAGCTTCCGCAATACTGCAGCCACGTCCTGGCCGAACGCTTCTGTGGTATAGACTTTCCTGCTGAAACCGGAATTGCCGTGTCCTGCCAGATCTATAGTAATTACCCGGTATTTCTTCGAAAAATACGGGATTTGATTATGCCAATAGCGGCTATCGCAGCTCCACCCATGGACAAACACTACAGCCGGATCAGTTGCCGGGCCGTACACCGCGTAGGCAATCTGCACATTGTCCGATGAAAGAGTATTGGCAAGTGGCATCGTACGCGCAGGATGATTACAACCGCAGGCGCAAAAAATAATGACAAAAACCGGAATAATATAACGTACTAACCTAATCATATGCATCAACTCCTTTTGAATAGCAATCTAACGTGAAGAAAAATTTTCTTATTCATAAGGTTTTATTTCTCTGCAACTACGAGCATTTCAAAGTCTTCTATGGTCAGCTTGTCTTTTCTTGAGAACGCGCCGAGTTTCGTCCCAAAGATGTCGATCTTCTTATACCCGAGCGTCTTTAAAAGCCACGTTATTTCGCTGGGCACGTAATAACGTTCGTTGCACTTAAGCTCCCTCTTATTGCCGGAATCGTCCTCAAAAACAACGGTGTTATGGTCACGAAAAGTCATCAGGTCAAAAGAGCAATCCGTGCACTGGGACTGGCCTTCTTTCTGCGCCGACTTATAGAACTCATTGACAGAATGAAACAACGGAAATAATCCGTTTAATGTGGTGAAAATGAGCTTGCCTTTACTTTTGAGCGCTTTTGTTGCTTCTTTTAAGATCTCAAAGTTCATCTCATCTGTTTCCATAAGAGAAAACCCGCCTTCGCATAGCATAATTGCCAGATCGAATTCCCCGCTGAACGGAAGGGCGCGCGCGTCCTGTTTCTGAAAATCGATGGCCATGCCTGCTTCCCCGGCTTTCTCCCTCGCCCTTGCAAGCTGTGACTCGGATAAGTCCACGCCGGTCACCTCATACCCTCTTTTGGTCAGCTCAATCGCATGGCGGCCGGTGCCGCATCCGATATCGATGATCTTTATGGATTTATCCCGCCCGGCCTCCTGCTCAATAAAGTCGCATTCGCCCACAGTCCCCTGAACAAAACATTCCTTGTCGTATTTGTGAGCGTAGTTTTCAAATAATGATTCGTACCATTGCTTCATTTTAACCCTTTCTTGCAGCGCCCCGTTGCCGCTTCTGCTAAAGCCTCTCATCAGTTTTATTCCCGACCCCCACTTATCAATTCATCGGATCATGCCTTCAAAACAAGCGCCTCGGCAAGCCTTCTGCGCCGAAGCTTTCTTACCGTAATCGAGATATTATCCAAAGTCAAAACTTCGCCGCCTTCGACATCTCTACCCAGCTTCCAGGCGACCCATTCGGCGAGGGTCGGCGTTCGTTCGAATGCATTCTCCAGGGACAATTTAATGCCGAGAGCCGAAGCAACGTCTTCCATCGAGGCCCCTCCCCCGATAATCCAGCCGCCTGAGCCCACAGGCTGAACATGGGCAGGTAAACGATCGAATTCATCTTCAATCTCGCCTACCAGGTCTTCAATAATGTCTTCCAGGGTAATCATTCCGGTCACTTTCTGGGCCTCGGATACGGCAATCGCAATGTGTACCTTTTCATGCATCATTTCCGACAAGGCCTGCGAGAGCGGTGTTTCTACCGAAAGTTTCTTAATTGGCCGGGTTATTCCCCGGACAGAAGGGTTTTCGGGACTCATTTTCAAAGCATCAATAATATCTTTGAAATTAAGATAACCGATGATCGTCTGGGGATCCCCGGCCTTCTCGCATACCGGAAAGCGCGTATGCATATCGAGATGCGCCTTGATCAGGGCGTCCGAAAGGCTATCGGTTACCGGGATCATCGAAATATCACCGGAGTTCCACATGATCTCAGCGACCTTGCGTTGCGATAATTGGGCCGCCGAGAGAACGATTTTCTCTTCATGGGCGCCGATAAGACGCGCTGTCCGGGCAAGGGCCGCCGCCGCTTTTAACTCATGCAGGCCTTGCTTATCAGAAAATTCGTCTTTTGATTTCCTGCCCAATAAGATAACCTTCTTTACGATCGTCTCGAAAAAAGAAACGGCCGGATCGGCAATCCGGGCAATCGCCTTCATTATGGGAGAAAGCCTAAGGCAAACCGATTCCCTGTTATCCAATGCGAACATCTTCGGCACCAATTCGGCGAAAATGATCGTGAATGCGCTCAAAGGGATAACAACGCAGACAAGCGCCAATATTTCAGCATAAAAAGAAGACATCCCCAGCTTCACAAAGAAAGGCGTAAACGATTCCTGCGCGCCGGCTCCGCCTGTAGCCGCGGCAATCGCCCCTGCCAGGGTTATGCCAAGCTGAACCACCGCAAGGCTTGCCTCCATCCTGTCCTTCATGTAGAGCGCGTCTTCCGCTCCTTTTTTCTTCTGTTGAAAAAGGATAGAAAGCCGTGCCCGGGAAATGGACGCCAAAGCCATCTCGTAAGCGGCAAAGACCGCGTTAACGATTATCATCAAAATAATAATAAGTATTTCGTAGACAAAACTCATCGCGTTCCTTTATTCTCAGCTTTCGAATCCCTTAACATGTCCCAAAGCAGCCGTGGAGCAGTCAAATATATCGAGATAGACCTTTTTGTATTTTCTCCCCGACTAACCGCTTATCCATTTATCATCCAGCGGTAAAAAGATGGATTTCTGCTTGAGCTCGTCTTTCAGCGGCTGTTTGACTTTATTGACCAACCTCAATGCCGCTTTAATTTTTTTCGCCCAGGATTGTTTAAGTTCTTCAGACAAAGGATGCTCGAACGTCAGCACCTTACAGCAGTTCGGTTCTCCGCACCCGCATGACAGCCTTACATCCTCATAAAAATCCCTGTAATCATACGTTGCCTCTTCTCCTTTTTCGATATCCCGGACCACAATGTCAAACCCGAACTCCGTGCCGAGAATATTGGCATTGCAGGAATGGTTCAGATACCGGGTTTCATCGCACGGCAATACAAATGTTCCGTCTTCTTTCCGGTAGGCGTAATCCAAAAGCGCCATCTTCTCTTTTTCCGACATCTTGCCGTATCCAATTTCCGAGGCGGAAACGACTTTGCATTTATCGCATTCAAAGCACGGGATCGTGCCCTTCGGAATGAACTCTTTCGCGAAAAGCCCTTTTCCTTTGTTTGCCGTTTCTTTGACCTCAAATAATTTTGCGATCATATCAAAGCCCCTTCCTTCTCATAACCGGCACAGATAGCACATGAGTTTTTGCGTCATGATGTCGGCGACGATCTTCAAACCTTGGCCCCGGAAATCAAGGATCTTGAGGACATGCTCGTATTTCCTGTATTGCGGGAAATCCTTTGAAAAGATCTTTGATCCAGCGCCGAGAATTTCGCGGTTGATAAAGACGCCGGGTGAATCCGGGAACAGCGCCAGATAAAAAATCCCTGTCTCAACCAGGTCCTGGAAGAAATGGGTCCCGTAAGAAAGTTCCGGCATGACATTGTTTCCGGAAAAAGCCAGCTCTCCCAGGACGGCGATATTGCTGATCTCTGAAAAAGAAACAGGGACCCCCAGCGAAGGGGTGCTTGTCCCCCAGCGGCCCGGGCCCAGAAGCATGGTTGTCAGTTTCTCTCTGCCGGTGATCTGCCGGTTGATGGCGCCGATGGAGCGCGCGATGTCGTATCTGCCGGACTGGGATTCAATGGCGCAATAGGCCTTAGGGTCAACGTAGATGATCCTGTCGATTCCCATGGAAATATTTCCGCCCATAAAATTGCCGCTGGATTGGAAAACAATCCGGTTCTTTGAGACCCCCTGAGGCACAGAAACGCGGCTGCCCAGCCCCTTGGTCAGCATGGGCCTGCATTGGAGCAGATTCAGCTGGAAGCCGCCCCTCTTTTTGAAATTAACCGTAAATTCGATATCAACCGGGTATCCGTAGGCCTTTTGCAGGGTTTGCAAAAGCTTCCGCATGGTCCGGCAGAACCCCTTGCGGGAAAGGAGATGATCAAAAGTAATAATCCACGCCTCCCGCTCCCTGCCCATAGCGCGCAGGGCCTCAGTAGCCTCCTCATCCCTGGTCGCGATCAAATCCAGGTTCAGCTCGATCTTTTTCTCAAGCAGTTGATTCAGAGAAACGGTCTCAAGGGCGTTGTCCTTGACATTGAGCACGTCCACATCATGCTGAGAAAATCTTTGCGCGTCTTTTGAGCCAGCGTGGGCCTTGAGCAACGGCTCATCCAGCGCCGCGATGCGGGGATAATCGCCTTCGACGCGGTTAACAGCCCTTGTTCCGAGTCCCAGGACCAGGCGCAGCATCCCGGCCTCAGGGTCCAGGGTCTTTTTCCAGACAAAGGTGTTAAAGGAAATTCCCACACCCGCCAGATCGGGGAAGAAATATTCCTTATGAAAGGCGCCGGAAACCCTCTGGACCAGCAATGCCATCTGCTCGTCGTTCTTGTCGAGCCCCCGTTTCAGGCGGTAGGCCAAAGCGTCTTCGCTCATGGTCGAGGCGTAAACCCTGTGAACAGCCTCCACAAACCGGGCATAGCGCTCCTCGGGCGTCCCCTGATTGACCAGAAAAACGCTTTCGTATTTTCCGGCAAACGAGTTGCCGTAGCTGTCTTCCAGCAGGCTGCTTGAGCGCACAATGATGGGCGACTGGCCGAAATAATCTATGATCCTCTGGAACTGCTCTTTGATCTCCTCGGGGAAAATACCGTTCAACAATTTTTCCCTCAGCTCGCGCGCGAGCTTGAAATAGCCGTTTGTTGTCCGCTGGCCCATGAGCTCCTTCCACCAGCCGTTCTCGACAATATAGGTATAGAAAACATCCGAGCCGATATAAAAGGAATCGTGCGGCTCAAAGAACTTATCGGTCTGCAGGGATTTTTCCCTGTTGAGGATGGCGCGGGCGATCAGCATGCCCACGGATTTGCCGCCTATAAATCCGGTGCCGATCATCCGCGATTTGATGGCCAGAAAATCCTCAAGCGTCAGGTTGTTTTTCGCCAGCTGCAGGATTTTCTCATCCCGCGAAATGATGAGCCGGGCGATCTGGTCCACAAGGTGCGCCATGACAGTCGCCGACACCCCTTTCCGGCCGAGTTCTTCGGCGCGCAGAAAAAGCCTGTCCCAGTAATCCAGGTTCTGCCGGGTGCTTCTGGAACCTTTCATAAAAACGCCGGAGAACAGACGGGCCGTATCCACACTGCTGGCGATGGGGATGTAACGGCCGCCCTTCTTTATGTGAGGAAGGAACATCGTCGGAGAATACCGGTTCCAGACCTTCAAAGGATGGAAGTAGCGGTGATTTTTGTGTTGATAGACGTCCACGAGGATCTGGGTGGTGTCACGGATACGCGCGATGGTCTTAAAGGAATGCCTGTTGCGCAGGATCGAAAAATAGGCGATGGTATTGAGTTCAAAAAGGTAGGGACAGGTGATCTTGAAGAAATTCCCGATCATCAGGTCATTGGACCAGGCGAACAGCAGGTCCGAAAGGCAGTCAAACACGTAAAAAACGCCCTGCCCCTCTTTGCGGATGATCGCGTTGACCTCGGCTGAAAAAGATTCAAAACCCAGGGAGGCGTCCAGCTGATAGACCATCACGGCTTTCGAATTTTCCAGCAGCGGCTTATGGCCCGCGAAACGGATATAAACTATCCTTTTTTTTTCCTCAAGGGCCTTTCTGACAAAAGGGCCCACAACCTCGCGGTAATCATTAACAGAACCTATCTGCCAAACGACATTGTCGCCCAGCTGCAGCCCTGAGATGACCTTATCTAATCCCCTGTCTCCGGTTGACACCATACGATAACCCTTTCGCTGCCCCTTAATCCCGTGCGGCAATCAAATCCCTCACCAATTCCCTGACCTGGAAGTCCGACGGGTCCAAGTCCATGGCCTTATCGAACATCTCCCGCGCGAGTTCGGGCCTGCCCTCCTGCGAATAAACCAGGCCCAGGCCGATATAAGACAGCGCGAAATCCGGCCTCAGGCGCAATGCCTCCAGATATTCCTGCCGCGCGTCCCGGGCCCGGCCTGCCTCTAAAAACACATTGCCGAGATTGTGATGGATATCGGCATCGTCTTTTATGGCCAGCGCCTTTTCATAGGCCTTTGCCGCTTTTTTGAGCTCACCCCTTCTTTTGTACGCCAGCCCCAGATTGCCATGAATAAGGTAAGCTGAGCGAGATGAGCTGTTGCGCTCAAGAAGACGCTCATAGAACAGGATTTCGTCGCGCCATATTTCATTGGCCCGGACAGTCCCCTGGGCCAGGAAGGCGCAATACACAAAGACGAGCGCGAACCTTGCGGCCTTTTTAGGGCCCCGGACAACAGGCGCAAGGCCATAACCCGCAAGAAACACGAGGCCCAAAGACGCCAGATACAGGTTATTGTCCGGCATAATGATATCACTGCCTGTGCCGCCAAACAAGATGTCGTATAACGATAGGGGGACGATGGATAAAAAGAACCAAAGGCCGCAGAAGTAAACAACGGGGTTTTTGCCCAAGCGCCTGAGAGAGGCGTAGATGACAAGGCCGTAAAATACGACGGAGGCGAGCGTAAAAGGCTCAAAGAATGACCGGGCCAGGGGGATCGAGCGGCCCATGTAAGCGTCCAGGGGGAAAAAGAAAAGAAGCAGATAGCGCAAGGGCATCTGCACGGCTGTCCACAGGGAGGCCGGTGAAAAACGAAGAAGCGCGCCGGGGCCCGCAAAAATCTGGATGCGGAAAAGAAAGAAGAGGATCGCCACGCCCAGATATCCGGCCAAAGGAACAAATCCTTCAAAGCCTGCCTTCCTGTTCCTGAAAACAGCCAGATAAGCGAAAACCAGCAAAGGGAACAACAGCGCCGACTCCTTGGACAACAGGGCGCAGATGAAAAAGGCCATGGAACAGGCATAAAATCCCAGGGAACGGGTTTGAAGGAATTTTTTTAAGGAGGCCAAGGACAGCAGGACGAAAAACAACAAAAGCAGGTCCGCCCTCCCGGAAATATAGGTAACGCTGGTCGTAAAAACAGGGTTAAGGGCGAACAGCAAAGACGCCAGGAAACCCGCCCAACGGCTTTCAGACACACTTTTGACAAAGCGAAAAATCAGAAAAGCGTTGAGCCAATGAAGCAGGATATTGGAAAGGTGATAACCGGCGGCATGAAAACGCCATATCCGAAAATCCAGAAAGTAGGACAAGGCCTGCAGGGGCCGGTAATACGAGAGGGCCGAATCCGGGGAAGAAGGATAAAGCGAATGGGAAAAAAAGAACCAGGGATTGCCGATATCGGGATTATTGACGATCAGGGAATAATCGTCCCAGATAAAAGGGCCGGCCAGGGAACGCCCGTAGATCAGAAGAAGAACAAACAGCAACGAACAAAGAATCCAGCTGTCCGGTTTTTTATGAACAGAGGCAATCACCCGATTCATTAAGCCTTTCCTGTTTAAAACGGCAGCCTTGACTGACGCACCAGCCTTAAGCCCGGATTGTTCAGGGCCTTGAGCCTGTCTAAGGGCAGTTGATCATACTGATAAAAAAGCGTGCCTCCGATGCCGTAAAAAGGGACAGGAAGCGAAGCATCCCTGAATCTGAAACAATATCTTTGGCATTGCCTGGCGCAGGGGCCGAACCGCAGGGAAAACTTCGGGCACTGCCGGCCCGTGGAAATATAACCAAAAGGATAATAAACGGAAAGGGACATCCCGGGTTTGAGTTTCAGGTCCATGCCCCACAAAAGATTATCCACCTCCACCCTTCGAATGCCCCGGGACAATAAAAAATCCTGGAACCAGGGTGCATTGATACCGCAGGAGCGATGATAAGACAAAAGCGTCTCAGGCGCCGGCTTTGGGGCCAGAAGCACCCTCTTGCCCTTGTCTTCAACCAGGATCCTTTTTTGCTTTCCTGCGAGGATCCTTAATATCCTTGGGTCTCGGCGTTGACGGGTAAGAAGCCTCCCCATAACAGGGACCAGATTTGAAAACTCCTCCCTTAGCATGGAAAATACGCCCCAATCATTGAAAACAACCTCCACTTTATCCAATTTATTCAGATACTTAAAAATCCCGTAAAGCCTTGTTAAACCCTTGTCCGTAACATAGGGCGTCACGAATGTCAATGGCTTGCCGGAACGTTGGGCAAAAGCCTGCCTTGCCTTAACAACAGACAATCCCGGGATCAGGCCTTCGCAGAATTCATTGCCGAAATACAGGCGGTCAATATCCTTAACAGGAGGCTTCGGGGTATTTTCAAATAGGGCTTTTTCAACCATAAATGGCCTGCGCGCTTTTAAAAAGTTAACGCGAGATGATTATTCATCCTTTGTCAAAAGACGGATAGTAGCAGTCGAATTTTGTGCAGGCGCGTTTCCCATCGAGCGCGAGTTCTGAAAAAAGCGCCCGGCAAAAGGCTTCATAACCCCGCCTTGTCGCTTTCCCGCTGGAAAGATAACCCAGGCAACGCGCCACGAGCGTCACAAGCCTGGCTGTATAGGCCGCGCCCACGCCTCTGCCCACGATTTTCAGGCTTTTGACGGGCAGGCCTTTCAGGCCGTAGAGCTCACACAACCTGCAGCCGAAATTCCAGTATTTTTTCGCATCCATTCTCAAACGCGAAACGCGTTTTTTTAAGGTCACAGGGTCAAGGACGTCAAAGCTGTTTTCCGTCAAAAGCCTGCCGCAGAGCATACAGCCGCGTTCATCCAGTTCCGTGCCGTATGTGGAAACCAGGGAAACTCCGTCCGCTTCGTGGCCTTCACGCTTTTCAATACAATGGGTCAAGGCGCAGAGGCCGTCTGAGAAAACCCCGCAGGGGCCTGAGACGATAAAAAGTTCAAGGCCAAGCGTTTTCCCCGCGCGCCGGATGAGCTCTTTTGTTTCCCCGGCTGACAATTGACGGTCAAGCACGGCCCTTTGAGCGCCGAGCCCCTTGTAAAAAGAAAGCGTCCTGGAATTAAACAAGGACGCCAATGTGCTGATATGGATCTCTTTTTTAAAACCCCTGTGTTTTAGAAAAAGCAGAAAGCCCGGGTCGGACACGATCAGGCCCCGCACGCCGGGAACCCTTTGGATCTGTCCGGCCAGTTCCGCCAGCAAAGGGTATTGTTCAGGGGTATAAAACCCGTTCATCGTCACATCAACGGGAAGCTTTAGCTTTTCGGCTTTGGCCACGGCCTTTTTAAAAAGGCCGTATTCTTCAAAACTCGCCCCTTCCCCCCTGCGGTTTAAAATAAGAAACGCCAGGGGCCATCGCCTGGCGAGTTCAGGGGTCACATAACCGCAATACAATTCATCGGCGCCCGCCTGCTTCAAGGCCTCCACATCGCCGACCGAGGCAAAAGGCGCCAGGATATTAAAATATTTTTTAGCCACAGGCCCTTACATCTCCTTGAGGTTGGCATGCGCGACCCATTGCCAGGCCCCGTTTTGCTCCCTAAACACACTCAGGCGCGGCGCCTTCTGAAGCGTGGTCCGCTTCCCGTCAATCGTCTCCTCCACGGAAACAAAATAGGTCACAATGAGCAGGGATCCCTCACGGGTAGCACTGATATCGCTTAACGCATAATCGCTGATGTCAAGATCTCGCAGAAGTTCCAGTTCTTCGGCCCGGCCCCTGGCTCCATCCTGATGCGCGGACTGGAACCCTTGCGCGAGCTTTCGCTCAAGCAGGGCCATGTCTTTTGATTGCATGGCGTCCCAGACTTCCTTCAAAAGGATTTCCGCCATCTGATGATCCGTAACTCCCTCAGCCGGCAGGAGCGCGCCGGAACAAAGGAAAAGAACCAAAACAGCTATCCAGACTGAACACTTCATCGATCCCCCTTTTCCTGACGCTTTTCGTCCACCCATTGTTCGATTTTGGCCTTGATCGCGTCCCGAAGTTTTCTTGTTTTCTGCAATTTTTCCTCATGCGTGCCTGAAAACCCCGAAGGGTCCTCAAAACTCCAATGCAGGCGGTTGAAAACCCCGGGAAAAACCGGACAGGCCCCGCCTTCAAACTCATCGCACAGGCTGATGACATCATCATATTGCCTGCCCTGGCTGAATAAATCAAGGACACTTTTGGTCTTATTGCCGGAAATATCCATACCGGCTTCTTTCATGACTTCAACAACAAGCGGATTCAAGCGCCCAGGTTCAAGCCCCGCGCTTTCAGCCTCGAACCTGTCTGCGGCCAGCCTGTTCAAAAACGCCTCGGCCATCTGTGATCGGGCGGAATTATGAACGCAGACAAAAAGGACTTTTTCCTTATCCATTGTTTCCGGGCGCGTTGAACCACGTCCTTGTCCTCAGGCAAACCCTGACCAGCATCAGCATGACCGGCACTTCGATCAGGACTCCGACAACAGTCGCCAGGGAAGCCCCTGAAGACAACCCGAAAAGCACCGTCGAAGTGGCGATGGCCACCTCAAAATGATTGCTCGCCCCGATCAGGGCCGAAGGCGCGGCATCCCGGTAAGGCAGCTTCATCCACCGGGCCGCGGCATAAGTTATGACAAAGATCAGGCATGTCTGGATAAAAAGAGGAATGGCGATCAGGAAAATGACCTGAGGCTGTTTGATCATCAGCTCGCCCTTGAAGGAGAACAGCAAAACGAGCGTCACAAGAAGCGCGCCGATCGAAACAGGCGTTAAATAACGAAGGAACTTTTCCTCAAACCACCTGAAGCCTTTTCGGGCGATGATGTATTTTCTGGTGTGGTATCCCAGAAAGAGCGGCAGGCCGACATAGACGAGGACCGACAAAAGGATCGTCTGCCAGGGAATCGGCATCTGATTGACGCCCAAAAGCCATCCTCCCAGAGGCGCGTAGAGAAATAACATGGTCAGTGAATTGATGGCCACCATCACAAGCGTGTGGCCGTCATTGCCCCTGGACAAGTGGCCCCAGACAAGCACCATGGCTGTGCAGGGCGCCACGCCTAAAAGAATGCATCCGGCAATGTAAGACCTGAACAGCTCGACCTGAGCGCCTCCCTTGACGATCTCCACACCCGGCAGCCACCCCTTGAACAGAACTCCCAAAAACAAGGTCGCGATGGCCAGCATGGTAAAAGGCTTGATGCCCCAATTCACGATCAAGGTCAAAAGAACGGGCTTTGGCGTTTTTCCGGCCTTGATGACCTCGGCGAAATCGATCTTGACCATGATGGGATACATCATGAAAAACAGGCAGATGGCGATGGGGATCGACACCTGGTAAACCGAGAATTGATCCAGGGCCACGGCCGCCTGGGGAAATAACTTCCCAAGCGAGATCCCAAGCCCGATGCAAACAAACACCCACAAGGTCAGATATTTTTCAAAAAAGCTTAAGCGGCGCTCTTCGTAAACAACTTTTTCCATAGTTTCTCCTATGACCTTAAAACATTAAAAAAACGCCAGGACATGAATGCCCGCGTAGTATAACCCGACCAGGATAAAAACAACCCCGGTGATCCTGCGGGTATAATATTCGATTTTGGTAAGCCGCTGAAACCAGCGGCTCATCGAGGCCACACCCAGCGCGATGGCCAGGGCAAAGGCCAGCACAGGAAGGCCGGTACCTATGCCATAGACAAAAGGCAAAAGCGTTCCACCCGAGCCGTCATTGAGCGCTAGCGGAATGAGGCTTCCGAAAAACAACGCCGCGGAAATCGGACAAAATGCCAAGGCAAGGATAAACCCCAGAAGGAAAGCGCCGGGCGCTCCGGATTCCACCAGCCTGTTGCGATGACTCTCAGACAAAGACACGCCAGGCAGGCGGATCGTGAAGATTTCCAGCAAGAAAAGCCCTGTGACGATCAGAAGCGGGCCCAGGGCTTTGACCATATATTTCTGCAGGAATTGGGCAGCCTGGGGCACATTCAAAAGAGAATGGATGATCAGCCACCCGAGCGCGGCATACGCCAGCATCCGTCCCAAGGTATAGGCAAAGCCGGAAAGAAAAACCATGGCGGGATGCGCGATTCTTTTGGAAAGGAATGATACGGCGGCAATATTGGAGGCCAAAGGACAGGGGCTGATGGATGCCAGGATCCCCAGCCATAACGCAGAACCTACCCCGATCAGAATATCCGTCATCGCGCCCTCTCCAAAAACAACCGGGTCTCCTCAGTCACGTAAGCGGAAAACTTTTTTTTATTCCGGACGTAATCCCAGATCTTGGTCAGGTTTTTCGACCGGGTCTCTTTACCGTCTTCGACACGTGACAATATCAGGGCCTTGGAATAAAGTTGATATTGATTCACATAGTGCTCGTTGCCTTCCTTCTCCACGTTGACGGGCTTGAATTCAAGAACACCTGAAGCCAGTTCATCCTTGAAGTTGGCCTCCAGGGCTTCTTTGGCAAATTTTTCCATGTCCCGGCACGAAGCGCAGCGGAACGACCCGTGAAAATAATATACGATCACCTTGCTTTCGCCTGGGGAGGCGGCAAAACAAAACGCGCCCGCGACAAAACAAAAAACCGCGAGGCAAAGAATCATGCTCAATAATTTTTTCAAGAAAACCTCCTTTAGACGGACAGCAACTTTTGGATATCTTCCCTGCTCAGCACCTTCCCCGATGAAAGGACCTTGCCGTCAACAACCAGCGCGGGCGTCATCATCACGCCGTATCCGGTGATTTTATCGATATCCGTGACTTTTTCAATTTCAGCCCGGATATCAAGTTCCTGGAGAGCGGCCTCTGTGTTGGCGGCAAGCTGTTTGCATTTGGGGCAACCCACCCCTAATATTTCGATCTTCATCTTGTACTCCTTAACTTTGCTCTATCTGAGGTTATTTCCTTACAAAGTTAACTCCGAAGCCTTCGCCGTCTATTTCGTCGAATACTTCCTGACGAAATGGACAAGTGCCCAGGCAAAAAGCGATCTATCTTTTTATAGCTGAAACTTTAACGCTGGCGACCGCGTCTTGGGCCTCTTTGAGGTCCTTGAACATCGCATCCACCGGATAACCCGATTCGCTGATCACCTTAACATCCTGGAATCCTGCCTGTTCGATAAAACGCAAATATTCGTCTTTCTTAATTGCTCCGGCAAGGCATCCCACATACGCCTCGACCGAATCCCTGATCTCCTTCGGCAGGTCTTTTGCCAACACCAGATCCGAGACCATCAACCGCCCGCCTGCTCTCAAGACCCGATACGCCTCTTTAAAGACCGTTTCCTTATCAGGCGACAGGTTAATAACACAGTTTGAGATAATCACATCGATGGAATTGTCCTCTACGGGAAGTTTTTCGATTTCGCCCAAACGGAACTCCACATTGCTATAATTGCCCTTCCTGGCGTTTTCCCTGGCTTTGGCGACCATCTCCGGCGTCATGTCAACGCCGATGACCCTGCCGGCCGCGCCCACGCGCTGAGCCGACAAAAACGCGTCGAACCCCGCGCCGCTTCCGAGATCAAGAACTACGTCGCCTTCCTTTAAAGAAGCAAGGGCAACCGGGTTTCCGCACCCAAACCCCAGGTTCGCGCCCTCCGGAACAGCGCTCAGCTCCGAATCGCTATAGCCCACTTTCTTGCTGATATCTTCCGGCTTCGTTACATGGCCGCAGCACGAGCTTGATGAACAGCATGAGTTTTTCTGAGACAATGCTTTCGCGTAGCCGTCTTTAACGATCTTTTTTATCTTATCCGCGTCGTTTCTCATCTATGCCCTCTCCCTCTTCATTTTTGAAGCATTTTCTTTATCAATCTGCTTTTTGATGACCTCTTTAACGAAATTCCATGCCCCGTCCTTATCCCGATCGATTACGATCTGCTCAATCCTGAGCAAATCCTCTTCCATGAGATTAATTGTCTTTTTTATCATCACTTGACTATCGCCCCGAAAATCATACCGCTTACGGTCGCCATAATGACAACGAGACAGACATACATGGCCGTCTTTTTGGTTCCGATGACACCCCGGATAACCAGCATGCTGGGCAGGCTCAAAGCAGGCCCTGCCAAAAGAAGCGACAACGCAGGCCCTTTACCCATTCCGGATCCGATCAGGCCTTGCAAAATCGGAACCTCAGTCAGTGTCGCGAAATACATAAAAGCCGCGACAACCGATGAAAAAAAGTTAGCCCTGAATGAATTGCCTCCCACCAGCGTCTCTACCCAGCGGGAAGGAATAATACCCTCATGGCCAACCCTGCCCAGAAGAAAACCTGATATCAAGACCCCACCCAACAGAAGCGGTAATATTTGCAGGGCGAATCCCCATGAAACGGATGTCCATTCTTTAAGCTCATCTTTTTTAAACCAATTAACAAGCGTCAACCCTAAAACCACCAGGAAAAATCCGGTGATCCACCATTTTGCGGAATAGATCAGGCTCCAAAGACCGGCATCGCCTTCTACCGGCCTGCCCCAATTCGCAAAAACAAGTATCGCAACCATAGAGAAAAAATAAACAATATCCTTCCACAACGGGCGGCCTGCTTTAATCTCGCCAAATTGAAGATCTCCGTTCGCATGACGGGCGCGTTCCTCCTTAAGAAAGATCAAGTGCATGAGCAACCCGATAACAATGCTAAAAACCACCGCGCCAATGGCCCGCGCCAAGCCTAATTCCCAGCCAAGAATACGAGCCGTCAGAATAATCGCTAAAACATTGATGGCCGGCCCAGAATACAGGAAAGCGATCGCGGGCCCAAGCCCCGCCCCTCTCTTATAAATCCCGGAAAACAACGGCAGGACCGTGCAGGAACAAACAGCGAGGATAGCCCCGGACACCGAAGCCACGCTGTAAGAAAGAAACTTGTTCGCTTTGGCACCGAAATATTTCATCACCGACGCCTGACTGACGAATACCGAGATAGCCCCCGCTATAAAGAAAGCGGGCACAAGACACAAAAGCACATGTTCCCGCGCATACCATTTTACCAGCGCCAACGCCTCAAAGATTGCATTAGTGAATCGCAGATTCTCAACCGGCAAATAGAAACATGCCAAGAAAGCCGCTACAACGTACAATAATTTTTTCCATTCCTTCATTTTTTACTCCCTTTGATTATCTGGCAACAGCCCTGCTCGATTCTGATGGCCTTGATGTTGACCAAGGCATCCGCGACTTTTCTATGGGCAGAGGCCAGGATACGGGAAATCGTGGACTGATGGATCTTCATCTGCCGGGCAATTTTTGCCTGGTCATAGCCCTCCAGATGGGCGAGGCGTAAAACCTCAAATTCATCAAGATTCAAAGAAATCCCCTTAAGTTCTCCCGGCGGCCTGCACTGCGGGCGGAAACACCTCTCTCTCGGCTCACAGGCCACCCAGCGTGTTTTTTTAGGTCTCATAAAATGATCCTCGTGGGATTAGTTATGCATACACATGCATATCTTAGCAAAAAAATATAATCCTATCAAACGGATTTTTGGAAAAATCAGCTGTGCCGGTATTTGATGACGCGCGCCTTTTCCAGGGTGATCAATCCTTCCGTGACGGCTTCATCCAGAAACGGAATGATCCTGTTCAGATTCTCCTCTGTGTCCACGATCTCAACTACGACGGGAAGGTCTTCGGAAAGCCGCAGCAATTTCGCGGTATGCAGGCGGCTGTTTGCCCCAAAGCCCATGATCCCCCTTAAAACCGTAGCCCCGGCCAGGTTGAGCTCGCGCGCCTTCAAAACGATCTGCTCATACAGGGCTTTGCCGTTAAAACTGTCCGATTCGCCGATAAAAACCCTCAACAACATCCCCTCTTCAGGCAATTTCATGTTTTCCTTTCGATATTAGGCCGGTAGTCATATCCTTCTCACCGCGCGGACAAGACAAGGCCGGTCAGATACCGCGAAAGCAAAAAACCGGCAAAAACAAAGACCACGCCCGCCGTGTTCGATAAGAGAATATTGACCAGGGCCATCCTGTATTCCCCGTCCCTGAGCAAATGGAAATTCTCAAGGCTGAATGTTGAAAAAGTCGTATAGCCGCCCAGGAGGCCGACAAAGATAAACGAACGCACAACCGGGGCAACGGTAAAACGCTCAAAAAGAGCCCATAAAACACCGATGAGAAAAGAACCTGTCACGTTAACCACGAGCGTACCGGCCGGAAAAATCCCCGCGGAGGCCTTATAAACAAGGCCGGAGACAGAATATCGCAGCGCCGAACCAATCGCTCCACCCAGCGCAATCGCCAGAATTTTCAGCATAAACCGCCCCTCCTAAAGGCCGCTTTAGCCCTGGATCTTTACCATCGGCTGATTACAGCAGACCAGTTCCCCTCCGCCGGCTGTCTTGACTTCGACGACATTCCCGCAAACCTCGCATTTATAAACTTCACCCGCGTTCTTGACATTCGCCATCAGACACCCCTTTTTTCTAACCCTCCAGGTATTTTTTAAGGTTTTTTAAATCCTGCTCAACCAGGCGGACATCCTTCTCATAGCTTTCATCCGTAGCTCCGGGGAGCTGAAAAACGGTGAAGACAACCTCGCTGCCTCCGCCATTGGGCAGAACACGCATCGGGACAAAAACAACGCCTCCGGCCGGCGGCTCCAGATAATGGTCCAGCACGCCAAAGTCATTCTTGTCCGCCAGCCTGATCTTTGTGGGTCCCTGGGGCGTATCTATGACCCATTCTCCGTCGGTTTGTTTGACAGACCTGCAGAAGGTTTTGGCCCACAAGGGCAGATGAGTGGGGTCTGAAACAAAATCATAGACCTTTTTCGGTTCGCTTTGAATGGTTATTGTGACTGTCTTTGACTTTTTGGGAGGCGCCTGCATGAGAATACCCTCTTATTTTGCCCTTAGGACCTTCCTGTTTAAACGGCCCTTGCGGCACCGGATCAAATCTTCTTTTTTCACCCGGCTGAGTCTTTTGATCCTTTTTTCTTCCAGAAAGGCCAGTTTGAAATATTTATACTTTTTGGACCACAGAAGCCTGACCGGCCTTCTGTCCCTTGTGTATTTGGCGCCCCTGCCCGCGTTGTGCAATTTCACCCGCCGCCTGATGCGGGGGGTGTATCCGGTATAATACGTGCCGTCGGCGCACTCAACAATATACACATAATGACGGCCGCGCCTTTTGAATTTCTTTCGCGGCGGCTTTTTCGCGCTGTTTTTTTTCATTCCCTCTTAAGAATAATTGAACGCCGCCAGATCTGACACCGGACTATTGTCTTATTGTAATATTTTATTTAAAAAAGCACAAGCGGGGAGAACGGATGAGAACAGGAGAGAAACAGATGAATGCCTTAACCCGGTTGAGAAGGCCGCTTCTGAACGCTTAAGCGCTTTTCGCGCGGGATTTACGCGCGTCGGCATATTCCCATAATCCGACATCGATCGTGTAATCGGTCGTGGAAAGATAGGTGCCGCGGCAGACATGCCGTCGCGGCGCTTTGTCTTTTGTTTCTTCTTTGAGGCGAGCGGCAAGTTGACGCATGATCCAGGACGGTATCCTCTGGCGCTTGGTGGGATAGATGTAACCGAAAAGGATGAGGTAATTATAGAGCAGGCGCCAGTCGGAATCAAAGCGCAGCAAAAGCCTTTTCCAGTCGATGGATTCCGCCTGGCACAAAAGAATATGGACGATATCGGCCCCGTCAAAGCGGTCCCGCGTCATCAGATAGGCCTTTGACCAGACCATCTCCTCCGGCGGCACTATCCTGACCTCAAAATTGAGAAATTTCGCCTGGCGCGCGTTCGAAAACCAGTCTCCATCCACCCTGGCCGTGCCGTTGGCGAAACCAAAAATAATATCCACGAGGCTGTTGCCGGAAAAAGCCTTCCCCAGCCACTTTTTGTCCGTCAGCTCCGTCTCATAACCGGCTTTCCTGAGCATCTTCAGGATAGGGTTGATGTCGCGGGGATGGATGAAAACATCGAAATCCTTTGTGTCCCTGGTGATCCCCGTATAACATCCCAGGGCATAAGCCCCACCCGCCAGAAAAGGCACGTGGGAATCGTACAGGACGCCTAAAACCTGACGATAAAACTGTTTTGTTTCAGCCGCTATGCTTCTCTCGTTAAAAATGTAGGAATTCATGGATGGGCGGGGTTTTCTTTCTTTTCATCCAGCGGAATTTCGACAACGCGAAAAGGCGGACGTTCCGGAAAATATTTCTGCAGCATGGGAATAGAAACATTGTAAACGGGGACTTTTCCGGCCGTGGCCCCTTCAGGGCATCCCCGGTGAGCGTGGCCGCACAAAACAAGGGTCACGCCGAATTGATCGATGGGCACTTCCAGGTGGCTGGAACCCAAAAAAGGATAGATCTCAAGAGGTTCCCCCTGCGCTATGCCGCTGACAGGCGAATAATGCATCAGGGCCACGCGAGGGGCCTCCTCGAGACGGGCCAGGGCCGATTCGAGTTTCAAAGCCTCCTCTTTGGCCTCTTCCACAAAATTCTTCAGCACTCTTTCTCCCCACGCCTGGAGCCTGTACTTTCCAAAACCGCCGGCAAAGCCCTTGACCCCGGCAAAGCCGACGCCTTCCTCCCGGCACTCCTCCCCATCCAGCAGGGACACCGGCCCAAGGGAAAGGATCTGTTTGATTTCCTCCTGTTTGCCCGCGTCAAAATCATGGTTTCCCAGCACAGCCACCGCAGGAACCGTCACGGGCTCAAGCAGGGCCCTGAACCCCTTGGCCTCTTCGGGCAGGCCCCTGTCCGTCAGGTCCCCGCAAAATAAAAGCACGTCGGCCGAATCATTCATCGCTTTGAACAGCTCCCGCAAAAAATCCCTGTTGTGGGAATCGCAATGAAGATCGGCGGCAGCCGCCAATCTGACATTTTTTTTCATGACCTTGTCCTTGCCTTATGGAAAATCCCGCATCATGCAGGCCACCGAATAAGCCAGCCCCGCGGCCACCGCCCCTGTCAAAAGCGTCCCCAGGCCCGACACAAGGGCATTCCGGCCCACAACAAGGCCCTTGCCCATGCCTATAAGGAAAAAAGCCAGGCCCGTGACCACGGCGCTATAGGCAAAAACAGGCGCCTGCGGAGAAGACAGGATAAAAGGTAACAACGGAAAAAATCCGGCGATGATAAAAAACACGAAGGTAGAGACAGCAGCGATTTTCGGGTCAGGGGCCGCCTGCTCGACCTGCAGCTCTTCCTTCATCATGGTGTCGACCCAGCGCTCATGATCGCTGGCAATGGTTTCCACGATTTTCTCAAGGGTCTGCCCGCCGAATCCCTTGCGCTCAAAAATCCGGCGGACCTCGGCCTTCTCGCCTTCCGGATAGGCCTTCACCTGGGTTATTTCCGACCGCCTCGCCTGCTCGATTTCTTCCTGCCTGCTTTTTGTCCCCTGGTAATTACTCACGGCCATGCTGAAACCGTCGGCAATCAGATTGGCCAGCCCCAGGACGAAAGCCACGCGGCGGGGAAACCCGCCGCCCACAGATCCCGAAACCACCGCGAACGTCGTGACAGCCCCGTCAATCCCTCCCAGGACGGCGTCCCTGAGACAGGAATACCGTCCTCGCCGTGTCAGCCTCCGCTCGATCGCCTCAGGCTCATGGTCCTGTCTTAATTTTTCTTTTTCGCTTCTTGCGGGCTTAAAGTCGTCTTGTATGTCCATGCCGGTTAATCCTTGATATCCTCGAACCTGTCCTTCACGCGGCCGGGGATATTGCCCCATTCAATGGCTGTCGCGGCCGTGATCTCATGGAAAATCTGCTTGATGTGATCGCGCGTCCGGCGCAAATCCGCCAGCCTCTCGTTGATCTCATCGCGGAGCTTCGGGTCCCCCTGGTCAAGCTGGCCCTCCAAATCCCTGATGGCCCGCTCCACCTCCACAAGCTTGGAGGCGAATCTGTTGCGATATTCTTTCTTTTCATTTTCCCAGTCGCGTTCCAGGTTAACGCTCGATTTCCTCTCTTCTTCGGCGGACTGAAGGCTTTTTGAGACGTCCGGGACCTGTTGTTCTGAAACTCCTGAAGCGCGCCTGCCAAGTAATAACATCCCAAAAACAGCAAGGCTTAAAACAATAAAAATGAGGTTTTTAAAACGCATGGCGCTGTCGCCTCCTCAGAGATAATATTTTCGGAAATGAAACAGATGTCGGCTTTTTGACTTAAAAACCAATGCTCCTTAGACGACCGGGGGTAGAGCTGGCAGGAGACGCAAAAAAATCAACGGAGGCCGCTTTATTTTTTTAGAAAACTACTGCAGCGCCTCGATAGAAACATCATAGTCCGTATGCTCTTCATTCTTCCTTTTTTTCTCTTTGGGCAGGATCACCTCCACGCGGGTCCCATCGCCCGGCGAGCTCTGGATACGGATCGTGCCTCCGTGCATCGTAACTATCTGGCGACAGACGGACAGCCCCAGGCCCGTCCCCCTGGCCTTCGTCGTAAAGAACGGGTCAAAGATCCTTGTTAAGTCCTCTTCCCTGATCCCCGGCCCGTTATCTTCCAGAAAAATACGCAGGCATTCCTCTTTTTGCTCGGCGCGAAGCTCGATTTTTCCCTTTAAGGAAGGCGCCGCGTCATAAGCGTTGTTCAGGATATTGAAAAAGACCTCTTTCATCTGAAAGGGATCGGCCTCGATAAAAGCGCTCCTGACGCAAGCCAGGCTCTTGCTGAAATTGATCTTTTTTTTGTCCTGTTTCTGCACGGCATGGGCGCATTCCTCCAGGATCTGCCCGATGTTCACATATTCCAGCTGGGGAGGCTTGAGCCGGGAATAAAAAAGAAGGTTGTTGATGATCTGATCGCTTTCCGTCACCCTTTTTTCGATGTTGTGCAAATGCCGTTCAATAGGCGCCCGGGAGGCCTTTCTTTTGATATTGGAAACGGCCATATTGATGGCTGCCAGGGGATTCCTGAGTTCATGAGCGATAGTCGCAGCCAAAGTGCCTATATCGGACAGGCGTTTCGCTTTTTCCAGCTCCAGCTGGATGTCCACCAGCTGCTCCGTCCTTTCAGTAACCAGCCTTTCAAAAGTCTCCTTGTCCCGCTTGAGCACTTCCTCGGCCTTTTTGCGTTCCGTGACATCCGTGGCGATGCCCAGCACATATTTGACGTCCCCCCTGGAATCTGTTTCAGGGGACAGCTTCAGGTCAAAGGTCTTTCGCCCCTGCAGAAAAGAAACTTCGAATTCCAGTTCATCCCCTTTGCCTGAACGAAAGGCCTTGCGCACCGCTTCCCCCCAAAGGCCGCAGACCTCTTCCGGCAGATTCAATTCCCGGATATTCTTGCCTATAAAATCGCGCGCCGGGGCTGTCAGGAACTCCTCGGCCTTGGGATTCCCATAGATGATCCGCAGTTCCCGGTCATAACGCACCAGGATCGAAGGCAGATTTTCGGCCAGAGATTTGAACCGCTGTTCGCTTTCCTTCAGCTTTTCAGCGGATTGCTTGATCTCGGTAATATCCTGGGCCGTGCCGAACCCGCCCAAAAGCTGCCCTTCTTTGTCAAACTCAAGTTCGGCGCGCTGGCGGATCCATTTCACCTCGTTTCCGGCCACGATGCGATGCACGATATCATAAGGCTTCCCGCGCAAGGCCGCTTTCCAGGAGGAATCGACAAAAGAACGGTCTGCCGGGTAAACGGCGGCTAAAAATGTGTCATAGGTCAGCGGCGTACCTTTCGGGATGGAAAATATCCTGTGGGTCTCATCCGACCAGAGCAGCTCATTGCTCCTGACATCCAGACGCCAGCTTCCTGTGTTGGCCACGGCCTGGGCCCGGTTCAAATCCTCCTGTCCCTGCCGCAGGGCTTCCAATGTGCGCCTGTGTTCGGTAATATCGTTGAAAAAAATGGACATCCCGGCTTCGGAAGGATAACAACGGACATCAAACCATCTCTTCAGCGGGTCAGGATAGAAAGCCTCAAACTTCAGGGGAATTTTTTCCCTCACGCACCTGCGGAATTCCCTTCCGAAAAGCGATTCCGAAGCCCTCGGCCAGACATCCCAAAGGACGCGGCCCAACAGCTCGCGGGACTCTTTGTTCAATATCCTGGCGGCGGACGAATTGACATAACAATACCGCCAATCCCGGTCGAAGGAACAGAATCCGTCCGTAACGCTGTCCAGGATGGAATCCATCCTCTGCCGGGTTTCCAAAAGGGCTTCCCGGGCCTTTTTGCGGTCCGAATTCTCCAGCGCTTCCCAGCGCCCGTCTTCGCGCTTGATAATGGCAAATTCATGGGTTCTGACAACATCGATGACTTCTTTGGCAAGACAGGCATCCAGCGAATACGTGCAAAGGGCGATCATACGGTATTTGCCGATATACTTATTGACCTCTTCTTCGTATTCGGCGAATTTTCTCCAATCCGACCTTTCCAGCCAGACGGTATTGCCGCTCAGGCGCAGGCCTTCAAAACCCGCCCTCAACGCCCTTTTCTGTTTCTCAACCCAGGCTTTAAGCACCCTTTGCGGGTCAAAGCGCCCATCCTTTAAATACCAGTCCCTGTAATCGACGATCTCGATCTGCCCTCTCTTGAGGTATTTCGCCAGGTCCCCGGCCGCCTTTCCAAGCTCCTCTTCCGCCTTTTCCTTGGTCAGGGATTCCGACGTCACCCACATGCAGAATTCATTATTTTCCAGCCCGGATTGAAAATACGGCACCAGGATATCCGATAGATCCTGCGAGGTTTGATAGAACTGACAAAAATGCGTTCCCCACGGGATTTCTCCGACCACATCTATTCCTGATTTTCTGAATACGGGTTCCATAGGATTCCCTGGCTCTCGCTCCTAAAACCATTTAGAAAAAAAGGACCAGCTTCCTGAAGAGGGTTCGGGTCGCTGATCCTGTTTATAACGGCGGGAAGGTCGTCTCGAAAAAAGCCGGCCCTTCATCGAAACTAGTCGGCTATATCTTCAACCGTATCCTCAATTTCATCGCCCGCTCTTTCTGTATCCCGCTCCAGGCCTTCCTGAGTCGAAGCGCAACCATACAGGCAAAGGTTGAGAATACAAACGGTAAAAAACATTTTTAATAACTTCATAATAACCTCCTCTAAGCGCAGCTTGCATGCTCGGAGGGGCAGCTTTCAAGGGAGAACTTCCGACGTCAGCTCATTTTCTCGTCTTGCCGCGCTTGCGCGGCGGCGGAGGGACTTTCGCGCCCTTTTCCCTGGCTTCAGAAAGACCAATGGCTATCGCCTGTTTACGGCTTTTGACTTTGCTTCCGCTGCCTCCGCTCTTCAAACGACCCCTTTTATATTTATGAACGGCCTCTTCCACGCTTTTCTGCGATGTCGTTCCGTATCTGGCCATGGTTTTTCCCTCAGGACAACTGTTTTTTCTTAAAACGTCGTCGTGGTATTGCCCATTTCATTGCCAAAAACGCTTGTGTTGGTATCATTCATGCTGCCTGTTGTCGCGCCCGCGCCCATATCCGTCGCGTTGGTATCATTCATGGATGTGTTCATGTCCATCGTATCCATGCCTGTCGTGTCCCTGGGGCCTGAACCTGTCGTGCTCGTCCCGCGTCCGGTTCTTGACGTTCCGCTGGTCGAAGAAGAGCCCCCGGCCTGGGACTGATACATCGCGTCCCCCATGCCGCTGTCATCGCCTTCCATCATCTGGACTGTTTCATCCCTGACCGTATCCCAATTGTCCCGGTTGGCGGACTTGACGGCCTTGAGCTGTTTCTGCATATCATTGATATGGCTTTCCAGCGATTTCTGCATCTGGTCTTTCTGTTCAAAGGTGTAGCTCTTCATTTCGCTTGCGGACGTCGTCCCTCTCCCATAAGATTCTTTCTGCAACGACAACGCGAAAACATACGATACGATCGAAACAAGGCCCAGAAGAATGAGTAACTTTTTCATTGTGAGTCTCCTTTTTTAGCTGATGAATCCATATATTGTTAACGGCCCGCCCTTTAAAGCGCTCACAAAGGGCAAAGACCCGGTTTCAAAGTTTAAAGAGGGGTGCGCCTGCCGAATAAAAGCGAGATGACAAACAGGATCAGGAATATCGCAAAAAGGATCTTGGCGATTCCGACAGACGTTCCCGCAATCCCGCTGAAACCAAAAAAAGCCGCGATAATTGCCACGACGAGAAACGTGATAGACCAGCTCAGCATAAACACCTCCCTTACCAAGAATACATCCTTCAAAAAACGCCTGTCTTTGCGCGGTTGTCTTGCAAATTATCTTGGATTCCCGGCCGCCGCGCCATTGCCAAAATCTATATTTTATTGACCGTATTCGTGTTTCTCCCGGTTAGCTTTTTCAAGGAAAGTCCCAGCTGAACTTCTTTTCCATAAGTTCCAGGCTCTTTTTCAGGTCCGCGCCGCCCTCCAGCAGCCCTTTCCAGATGTCTCCCTTTTTGTCCAGACGCCTTCGCATACTTCTGATGGTGAAGGCTTCCGGCCGCAGGCCTGAATCAAGCTCTTTCCATTCCAGGGGCGAAGAAACAGTGGCCCCGGGCCGCGGCCTCAGAGAATATGCCGAAGCCATGGTAGAGGCATAACGGTTCTGGAGATAATCCAGGTAAACCCTCCCCTTGCGCCTCCCGGGATTGCGTTCAAGGCTTGTCAGGCGCGGCATTCTGGCGTGGATCAAAAATGAAGCGATCCGGGCGAACTCCCTGACCTGTTCAAAGGAATAGGCGTGACGCAAGGGGACATAAATATGAAGGCCCCTGCCTCCCGACGTCTTGCAAAAAGCGGTGAGTTCAACATGGTCGAGGAAATCCTTGATTTCGAGCGCCACGCGCACGACGTCTTCAAAATCCACGTCCACAGGGTCGAGATCGAAAACCAGATAATCAGGGTTTCGCGGATTTTGAATGGTGGAATTCCAGACATTGAGCTCGATGCAGCCGAGATTATTCAGATACGCCAGGCTCTCTTTGTCCTGGCAAAGGAGGTATCGGATCGCGGAGCTCCTGGATTCCGAACGAAAAGACGCGGTGCTGACCCATTCCGGAGGCATACTATCGACGTTTTTCTGAAAAAAATTCTCCCCTTCTATGCCGTCCGGGAAACGGTTCAGGGATTGCGGCCGGTCTTTGAGATAGGGCAGGATCACGCCCGCTATGTCCTGATAGTATTCAATCAGATCTTTCTTGGTATAGCCCTCGCGCGGCCAGAATATCTTGTCAAGATGTGTCAACTCGGGTCGGCGGGAAAGGGTTTCGCCCACACTTTGAGGCGATTCCCTGCGCGTATCCTGAGGCCGGGCGTCTTCCCGCAATCCCAAAAAGACAGGCTGACGCATAAAACCTTCCGCCGTCCATTCCAGGAACTTGACCTGACAGACCAGCTCAGGCCGGACCCAGACAGCCGCGGCATTTGTCACAGGGGCCTTCTCAAAGGGACAATTTTCCTGCGCGAGCTTTTCCAGGCGGCCATGGATGTCTTTCAAAGACTGTTCGCTGAAACCCCCGCCTGTATGGCCGATAAAACGAAGTCTGGCACCGTCATAAACACCCAAAAGCAAAGCGCTGAAAAATTTCCTGGAACCCCCTTTAGGCCGCGTAAAGCCGCCGATGACCGCTTCCTGGACCCGCAGGGCCTTGACCTTCAGCCATTCCCGTGACCGGCTGCCTGACCGGTAAGGACTATCGAGCTTCTTCGCCACGACGCCTTCCAGGCCGTTCTTCTGAACAATGTCAAAAAACGCCCTGCCGTTTGATTCCACATAATCGCTGAATCTAACAACCGCCGAAGAAGGCAGCACCCCCCGCAGGATCTCTTTCCTCCTGGCCAACGGTAGTTTCCTGAGGTCATTGGTTCCCAGATAAAGGATATCGAACACATAATAGATCAGGGCTCCCCGTCCTCCGTTCAGATAATTCTGCAGAAGCTGAAAGCGGCTGGCGCCCTTTTCATCGACCGCGACAATCTCTCCATCAAAAAGAGCATCCGCCGGAAAATCCGAAAAAGCCTTCGCGACGGCCGGAAACCGTTCATTCTGGGTTTTGTTATTGCGGGAATACAATCTGACTTCCCCCTGCCGGATCTCAGCCAGGCACCGGTAACCATCCCATTTCAACTCAAAAATCCAATCTTTCCCGTCAAACGGCTCATCGACCAAGACGGCAAGCATTGGAGCCACATTTTGCGGCATGGGCCCCTGTTCGCTCAGATGGAAATCCTCAGGCTTGAAAAGAATGGAAATATCGTCTTTCTTTTTGGGGGCTGGAGCACCCCCGGCAATCTCTTCCATTGTCCGCCCCGTTTTCACGGAAACATCGGAATATCGCCCAGGGGGCTGAGCGCCTTGGCGCCGCAAAAGAAGCCATTGGGGCTTCTGTCCTGATTTTTTCATTTTAACCAGCGTATAGGCTCCTTTGATTTTTTCGCCCTCCAGGACAAAGGAAAGGCGGCCGCGCGACAATCCTTCCTGCGTCTGCCGCCTGTTTTCCTCCAAAGACAGGTTTTCATCCACATAATACCTGCCGCTGTCCCAGACCATGACCGTGCCCGCGCCATAATCCGGTTCAGGGATCACGCCTTCAAAATCCCTGTATTCCATAGGGTGGTCTTCTGTTTCAATGGCCAGCCTTCTGGCCCCCGACTCCAGGGGAATGCCTTTGGGAACAGCCCAGCTTTTCAATACCCCCCTGTATTCCAGCCGCAGGTCATAATGCAGATGGGAAGCGTCGTGTTTTTGAACGACATAAACCAATCCAGAACCTTCAGCCCGCCTCTTGCCCGCGGGTTCAGGGGTACGGCGGAAGTTCCTTTTGCGTTTATATTCTTTTAAAAACATGGGGTGAGGCGGATAAGGCAATTATTTTTTCAGGGAAAGACTTTCTTTGAGGCGGGAAACGATGTCCGGGACAGGCGTCATTTCCGGGCGTTCTTCAGAAATGGTTATTTTCCTGCCCTTTTTCTTGGCGCCCACGATCTCTCTGAGCCTTTCGGTATATGTGTCTTTATATTTTTCAGGATGAAAAGGCCCGCTGAGCTTATGGATCAGCTCCAAGGCCAGCTCCATCTGGTTTTTAGGGATAGAAACCTTTCCCGGCAGTTCCAGCTGCGAAGGGCTTACGATCTCAGCCTGGAACCGCAGGAGGTTGATCATGATACAGCCGTCACGCGCTCTCAAAAGAACAAGATGTTCCCGCTCTTTAAGCACAAACTTTCCAATGCCCCCTTTGCCGGAGCGCCCCAGGGCTTCCCGGAACAAGGCATACACATATTTCGATTTCGGCTCCGGCTCCAGATAATACGGTTTCTCTCCCAATGAAATATCAATCTCCTTCTCGTCGATGAAATCTTCGATGGTGATGGAATAGGTCTGCTCGATTTCCGCCTTTTTAAAATCTTCCTCGTCCAATACGACATAATCGCCTTTTTGATACTGATAACCCCGCACAATGTCTTCCTTAGGAACCTCTTCCCCTGTCCGCCGGCAGACCTTTTTATATCCGATGGGGCAAAGGTCTTCCTTCCTCAGGTAATTGAAATGCAGGCGGTCCGGCTTAAGCGCTGTATACAATTTGACCGGAATATTGACCAGCCCGAAATTTATGGAACCCGACCACATGGCGCGCATAAAAAGTACCTCCAAATCCTTCTGCTCAAACCTTGCCAAATCAATTGTGATTGGCATTGTCTTAGATAAAGCCTTTGTAAACGATAGGAGATTTCCCCCTTTTATTGACTGATTTCAAAACAAAAATCCTGCCCTTCCCCATAACGCGAGGCTGATGTACCGCTTACTGCTTACACCCAACTTAAGAGGAGAAGTTGGTGTTCCGCCTGCTGCTACACACCTTGCCTAAAAGGAGGGGCAATTGTACCGCTTTCTGCTTGCACACCTGGCTTTATTTGGAGGAGCCAGTGTTCCGCCTGCTGCTACACCCAACTTAAGAGGAGAAGTTGGTGTTCCGCTCTGCTGCTTACACACCTGGCCCAAACGGATGGACAAGTGCACCGCTTTCTGCTACACACCTTGCCCAAAAGGAGGGGCAAGTGCACCGCTTTCTGCTTGCACACCTGGCTTTATTTGGAGAAGCCAGTGTTCCGCCTGCTGCTACACCCAACTTAAGAGGAGAAGTTGGTGTTCCGCTCTGCACCGCTTTCTGCTACACACCTTGCCCAAAAGGAGGGGCAAGTGCACCGCTTTCTGCTACACACCTTGCCCAAAAGGAGGGGCAGTGTTCCGCCTGCTGCTACACCCAACTTAAGAGGAGAAGTTGGTGTTCCGCTCTGCACCGCTTTCTGCTACACACCTTGCCCAAAAGGAGGGGCAAGTGCACCGCTTTCTGCGGTGGGAGATAAGTCAGAATAAAGAAGAAACGCCGCATTGTGAAAAATAGCGGACCGCAATAGGCTAAAGAAACCTGAGCAGACTATGCGCATCAAAGAAAGGACACCTATGAGAAAAATAGCGATCATCAGCGATCACGCCTCGCCGCTGGCCTCCTTAGGCAGCGTCGATAATGGAGGACAAAATATCTATGTTAAAAATATCGCGCGCGTGCTGGCTTCCAAAGGATACGAGATCGACATCTTTACCAGAAAGGACCACGCGTCCCTTCCGGCATTCGCGGTCATGGAACCCGGAATCAAGGTCATCTATGTTCCGGCCGGGCCGCCCCGGTATATCGAAAAAGAAAAACTTCTGTCCCATGTGGAGGCATTCAGCGATTTTCTGGTCGACTATTTCGCCCGTCAGGAAACCCTTTACGATTGTATCCACGCGAACTTTTTTATGTCGGGACTTGCGGCCATTAAGCTGAAGGCCCGCTACGACATCCCATTTTTCATCACCTTCCACGCCCTCGGCCGGGTCCGTCGCATGCACCAGCTGGAAAAAGACGGATTTCCGGACAAGAGGTTTCAGATCGAGGACGAAATCGTTCAACGCGCGGACGGCCTGATCGCGGAATGTCCGCAAGACCGGCAGGACCTGATAGACCATTACGCTGCCGACCCGCAGAAGATCAGCGTCATCCCCTGCGGCGTGGACCTCCAGGAGCTTAAGCCCGTGGAAAAAGAAACCGCCAGGGCCCTGTTAAATCTGCCTAAGGATGAAAAAGTCATTCTCCAGTTAGGACGCCTTGTGCCGCGCAAAGGGATCGATACCGTCATCCAGGCCCTGTCCCTGCTCAAAAAAAATCATCATATGAAAGTCAGGCTCCTCATTGTCGGCGGCCCTCCGAAAACCGAAGGCCTCGAACAGGTGCCGGAAATCGCCAGGTTGAAGAAAATCGCCCTGGATGAGCGCGTATCGGACATGGTGGTTTTTTGCGGGCAGGCGGCCAGAGATGAAATCAAATATTATTACAGCGCGGCGGATATCTTCGTCACCACACCGTGGTATGAGCCGTTTGGGATTACGCCGCTGGAGGCAATGGCATGCGCGAAACCGGTCATAGGTTCCCGCGTGGGAGGAATCCCTTTTTCCGTCGCGGAAGGAAAAACGGGGCTTCTGATCCCTCCGAAAACCCCTCCGGCCCTGGCGGAGGCGCTCGGCTATTTTTACCGGAACCCCGACACCATTGCCTCATTTGGGAAAAAGGGCCTGGCAAGAGTCCGAAAATATTTCACCTGGAAGAAAGTCTGCGGATCCCTGGAATCCTGGTTAAAGGAAAAAACAGAGGCTTCCCAATACGCTTTCCATTCCGTCCCTGAGCGCGTATTCGCGATGCGCAAACCCTTCTTCTCTTCAGAAGAAGCTTAAAAAAAACAACAACTCCCCATACCGGGTTGAATTTTTCGTTTTCGGCAACTTTTGGCCGACCTTTTGCAACTTTTAAAAATTCCCATGCAGATTCACTGGGCTGAACTCTTCGCCCCGCAGACGCCTTTTTTGGAGATATTTATCCGCGGATCGATCATTTTCCTGGCCCTCTTCTTCTTTTTCCGTTTTGTGGCCCTCAGGGTCAGCGGCAGCCTGTCTTTGAACGATATCCTGGTCATCGTCTTGATCGCTGACGCTTCCCAAAACGCTATGGCCGGAAATTCAAACTCCATTACAGACGGCATTTTCCTGGTCGCGACCATCCTGTTCTGGAATTTTATGATCGAGGCTATGGAATATTACTTCAAGCCGTTGCGCCGATTTCTAAAGGCCCAGCCCCTTCTAATCGTAAAAGACGGGGCCGAAGTCAGGCAGAATATGCGTAAACAACTCATATCGCATGAGGAATTGATGGAACAGTTACGCGAGCAGGGAATTGAGGATATCAGCGAAGTGCGGAGCGCTTATCTGGAAGATGACGGGAACATCAGCGTCCTGAAAAAAACGCCCGCAGAAGGTCGAAAGAATGAGCAACGGGACAAAAAACCCTGGAAATGAAAATCATTTTATCCGCAGGACGGGCATTGTCCTTGGCCTGACAGCGCTGATGGCCGGCGTGGCCGCGGCGCTGTTTTACACGGCGGGCCTTATCCTGCTGGCATTTGCCGCGATCCTGTTCGCCATTATCCTGCGCTCTCTGGGCCGTTGGTTGAACAAATACCTTAAAATTCCGGTCCGCCCGGCCACCGCAATCGGCGCTTTTCTTCTGTTTGCCTGCGGCCTGGCGACCGTCCTGTTGAGCGCCCCCGTCATCGTTGAACAATCCAGGCAACTCACCGAGACCCTGCCGCGGGCGATTGAACAGATCCGGTTGAATTTTATCCAGTACGACTGGTTTACCCAGGCGCTTAACTCCTGGGAACAGGCCAACAGCGGCATCATGCTTTTGATAGGAAAATCCACCACCCTTGTGGGTTCTCTTTTCAATCTGCTCAGCGGGCTGTTTTTGATGTTTGTCCTGGCCGTATTCATCGCGGTGGAACCGCAGCCCTATATTTGCGGCATGCTTCAAATGATCCCGCCGGGTTACAGGGACAGGTTCTCGGAGATCTTTTTGAAAGTGGGGGATTCCCTTCGCTGGTGGGTCCTGGGCACGATGATCAGCATGGTCATTACCGGACTCCTGACTGTCATCGGACTGACGCTGATGAACGTCCCCCTGGCCATCCTGCTTGCCGTTGTGGCCGGCGCCTTAACCTTCATCCCGACACTCGGGCCGATCATCGCGGGCATTCCGGCTGTTGCCATTGCCTTCACGCAAGACCCAACAAAGGCGCTGTATGTCATTCTGCTCTATATCGTGATCCAGACGATCGAAGGAAATTTATTGACGCCCCTGATCATGCAGAAAACCATCCGGCTTCCCCCGGCCCTCATCCTGTTCAGTCAGATCCTGTTCGGGATCATTTTCGGATTTCCGGGGCTGGCCCTGGCCATACCGCTTTTGTCGGCGGCTGTGATCATCATCAAAATGATCTACATTGAGGACGCTCTCAAAGAAGGCGGACGGATGAAATCCCCGGCTGCCATGGGCGTTCTCTGCAAAAAAATTAAAACATAGAACGACAAAAAGGCGCGTTTTCTGCGGCCTCTAAGAATCAGCATGAAAACCTACATTCCCAAAGCGTCACCGCATGCTTCGAGCCTTCAGAACAGTGTCAAGGAGGGGATCTCCGCCGAGGTTGTCATCCGCATCCTGGATTATTACCTCATCCCTTTCGCCCTGTTTTTGGGTGCGACGGAAAAATTCATCGGCTTTTTGGTCGCCATCCCGAATTTCCTGTCTTCCTTCGCCCTGATCGCGGCCCCTCTTGCCGTCCAGGTATTGAAGAGCAGGCAAAAAACGATCGCCCTGAGCATCCTCCTGCAGGCGGTGATCCTGATCCCCATCGCCTTCCTCCCCTTCGTCGCGTTCCCGGCAAACGTCATCCTTCTGATTGCCCTGGTTGCCGCTTTTCGAAGCCTGGGAACGCTCCTGGGGCCTCCCTGGGGGAGCCTGATGAGCGATTACCTTCTGCCGAAGCAAAGAGGCCGTTTTTTCGGAAGCCGCTCGCGCATTGTGGGCTTTGCCGGGATTCTGGCCGGGATGGGAGCGGGCGCGCTTCTCTATTTCCTGAAAGGATTCTCGGAACTCGGCAGCTTTATGTGCGTTTTCCTTGTCGCGGCCTTCTGCCGGGCCCTGTCATATTTCTTCACGAAAAAAATGAAAGACATCGACCATAAACTGATCCCCGGTTTCAAAGGCCTGAAAGAACACGCGGCTGTTTTTCTATCGCATTTCAAGAACAGGAATTTCGCGAGGTTCGCCTCTTATGTATCCACCACGACATTCGCCACACAAATGGCCTACCCGTTTTTAAGCGTTTGGATGCTCAAGGGCATGGGCCTCAATTATCTCCTCTATACCTCCGTCCACCTGGCATCGCTGGCTGCCGGCCTCTTCGCCTTTCCGATCTGGGGCCGTCATATCGATATTGCCGGCACGGTCAATATCCAAAAGCACACAAGCCTCCTGATCGCCTTTATCCCGCTTTTGTGGATCATTATGCGCCGCCAGCCCCTGGGGTTGATCGCCGTCGAAGTTTTTTCAGGCCTGATCTGGGCCGGATTCAACCTCTGCACGTCTAATTTCATCTACAATACGTGCTCTTCCTCGCAACGCGTCCATTGCCTTGTCTTTTTCAATTTTATCAATGGGACAATGGCGTTCGCGGGAGCGGCCGCCGGAGGGTTCCTCGCCCAGCATGCACCGCCTTTTCTGGGATCGCCGATCTTATTCCTGTTTCTACTGTCCGCCGTCCTGCGGTTACTGGCGGATTTGATCATAGCCCCACCCCTGGCGGAGATCCGCACGGATGTGCGGACACTCACCGCCAAAGAACTGATCTTAAGCGTGCTGGGTTTTCAGCCCATTATGGGCCGCAACGCGGAGATGGACGCTGAAAATGTCTGACAAAAAGAACAGAAGGAAAAAACTGAGTCAAAAAAATACCGTAAACAGCGGTCGAGGGCGGAATCAAGGAGAAAATCATGGTCGATCTCAAAAACAAGGTATGCGTCATTACGGGTTCAGGGCGGGGGCTGGGCATTGCTATCGCCCAAACGCTGGGAGAAGCGGGCGCCGATATTGTCGGATGCGATATCAGGCAGGAATCCCTGGTCCAAATGGAGACAACGCTGGGAGAATCCGGAATACGGGTTCACACCGTCAAAGCCGATGTCAGCGATGAAAAAGAAGCCTTTAACTGCGTCCAGGAAGCCCTGGTCCGCTTCGGCCGCCTGGATGTCCTGGTCAACAACGCCGCCGTGGATATCACCCTTCCCCTGGATGAAATGGCCGTCAAGGATTGGGACAAGATCCTCGCCGTGAACCTGCGAGGCCCATTTCTATTGTCAAAATTCGCCTTCAGTTTCATGAAGGAAAGAGCTTCGGGACACATCGTCAATATCGTTTCAACGGCCTCCAAGAGGGCCTGGGCCAATGCCATCGCCTACCACGCCAGCAAATGGGGGCTTTTGGGCTTCAGCCACGCCCTTCACGTGGAAGGCAGGAAACATAACATAAAAGTAACGGCTGTCGTGAGCGGAGGCATGAAAACCCCCTTTCTTCTGGACCGGTTCCCGGATATCGACACCTCGACCCTCCAGGACCCGCTGAACGTGGCGCGGACAGTCAAATTCATCCTGCAGCAGCCGGATGAAACCGTCATTCCCGAGGTCATGGTCATCCCCATGAAAGAAACGTCATGGCCGTGAATCCGAGGGACGAAAGCAGTCCACAGGCCACGGTCCACAGTCCACAGAAACCGAGGGACGGAGGCACGAGGAACGATGACCGTGAGGACGTTGGACATGAGGACGTGGGACGTACCGATGGATGAAGGCACGAAGGACGAGATAGTCCTTCCATGGTCCACAGAAACCGAGGGACGAAAGACAATTAAGAATGAAGAATGGCTTATGGCTAAAACGAAATCGGAAGTCAGAAATCGGATGTCGGAAGCCAGAAGGACGAAGGCACGAGGGACGATGACCGTGAGGACGTTGGACGTGAGGACGTGGGGACGCACGAAAGACGAAAACACGAAAGCACGAAGGATGAAAAACAATTAAGAATGAAAAATGAAGAATGAAGAATGGGCCTATAGCTTATGACAAATGGCTTATAGCAAAAGCAGAAGACAGAATTCAGAAATCCGAAATCAGAAGACCGAATTCGGAAGTCGGATGTCGGAAGTCTGACGTCTGAATTCAGAAGTCCGAAAATCATTGATCAAAGTTCAATTCTTCATTCTTAATTTTTAATTGTTTCTATGATAACAGCTAACGAGCTAAACAGCTAAGCAGCTATTTATCCTTTGGCCACTTGAACTTGTTATGTCAAAACATCAGCGGGATAAAACAATAGAAAAAGAACGCTGGGGACTTCTGGACGAACTGGACAGGTCCCTGGATAAGCCGCTGATCTTTTTATCTTTTGTCTGGATCTTTCTGATCATTGTGGAGCTGAATGCAGCGCTCACCCCCTTTCTGACGTTTCTGGCCTATCTGATCTGGGCGGTTTTTATTTTCGATTTTATCCTGGAAATAACCATCGCTCCCGCTAAAATCAGATACCTGAAACACAATTGGCCAAAGGGCCTGTCCGTCTTGCTGCCGGCTTTCGGCGTTTTGCGCGCGGCCCGCGCCTTAAGGCTCCTGCGCGCCATCCGCCCCATAAATCTTCTGCGCCTGCTGGTATCGTTGAGACAGGGCATTAATTCCCTGCGCAAAATCCTGGGCAGATACGGGCTGGGCTATGTGGTGACGGCCACCATCCTGGTCGGCCTGTCAGGCGCCGCAGGCATGGCGCACTTTGAAAGCCCTGCGGCCGTCAAAGGGGCCGGGCTCTCAGGAGGTCTGCCCACCTACGGCGACGCCCTCTGGTGGACGGCTATGATCCTGACAACCATGGGGTCGGATTATTGGCCAAAAACAACCGAAGGCAGGATCCTGTCCTGGTTTCTGGCGCTCTACGCGTTCAGTTTTTTCTCCTATATCACGGCGAATATCGCCAGTCATTTTATAACGGCCAGGAACACAAAACCCTGAAAACCCGATATGAAACCCCCTCCTTTTGACCTAAAAGGAGGGCGAAGGAAGAAAAGGACAACCACAACAAACGAGGAGGCATCCATGTGCGCGATGAAAAGAGGAAGAAGAAAAAAAGGCAAAGATACTGAACAACAGAAACAAAAAAGGTCTGAAGGCCAGGAACAGAGTGAGTAAGAACCATGAAAAACAACAAACAGAACAATCACCTGTTTCTTGAAAGTTAACGCACACAAAGAGCCGGTCCCTCACCGGACCGGCTCTCTTTAATACACGAGGCTTACGCTATGAATACTTCCATTCCCGCTGACGCCGTCCTTCTAAACCATATCCACAACGTCCTGGATAATCACGCGCTGTTTTCCAGACGCGCCTGGGAACTCTCCTCTCAGGGAGGCGTCCTTCATATCAAAGGCTGTCTGACGGACCCAGAGGACCAGGCGCTCTTAAGAGAACTCCTTTCCCGGGTTAAAGGCGTCCGGGCGGTCTGGGATGTGTTGAAGATCGGAGGCAATGAAAAACCCTTTGTGATCGATATCGGCTGCGGAAACAAAAAACAGGTCCCCTGGGCTGTCGGCGTCGACAAATATGAAGGCGACGGGGTGGACATTGTTTCAGACATCGAACAGGGCCTCCCCTTCCAGGACAATACGGCCGACCACATCTTTGCCGTCCACGTCCTGGAGCATATCCGTGATCTCACCCGTCTGATGAATGAGATCCACCGCGTCATCAAACCCCGCGGCAGTCTTCACATCATCGTCCCCTGCGTCAACACGCTCAATTCCATCGGAGATCCCACACACGTGCGTTATTTCAACAGGAAGACCCTTGAATTCTTCTGCCAGCTTCACAAAGGCATGCTTCCTTTCAAACCCTACTGCCTTTTTGAAGACCCTTGCAGCCTTTTCGCGGACTTAACGCCCGTTAAAGACGGAAGACTGGCAACAGAAGAAGAACTCTCCTATTATTTCGGATGAAATATGAAAAAAATCTCCGGTGTTAAAAAAATCGCTGTCTTAAGGTCGAATGCTATCGGCGATTATGTCGTTTGCCTGCCGGCGCTCCATGCCTTGCGGGCGGCCTACCCGCAAGCCGAAATCACACTCTTAGGCCAGCACTGGCACGCGGAATTCCTGAAAAACAGGCCGGGCCCCATCGACCGCGTGGAGGTCGTGCCCTGCATGAAGGGGATCTACGCCAAAGGCGGCGCAGACCCGGATAGCCCTGAGGCCGTTGAAAACTTTTTTGGGAGAATGGTGAAGGAAGAATTCGATCTGGCGGTCCAATTATACGGAGGCGGACGTTATTCCAATCCCTTTGTCAAACGACTGGGGGCCGGATGCGCCATCGGCATGAAAAGTCCCGACGCTGAAACTCTGGATCGCTGGGTCCCCTATGTCTTTTACCATTATGAAGTCCTGCGCTACCTGGAAGTCGTGGCGCTCGCGGGAGCGAAACCCGTAGAACTCGAGCCGAAGATCCCTGTCCTGAAGGAAGATATCTTTGAAGCGCTCCCCTTTTTGCCACAGGCGCCGTTTGCCATACTTCATCCCGGGGCGTCCGACCCCAGGAGACGGTGGCCTGCGGAAAAATTCGCTGCCGTGGGAGACGCCCTGAAAAAGCAGGGAGTTCAAGTCATGATCACAGGAAGCCGGGAAGAACGGCCGATCGCCCGAACAGTGCGCGGCCTGATGAAGACAGAAGCCCTTAACAGAGCCGGCGACTTTTCCCTGAAAGGGCTGATCGCCGCCCTCCGGAAGGCTTCTTTGGTCGTTTCCAACGACACAGGCCCTCTCCATTTGGCCAGGGCCACAGGCACGCCCACAGTAGGGATATACTGGATCGGAAACGCCCTTAACGCCTCGCCCCTGTCCGTAACGCGCAACAGGACGCACATTTCCTGGCGGCTGAACTGTCCGGTTTGCGGAAACAATTGCATTCAATCGGATTGCCCCCATAAGGATTCATTTGTTGCGGATGTCAGGCGGGAAGATGTTATCCATTCGGCGTTACAGTCCCTGCGGATGTTTACTTGAAAACAGGGCATCTCATCAAACACCCTTCTCTCATCGGCCCAAACCCTGTTCCCTTTGGAAATCAAACTCCGAGCCGTTAAAAAAGGCCTCCGCCGCGTTAACGCGGCGTTCCTTGACCGTTGTCGGCAGCTCCAGGTGATACACCCCGGAAGGAATGATACCGCATCCCCCGTATCGCGACATCAAACGAAGCTGGACAAGCACATCCTCTCCGCAATGGTCTTTCGGAAGCCTCGTCCAAAATCCATATCCGCCCTCTCCCTCCAGTTTTCGGCGGTCATAAAGGATACATCCTCCTATCCAGGCGACTTTATATTTCTTTTGCCTGCCTGAGCCCAGCCCCAACCGTCTCTGGACATGATAGATATTGGCCGCGTTATGCAAGACATGGCGACGCCATCGCGGGCCGTGCGGCACCACGGTTTCAGGCTCCACAGGACCTTCCCAAAACTCTATGGCCTGTTGCTGAGGCCTTTCTTCCCGCAGATAACTCAATCCTATGGGCGCGGCGCCGACAAATCCGCATTCTTCCTCATGAATTGTTTTCATAAGCCTTTCCAGGATATCCGGCTCTAAAAGAAGATCGTCATCCAGGAAAAGACAATAACGGGCCTCGGAGAGTCCCAGCAAAAATTGTCGTTGCTCGGCCATACCTCTTTTCGGCAGGTGTTTATGGACGGATACGGCGTTTCCCTGCGCCTGGAGAACGCGCAGCAAAGCCCTGATCTCTCCGGAATCCATGACGTCCAGGTCCGATGTCTGATCTGAAATCATCAGGCGAAAAGGTTTACGGCTCTGGGAACAAAGGCCTGAAAGAGTCGCGGCCAGCGCGGCTGGCCTGTCGCAAGTCGGGATCAGAATATCGAGTTCATAGGCCATTTAAAGCCTCTCTTTCTCTCTAGCATCCCGGGCCCTTGAGAGGAAGCCCTAACGTCACCATTAAGGCCAGGTGGTCCGACATACGGAATAACCCATCCGGAGTTTGCCGCTGAAAAACCCTGATGTCCTCGAGATGCTGCTCAAGAGATTTATTGGCCAAGGCGTAATCGATGCGCAAGCAGGGCTCATGGGATTCAAACGTAAAGCCCCTCTCGTTTTTTCTCAGGATATTCCAGACATCCACCCAGCCGGACTCGGCAAAAGAATCCAGGAGCCCGGAGTTCTCGGAAGCGTTAAAATCCCCAACAACCAGCGCCATCCCCTTGAATCTCCTTAAAAAATTCAGCGTTTCAATAATGTTATCTTCCGCCTGCTCCCTGATCCAGGAAAAATGAACATTGAAAATGCGCAGCGTTCCGGCCTTTGTTTCCACCTGGGCGGCCAAAACGATCCTTTTGTCCTGGTCGGCGTGGCCGGGGCGCCGCGTCAACTGCCTGGAGTCCGAAAAAACCAAAGGGATGCGTGAGATCAAGGCCTGCCCTTTGCGGTCTCCATTGTCTTCCTGATGCGCGGAGGCAAAAAGCCTGTAACGGTAGCCGGTGATATCCGCGATCTGCCAGGCCTGGCCTATTTCCCCCAATGGGCCCGCCTTTTGATGCAGGACCGCCTGAAAAGCGGCCACATGCGGCCTGTTTTCAAGGATAAGCGAGCGGATCAATTTAAGCCTCTCATCCCACGGGCCATGTTTATCACAGCAATAATTGCAGTTCAACGACATCACATTGAGCATCTATTAGTCTCCGGTTGAAGAAAACGCGATCGTGCTGAATAACGCGTTTTCCGCCTGTCGGGAATCCAGGCGCGTGTGTTGAACAATAACGGGCTCATCGGATTCAATGAGCGCCGCGTACTCCGTATCGAATGGAACAGGCTCAGGGTCCTTGAAATCGTTAAACCTGATATGAAGCGTCCGCGCGGAGGAGACGGTCCGCGTATAGGGCCCTGCGGGAGGGCGATCGACGAAATACACGGTGATTCTCACAAAAGCGTCCCTTTCTCCCGTATTCAAAAAACACAAAGAATCATGGCTGGTCATCTGAGGATGCGTTCCGACGCTCTTTGACGGAATATATCCGTCAGCGATCGCCCAAATCTTATGTCCGAAACTTTTCATAACAGTTCCTTTTAGAAGACAATGGCCAAAACAATAACAGCGGCTAACAGCGCTCACCACACAAAGAATGGAAACATCGCGAGCCTGAGCTGAAAACTCATTCCTTTAGCCTGCCTGTCAAAACTTCCGTGAACTCCAAAAGGCCCGTCCACGGGCCTATAAAGGTTAAAGGGCCGGTCGTGTTTTTCTCTTTCCCGGCGCATTTGAGAGGAAAAGCCTGTTTTGGCCAGATACAAATCTCCGAGCCGGGGAAAAAGATGATTCGCCCTGATGATAAAAGCGGAATTGCCTCCGACAATCAACTCCCTGCGTCGATGATACGCGGCCCAGACAATGGCGCTGGCAGCCACCTCCGGCTGAAATATAGGCGGCACAGGCTGGGATTTTCTTGCCAGGTTGTTCTTGCACCAGTCAAATTGCGGCGTGTTCAAACCCGGCAGCTGGACCATCGTCATATGGATCCCGCTTTTATGATAAAGGAGCTCGCACCTTATGGATTCCGCAAAGCCTTTCACGGCGTGTTTGGCACCGCAATAGGCGGACTGAAGGGGAATGGCCCGGTAGGCCAAAACCGAACCAACCTGTACGATCACTCCTTTATCGCGTTTGCGCATGCTTTCCAGCGCGACCCTTGTGCCGTAAACGACCCCAAGATAGGTGACCTCTGTGACCCTGCGAAAATCCTTAGGATCAATGTCCAAAAACTCGGAAAATATCGTTGTCATGGCGTTATTAACAAAGATATCAACCGGCCCGAATTCCCTCTCAAGGTCATTCAACGCACTTTTCAGGTCTTCGAAATTCGAAACGTCGCCTTCCAGGACCATTCCCTTCCCGCCCAGCGTCTCCACGTCGGTCAAAGCCGATCGGAGCCTTTCCTTCCCTCGGGCGAACAAGCCGATCGAACAGCCTCTTTTCGCGAATTCTACGGCCGTGGCCCTGCCCACTCCCGCGGAGGCTCCGGTAATCATCACAACATCAGGTCCCGCCTTTCTCATCGTTATTCCTTGGCTTTAAAATCAAATGGAAACACGCTTAAGTATACTTCCGGTGGAATAAGCCTCCCAGTAAGGCAGACAGCAGACATCGCCGCCGTTCTTTTTGACGAGCGGCACCTCCTGGAGCGTTTTTAAATCATGGTTCGCGCCTTTTACGAATACGTGTGGTTTTAACGCCTCGATCAGCCCCAGGGGCGCGTCGCCTTCGAAGCCCATGACATGGTCGATACAGCTCAGGGAACCCAGGATCTGGATCCTGTCCTGAAGACTGTTGATGGGCCTGAGCGCCCCCTTGATCTTACGTATGCTATCGTCGGAATTGACGCCCACGATCAACACTTCGCCCAAAGTCTTACACGCGTTGAGAAAATGAATATGGCCCCGATGAAGGATATCAAAACAACCATTGGTGAAAACGATCCTGCGGCCCTGAGAGTGATAGTATTGCGCCAATAAGGAAAGGGCTTTGAGATCCGCGACCTCTTTATTTCCCAAAGAAAGATATCCCTTGAGTTCTGCCTGCGAACAGGATGCTGTCGTTTCTTTTTTCCCGACGGCAATCGCGGAAGCCAGGGAGGCCGTTTCCGCCGCTCCTGATGAGTCCGCGCCGGCGCAAAGGGCCAGCATAAAGGCGCTGATAAAAGTGTCTCCGGCGCCGGCCGTATTGGGACGCTCAAATGACCGCGCGTAGATGCGGTAAGGCGGCTGGCCGTCCTCAAAGATAAGGGCGCCGTCCTGATCCAATGTCACGGCTGCGATTTTCGCGCCTGTTTTTTTCAAAAGGATATCCCCGGCAAGAAGGAGCTGGTCGATCCTCTGCCCCCCTTGTTTTGGAGGCAATCCCAGAAATTTCACCGCTTCCGAGTAATTCGGCTTGATCACGTTAAAGCCTGAGCCCTCATAGGCGGACAGGGACCTGGCGTCCAGGGCCCACAGCACGGCATTGTTTTTCTTTTTCATCCTGACGACCGCCCGGATCACATCAGGCGTCATAACCCCGCAGCTGTAGTCGGAAACAATGAAAGCCCCGCACAAATCCAGAAGATGTTCCAGCCTCAACAGAAGCTCTCCGCGGATCATGCGGTTTACAGGTTCCTGCGTCCCCTTATCCAGCCTCAGAAGCATCTGGGATCCGGCCAGCACGCGCTGCTTATGCAGCGTGGAGCGATTCCTGTCAAAAAGGACATGTTCTGTTTTCACCCCCGAAGCCCGCAGCAGCGCTCCAAGCTCTTTTCCCGCGTCATCCTTTCCCAGGACAGACAGGAAGTAAACCTCGGCGCCAAGACGCGCGGCATTCACAGCCGTATTGGCGGCTCCGCCCGGAGCTGAAAATGAATGGCCAAGGCCGATAACCGGAACAGGGGCCTCCCTGCACAATTGCCGCGGGGTGCCGTAAAGATAACCGTCAAGGATTCCTTCCCCCAGGACACATATCCTGGCCTGGCCGAACTTTTCCATGAAAACAGCGGGTTTTATGGAATCCGCTGCCTGGGGCGTGACCGAAAACCCGGCCTTAATGGAAAATAGGTCGTTGGGTGAAGTGGCCATAGGAGTTTAAGACGCAGGATTTCGCGAAAGGAAGGAATGCTTCGTCGTCTGTTTTTTCTGGTGTCCTCATTAAAACGCCTACTCCCCTTCCTCCTCTTCTTCGCTCTCCTGTCTCTGTTTCAATTTTCTGTATTTATCTTCCATCTGCTCCTGCTTGCCTTCGCTGATTTTTTTGCGGGCCTGAGGAAATAACTGCTGCTCCTCTTCATCCAGATGGTGTTCCACGTTTTCCCTGAAGACCTTGACCTTGGCCATGAAATTCTCCTCGTCCCCGGACATCATCTCCAACTCCGCCTGAAGCACCTTGGCGACATGGTGCTCTTCAATGGATTCCAGGGTTTCTTCATCAAGGCCCGCCTTCTGGGTTTCCGGATAGACATACTCTTCTTCGCCTTCCATATGGATATCCAGTTCGCGGTTCAATTCATCGAACAGCCGGCTTTTTTCCTTCTCTTCCATGACCTTGCGGAACATATCCCTGTACTTATCATGCTCCTTTTTCAATAAATCAAATACAGCCATAAGGCACCTCGTTGTGTTTGGACCCGGGCTTTAGCGGGCGTTCCCTGACACTATCCGTTGACAATCGTCCCTCCGTTGGGGTGAAGCATCTGACCGCTCATATACGAAGAATCCCGGGAAGCAAGGAACACATAGGAAGCAGCGACCTCTTCCGGGTGCCCCGCCCTACCCATCGGACTTTTTTGACCGAACGTCTTGACCTTCTCCGGAGAAAATCCCGATATGATCAGCGGTGTCCAGATAGGCCCCGGGGCGACCCCGTTGACCCTGATCCCCTGTTTGATAAGGCTCAAGGAAAGCGATCTTGTAAAAGCGACGATGGCCCCCTTGGTTGCCGCGTAATCCAAAAGCGTCGGATGTCCTTCGTAAGCGGTCACGGAAGCCGTATTGATGATGGCGGCACCCTCTCTCATATGTTTGAGAGCCGCCCGGGTCATATAGAAATACGAAAAAATATTCGTGCGGAACGTTGTCTCAATGTCCTGGTCCGTGATGTTCTCCATATTCTTATGCGGGTTCTGATACCCCGCGTTGTTGACGAGGATATCCACATGGCCGAACTCGGCCAGCGTTTTTTCCACCGCCTCCGCGCAAAATTCCGGATCTCCCACATTCCCGGGTATCAAAAGGCACTTCTGGCCCTCTTCTTCGATCATTCTTTGGGTATTCTGGGCATCCTTATGCTCATTGTAATAAACAATGGAGACCGATGCGCCTTCCCGGGCGAAAAAAATGGAAACCGCGCTGCCGATCCCGCTGTCTCCTCCCGTGACAAGGGCGATTTTCCCGGATAGCTTTCCGCTTCCCTTGTACCATTCGCCCTTGATCAGAGGCAGAGGTTCCATCTTGTATTCCTTCCCTGGTTTTTCCTGGTTCTGTTCCGGAAAATGGCCGTATTCGTTCATATCGCCTCCTCCTTGAAAGAGAATCGCTCAAATGAAAACCCGGGCGCTAACGGGTCTACCCGACTGTCAACTCGTCCAGTTTGTCGTTCAAATACTGGAGATGATTTTTTTCGTCCTCAAAATTGCGCTGGATGATGTCTGCGATCTCGTCACCGGCCTTCCATTTGGCCGCCTTCGCGTATGTCCTGTTCGTCAATTTTTCGTTCAATTGCATGGCCTTCAGGGCGCCGATTGTCCCCGTCACGCTCTGCATAGCCGTCGCGCCTTTTAAAAACATGCCCTTTAAGTCCGATCTTCTCTCAGGGGCCTCTTCCCCGATCTTGCTAAGTTCCGCGCTCAGAATATCCGCGTGCCTGTCGTGATCGTCCTTAAAAGACGTCAACTCCTGCCTGATATCTTCCTCCTCGATTTTCCTGATGGCTTGCTCATAGCAAAACGAAGCGTCGATATCCAGCTGGATCAACTGCGTGAGCTTTTTATTCAATCCCTTGATTTGCGTCAACATGTTCTCCTCCTGAGTTGGGCGTGGTCTTTTCTAAACTTAGACCAAAACCCTCAAAGACTAAAGGGGCTGATTCAGCCTTTTGTTGATTTTTTTCCTTAATGCATCAAAGAGGGGACACAGAAGGCATTTTGACGCGCGTTTCTTTAAGGAGATCCTCGATGGCCTCCATGATGGTCTCAGGAGAAACGGCCCGAAGGCACTTGTTGTGTCCTTCGGGACAGACGCTTTTATAGCAATATTTGCAGGAGGCATCTTCAAAAAGGACCCTGGAAGGCACCAGCCACGGGGTATGCTGGGGATTGGTCAGGGCGTAAAGGACAACGACAGGGGTGCGCGTCGCGCTTGCCAAATGCACAACCCCGGTGTTATTGCTGAGTAGAAACGAAGCGCCGGAAAGAAGCCCGCAGAATTCCTCCAGCTTCAGACGGCCGCAAAGATTGATGGAATAATCCGCGGTCATCCGGGCCAGCTCGTCGATATAACTCTTTTCATCCCTGACCCCGGAAAGCACGGCTTTCCACCCGCGGTTTCCCGCTTCACGGATGACGTGGGCATAGGATTCCAGGGGATATCTTCGGGAATCCGCCGTAGCCCCGGCGTGCAGGATAAACCAGGGACAAGAAAATCTTTCCATCAGGCCGCGCGCCCTGTTTCTGGCCTGTTCGCTGATTTCCAGGCTCAAGTGCTCCTCCTGGGCCACGCAACCGAAAGCCTTAACGAGATCAAGCTGTCTTCTCACCTCATGTCGCACCAGACGCTCAGGCTCCTCCTCCTTCTGCCAAAACGTCAGCAATTGGTAGGGATTTTCCCTGCAGATCCCGATGCGGACGGGTATCCCGGCCTGAAAACACAAAAGAGCCGCGGGCAGCGGGCTCTGGCTATAGGTGGTAAAAATCACCGCGCCGTCAAAATCACAACCCTTTAATCGCCTGATCATCGCGGACATCAGGCGCGCGTTGTTCTGTGGCGAAGCGTTTTTTACCCAGGGCGCCTCAAAAACAAGGACTTGATCGACTCCGGGCATCAGGCGAGCGACATCAGCGCCGACCGGAGAAACCAGAAAGGTCACGCGCGCGGCTCGCGAGGATTCTTTGATGGCCCGGATGGCGGGTGAACACATCAAGGCGTCTCCCATATTGTCCAGGCGCACACAAAGAATATTTTTCAACCGATCCCTCAATCCCTCCACGGCATAGCCCCCCTCTCTTTCTGGACTTGCGCGTCGATCAATAACGCGGCCTCCATCAGGGTCGGCGATATGAAATCGGGGATCCTTTTTTCTTCATAGACCCATTGCGACTCGTTCCCATTATCGAGAAGGATGGTCCGGCACCCTGCCGCCTTTCCGGCTTCGATATCGTCAAGGATATCTCCGATCATCCAGGAAGCGGCGAGGTCGATATTGAGCTCGGAGGCCGCGGTCAGCAAAAGGCCCGGAGCGGGCTTGCGGCAGATACAGTTTTTCTTATAACGATGGTCCAGGGCGTCGGGGTGATGGGGGCAATAATAAAAACCGTCCAGTCTGAGACCCTGTTCAAAAAAGGCCGTTCGGATAAAATGCGACACGGACAGAATGTCCTCTTCCGTGAAATATCCCTGCCCTATGCCGGGCTGGTTTGTCGCGATCACAAGCCCAAACCCGTTTTTCTGCAGAAGATGCAGCGCCGGCCAGACATCCGGATAAAACTCGACCAGCCCGGGCTCCGCGTTATTTTCCACATTCTCCACAAGCGTTCCGTCTTTATCCAAAAATACGGCATTCATGATGCTCCTTGTTTAAGCGCTGCCTCCGTTCACGACCAGATCCAGGACGTCCTGCCAGTCCCTGGCAAAACGCTCGATGCTGAAATGCTTCTTCGCGTAAGCGCGCGCGTTTTCTCCCAGCTCCCCGGCCCTCTCCGGGTTGTTAACCAAAAGATTCATAAAATCGATGAGGCGGCCGATATCGGTGTCGATATACCCCGTCTTGTAATTCTCAATGACCCTGGCCATCTCCGTTGTGGCCAGGCCAACCACGGGCAGGCCTACCATCATGGCTTCGCACACCGAAAGCCCCAGGCTCGTATAGCGGATAGGATTAAAAAAGAACCTGTAAGAGGAGAGAAAATAGGGAAAATCCCTGTGGCTGATCTCCCCTCTTCCCCCCAGGCGCTCCGAATCCATGCCGACCAGATCCAAAGGCACGCGCCGGCTGATGTCACAAAAAATATCCACGCCCAGCCGCCTGCCCCGCTTTTCCAGATGATTCACCGCCACCAGGCCCCGCCCCAGGCTCCCCGTGTAACGCGCGTCTTCGGGAACCATGACCCCGTGGGGGATCACTGCGCTTGGGGTTGTCCCGATGTCCCACATCAAAGAATTGAAATGGGTGACGTGGACGAGGAACACGGAGGAATTATATAAACAATGCCTTGTGTTCGTCGGGTGTTGCTGGGGAGGATCGTGCTCGATATAGATCTGAGGAAGCTTTCTTTGCTTTTCCGAGAGGATCATATACTGGTCCCGCAGGTAATGCCGCTCCCTTTGAAAAATCACGCAATCCAGGCGCAGCGAAGGAATATCATCGACCAGGACATCAAAAACATGAGGACCCCATGGAAACGAAGAGCCCCGCCCCAGATAATCCCCGGCGCCTGTCCCGTCTAAAGGCAGAAAAATATTGTGGGGCAGTTGACTGAGATAATAGAGGTAATTCCCATGGACATGCCAGGTGAGAATATTCAAAAAAGTCCTTTCCGCTTGTGCAGCAGGAAATTTTCCGCGTATTGCAGGATTTCCTGCGTCGAAATTTGTTCGGCGCAAGGCTGTCCAAAAGGACAAATGTCATAACCGCACGGCCGGCAATCGGCGGGATGATAAACGGCCTTATGTTGATAACGGTCCAGCGGAGCCCAGCGGTCGGGATCAGAACCTGTCACGACCACAAGGCTGGGCTTCTGGAGGGCGACGGCCATATGGGAAATCCCCGTATCGTTGCAAATCACCAGCCGGGACTTCTTCAGCAAAGCGGCCAGGGCCCCAAGAGATGTCTTTCCCGCCAGGTCGCAGGGGGAATGGTGCATCAGGGAAGCGATCTTTCGCGTTAAACCCTGCTCCTCTTCTTTTCCGGTCAGCACAATATCATAGCCCCACTCGTAGATCCGGTCAGCAACCGCGGCAAAGCGCTCGGCCGGCCAACGCTTGGACTGTAATTGCGCTCCCGGGTGGATGCAGACAAACGACTGCAGCCTGATGTGTTCCTTGGCCAACATCTGGCGCAGGGCGCGGTGATCAGAGGGCGCGAGAGGAAATTCCAGGTCCTGCCCTTTCAAGGGAAGACCGAGAAAAATCATCAGCTTCAGGAGCCGTAGAATTTCATGGCCTTTGGTTGGCCAGGGCATGAACCGGGCGGGATCGGGAATAAAATTACCATTCTTGAAAAAACCCGCGCAATGTCTGGCATTCAGCAAAGGCAAAAGGGTGTTTATGATAGACCCGTCCCCATGCATCTGAAGCACGAGATCGAAACGGCGCTTCTGGCATTCCATGATAAATCCGGGGAAACGTTCCACCTCAGGCTTTCGTTCCGGAAAAGAGGGAAACCCCGGAAATTCAAGAAAGCGGTTAAAATACGCCTGAAAACGCCCCACAAAATCCCGGCTCCAGGGAAGCCCTATCAGGGTGATCTCGCTGTCCGGAAAAGCGCAACGCAAGGCCCTCAATGCCGGGATCGAACACAACATATCCCCCAGCTGAAGGGCCCTGAACACCGCGATCCTGCGCAGCCTCTCCTTCAACAGGGCCGGCTCCGCGTATCCTTCGGGCAATGAGGCTTGGTCATCGGCGTGTTTATGTATCTTCATGGATTCCCGCAAATGGTTTACGCAAAAAGAAGCGGCTTTATTATAAACAGCCTGAAAGAAAAGCGGCGATGGGGATTTTCCACTTCTTTTTGACCCGTATCCGCCTCTGCCTTTCTTTAAAAGAACGGAAGCCGGTCAACACCAAAGGGATTCACGCCCTTGTTGACGTTTCGACTATCGTCTTAAAATAGGGATCACTTAAAAAAGGAGGAATTTATGAAAAAAACAGGGAAATTAATAGGATTGGCCGCGCTCCTGCTGATGGCAGGTTCTGTTCGCGCCTACAGCCAGACAGACACGCTGATGAACGACACATGGAAAACCACAGAGAGCGCGACAGAAGAAACAAGCAATTGCGAAGCCCAACAAAAAGACTGGACGAAAAGCGACCGGAAAGACATGGTCAAGATGGACGATATCATGGAAGACTATTCTTACGCCGACAGACAGCAGCTGAAATCCAGACTGAAAGACAAGATCAACCTGCTGGACAAAAAAATAGACAAAACAGAAGACAATGTCGGCAGCCTTACCGAAGCCCGCGATAACCTGAAAAAACAGATGGATAAGGTCGACCAGGCCACACCGGAGAACTGGGATCAGACCTTAAACGACGTCCATTCCTCCGCCGCAGAGATCAGGGATATGGATAAAAAGAGCTGGGAATTCTGGAAGAAATAATATTCGACGCTTTCCCTTGCCTATCCTACGCGCCCCTCAACAGGAAACGTTTGTCGACCTGCCCTTGCGCCGCGTCCGCCTGGCCGCAACAACAGACGTGCTGGTTGTAGGCGGAGGTCCGGCCGGAATAGGGGCTGCTGTGTCCGCTTCCCGCCTGGGGGCCGGCGTCATCCTGACCGAACGCTACGGATTCCTCGGAGGCAACGCCACAGCCGCGCTTGTGATGCCTTTTATGAGTTTTTATATTCAACGGAAAAATCCTGGCGGCGGCAGAGGAAAATCCGGGCCACTCAAAGAGGCCGTGGTTACGGGAGTTTGGCAGGAGTTTCTGCAAAAACTGATCCTGGCCAAAGGGGCGCTGCGCGCCCTGCCTGCGGGCAAGATGACGCGCTGGGAAGTCCCGTTCGATCCGGAAATTTTTAAAGGCATCGCCCTGGATATGGTCGACGAATCAGGCGCCCGGATCCTCTTCCACGCTTTCTCCACAGCGGTGTGTGTTGAAAATTCCCGCGTCAAATACGCCGTCTTCGCGACAAAATCCGGCCTCATCGCCATTGGCGCCTCGGTCATCATTGACTCGACCGGCGATGGAGACATTGCCTGTCAGGCAGGCGAGGAATATGATCTTGGACGGCCTCTCGACGGTTTAACCCAACCCATGACGCTCATGTTCAGGATGGGAGAATTCTCTCCTTCCCGCTTTCAATCTTATGTTAAAAAACACCCCGGACAATGGAAAGAAGGGGTCTATGGCCTTTGGGACCTGATTCAGAAGGCGGAAAAAGACGGCCGGCTCAAGCTGCCCCGCGAGAACATCCTCTTTTTTTCCACCCCCCATCCAAAAGAAGTCAGCGTCAATTCGACCAGGGTCTGCGGTTTGAAAGGAAACGATGTCTGGGACCTTTCTCTGGCGGAATGGCTCGGACGCAGGCAAATGCGTCAGATTGTTTCCTTTCTCCGCGATTATGTCCCGGGATTCCGGGAATCTTACCCCATTCAAAGCGGAGTTCAGGTGGGAGTCCGGGAAACACGAAGAGTGCGCGGGCTCTACACACTCACCCAGGAAGACATCTTGTCCGCCAGAAAATTTCCTGACTCCATCGCCCGGGGCGCCTATCCCATTGACATCCATAATCCCAAGGGCAGAGGCACGTTATTGAAGCCCCTGCCGCCCGGCGAATTCTATGAAATACCCCTGCGATGCCTGATCCCCAAAAAAAACAAGGGGCTTCTGATGGCGGGCCGCTGTATTTCAGGCACGCATGAAGCCCACGCGTCCTACAGGATCATGGCCGTTTCCATGGCCACAGGCCAGGCCGCGGGCGTCTGCGCGGCGCTGGCCGTAAAAAACAAGGTTTCTCCGGAAATGATACCGGCGCGCGCAGTCCGTCTGGAATTGCGCAAACAAGGGGCCGATCCCGGCCCCACTCCCCTGGGGGCTTGAACATGGGACCTAAAATCGGCCTTTGCGGTTCTTATGGCGGCATGAATCTGGGCGACGAAGCGATCCTTGAGGTGATTTTGCAGGAATTAAAGAAGGAACTTGGGGCGGATGTCACCGTATTTTCAAAAAATCCCGAAGACACGCAAAACAGGCACAAGGTCCGAGCGCTGCCTGTCGGCGAGATGCACAAGGACGAGATCTTCGCGGAATTCAAAAAAATGGACCTCTTCCTTGTGGGCGGAGGAGGTATCCTTTACGAAGGAATGGCGGAACAATTTCTGCGGCAAATCCAATGGGCCAGAGAGTGCGGGCTTCCTGTCGTCCTTTACGCCGTGGGAGCAGGCCCGTTTTCATCGGCGGAAACAAAAAATATGACACGGGATACGCTCAATTCCGTGGACATGATCATCTTGAGGGAACAGGAGGCCAAAAAAGCCCTCAACGATATCGGCGTGGAAAAACCCATGGAGGTTACGGCCGATCCGGCGCTTCTTCTGCAACCTGAACCATTTGAAAAAGAAAAACTGGAAAAAATCGGAATCCAGACGCGCAGGAACGCGCCGCTAGTGGGATTTTCCGTGCGCGAACCCGGCCAGGCCGCGCCCGATATCCAGGTGGAACAGTATCACGAGGTCATAGCCAACGCGGCGGATTTTATGGTGGAACGGTTCAAGGCGCAGATCCTGTTTGTGCCCATGGAGCGCCGGGCGCAGAAAGACCTCCAGAATTCGCACGCGATCATCGCCAAAATGGTCAACGCCCAGTCCGCCCATGTGCTCAACGAGGAATTACACTCCTCTCAAATTCTGGGCCTGATGAAACACATCCATTTCGCCGTAGGCATGCGGCTGCATTTTTTGATCTTCGCGGCCCTCCAGCGCGTCCCCTTCGTGCCCCTGCCCTATGCCTCAAAAATCACCGGTTTTCTGCAAAGCCTGGACATGCCCATGCCGCCCTTAAAAGAGATCAACGCGGGAAAATTATGCGCCTTCCTGGACAGATGCTGGGATGGCAGGCAATCCATCAGGCAGAGGCTGATCGAAAAAATGCCGCCTTTGCAAAAACAGGCGGCACGCAACATCAAGCTGCTGAAAGAATTTCTTAAAACTTACAAAAAAACCCGGTTGATTAAGAAAAATCCTGCGCGGAGACAACAGAAGCGTCCTGCGCGGTTTCAAGAGGAAAACTTAAGCTGACCGTTGTCCCCTCGCCGAACTGGCTTTCAATCTCAAGATTTCCTTTATGAAGATTGATGATCTGGCTGCAAACCGAAAGCCCCAGCCCGGTCCCCTTGGCCTTGGTCGTAAAAAAAGGCCTGCCCACGTCTTTTAAATCCTGCGCCTGGATTCCCACGCCGTTATCCCTGACCCTGACTTTGACGAATTCGCCTTCCCTGGCGCCTTCAATTTCAAGCCTTCCGGCCTTATCCACCATGGCGTCATAAGCATTGTGCAGGATATTAAAGAACAATTCCCGCATCTGCACAGGGTCCGCATAGAATTCAACGCCTCTCAAACTCTCGTATTTTTTTATGACCAGGACACGATTTCTGTTATTCCCTCCGCTCACTTCCACGCACTCTTCCAGGATATCGCGCAAATTCAATTTTTCGCGGCGCGCAGAATTGATCCTTGAATAAAATAGAAGGTTATTGATAATCTGGTCGCTTTCGGCCGTCTTTTTCTCAATGGTCCTGATTTGAGGCTCGAAGACCCGCTGCCTGCCGGCCTTTCTTTTGATATTGCCGACGGCCACATTAATGGCGGCCAGGGGATTGCGCAATTCATGGGCCACGGTGGAAGCCAGGAGGCCGATGTCCGACAAATGCCGGGCTTCATCCAATTCCTGTTGGGCCGCCATAAGCCTCAATTCCGCTTTTTTGCGGTCGGTCACATTAACCAGGATAAAGATCAGCCCTTCGACATCCCCCGCGATATTCCGGACAGGCTGAAGGGTCCAATCCCAATAGGAATGGCCTTGGGCCTCGGCCTCCAGAAAAGGCATGGGCTGGCTGAACGCCCTGTAGGTTTCCTTATTTTTGACCACATTCAAAAACACTTCCTCCTGCTCCTTGGATGGATACAACAGGAAATGATGCTTATGGGGAAAAAATTCCGGCGCCATGTCCGCGCCCCTGGCATAGGCGTCATTGACGCGGATATAATTAAACCCCGCATCCAGGTAGGCGATCAGGAAATTCTCGACCGAAAATATCTTCTCAAGGACTTCATTCATCCTCAACAGGTCTTTTGTCCGTTCCTTGACCTGGACCTTCAGGCTTTCCCTCGCCTCTTCCAGGAGTTTCATGTATTTTCTGTTTTCCGTGACATCCGTGGAAATACCCAGAACATATTCCACGTTCCCCCGGCCGTCGTATTCAGGCGCGAGCCTCAAATGAAATGTTTTCACGCCCCAGTCCGCCGGATAGTCAAACTCCAAACTTCGTTTTTCACCTGTCCTGAAAACCTCTTCAATCGCCGATTCCCATCTTTCCAGCAAAGGGCCCGGGGCGTGCCCCACCTCTTTGTTTGTTTTTCCGAGGAATTTTTCCGGCGCGAGACCTGTGGCTTCCTTGACCAGGGGGCTGATATAGACAATTCTCAAACTCCTGTCAAAACGCATAAAAACAGCCGGCATGTTTTCAGCCAGGGAGCGGTATCTTGTTTCCGATTCCTGCAGTTTCTTCTGTGTTTTTTTAAACGCGCTCATATCCTGGACAAAAACCACGTGCTCATCGCGATAAGGAAACCGGCTCGCGCTAACAAGGACAGGAACACGGCCGCCGTCCTTTCGGATATATTCCTTTTCATAAGGGCCGGCCGAACCTGCTGTTTTAAGATCCCGCAGGACTTTTTTGTCCAAGGCTTCGTATTCGGCCGGGGTCAGTTGCTCCCAATTGACCCCTCCGAGAATTTCCTGGCGGGAATAGCCTGTCATCTCCAAAAACGCCTCATTGCACTCCAGGATGCGCCCCGTGCTGTTCCCAAAGCCGATACCCACAACTGCTGATTCCACCATCTTCCTCAACCTCGCCTCCTTATCCATCAGACGCATCTCATTCATCCGGCGCTCCGTAATATCCCTGCCTGACGCCTGGAACTCTACGATATTTCCGTTTTCATCTCTCAAGGCGCGGATGGTCCACTGACTCCAGCGCGAATATTTCCGGGAGGAAAGCTTCAATTCCCATTCCACGCCCTTGGCCGCCTGTCCGGCCTTCTCCAAAGATTTACGCAGAGATAATGCCCCTTGCCTGGGCAGCCATTCTAAAAAATTCTGGTCCTTGATCATTTTGCGCGTCTTCTTAAAATACCGGCAAAAAGCGTCGTTGGCAAACGTCAAAAGGCATCCCTCCCTCCACCGGACGATCATCTCTGCCTGAAGGTTCACAATGGAACAGTATTTCCTTTGCTCCATATCCGTTATCACCAGGCATAGGCATTTGAGGCGTCCCATATCCAAAGGCCTGGAGGTTAAATACACAGGCAGTTCTTCGCCTTTGACCTTCAAATAGACCTGCGTGGACTGCAGGCGGCCTGAAAGAAGTTCTTCAAAAACCTTCTTATCGGAAGGAGCGATAAAATCGACAAGGCTTCTGCCTGTCAACTGGCCGCTGCTTTCCCCAAGCATGACCGACATGGACTTGTTGCAATACAGAATAACGCTTTCAGGCGTTATGGTGACGGCGCCCTGGTCCATTTCATCCAGAAAAAGACGGTAAGGATAGTCGGCGCTTTCAAGGGCAAAAACCTTGTCTCCTCCTTTGCCGGAAATGACAAAAGCGTCCACCTCGCCCTCGCGGATGGCTCGCAGGGTTTCCAGGGCTTCCTGATCGCAGGCAGAGATTTTACGGGAGGGTTTTTTCTTGCTGGAAAAAAAATCTTTAGGCTTCATGGGACATGGGAAGAACGCCGGCCGGGAGATCAAGCCCGAGAAGGACTTGACGGGTCTCGCTCATGTCCCCGATCAGCCTTCTCAAGGGTAGGGGCATTTTTTTAATCAAAGTGGGAGCGGCCACAATCTGCTCTCCGAACGCCAGGACAGGTTTTCTATTCACATCAACGACATCAAGGCTGTAGACACCCTTCAGGTGCGTTTCGCAGATCTTGCGGATATTGTGTATGGCGTGAACCGATAGAGGGCTCATGCCTGCCACAAAAAGTTTCAAAATGTATTGTTTCTCTTTCGAGGGTTTTCTCCTGGAAGACTTCATGCGCACCTCAGGTCCAGGCCGACGAGCACTTTTTCCGTATTGGAAAGGTCTCCGATCATCTTATTGACCGGAGGCGGGAGTCTTTTGACAAGGGTAGGAATGGCCAGGATCTGGTCTCCCTGGGCCAATTGGGGCTGTTTGAGCAAATCCACGACCTCGATCGTATAACGATCGCGAAGATGCTCTTCGCAGATCTTCTTCAGATTGACCAGGGCCAGCAGGCATTTGGGGGTCTGGCCTGCGACATAAAGCCTCAATATCCAGGGCTTCTTCTTTCCCTCACCTGCCCGCGCCGAATGTCTCAATGCTCACCACGCCCTTCTTTAACCCCTCGTGCCTGGCCTTACCCAGCCCAAGGCCTTCGCGGCCGATCTTGATGGGAAAAAATTCATCCGAGTGCGCCATGCCGCGCGACTTGATGATTCCGAGGCTGCGCTCCCTTTGCATGCCGCTGGCGTTGTTCAAAAGGATCCACGTATCGGCCAGCGAAGAGATATAGGATTCTTCCGCCGGATCATTGCCGTTGATCAAATCGGTAAACAGGGCCGTGATATTTTCGGATTTAAAGAAATCGACAAGGCGGGACAACATGGAGCGTATCTGCCAGTTCTTCCCAACGCAGGAAAAACAGGACACCGGGTCCACGACAACGGCTTGCGGCCCGAACCGGCGCACCAAATCGTGTATTTCAAGAAGGTGAAATTCCAGGCCCTGAAAAGTCGGCCGCTGGGCGATAATTTTCAGAAGCCCTTTTTTAACTCCTATTTTCAGATGAAGACCTATGGACTCCAGATTGCGCGCCAGCTGTTCCCCGGACTCCTCAAAAGTAAAAAGCAGGCATTTTTCCCCTCGACGGCAGCAGGCATCAAGGAAATGCGAGGCTATGCTGGTTTTCCCGCTGCCGGGAGAACCGCTCACAAGGATGCTCGAACCCCTGAAATACCCCTCACCCTCCAGCATGCGGTCCAGCGCCTCTATTCCGGACGAAATCCTTTCGGCGGTGACCTTATAATCCATGGAGATGGAAGTGATCGGCAGAACGGACATGCCATTTGCGCCGATCAGAAACGGATATTCATTGGTCCCGTGGGATGAACCGCGGTATTTGACGATACGCATGCGGCGCGTCGAGATCTGGTCGACAATATTATTATCCAGAAGAATCACGCAATCGGCGACAAACTCCTCAAGCCCATGGCGCGTAAAGATCTCCCCGATCCTCTCCCCTGTGATAATGGCGGTGAGGCCGTTTGACTTCAGCCATCTGAACAACCTGCGCAGTTCGGCCCGCAGGATGGCTTCATTGCTGAAACCGGAAAATAGCGCTTCAATCGTATCAATAACGATGCGTTTGGCTCCGATTGATCTTACCGCCTGACCCAAACGGACGAACAAACCTTCCAGGTCGAATTCCCCTGTTTCCTTGATCTCGCTGCGCTCGATAAAAATATAATCCAGGGCCAGAAGCTTGCGTTTTTCAAGGTCATTGAGGTCAACGCCAATGGACGCGAAGTTTTTCCTGAGTTCTTCGGAGGTTTCCTCAAAAGAGACAAAAACGCCGGGCGAGCCATATTTCTGAGCGCCGTTAACGAGAAATTGCATTCCGAGAAAGGTCTTTCCGCACCCCGCGTTTCCGCACACAAGCGAGGAACGCCCGCAAGGCAATCCTCCGTTCAAGATCTCATCAAGGCCTTGAATGCCTGTAGGGACTTTGGTTATTCCCGTCAATTTTTGCTGCGCTTGAGTTTTCGCCATAGACAAGGTCGCTTTTCCAACAGTTTAACGCCAGTTCTGCGGCTGTCATTGACGGCTTTCCTCTTTTTATTGACTCATTTCGCTTTTTAGTCAAAAAGACTCCCTTCCCCTCTTTTGTTAGCGGAGAAGGGTCTTTTTATTCCTCGCGCACCCTTTTTTAGGCCTTTGAGCGGAATGCCCGCCCCATGACCACGACCACGAAAATGATCAAAAAGATGAAAAACAGCGCTTTTGCGAAAAAAGCGCTCGCGGGGACCAACCCCGCGAAACTGAAAAGGCCCGCGATCACGGCAATGAACAGAAGCAAAAACGACCAGACAAACATGGCTTTTCTTTCAAGGCAAAAACAACCCTAAGACTTCTTTTTATTATTTGTGAATAAGACGCCTAAAACAAAGGAACTGGCGGCCGCTGTCGCTAGAAAAGGCCAGGGGTTGCTGCGAACGGACGAATCGATACGCGTCAGCTGTTCGGTCACCACCTCGCGGCCTTCGGCCACTTTTTCCTGGAGCATGCCTTTTTGCGCGCCCAGAATGTCCTTGACCTGGCCGAATTTTTCCCGGACGATCTGCTTGATCTCTTCCTTATTCTCCTGCGCGGCGCTGTTCAAAGTTTCCAGGGCATCTGTGATCTGCTGCCGGATTTGCGTATCCATGTCTCTCTCCTTGTTGTGGGTCTTCCTGTTGAAAATCTATTTTAAGGTCAGAAGGGCCTCCCGCAGGCGTTCCTGAGAACCCTGCTGGGTCTGTCCAATCTTGTCAAAATGTCCTTTGATCGCCAGAAGAGCGATCTTCTCTTTCATGATCTCCTCTTTGGTCCGTATGCCGATACGGCGGAAAACAGGCAAAGGAGGACACCAGCCCTGAAGCGTATGCTGCAGGAGAAATCCTCCTACCGCCAAAGGCAGAAGGAGCCATTTCCTGTTCGTCAAAATGCTGAAGGCCGTCCCGGCCAAAACAATGGAAGCGGCGTTTGTCTCCAGGACCCTTTCGATATCCCATTCCTGCCCCAGTTCCTTAAGCCTGCACTCGATCAACTCGGGGTGATGGGCGTAATATTCGATGGATTGCTCCGTTTTTTTCCGGATTTCATCCGTGTAGGATTCCGGCGTGGTTTGTTGGATGCGATTTTCGTATGTGTTGTCTGGCATGTCAACACCTCCCTTGAGGCCGTTTTATTTTTCATCGACAGCTTGTTTTCTTGACGCTTTCCACCAACTTTTCCGCCCCAAATACCCGGATCAGGACCTTGTGTGAGAGAAGGATAAAGAGAGCGATAATGGGAACAACAACAAAAATAACCGCGATCACCCAGGCCGCGATTGTCAGATTCGCGGCGTTCCTGGCCAGATACATCAGGAGAAAAGAAGCGCCCATCGAAACGACAAACAGGGAAACCGCGATACAGACCAGGTAAAGAATGATCCTGTGCGCGAGCTTAAGCAGGGCCAGATAGACCAGGGCAAATTCTGTTTGAAGATATTTGCCGAGCGGCCATTTTGAAGCCGCGTTGCCTTCTGTAATGGTCGCGAACCACTCCATGATCCCCATAATAATCCTCTTGCCTCTAATTATAAATATCCCGACAACGCGAGAGTTTATTCCCCGGCTTTATTGGCGGGTCTTCCCATCGCTCTTTTGAACAAGACCATTGCCAAAAGGATTCCGGCGGCGCTAACGGCGGCCTTTATTTTCCACAAGTCGGCGCCGTCGGCCTGCTCTTCTTTGCCTGCCCCGGCCGCCTTTTTTTTCAATGGAATGATCATTTTCAGGAGGGATTCGGCAAAGCGCAGCTTGATCAAATGGCCGTATTCATCCCGGATGCGCCGAAGCAGCGCGATCTCTTCGTCGATATCTCTTCGTGTCTTCATAAAAAATCACGCCTTCCCCGGTGTAAGATATTGTAAGGCGCCTGGCTTATGGACGGATAGTGGGCTTTTCTCTTTTTTATTGACCTGCTTCGGCTGCCAATTTCTAGCAACCCCTAACACCTGGGCACCTAAATCATTCTTCATTCTTAATTCTTAATTTTTAATTGTTTTTCGTCCTTCGTGCTTTCGTGTTTTCGTCTTTCGTACGTCCCCACGTCCTCACGTCCAACGTCCTCACGGTCATCGTCCCTCGTGCTTTCGTCCATCGGTACGTCCCCACGTCCAACGTCCTCACGGTCATCGCCCGTGGCCTGTTTTCTCGGCTATCCTTCTTTTGAAACAAGAATAGTGCCTGCCATCGTGGCGACAACGCCGGCCATAAGCATCCATAATGCCTTCTCGGCCGACGCCCCCTGAAGGGCCTCTGAAATCCTTGACGCGAAAGAATCCAAAAATGAAATCCCCAGGCCTGAAATAATAAGCCCGGCTACCAAAAGAATGGCGCCGCTCCCCTTGCTGTTCATGACTCCTCCACCTGTCTTTTTTGCTCAATACCTCTTTTTTAAAGGCATTGTTACGGCCTTTGCCTTATGCCGCTACTTTATCAGCCGTTTCATGCCCCACAAGAGGGAAATTCCTCTTTTTGTTGATTCCTTTCCCGCAGGCTATTTCACGGTAACGACCTTAACGCTCCCCACGCGCCGGATAATCTTGATCCCCACATCTTTCGGATGATATTCCAATTGAATATCCAGGCTTGAAGAACCCACCCGAAGGTTCGTGATCCGTATTTCTTCCAGGTCGCCAGGCAGTGCCGGATAACAAAAATAAACCTTGTTCTCATGAGCATCGATACGCAGGCCGAGGCACGACTGAAGGAGCATAAAGACCGCCGCGGAAGACCAGGCCTGGGGATTACAAGCCACAGGATAAAGTGTGGGGCCCTGGTTTCGTCTGCGGGAAAATCCGCAGAATAACTCCGGCAGCCTGTGAAGATCCATGGACATACTGGCCTCAAAGAGTCCCCGGGTAATATTCAAAACGGCGTTTTTGTATCCGAATCGGTCCAACCCGAAAGCGATCAAAGAATTATCGTGAGGCCAGATAGAGCCGTTGTGATAGGACATGGGATTAAACCTCATCTCGCCCTCCGCAAGCGTTCTGACGCCCCATCCGGAAAAAAACCTTTCTTCCATAAGCCGATCCCGGATTCGGGCCGCCTGGTTTTTGTGCACAATGCCTGAAAACAGGCACTGTCCGGCATTGGAGGTAAATACGCGGCAGGGGTTCTTTTTTCCGTCAAGGGCCAGGGCCGGATAATTCATATCCCGGCACCAGAACTTCTCCTGAAAATCTTTTTTGAGCTTAGCGGCCTCCCTCAAAAGCGAATTGCTCAATTCGGAGTCGCCTAAAATCCGCGCCATATTGGCCATCTGGTTTTTTGCCTCATACACATATCCCTGGACTTCACAGAGGGCGATCGGAGGCTCCGCGAGGCTGCCATCCTTATGGAAGACCGAATCCCCTGAATCCTTCCAGCCCTGCTGGCTTAAACCGCCGATGGCCTTTCTGTCGTATTCCACAAACCCGTCGCCATCCGAATCGCCGTATTCATTGATCCAGTTCAGAGCGGCCAGCAAAGAAGGCCAGATTCCTCTGATGAGATCGGCATCTCCTGACCGCTGATAATAACGCCCCGCGAGAACCAGAAACAAAGGGGTGGAATCCACGCTTCCGTAATATCGGCCGAAAGGGATTTCGCCGAGATCAGCCATTTCTCCTTTGCGGACCTCATGCAGGATCTTCCCCGGCTCCGCGTCCCTGGCCGCGTTGAACTCTTTGGCCTGGTGTTGCGACAGATACAACAAGACTTCGCGCGCGATGTGCGGATAATTCCATAAGGTCTCCAGCGCCGTGATCACCCCGTCCCTTCCGAAGACGGTGCTGAACCACGGTATCCCGGCGTAGGGATAAAGATGGCCGCCCGCTTGGGTCAGCATCATGAAAATATCGTCCGCGGAACGCTCCAGCCAGCAATTGAACTGCTCATTGGAGGTCTCCACGCGGCAAAGGTCCCGGCGCATGCGCCTGTAGGAACGCCTGAGCTCTTCATGGGCTTCGTTAAAATCGCAGACCCCCCTGGATTTTGTCCTCCTGGCGCAGTCGACGCGGATATAGAGATCCTTGTGCTCGTTGGGTTCCAGGCGGACCAAAAAATCAGCCCTGTTCTTTTTCACGCAAACAGGGACAGGGAAAAATGAAATCACCGTCTTTCGGAACTTTTCATCCAGCCCCTGATATCCCAGCACGACGCAATTTTTTCCGAATTCCGCATCAAGCATCCTGCCCCTGCGCTTGCGGGTAAGCCCGCGCGCTTCAAAAATATCCCTGTAATCCGCGTCGAATTCCAGACCGAACATCATCGACAAAACGGACAAGCCATAATTGGAGACGCAGATGCGCTCATAATAGGACGGTTCCTTCAAAAAGCAGGAACGCAGGAGATGGATTTTTCCCTTCGGGTTGAACTCGTGATTTTCCCCGGAAAAATCGGCGTTTGTGAAATCAACGACCATCAACTCGTTTTCTTCCTTGATGGAAGAGCTGAGCAAGAGCGGATGCCTGCCGGCGATATGAAACACCAGCCGCGACAGGAATCTGGTCCCCTCATAATAAAGGCCCTGGCTTTCGAAGCCGAAGGGCCGGATGTGCCCGTCCTGATTAAAAACAGCGAACATCTCTCCGGACTTCAGAACGCGGACCTGTTCCTCCATGAAGGAAAAATTAGCGCTTATGTAATACTCGTCCTTGACCCGGATAATATCCCTCATCCTCATGGACCCTCCCTTCCCCTGCCGCGCAGGCCGCGATAAGGCCTTCGTAAACCTTCAGATAATTCTCAGCCATGATCCGCGACGTGAACCTCTCGTCAAACGCCCGGCGGCAGCGCTTACGGCTCAGCCTGCCGATGTGACGGACGGCCTGGACCGCGCCCCTGATATTTTTGATGATATAGCCGTTAACACCTTCTTCGACGACCTCAGGCACTGAACCCTGCCTGCGCGCTATGATCGGCGTGCCGCAGGCCATCGCCTCGATCATAACAAGCCCGAACGGCTCCGGCCAATCCACCGGGAAAAGAAGGGCCAGGGCATTGCCCAAAAATTCGTTTTTTTCGGCATCTCCGATCTCCCCGATAAACTCAACCCCGTCATTCTTAAGAAGGGGTTTGACGGCCTGTTCAAAATACTGCCTGTCCACATTATCCACCTTGGCCGCTATCTTGAGTTTTATCCCCGTGCGCTTGGCGATTTCAATCGCCGCGTCCACCCTTTTCTCCGGGCTGATCCTGCCCAAAAAAGCAAGATAACCGCCCTCCCCTTCCCTGTAATCATAAAGATCCGAAGGCAGGCCGTGATAAATCGTGGCCCTCCAGTTGGCCCGTTCGATAGGTGTCCTTTGAAAATCGGAGATTGAAACCAGGGGAATTTCGCTGAATTCTTTATAGATATTCTGCAGATTCGGGATGTCCAGGCGGCCGTGGAGAGTGGTCAAATGAGGCCGTTTCATCCGGCGAAGCAGAGGATAAGGAAGGTAATCGATATGGGAATGGATGATATCAAACTGCCCGGCGGCCTGAAAGACTTGTTCCGCCAGAAAAACATGGTCGGCGATGGGATCCACGCTGCTTTTGTCAAGACGAAGGGCCCTGTGACAGGCCGGAATCAGCCTCGCCCTGGTCACGGAATCTCCGCTGGCATAGAGCGTGACTTCGTGACCCATTTTCACGAGTTCTTCGGTCAAATAAGAAACAATGCGTTCCGTTCCTCCGTAAAATTTCGGGGGAACGCTTTCAAAAAGAGGGGCTACCTGGGCGATCTGCATGCCGTCCTTTTCCTTTAATGAAGAGATCCTGTAAAAAAGGCAAACATCAGAATAGAAAAAAAACAGGCCCGCTACGATGGCCTGTCTCTGGTTTTTATTGACTCTTTTCGTGGAAATAAAGGATGAGGACTACGCGCAACTTTTCGTGTGACTAATCGCGCAGGGGTTTCGGCATAGGCCTTAAAACCTGGGATTCCATTCAAAAATAAAAAGAGGCGCTGAAGGAAGAGGCGTGCGGCTTAAAGGGCGGCGAGCTGTTCCAAAATCTTTTCCGGATAAAAAGGCTTGCTGATCACGCCGGTCACGCTGTTATTCAAGCCTTCTTCTTCAATAAGCTTCTCGGCAAAAGGGCGGCCGCTGATGATAAAAATCCGGCAATCAGGCACCCTGTCCTTGATCGTTTTGACCAGGCTGGTCCCGCTCAGATGCGGCATTTTCAGGTCAAGGAGAACAATATCGTAGGCATTCTTCTTGACCATAGCCTCGACCTTCAGGGGATCATTGATGGTATGGACCGCGTATCCGGCATACTGCAGGAACTCTTTGACTTCCTGGGTCAGCTCTTTATCATCATCAATGACTAATATTTTTTTCTTCATGATTCCTTCCTTTTGAGAGCATTATACACCCCTCGCCAATTCTTTCAAAATAATTATCTAGGGGTCCTGGGCAACGAAATATCCGCGACGAGGACTTTTCCGCTGTAAAAAGGCCCCTGCCCGCGGAAAAGCCCTGTTTTGGGAAAACCGAAGGTGATTGTTCTTTGGGCCCTGACACAGGCGCCTTCGGCCCTGCCTGTCAGAGGATCCAATCCTGACGGCACATCCAAAGACAACACCGGTTTCAGGCAGGCGTTGGTCTCCTGGATGGCTTTTTCATGCCAGGCCCGCGGCCGGCCCTTAAAACCGATGCCAAAAATCGCGTCCACGACAACGCGCGATTTTTTAAGGGCGCGCCGCAATGCGGAAAAATCCCCTCCTTCCTTAAGAAGGCGGATCCGCAACCCCATCTTTTTCAAAATCAGGAAATTGAGCCTGGCGTCGCCTTTTAACTTCCCCGGGCTCCCAAGAAGAAAAACATCCGTCCTGATCCCCCTGTTAACCAGGTGCCTGGCGCAAACAAAACCATCCCCGCCGTTATTTCCTGTCCCGCAAACGCAGACAACCCGGCCAGCCCTGCCGCCGCCCAGCATCCGGGAAGCCTCCTCTGCCGCGCAACGCCCGGCGTTTTCCATAAGGATCAGGGGCGCGATGCCGTAGCGAAGCTGAGCCTGCCTGTCCAGGCGCATCATCTGAAAAGGCGTCACCGTTTTCATCGGCCTGCGGTTCTTCATTCATCTCCTTTGTGTTCAAGCAATAAAAATTGTATCGCAAAGAAATCGCGGCGTCAATTGAAGGGAGAAATCCGTCAAACAAAGCACGAAGTCCGTCATTGGAAAATCGTCTCTAAAAACGGCATAATAAACGTGTGCGTTTAAAAAAAGGAGTTGCCCATGAAAAAGATCATCTTTGCCATAGCCGTGCTCTTGACAGGACTTATCCCCGTCCATCGCTCTCTGGTGGCCTTCGCGCAGGATGTCGTTATCCGCAACGAAACGCAGGCCCCTCAAGGAACATCAACGAATGTCTATATTGAAGAAGAGGAAGAGGAACCGGTCACAAAGGAAGTGGTCGTTGAAGAAGATGAAAGAGACGGCCTGCTGGGAGGCCCTGTTTTCCACATCGTCGGAGAAGTCCTTGCCTTTCCGTTCAGGCTTGTCGCGAATGTTATTGATTTCATTTTTTAAAACACCTCTCCCGGCAACAAAGGGATTCAGGCCTTTTGTTTTTTTCGAGGCTTCACTTTGAGATCAGCAAGGCCGCGGAGAAAAGACCCAGCGTTTTTCCCAGGAAAAGGCCTTCCCTGCCTCTTGCGATGTTAACTCCCGTGATAACGTCTTTCCACTGAACCGGCGCTTCTTTGGGCAGCAGGATCAACGTATCCCTCCAGACCTTCATGCCAAGCGGCTGCCTGCCTTCCCTGACCAAACCCGTCAGGAACCTGGGAGCCACGGCCACGGCCCAGCGTTGTCCTGACCTGCGGCTGAAAGCGACCACATGCCTTGCGAATGATCCCTCTGCCTTCAAAGGCAGATAAGCTCCCTCCAAAAACAACCCGGGGTATTGACCTCTTGTTTTCAGCAGGCGGTATATCAGGAATAACTTCAGACCGCCCTCCTCCTTTTCCGCCCAAAGCCTTCGGATCAAAGCCTCGGTTTTAGCCTCTTTTTTCCGGATATCCTCCAGCATTCGCGCCCTTTTTTTAAAATCAACGGGCCGGCGATTATCAGGGTCCACAAGGCTCAAATCCCACAACTCGGCCCCCTGGTAGATATCGGGAACTCCCGGGGCCGTCAGCCTCAAAAGCGTCTGGGACAGGGAATTCAAAAGGCCGTAAAAGGCAATTTTTTTCTGGAAGGCGGTAAAAGAAGACAGAAACTCCGGGGAGCGTTGGGGGTTGAGGATGTCTTCAACAAAAGCCACGCAGGCTTCTTCATACGCCGTATCGGGTTCCAGCCAGGCCGTATGGACCTTGGCTTCCCGGATGGCTTTGACAATATAGGCCTTCACGCGTTCCCGGAACGCGTGAGACCCGCTGCCCCTAAAGGGCCAGGCCCCCAGAAGGGTCTGATAAATAAAATATTCGTCATTTTTTCCGGGGGCATAAACGGACGCAAGATGTTTGACATTGCGTCTGTTCGATTTTTCCCACGCCTTTAACAACCTCGCCCATTCACCGGGGATCTCGGAAAGGACATTCAGGCGGGCGCGCGCGTCCTCCCCTCTTTTGGTATCATGGGTAGATCCCGCGTTCATGGAATAAGGAAAAAATTCCCTTCTGCGGGCGTTAAATTCATGAAAATCCTTTCGGGAAATCCCGAAAACAGACGGATTGCCCCCCACCTCATTAAGAGACAAAAGGCGGTTATAAACATAGAAGGCGGTGTCCTCCATGCCTTTGGCTGCCAGCACACTTGAGGTCTGCTGAAACCGCGCCGTGAAACGACGCCGATTCTTGTTTTCCATTTCCGCGCTGCCGCCTGTGTTCTTAAAGAGCAAAACCCGCTCCACAGCTGCGAGTTCGTGCCTCAATCCCGGATGATGGTTGACCGCCCTCGCCGCGGCTTCCTTGACATACGCCTCATCGGCCATAGAGGGGTCTGCTGCGATATAAGTCCTGTAAACCGGAAAATAAACAAGCATTTCCACGAGGCCCCTCCTCAAACCGTAGAGGGTCAGGTCATGTCCATACCTGTCTTTGCCCAAAATCGTTTTCAAAAGTCTGGCCAGGTTATCGATATCCCCAGCCAGGTTCTGCCCTGTGAACAGTCTCTTCTTCTGACTGAGCAGTTCCCCGTACTTCAACGACATGCCGCTGAAAAGCGCGTAGGCCCTGTCGAATCTTTTCTCCTGTTTGCGATCGACAAAAAGCCCGTTGCAAATATTCAAAAAATCATAACCCGTCGTGCCCTGGATAGGCATCTGCCCGCAAAGAAGTTCAAAGATATCGAGAATTTTCTCGGCGGCAATATAGGTATCGGGCGCCTTTTGCCTGAGTCTGGACAAGTATCCTATGGGGTCATAAAGCCCGTCCAAATGGTCGATCCTTAAGCACGTAAACAACCCTTCCCGCAGCCATTGGAAAATCAGGCTGTGCGCGAATTCAAAAACATCCTGCTCTTCGGTCTTAAGACAGAGAAGGCCGTTGATCGTAAAAAATCTCCTGTAATTCAGTTCTTCATTTCCGACTTTCCAGAAGGCGAAACGGAAATTCTGCGTTGAAAGCAAAGCATCCAATTCATTAAAGCTCCCCGGATTTCCTCTGCGACCGTTTATTCTTTTGAGGGATGCCTCAATATGCCGCCTGACGGCCCCTTCCTGCCCGTAGAGCTTCCAAAGCTCGCTTTTCAGGCGCCGGGCCTGTTCGCGCCTGCCTGCCTGCCCCTTGAACCCCTCGACCACTTTTAAAAAACCCTCCGAGCAGCCTTCAAGGTCCTTTTCCAGGAAGGCTCCGTAAGACGCGATTTTCAAAGGAAAGAAAAAATCGTAATATTGGAAAAAAAATCCCCTCTCATTAAAAATGAGCCTGATCTCCTGCTGATCGACGCATTTTCCGTAGAATTGCCCGAGAAAAGGGGCCAGGAGCCTGTTTTTAAGATTTTCATAGGGATGGTCCCAATCGATATCGAAGTAACCTCTGTAGGCGGAACCCTCCCCGTATTCAAAGATATCCATCAGAAAAGGGTTCTGCGGGTCATAGGCCATATGGTTGGGCACGATGTCCTGCAGCCAGCCCAACCCCCTGCCTTTAGCGTCCCGGATCAACGCCCTCAAAGCCTCCTCTCCTCCCCATTCGGGATTGATCTTTGTGGGGTCCACAATGTCATAGCCGTGAATACTTCCGCTTTTGGCGGCGAAAACCGGAGACGCGTAAATGTCGGTAACCCCTAGCTGGTATAAATAGGCCAGGGTACCGCGGGCCTGATCAAAATCGAAATCCGGACAAAATTGAAGGCGGTATGTGGTAAGAGGGATTTTCATGGACAGGACGATACCTTTATCGGGTCTGCAGGCTGTTTCTTGCCCCGCCGGAGATCTTCTCAAACACAACACAGCTCTGCGGCTTAAAAACCAGGTTTTTCACGGGCGTCGTGATCACGCCGGGGTTGATATTGCCCGGCCCCAGCCATTGCGTGTCGGAGGAATCGAGGATCTTATTCCAATCGCCCGGCAGAAGCGCTCCTGATGTCAGCTGGATCTCTGCGCTGTTGAAATTCATGACCACGCACACAAGGCTTTCCTTAAACCACCGGATCACGGTCAGGACCCTCAGGGCTTCATCCGTCCTGACCTTCAGGCGCTCTTTATCGGGATGCGCCAGCGCATCGACGCTTTTGCGCAGGCGGATCAGCTTCTGATAAAAAGACAGCATCACGGCGCCTTTTTCTTCAATTCTTCTTCCCCAATCGATCCTGGACCTCAAAAAGGCTGTTTCCTCATGCGGGTCCACCGGCTCTTCCTTCCACTGAAAGCGCGAAAACTCTTTTTTACGGCCTTCCCTGACAGCCTGGAGAAGCTCTTGGCTCTTGAAATCCATAAAATACAGGAAAGGGGAATCCTCCGCGTATTCTTCCCCCATGAAGATCAGAGGGATGTAAGGCGAAAGCAGGACGGCTGCCGCGGCCAGCTTCAGGCCTTCAAACGATATGAGCCCTGAGAGCCGTTCTCCTTTGAGACGGTTGCCGATTTGATCGTGGTTCTGGGAATAGACGATAAAATGCTTGGCCGAAACTTCGGAAGAAGAACTTCCGTGAAATCTGCGGCGGAACGATGAATAATCCCAGGAATAAACGAATCCTTCCTTTTGCGCCTTGGCCAGGTGGGCCACCTTTCCAAAATCTCCATAATACCCCTGCCTTTCGTTCGTCAAAAGGGCGTGCAGGGCATGGTGGAAATCATCATTCCACTGCGCGTCCAGTCCCCATCCCCCTTTGTCAAAAGGACCAATGGCCCTGACATCATTCAAATCGCTTTCGGCGATCAGATAAACTTTCCTGGGGAAAAGCGAAATCTCCTCGCAAAGCTCTTTGAGAAAATGTTTGGCGCTCATATCATGCATCCCATGGACTGCGTCCAGCCTTAAGGCATCCACATGATAATGCCTGAACCAGTAAAGGGCGTTCTGGATCAGAAAGTTCCTCACGCCCCAGCTGTCTGGCCCGTCGAAATTGATGGCCATGCCCCACGGCGTTTGATATTTTTCGTTAAAACAGGGCATGAATTCCGCCAGGATATTGCCTTCGGGCCCAAAATGGTTATAGACAACATCCAGGACCACGGCCATACCTTTGAGATGGCAGGCGTTCACCAAAGCCTTCAATCCCGCCGGCCCGCCGTAAGAATGCTGAACGGCATAAGGAAACACGCCGTCATACCCCCATCCCCTTTTCCCCGGAAACTGCGCCACGGGCATCAATTCCAAGGCGTTGACGCCCAAATCCTTCAAATCATCCAGCCGCTCTATGATCGCTTCAAATGTCCCCAGTGGAGTAAACGCGCCCACATGGAGCTCGTAAAAAACCATCTCTTCCAACTGCGGACTTTTCCAGTCATCGTCCTGCCACCAAAAAGCGGAATGGTCCACAACACAAGACGCGCCGAAGATATCCTCTGGCTGATCAAAAGAAGCGGGATCAGGCCTGTCCTTGCCGTCTTCAAAACGAAAAGTATATCGTGTTCCGGGAGGGGCCTGAAGAACGTCAATGCTCCAGAATCCCTTGGCATCCATGGCCATCGGCAGGAAAATATCATTTTTCCCTGTCAGATGCAGCGAAAGGGCTTTCAAAAAGGGGGCCCAAACGGTAAAAAGGCATTGCCCTGATTTTTTATAACAGGCGCCGAGATCAGGCATGCGCGCACCTTGGGTAGACAAAAAATAATGAAGAATGATTTAGGTGCTAGGTTCTAGGTACCAGGGGCTAGCTAGAAGACGGAAATCCGAGAGACGAAAGCACGAAGACACGGGACGATGACCGTGAGGACGTTCGCATCCTTCGGATGCTCGGACGTAGGGACGTGCGGACGTAGTACCGATGGACGAAGGCACGAAAGCACGAAGGATGAGATAGTCCATAGACCATAATCCATGGTCCACAGAAACCGAAGACGAAAGCACGAAAAACAATTAAGAATGAAAAAAGAAGAATGGGCTTATAGCGTATGGCAAATGGCTTATAAAAAAAGCAGAAGACATGAGTCGGAAGTCTGACGTCTGAATTCAGAAGTCCGAAGACCGAGAATCGAAGTTCAATTCTTCATTCTTAATTCTTAATTTTTAATTGTTTCTATGATTTGGAAATTGGGCTTTGGAAATTATGCTCTATGCCCTATGCTCTTAGCCATACGCTATAAGCCCTATGCTCTTAGCCACAAGCTATAAGCCCCAGGCCCTAGCTGTCAGGCTTCTTCCCTGTCAAAACAACGACACTTCGGGGACAGCACAAAATCTTTTCCTGGTGCGGTAAAAGTTCTTCCTGGCCCGGACTCAGACAGCTGGCGCGGCCTTCAAGGGAAGTATCGATCATCCGGAACCATTTTAAGTTTTTGTGCCGGGGAAGCCACAGCACAGTCTTGCGATGATACATGTGGAACGCGACAAGCAGATACCGCTCCTCTTTGTCCAACAGCGCCTCCGCGCAGCTAAGCCGGTAATAGATGGTCTTTGTGCGGCCGTCATCCCAGGCCGGCGGGCCCAGGGTCCTGCTGAACCAGGAAACATCAGGAACCCCGTCTCCGCTTGAATCCTCGCCGGTAAAAAAGCGCCAACGCTGCAAAATAGGATAACGCTTGCGCCAGGCAATCACTTTTTTACAGAAATCAAAAAGGTCCGCGTTCCTCAAATAAACGTCCCAATTCATCCATGTCAGTTCATTGTCCTGGCAATAAGCGTTATTATTCCCCTTTTGCGTCCTGAGGATCTCATCCCCGTAAAGAAACATCGGGGTGCCTGTGGAAAACAAAAGAAGGCAAAAGGCGTTTCTCGCCATCTGCCTCCTGAGCTTGAGGATTCCGGGATTGTCCGTTTCGCCTTCCACGCCGCAGTTCCAGGAATAATTTTCCTGGTTCCCGTCCCGATTATCCTCCTGATTGGCCTCATTATGTTTCTGATTGTAGGAAAACAGGTCGTGCAGGGTAAAACCGTCGTGGCAATCGATAAAATTAATGCTGTGAAAAGGTTTTCTGTTGTTGTGCTCATAGAGATCGGGTGAGCCCGAAATACGCCTGGCCATAGGGCCGACCTCTCCGTCCCCCCGCAGGAATTTTCTGGCCGTGTCCCTGAAACTGCCGTTCCATTCCGACCAGCCTTCCGGAAAATTTCCGACCTGATACATCGTCAGATCCCAGGGCTCGGCGATCATCTTCATATGGCTCAAAACCGGGTCTTTGGCAATCTCCTCAAAAAAAGGCGATGTCCTGTTGAATTCGCCTTTGGCAACGCCCAGAACGGAGGCAAGATCGAACCGGAAACCGTCCACGTGCATCACCCCGGCCCAATAGCGGAGAGATTCCAGGACCAGGCGCAGGACCATAGGGTGCTCAATGCGGATGGTATTGCCCGTGCCTGTCACATTCAGATAATTGCGCATCCTCTCTTCCGGCTTCTGGGGATTCGGCTGGAGCCTGTAATACGCCTGATTGTCCAGCCCCTTAAAACTTAATGTCGGCCCCAGTTCATTGCCTTCTCCCGTATGATTGTAGACCACGTCCAGGATGACCTCAATACCGGCCGCATGCAGCTCCCTGACCAGGGTCTTGAATTCCCTGACCTGGCATCCGGGAGAAGACGCGGTGCCGTAGGAAAACTCGGGGGCAAAGAAAGCGATGGAATTATAGCCCCAGAAATCGGTGAGGCCTTTTTTTCTCAACTGATCCAAAACATAAAATTCATGAATGGGCATGAATTCCACGGCGTTAACACCCAATTCCTTAAGATACGGGATTTTTTCCACAAAACCAAGGTAGGTGCCCGGATGGGAAGTCTGGGAGGAAACGTGCGCCGTAAAACCTTTCAGGTGCGATTCATAGATCACATACCGCTCGATGGGAATGCCCGGCCTCTTGTTATCCCCCCAGTCAAAGCTGTCATCTATGACAATCCCCTTGGGAACAATGTGCGCGTTATCCCGCGTGTCCATGGCCATGTCTTTGTCAGGGTGATTCAGGTCATAGCCAAACAGCAGGCCTGAATCGCCGGTCGATTTTCCGGACAGGGCTTTGGCGTAAGGATCTATCAGGAGTTTGTGAGGATTAAAGCGCTTGCCCTCTTCAGGCTTGTAATCCCCTTGCGCTTTATATCCGTAAAGCTGGCCGGCGCGGGCCTCATGGACAAAAACATGCCAGATATCGCCTGTGCGGTTCATCCGGATGACATCCGTCGGGGGTCCCTGAGGCGAATCGAATAAAATGAGGAACATCTGCTGCGCCGTTTCGGAAAAAACAGCAAAATTCACGCCGTTCTCCTTAAGAAGTCCCCCCAAAAAGCGGTCTTCTCCGGCGGAAATTCTTTTTTGAGTCCTGTGGATTAACAGGTCAACCATGCCGCTCCTTTCTGAGCAGTGTCCTTAGCGGCGGAAATTTCGGGAAAAACTGCGCGATCAAAGGCATCACCAACATGGATGAAAATCCGGCCAGGGCCGTCCCCAGGACAATGGAAAAACCGAAACGCTGGGTTGGAGGAAACTGGGAAAACAAGAATATGCTGAAACCCAGCGCCACCAGGGACATGGATGTGAATATGGGCTTCCACAGCCTCCTCTGCACCGCTTCCCAGGCCTCTGCGGAAGTCATGGTGAGGCGCTCCCTGCGGTAATGTTTCACCATATGGAACATGGAATCGATGCCCATGGAAATGGCGATATTGGAAGCGGGGGCCGAAATGATATCCAAGGGTATCCGCAGAAAACCAATCGTCCCGAGGATCCCCAATGGGATCAGGCCGACGGCGACAATCATGCCGAAAGCGATTTTCAGGGAGCGGGAAAAACCCCAGCCGATCAGAAAGAACACGAGCAAAAGACGGCCAAGCCCGTAGATAAGGCTTGAGACCACCAAACGCGATAAATGACCCTGAAGGGCATAGACACCTCCGATGAGTTCCGGAACCATTCCGGCCGAAACAGCGACTTTTTTCAGGTCATCGATGACCTCCAGCCGCGTCTTGTCCCTCACCTCTTCCTTCATGCGCAGCAAAAAAAGCGCGCATTGACGGTCTTCTGTAATGAAACTCTTCCCGATCTCATCAAAGGTGGGGCTTTCTAAAGCGTTCAGGAGCCATTCCCAACTGAAAAAAAACGACAAAGGGAATCGCCGGGCCTGCGCCATCAAAACCGGAAGCGACAAAATTGTCCCCACGGAAGGATGGTCTTCAAGCGCCTGCTGAAGGATCCAGAGCTTGCGATAGGCCTCCGTGGTATTCAAGGGCTTGCCTTCCGACGACCTGACAACCATCAATAAAGGGCTGCTTCCACCGCTGCGATCGATATCCTTCAGGCCCCTTGCGATTTCTCCTTCTTTTTGAAAATAGGACAAAAGGCTGGGATCAAGATTCAAACGCGGCAGGAACAAACCCGCCCCCAGACAAAAGAAAAAAATGCCGGAAATGATCAGCGCTTTCCTTTTCACAAGAAAAGCGTAGAAAGACGATCTCTGCCGGATGGCTGCGCCCTTCCAGGCGGCCGCGAGAGGCCTGCAGTAACGCAGGAAACAGGGGAAAATGCCGTAAACCATAAGAATGCCTGCTAAAGACCCGATCACGCCCGAAATTCCCAGTTCCCGCAACGGGCGGGCCGGAACCCCCAGAAGGCTCGCAAACCCGAGCAAGGTTGTCAGCATGCTCCAGAAAGAAGCGGAAAACGTCAGACGAACCGCGTCCTGAACGCAGGTTGGCGCTCCCTGATCTCCTCCGCACGTATCCCTCCAGTTATACGTCAGATAAATAATATGGGAAATGGCCAAGACAAAAACAATGGTGATAAGATTGGCCGTCAGGAGTCCAAGCTGAACGCGGAAAAGCTGACAGAGAATAAGCGTGATAACGCAGGCATTCGTACAGACGATCATCGTGCCCCACAGAATGATCCAGGACCGAAAAACCAGGAGGATAATGATACCGAAGATCGCGTAGGCAATCAGGCTGAAAACCACAAAGTCCGTCCGGAGGTTTCGCTGGATCAACTCCACGATATAAGGCATACCCGACATGCGTATCCGAAAGCCGGGTTTCTGGTGAGCGGCCACGATCTTTTCAAAAGCCGAAACAATTTCTTCGCTGGCGCCCTGCCCGATGATGACAATAATATTGGTGGAACCCTCCCTGGGGGCCACCAAAAGACGCCTCCAGAGCGGGCTTTTTTGGGCCTCCCTGACGCTGCCAGGCCCGCTGGAAACGCTGCGCACAAGCGCCACACCCGTCAATTTTTCAAAGTCACGGCTTAAAGCGCGCACCCTTTCGAAGTACTCGGGGGTCTGGATATCCCCCTGCGCCGTCATGATGATCTGCGTGTCTTTTCTTTCAAAAAGCCGCGAGATTTTCTGTTCATCCTGAAATCTGGGATCTTCAGGGGCGAAGAAAAAATTCTCATCGACTTTCGGCACCATGTCCACGCAGGTCAACAGGACAAAACAGCCCAGAATAGTCAGAAGAGAAAAAATTAGGCTTTCGTGCCAACGCGAAAAGAATGATTGTCTGGATTGCACTCCGTCCCCCGTCACCTGACTTTTAAAATGTCGCACCTTTTCATTTTTCGAATAATTTGAGGTAGGCGCCGTATCCTTCTTTTTCAAGGTCCTCTTTCGGAATGAAACGCAGGGCCGCAGAATTCACGCAATACCGCAGTCCTGTTGGCGCAGGGCCGTCTGAAAACACATGGCCGAGATGAGAATCGGCATGCCGGCTCCTGATCTCCGTTCTCTCTACGAAATGAGAGCGGTCCTTCCTGGTCACGATATTCTCTGGTTCCAGGGGCTGGGAAAAACTCGGCCATCCGCTCCCGGAATCAAATTTATCCCTGGAACTGAACAAAGGCTCTCCTGTGACAATATCCACATAAACGCCCTCCCTGTGATTATCCCAGTATTCGTTTTGCCCGGGAGGCTCGGTCCCTCCCTTCTGGGTCACCTCGTACTGCAAGGGATTAAGCTTTTGTTTGAGTTCCTCAGGGCCGGGCTTGCGATAAACAGGCTGGATCTCCCCGGCCTCATCCCTGGCGTCCTGAGGCCAGGCCTTTTCCAGGAATTCCCTGCGGCCCGAAGCCCTGCTGTAGGATTCGTAACGGACGGGACATTTTTTATAAAAATCCTGGTGGTATTCTTCGGCCGGCGTAAAAACAGAGGCCTTGAGGATCTCGGTGGCAACGGGATTTTGGAAATGCCCTGATTTTTCCAGGACCTGTTTTGAGGCCTCCGCCAGTTTTTTCTGCTCCTCGTCATGATAAAAAACAGCTGTTTTGTATCCAGGCCCTCTATCGGAAAATTGACCGCCATCATCGGTAGGATCTATGTGTCTCCAAAACACGTCCAAGAGCCTGGCAAAGGAAATCCGGGAAGGGTCATATGTTATCTCCACAGCCTCTTTGTGGCCTTTTTCGGCATAGTCTTCATAAGAAGGCCCAGGCCCCGTTCCGCCCGTATATCCGCTCACTGCCGCTATGACGCCGTCGAGTTCTTCAAAAGCCGACTCCAGGCACCAGAAACACCCTCCTGCAAAGATCGCCTTTTTCAAACCGGAGGATTTCGCGGGATTTTTTTGACTGCTTTCTTGAAAAGGTCTTTTCGAATCCATGGATTCTTCTTTCAAGGTTCTCTGCAGGGACAGGCTTCCAGCCAGCGGGTATCCCCGTATTTTTCCGCGCGATAGAACCAATATTCCACTCCCCAGAAAAAAATCGTCGTTACGCCCATATCCGTTAATTGACGATATGTCAAAACAAAACTTTCCGGCTGACAAGTCTGCGCGGCCTCTTCCCTCAAATGAACAAGCTCTCCGGGCTCCCACGGCTCGGCCTGAAGCTCAGTGACCCACAGATCCTTGCCGGTGTTTTTGGCCCTTTCCAGAAAAACCTTTAAATATCTCATCTGGCCTTCCAGATTGCTCCAGAAGCACACTTTTTTCGAAAATAAAGTATGGCCTACAACAGGATAAACATTGATCGCGGGGATTTCCGCGCTGTCGATCGTATCGAAAACCGGATTTGTTCTATAGGCCAGGCGGACGAGGAAACGCAGAAACCCGTTAGAATAGGTCATGGCATTGATGACCAAAGGGCGTTTACGCGGATCCAGCCGCCTGATGAGGGCTTTTTCCCGTTCCACGAAATTTTTGTTGATCCAGAGATCCCTGGGCCCGGAACGGGTAAACGGCTCGTTTTCTACCTGCCAGGCGACAATTGCCGGGTGCTGACGGTACCGCAGGACCACCTTCTCAATAAACAGGAACAATTTATTTGTGAGAAGCTGCTGCTCGGTGGGATCTGAGCCGTAGCGCAACTTAACCCTTTTCTCCAGCCAGGAGGGAATAAAATATTCCGGCCAGCGCGGCGCCTTCATCCCCACCGTCAAAAGGACTTTGATCCCCTTCTTTGACGCCTGCTCCATCTGCCAATCCAACTCGCTGAAATCATAAACGCCTTCCTCGGCTTCAATCCGGCTCCAGTAAGCGCCCAGCCTGATGAGATCGAATCCCAGATCCAGGGTCTTCAGATAGATCTCTTTCCAGTCCTGGGACAGATATTCGCATTGAACCTGACTGAAAGTCGCGGCCGTTGTGACCTCCCCGGCGAACAAAGACGGCGCCAACATGAGCGCCGTAGGAATAATGATCAATGCCAGGACAAAACCCTGTTTATTCATGGGAATGATCTCATTTTACCCCATGCCTCCCTGACCAGGCAAGCTTCTTGTGGGCGACAGAACACCGAGCGAAAAGCGCTCCATGCGCAATGATGATTCACCAGAATTATTTATGGAAAGGGAGGAAGACTTTCGATGAAACCGCGAAAGAATGTTTTTCCAAAGAGGCCGGCCTTGCCGAAGAAGGGTTTGTCCGCGGCCGCGCATTCTAAAGCCATGAAAAAATCGTGGTTACTTATCCACTCTCTGATCGATGGCAATAGTCGTAAAGACCCTTTTGATGCCGTTACCAAAGGCCTTTTGGTGCATCTGCCGCGCTAAAGCGAACAGCCGTTCGCTGGATTCCCCCTCAAGAATCGTGCCCATGGATGTGATCTGGCTTTTGATATCAGAAGCGCCTTTGAGCGCCTCTTCGCTCGCCCCGACCCATTTATTCATCGAAATTTCACAACCTCCCACAGGAATAACACAAATCTCCATTTTCACCATTTGAGACCTCGTTGTCGTTTAAAAACCTGAATTTTAGCAAGTCAAATGAAAAGCCGCGGCCACATCCTTGCCTTCCGAAGACAAGCGGTTAAAGATATCGACCGCCCTGCAGGTTCGGCCGATCCTCGAGATGATCCTGGATTCATCCAGGGTTTTGCGCGTTTCCTGTGAAATACGCATCTGGCCCTGGGTCCCGGTGCCGATCACAAGGACCTGCGGCGAGGCCTCCAGAAGATCTTTAACATCTTCTGTTTTCAAAACATGCCCTTCCTGCCGCCACCATCCTGTCCGCACCCTTCCCCCTACGATCTTCAAATCCTTCCGATATTCGCGGCCGTCGATCCTGATGGAACCATAAGAGCAAATTTCTATTTTCATGACGCTTCCTTTGTAAAATAGCGAAGAAACCAGTCTTTGGCGTATTTAGCCGCCATGACCCCTGCCCCGGGTTCATCAAAATCCCGCTCGCCTCCGGGAACCATGGTCAGTTTTTTAGGACAGGCAAGGAGCTGGAATTTTTTTTCCATCATCCTGGCCGTATCAGCGTTGTCCCTGCAGGCGATCCAGAGGGTCGCGGGCTGGATCAGCGGAAGAAAGCTTTCTGCCAAATCTATGCGGCTTCCTTTCAGGCAAAGGGCCTTCAAATCCCAATGTTCCACGGCCGCGCGCAGGCAGGCCGCGGCGCTCGAATCTGACGCCCAGCATCCCAGCTTGAACGACCTGGTCGAGGGGTTTTTTTTCAGCCATTCTATGACAACCCCCGCGCGTTCGGCCAAAAAATCCACCGTGCGGTGTTCCTTTATGACAAAGCCGTGGCGCGCCCTGGGACGCTTCCCGGTGGAAACGCAAGGGTTGGCATTCTTCAAGCCTTGCGCCTCTTCTTCTGTCAGAAGATCGACCAAAAAAGTTCCCAGGCCTGACCGGTGAAATTCAGAAGCTATCGACCGGTTCCCGGGGTGAAACCTTTCCGAAGCGCTATGGAAAGCAAAAAGCACGATGGATTGCGCGTCATGAGGGATCAAAAGATCTCCGTGAATAGAGATCCCTTTATGCACCAGGATGAGAGAGTTCTCTTCATCAAACTTGATGTCAGAAAGGCTCATAGAACGCCGGCCTCCCTGTCCGTATGGGGAGTCTTTTTGAACAGCAATATCTTTTCTATTTCTATCAAAAGGGAACGCTCAACCTGCCGCCCGGAGACCGCTGGGGAAGTTTCGCCATTACCGGAAACCTCCCGGATCTCCCCCAGGATCTGATACCCCTTATCCAGGATTTTGTCCCATATGACAACCGAAACATGAGGATTGAGCCCCGTGTTAAAGGATGTCGTGGGACAGCACCAAAAAGAGAGCCTGAAACGGTTCTTTCGGGAAACAACAGCCAGGTCTGTGGCCGCGCAAACATGGGGAATTCCGCGATGGTCGGCTGAACCCAAAAAAACAATACCGGTTTTTCTGGCAAGATGAACGGCTTCTTCAAGGGTCTTCTGTTCCATGCTCAAATCGGCTCCTTTTCTATGCTTCTATCATAAAAAAAAGAGGGCTCAGCGTAAACTCGCTAAATCCTCTTTCTGTTGACCGTTTTCGTGATTTCGCCTCTGGCGAAATCACCCCATTGCGTATCTTGAAAATATCTGGATGCCCGTCCGAGCTCTGCGAGAACTGGTCGCAGACAGAAATTTTCAAGATGGTTCACGCAAGGGGGTAAAGATTGTTTCCTTAATCTTTCGCCTCTGGCACCCGGCCTAATAGGATGGCCGGTGTGCCGCTTGCTGCGGCACACCTTGCCCAAACGGAAGGCAAGTGTTCCGCTTACTGCTACACACCTTGCCCAAACGGAAGGCAAGTGTTCCGCTTACTGCGGAACCCGGCTCTATCGGAAGAGCCGGTGCGCCGCTTTTTGCGGCGGCGTATCTTGAAAATATCTGGATGCCCGTCCGAGCTCTGCGAGGGCTGGTCGCAGACAGAAATTTTCAAGATGGTTCACACAAGGGCAAAAACAAGCCTCTGGGTGGTCGGTCGGAAGGCTTATGAGTCAGAATCTTGTTGCATCCATGTCCTGAAAAAATTTTTCCAGGCCTTGTTCCAAACCTGCGCCTCTCTCTGATAACCCGCATAAGCCGGCTTGGGGCTGAAATCCCACCGGATGAGCCCGAAATAATCCACCGCGCTTTTAAAATGTTCGTGATTGTCCCTGAAAAACGCCCAGAAAATCTTCTCAACATCCCAGGAAGGCATCTCTTCGTAGATCTCCTTCACCCAGTCCGCCTGCTGTTCTTCGCCGGGGCTTGTACCTTCCCACCACCCTTTGTCCGGTTCCCCCGGCCTGATTCCCGGGGCCCCGATCTCCGTAAACCAGATCTTTTTATCCGCGTCCCCATTCTGGTCCATCAGCCGGCGCACGTTCTTGTAAATGGAACGCACTTTGGAAATCCTGTCATCCCGCAGAGGGTCGACAAAGGGATGGATATTGGCCACATCAAAATAATTTTTGCCGCCCTGACGGTAAACATTCTTGATCGCGTAATATCCGCCTGCCGTCATCCCTCCCAGGACGATTTTGCAGGAAGGATCAGCGCTTTTGGCCGCGCTGAAAACTTTCTTCAAAAGCCGCGTGTATCTTTTCATCTCATCCTGCGGCTCCCAATAAGTGCGGGAATCCGGCTCATTCCATACCTCCCAATATTTGACCCTGTTCTTATAACGGGCGATGACTTTTTTGGCAAACCTTACAAAGGTGGCGTCCTTCTCAGGCGGGCCGTTCCAGACAGGGCCTGCCCAGCTTGCCGAATATCCCAAAAGGCCCAGAATACGGATCTGATTCCGCGTCAAAACATCGACGATCCTGTCGTATTTCTCAAAATGGTATTCTCCGGGAGCCGGTTCGATATCCTGCCAGAGAAAATCAAGCCGGACCATGCCCACACCCGCCTCTTTCATCAGAGCCACGACCCTTTCTAAGGCCCCGGCGTCATACTTATGGGAATTCCAATCATGGTCCCAGCTCAAAAACTCGAGGACGCCGAAGGGGTCGTAACCCTTCTCCCGCCAGTCCAGGGGCGAAGGGTCAAGCGCGTCGGGGACAGCGTCCCCGTCCGCGTCGTTTGCGGCGCGCCAGGGTTGCGTGTAGGACTGGTTCAAAAGCAGGATCGCCGCCTCTTCCTTGGCACCCGGCACCAGATGAAAATTCCTCTCCTGCCATTCTTCATACAAAGAATCCTCAGGGCAGACCGGGCAAAAAGAAAAAGACAGAAAGATTCCCGCCGACAAAAGACAAAGATAAAGACGTTTCATAAGGAAACCGTTTTTGTCATTTAAAAATGATATTGGCGATAATTCCAAGAAGCACAACCTGCGGGACGGCAACAACCGGAAGCCAGAGCGCGACCCTGCGGCCCACATTATGCCACAAAAGCCCGATTTCCGTATAATCGGTCACAACACCGGCCATCAGAAAAACAAAACTATTTCCCAAAGCGCCCGTCTGCTTGAAGATCTCAAAGGCCATAGGAGCGGACCCTTCCGAACAAACCTCGATGATGGTGGCAATTCCCAGGGTCACAAGCATGCCTAAAAACGTCGGGCCGGCAAATCTGTGAAAAATGTGTTCGGGGACATAAGCTCCGATCAGGCTTGCCACCCCCACTCCTATGAGGATCCACCATAAGACCATATCCGCCAGGGCGGCAGAACCGGAAAGGACCCCTCGAACATCCGCGCGCACGCCGGAGGCAGTCATCCGGTAAGCCCGCGCCCTCTTTTTGATGTCCGACCAGATGGAAAATTGTTCGGCCATGGGCGAAGCCTGGGTATTGCTCTCCACCCACCCTAGCCGTTCCAGCCGTTGAAAGATCAGCCCCGTGGTCAAAGCCACAAACACGGCGGACGCGAGAATGTAAAAAGCCTTGGCGCCAAAAAACGCCAAAAGCATAATGGTCACGGCGAAATTCGCCCACGGGCTGGCCAGAAGAAAAGCCACGACCGCCGCGTTGGAAGCGCCTTTCTTATGCAATTCTATGGAAAGCGCCAGGATCCCGTGCGAACAGGCGCTCATGAAAAATCCGAGGATCACAGCGGAGAAAACCGTGCGTTTACGGGGCGAAGAAAGGACCCGGGAGATATATTCTCTGGGAATATAATGGTCAATCACGCCTCCCAGGAAAAGACCGATAAGAACAGCCAGCCATATCGTGTGGAAATATTCCAGAAAAGATGCCCGGAACGGGACCAAGGCCTCAAAGAAAAAAGACGCGCCCAGCAAAGCCAGAAGCGCGCCGGCCACAAGAAAAACCTTATTTTTATAAACCGGCTTACAGCCCGCGGGCGGGCAAACAACGCCGGAGACGGAAAGGCCGCGTTCGGAAGCGAACTTCTCCAAACAGCGGCGGCTGCAAAAATAATGGACTTCGCCTTCGTGCCGGATGCTCAGGCTGGTCTTTTCATCGACCGTCATTCCGCAAACAGGATCATGGACCATGGGGACCTCCCTTGAAGGACTTTTCTAAAAAAGACTTCGGGCCATGTTAAGGACAAACACGCGGTCCTTGACGGCCATCATAAAAAATGATCAAAGAGGATGGATTTCTACCGAGGTGTGGCCGAACTTCTGAAAGCGGTTGGTCTTGAGCTTGACGTCGCAGGGATTACAGAATCCGTAAATATCACATGGCCTGAAGACATCTTCGATGGCGAAGGTCGGATCGCAAATGTCGCCCACGGGGTTTTTCCCCGCGTAAAGATCGGCGTGACAGCGGTAAACCTGCCCGGCCGGGTCCATCAGCAATTCCGACGTGCGGCAGGAAACCTTCTTCCGGAATTTCTTTTCGCAGGAGCCCTGATATTTGTATGTGCCGTAGAGCTTGCCCTGATACTCGCCCAAAAATTCTTTGAAACGAAAATCAATGCCCCGTTCCCGGCACCGGCCCTGGGCCTTCTTGAGAATGTCTTCGTCCTGGGGATGTTTCACCGACCAGATGCCGACAGAAAACCCCGCGTCCGTCATCTTCAGGACTTTTTCCAACAGAGGCTCAAAAGCCATGGTCTGAGGGTGATAACTGACCCTGATGGATGCGTAAGGCGCGTCCCGCTTCAGGCGCTCAGGCCTCACGCGCCGGATAAAATCGTCGATATCAAACTGAAGATTGGTCAGGATATCGACAGGAAGTTCAGGCTTGAGCAGTTGGATCAGTTCGATAAAATCCGGATGCAGGCTGGGTTCGCCTCCCTGGAATGTGATCGGGAGGTCAGGACGCGTCATCAGCCTGTTCAATCCACGCGCCCATTCTTTTGCCGACAAAGACGGCCTCCGGATGATCTTTTCCTGATAATGGTTAATGCAATAAGGACACTTCAAATTGCAGGCAAAGGTCAAAAAGGCCGCGACATAATTGTAGCGGGCGGGGACCGCGATCGATGGCAACGCAACGGATTTCGTCAAGTTCTTCTCCCGGTTCTCCGAAACAGAAGGCGTTTCAAAAAATGCATCGCGCCCGCGATGGCCGGCAAAAAAGCGCCGCCGGCAACCACATACACCGCGCCCTTTCGCGCGAGCTGTCCGCTTTCCTCCAGCCTTCGCAGCCGCCGGTCCAGCACCTCCCCGGCATTATAGCACGCCAGAAGTTCCGCCGAAGTCAATCCGATGGGCGCGTTGGACAATTCCCTCAAAATACGCACACGGCGCGCCGTTTCCCCCAAATTGTTGAAATGATAATAGCAGTAAGAAAACAACACGTAGATCGCCCCGTCGGTCAGGATCCTTTCCGGATTCCCGCCCGCGCCAAGATCCAGACAGGCCAGGATAACAAGTCCCAGAAAGGCCCCAAGAGGCAGGGCGTTGCGCCTCAATTTCCCGACACGGCTGAAAAAAACATGGAAAACCGCGTTGGCGAATAAAGCGGCTAAGGGAGCCAGGGCTGAAACAAGGGGAATGATCGTCATGGGTTACCCGCCCATTCCTGCGGCCAAAAGGCGCCTGTAGCGTTCAAAAAGCCGGGCAAGCCTCCTGCCTTTTTTGCTGAGTGAGTACCGCCCGTTCTCCTGAATCGTCACCATGCCGTCGCGCCTGAGATCCTTCAAACGCTCCAGCACAAGGTAATCATCCGTCATCCTGGAACGCAGCTCTTCCATGGAAAGGCCCTGATGTCCCCGCTGAGATGCCCAAAGCATGATCTCCAGTGTCGGGCTGTTGACTTCCAGAGCCGAATATGTCACAAGATAAGACAAGACCAGCCCGGCGTAGAAAAGGGTATAAGAGACGACCTGGGCCGCCGAAAGCGGAACCCAGGGGCCCAGGACAAAAACATAAGAAAGCGCGTACAGGGCGAAGAAGATTTTCAGCAGGGCCATGGTGTGATTTCCTTCCGGCAAACGGACACGCCAAAGGGCAACATGAAGAATCAGCCCGGCCGCAAACGTAACCCCTCCGAAAATCAAGGCGGAAAATGGCATTGTCAGATAAAGTTGACGTGCGCGGGAATTTCCCCGGAGTTTTCAGGAAGAGCGCCCCCCTGCTTCAAATGCCAGAGAAACTCATTGACCTTATGCTGGAGGCAAAGGGTGCCGCACATGCGGGAAGCGTCGAAGGCCTCCGAAGAAATCAGCCTGATCACATCCCAGTAACGCTCGCTCTTCCAGATCTCCTTAAAAGATTTTTCAGCGATATTGCCGATATGATACTTCGCGTATTTCTTATTGAAAAGCATGCCGCAGGGGGCCACCAGGCCTGAACCCGAAAATTGCATAATGAATGGCGGCCCGTAACAGGCTTTATAACAGCGCTTCCCGCCGCTTAGGATCTTCGACCATTTGACCGCGACCCTGTAGGAGTCATCGGAGAGCGCCTGCGCCTCTTTCAAAAGGCCTTCAAATTGCCCGTACTGTCCGTAGTCCACACCCAGGGATCCCGTTTCATCGTCGCTGCAATGTTTAAAAATCGTATAGTCCACTCCGAGCTCTTTGCCCAGGGCCGCCAGGGGGAGCACCTGGTCGGCGAATGAGGGAAGGAAAACCATTTGCAGGCCTATAGTCACCGGCAGCTTTTTTTTGCGCTTGATCTCCACGGCCTTCCGGATATTCTTCAGGACCTTCTGCTGACACTCCGGGCCGCAGCCGTGAATCCGCGCGTATCGCTCAGGGTCCGCGGCCGAAATATTGAACCGCAAATATGTCAGGGCGCCGAGGATCTTTTCCAGGGACTCTTCCTCAAGGAAATAGCCGTTCGTGCCGACAGCCATATCCAGCCCGTTGGCCCTGCCTTTCTGAACCGCGTCGCAAAAATGAGGCGAACACGTGCTTTCTCCATCGCTGACAAAACTGACGGCCTTGACCCCGATTTCCGCGGCGTCATCCAAAAAACGAAAGATCACGTCCCGCGTCATTCTCTTTTCGTCATTCGCCTGGAGCTGACCGTAACAATAGAGACAGCGATAGGAACAGCGCCGGGTCAGGGCGCAGTCAATCGTCAGGGGAGCTATCCTTTCCCCTCTAAGCCAGGCCTCCAGCCGCTCCCTGTGCCAGGCGAGCTTCTGTCCGTCCAAAATTAATTTATCCATGGATTTTAGCCTCGCCGTTCCTGCGCGCCGCTGTCTGCGAATCCGGCCTGAATTCGGTTCTCCTGCGGGGTGTCAGATAAAAATCGCGAAACAGACGGATATACCCCGCGGCGACCTGGAGAAAAGACGGAAAACTGATGGCCTTGGAGGAACCTTTTTTCCTTATGCCCAGCTTATAAGGGACCTCTGCGAACAGATACCCCTTCTTCACGGAACGGATAAGAATGTCCGTCTGAAAGAAAAATCCGCTCGACCGCCAGCTCAATTCTTTCAGAATCGACTTTCGGTAAAGCACCGTGCCGTTGGTATAATTAAAATTCACCACAAACGTCATGTTGATGATGAGACGGTAAAACAGGGACAGGATATTCCTGAATCCCGGGCGCGCCTGCCTGTTATAAATGAAAGGAATGACCAGATCCACATGCTCCAGGAGCCGGAAATACCGCAAAATCTCCAAAGGATCGTTCTCATTGTCCCCTGGAAGCATCACGACAGCGTCCGCGGCCGCGGCGTCCACTCCGTCCCAAAAGGAAGCGCCGATGCCCTTAGGCAACTCGTGTTCGATGACGCGGACCTTCCCCGGAAAACGGACAGCCAGGCCTTGCGCCCTCTCCCCGGTTTTATCGCTGCTCCCGTCATTAATGACAATGACCTCACCATCGATGCCGCAGGCCTCAAAAGCCGCCAACGTCTCCTGGATGGCCGCGGAGACATTATCCTCCTCATTCAAGGCCGGCATGATGACGCTCAAACCTTTTCCCATGAGAGGAGCGTTCACAAGACCTTCCTGACAGCGTCCTTGATGTCCGCGCTGTCTTTGTAAAACCGCTTTTCGAGAAACGGGCTGGCCGGCGTCGGCGAGTCCGGAAGCGTCACGCAGACGGCGTCTTTTTTCAACAACGGCCTCAGGGGATTACACAAACGGCCCAGAAGGATTTCCGCGGCGCTTCCGCCGCGCCAGCTTGAATCCGCGATGACCAGGCGGCCTGTTTTGGCTACCGATTTCAAAACGATGCCCTCGTCAAACGGGACAAGCGTCCGGGGATCGATGACCTCGGCGCGAATACCCTCCCGAAGGAGTTCTTCGGAAGCCTTGAGCGCTTCCGGCACCATAAGAGACAAAGCCAGGATCGTAACGTCCGCGCCCCGGCGTCGCACGACCCCTTTTCCAAAAGGAATCAGATATTCTTTTTCCGGCACTACGCTTTTGAGGTCATAAAGCCAGCGGTGCTCGATGAACATCACCGGGTCATCGTCGGCAATGGCCGCCAGCAGCAATCCTTTGGCGTCATAGGCGTTTGACGGCAGGGCCACTTTTAAACCCGGCATGTGCATGAACAAGGGATAAAAACTCTGGGAATGCTGGGCGGCGGAACCCCAGCCCTGCCCGATCAGGGCGCGGATCACCAGAGGCACGCGGGAACGGCCCCCCGACATATACCGCGCCTTGGCGGCATGATTCAATATCTGATCAAAAGACAAAAGCGTGAAATCCAGGCGCATATGCGCCAGGACCGGCCTGAGGCCCGCCAGGGCAGCGCCTGTCATAATTCCTGTGACGGCGGCCTCCGCCAGGGGGATATCAAACACGCGCCCCGTGAATTCTTTGTGAAGCCCAAGGGTTGAGCCGAAAATACCTCCGGGATCATCCACTCCTTCCCCGGCGATAAATACCCTTCTGTCCCTTCTCAAAGCCTGTTGCTGCGCTTCGCGCAGGGCCTGGGCGTATGTCAAAAGGCGTTCATCGCCTTCACCCGGGTCTTTGGCCAGCTTTCTGGTATGGTTTTCAATGGCAATAGTTGTCCAGGGCATCAGATGCCGCCTCCTGTCACGTCGGTAAGCAGTTCCCGGGCCTGCGGCCACGGACTGTTTTTGGCGAACACGACAGCCTTCTCGATCCGCGCGGAAAGCCGCGCCCGTATCCTGCGCATCTCATCGCCGCCGACCCCGCGTTTCCTTAAAAAACTTTCGAATTTTTTCACCGGGCATCGTTTGATCCAACGGCTGACCTCGCCGGCCGGCCGGCAGCCTTTTTGCGCGTCGCAGTCAGGACCCACGTGCCCCTTCCAGCGGTAGGTACGGCACTCAAGCAAAGCAGGCCCCTCACCGGCGCGGATCCTGTCGATGCAACGGCCCGCGTGCCTGGAAACTTCCAGAACATCATTTCCATCGCAGCGAAAGCCCGGGATCCCGAAGACCCCGCCTTTCTTAAAGATATTATCCAGGGGTTGGCGGACTTTCTGGGAAGAATTGGTCGCGTAAAAATTATTCTCGCAGACAAAAAAGACGGGCAATTTCTTCAACGCGGCAAAATTCAGGCTTTCGTAAAATACCCCCTCATCCGCCGCGCCATCGCCGAAAAAAACAACAGCGATATCGCGCCTCTTCTGAAATTTCAGACTCAAGGCCGCTCCCACGGCCAAAGGGATGCCTCCGCCGACAATGGCGGTCGTCGAATAAATGCCGTACGCGGGATCGGAAAGATGCATCGATCCCCCCTTTCCCCCGCAGCATCCCGTCTTGCGGCCATACAACTCCGCCATCATGGAATTCAGGTCCATCCCTTTGGCGATGCAATGTCCGTGACAGCGATGCGTGGAAAAAAGGACATCCCGCTTCTTCAGCCAAAGGCATACCCCCGCGGCAATGGCCTCCTGTCCGACGCAAAGATGAACAGGCGTGCGGATCTGACGATCAGGATAGAGGCTGATGATCTTTTCCTCAAAAAGCCTGATCTCAAGCATCACGCTGTAAAGTTTCTTCAAAAATTCGTGGGGATATCTCTTCATATGAAATTGACGTGAGGCCCGGGATTTTTGAGTTCCCAGAGATAGCTGTTGATCTTGTCCAGACGGCAAACTTCCCGGCAGCCTGTGACATCCATGGAATTCTCGGCCCGCGACAAAATCGCCTTGCGCCGCGCGCCTTTGAGCACCCGGCTGAGGCCCAGTTTATAAATATTGCCGTAGCGGTACTCCTTTTTCCCCAGAAAAGCGCTGCAGGCATAGACATCGCCGTTGGCGGCGATATAAGCCCAAAACGGCAATCCGTAGCAACGGTCATAGTCTTTGCCCGAAGACAGCCTCTCCATGGTCTGGGCGCGAAAAATAACGGAAAAACCGCCTCCCGAGATCTTGCGCAGGCTTTTTTCGAGAGAAAAATGGTCCTGATAGGAAAAATTTCCCTTGATCCGGCACTTGCTCAAAGGGTGCTGGGAATACGGCTTGATGCTCAGGTAATCCACGCCGGTTTTCTTCAGCTCGCGCGCCAGCGTCAGAGCCTCTGCGATATTTTCAGGGATCAAAAGGAACTGGACGCCTATGGTCACCGGCCAGCGATATTTTTTCTTGAGCCCGGCGGCGTGCCGGAGATTCTTCAGCACCGTCCTGAAATCTTCTTCTTTTGTCCTGTGGACCTTCGCGTATCCGGCAGGCGTGCCCGCGTTAAGGCTGACCCTGATCCAACTCAAAACGGGGAGAATCCTGCGCGCGACAGTCTCATTCAGAAGAACGCCGTTCGTCGTGACGGAAACATCCAGTCCCGAGCGGCGCGCCTCAAGGATAAAATCCGGCGCCTGCGGATGAAGCAAAGGCTCTCCTTCCCCGGCAAACATCACGCTCTTGACGCCGAGGGCCCCCGCCTGCCGCAGGGCTTTTTTGAGGACTTCTTTGTCAAGAAACACAGGTTTATACGCCAGATAATCGAGCGCGCAGAAAATACAGCGGTGATTGCACCCTCCGGAGGGGGCGATCTCAAGATAGATCGGGCACACCCACCGGCCTTTGAGCCAATCGGCCACGCGCTCGACATGGTAGATCATCTTGTGGCTGTCTATGCGGAAGGGGTCCGTCATCTCTTTTTCGCCCCTTTCAGGAGTTTTGAGATCTCCCGCCCGACATCTTCAGGCAGGATATGCGACATGCACGGCCGGGATTTGGAGCAATCCGGTTCAAAGCAGGGCACGCAAGCGCCCGCCTTTTCCGCCGCGATCTTTACCCCCCGCCCGTAAAGACAGACTTCCGAAGAAGACGTGGGCCCGAACAAAGCCACAATCTTCTTTTTAAGTGCGATGGCCAGATGCATCCCCAAACTGTCGTTGGTGACGATCAGGCGGCAACCATTGATCCAATCCATGTATTCATAAAGGTCATTCAAGCCTTTTTGCCAGGACATCGAATAATCCTTCTTCAAAAGCCGCTCGAGCTTCTTCCAATGTTCCTTTGGCCAGGATTTATTGCGCCACTTGCTGCCGGCCACCCAGTTAAAACCGATATCAGCGACAGCCTTGGCCTTGGGCCTGTAGCCGAGAATATACTCCTCCTTCTCAGACCAGCGCTCACCGATCATCGAGGCCAGGGCATCCTGCCAATGCCTCATATTCCCCTTCTTTTCCTCGGTATTCCAGCAAATGCTCAAGACCCTTTCCGCTCCGTCATAAGCCTGGGCCTCGCCTTTGCCGGCGTCAAAACGGAAGCCGAACCTTCTCCAGGCATTGATCGAATCGGAAAACGCGCAGATCCCCGGGCCCTTTTCCAGGTTGATCACGGTGTCAAACCGTTCGCGTTGAAGCTGCAGGACGGTTTCGAGGTTAAAAATCAGGACGCGTCGGATCAGGGGATTGCCTTCCAAAAGCGGATACGCCTTTTCGTCAACCAGCCAGGTCACATCGCTGGATTTAAAATAGTTCAAAATGACCGTCGTGCGCAGGACATCGCCGAGACTGGTCGTCGTCCCAATCTCCCTGTCCAGGGTCTCGGAATATCCCAGTTTAATGATCAGGACCTTATTGGCGGTCGCCATATCCCCCTCCGGTTATTGTCAAATTCCCCAGGTCGATCATTCCCTTTTTCTCGCCGTCTTTGGCCTGGGTGGCCTCAAGCAGAATGCCTGTCTGCATGGAAAGAAGGCTCATCTTCAGGCTGAGCCCTTCGGCGGACAAGCCCGGCGGCAACAGAAGATAATAATCCTCTTTCAGCGCTTCTTCCCTGGGCCAGCTTCCCGCCGGAAATATCGCGTAGCCGAAATTATGCACTTTGACAAGAAATTCCCCGCCCGAAGCGTCCGGCAGCATCAGGGCCACGCCAAACCAGGGTTCCCTGGGCTCAAGCGTCTTCCAGTAAAATACCAGATGGACAACCTCCCCTTCGGGCTCTTTGCGGACCTCCCGGACATCATATCCGATGAGCTCCACCTGACCGTCAAAATTTCCCTGAATCCTCCTCTGGGGAGAAACGCGGTTTAACGGCAGGAGTTCGCACAAGGGCATCGGACTTCCGGGGCTTCTTTCGAACAAGACAATATCGTCAAAGGCGTCCTTGACCTTCCACCCTTTTTCCAAAAAAAGCCTCACGCGCTGCGGCGCCTGGGGAGGATAAAACGCCTCCAGGATCAGGTTTTCGCTGAAATTGATCAAGGCGTATTCGAGGCCGGCGGGGACCGTGTATTCGGTGAGGGTATACATCTTATAACCCGATGTCACGAAATGGAAGGAATGGAGGCTGTGACGATGCGCCAGGTGAGGAAGAAACTGAAACGTCGCCATCGTAGAGGCCTGCGGCGGGATCTGCCCCACGAGCCGCTCCTTATACAAACTCTCCTGGCTGTAGGAACAGTAAGCGGTCGCGTAACGCAGAAAGAACAATTGGGGCGATTGCAGAAGAAACTGGTAAAAAACCGCCACGGCCAGAAAGATCCCCACGAAACAATAGCGGAATTTCTTGAGGACAGGGACAGAAAACAGCCTTTTGAAGGCGAAAACGGACGCGATGAATAAAAACGGGATCAGCAGCGCCGTATACTGAAAATAGACCTGGGCATGGGACGGCGCGACGGAAAGAAGGTTTTGTAAAAAAACCGGGATCGTCATGAGGAGCGCGCCGGGCGCCAGGAGCGGAAAAAACCCGGCGCCTCCGAAAAGATCCGTCAGATAGGAAATTTTCTCGGGCGTCAGGGCAATACGCAACACGCGGCCCGGCTCGAGAATGACCGTGCGCGCCATCTCCCCGAGGCTTGAACCCAGGTGCTTATAGTAAATGGAAAAAATAAACCCTTCCTGATACAGCGCCTTGTCCCTGGCGAAAAAGGGAATAACGACTTTTACGGCCAGATAGAACCAGGCCGCCCCCAAAAAGGCGGGCCAGAAAACCCAGGGCCAGGGCCTTCGCCTCAGGAGCCCGTAGAACCCGAACATGAAAACCACGAGGCTCGCGTTTTCCTTGCAGGTCAATGTCAGGACCAGAAAAGTCAAAAACGGAAGCAATCTCTTCTTTTCGAAAAAATAAAAAGCGAACAAAAGGAAAAAAATCTCATAGATCTCGAAATGGGTTTCAAAAACATTGATATAGCCGACGGACGGATACAAGAGATACGCCAGGCCGATCGCCAAGGAGGGTATCCGGGGCAGATAAATCCTGGCCACCAGATACAAGGGCCAGGCGGCCAGACCCAAAAACAGGGATTGAAGGACCAAAAGCGTCGCGGGATGGGTGAAAACTGCGTAAATCGGCAGGATCAAAAACAGGATCAGGTAAAGGTGCGCCCCGAAGATATTCTGTTCCAAAAAAGGGTAATACAGCAATTTCCCGTGAAGGCTGTTCCACAGGATGATGATGTCGCTGGCAAAATCCCAATCCGTGTAGCCGAAGGACAGGTACTTGCCGTAAGACAGCCAGGAGAAAAAAAGAACAAAAACCGCGATAAAGGCCCAAAGCAGCTTATCCGCCCACTTTTCAAAAAAAGCTTCAAATTTTGCCATCAAAACATGCTCCTTAAAAATGTCGTGAAAAGGCTTGTTCCCAATTTCAGGAGTCCCCACCACTCCTGAGGCCTGCAGTACCAGCGGGGAGGCAGATAAAACCATCCCGCCGGGCCGACCCTTTTGAGCAACAGACGCAAAACGCGTTTAGGACGCAGAGAAAAGTACAGGTTGGCGCGAACGACGTCTTTGCGCAAGGTCTTTTCGTCGCTTCCTTCCGGGACATAGGGAAGCCGGGACTCAATAGACCTGTCGTGGACCAGGGAACCGCAGGCGTTGAGATTCGACCAGTCCGGGGCGACAAAAAGCCTCCCCTCTTCCCTGGCGATTTCATAAAGGCGGGTCCCGGGATAAGGCGTGGCATTATTAAAACGGACATAATCCAGGTCCATTTCCGTGGCCATCTCATACGCCTGCCACCGCTCCCGCCGCGTTTCCGTGGGGAGGCCGAAAATGAACGTTCCGGAGACACCGAATCCGTGTTTCTTGGCCAGCGCCACCGCGTCCCTGTTCTCCTGGACCGTTTCCCTTTTGTTGAGGATCTTCATGAGCCGTTCGGAAGCGGTTTCGAAGCCGAAATTGATCAGGCGGAAACCCGATTTTTTCAAGAGCGAGAGAATTTCGTCATCCACGGCGTCCGCGCGCGTCTGACAGTCAAAAGTCACGCGGCGGTGAAATCCCCTTTGCAGGATGCCTTCGCAGAGCTCAACGACCCTTTTCTTATTGGCCGTAAAATTATCGTCGACGAAATTGATATGGGACTGGCCGTACTTCAAAACCAGCTGTTCGATCTCCTCAAGCACGACAGGGGAAGGTTTGTACCGGTATTTCTGGCCGGAGATCACGCGCTGACTGCAAAAAATACAGTCGTACGGGCAGCCGCGGGAACTGGCGATAAATCCAAAGCTGTAACGGTCCTGAGAATTTTCAAACATATCATAAGGAAAAGCCGGCATGGCGCTCAAATCAGGCAGGGCCGCGGCCGGATTGTGCGCGATTTCGCCGTTTTTGCGATAGGAGAGGCCCGGGATCGAACGGACATCACGCCCCGAAGAAAGGCGCCGCAGGAACTCCAGGAGGATCTCTTCGGCTTCTCCGCGAAAAAGAAAATCAACATCCTTATTCCCGAGGACTTCTTCCGGCAGGACGGTCGGATGGATACCGCCCAGGATAACGAGCGCTCCGGGAAGCGTTTGTTTGATCAGGCGGGCGATTTCATAACTTCTTTTCGCGCAGGCTGTTAATGTGGAAATTCCGAAGACAGGCGTCTGACCCGGGGGAAATTTCAGCCCTTTGAGCAATTCAGGGGTGATGCAAACGACATGTTCGTCCAGGACCAGGACGGGCTCACCCTGTTTGCGCAGATAACCGGCCAGGCTCCCTACGCCGATAGGAACGCTCAGAGGCACATATTTATCGAAAATTCCGAATTTCGTGGAACGGGGATTGACAAAAACCATAGGTAAGATTATACCAGATAACGGCTCGAAATAGAAACAAAATTAAACCCATTTTCCGGCGACATTTAAGGATTTCAGGCGGTCAGGAAAAACAAAAAAGAGGACCGTGGAAAAGGCGTTTCAATTCTTCTCCCCGCGCGAACGCAGGCAATTCTGGTAGGACTCGGCGACCCTGTTCAATTCCGCCTTCAGGGAATCGATCCGCTTATCGCGTTCGGCCAATTCCCGCCGCAGGCCCAGGATCTCCCCTGTCAGGGTTTCTTCCCTGAGATTGGATGTTTCTGCCGGGAGGGCGGCAGGCGCGGATTTTGCGCTGGCCAGGCGTTCTTCATAAGACTGAAGCTTTTCGTTCGCCAGGCCCAGCATGCGTTCCTGGACCCGGTTCTTATTCTCCAGGTCCGCCACCGCCCTTTGATGTTCTTTGGCGGCTTTCACGGATTCCTCGCGGGCCTTTTTGGCCTCATTCAGGGCGTTGTCGCGAGCGGAAAGCGCGAGGTCTTTTTCCTTTTTGAGCACAGACTCCCGCTCCAGGGATTTCTCCGTTTCGAGCCTGAGCTTTTTGCGAAGCTCCCTGTTCTCCGAAAGAGACTCCTGCCCCCGGGCTTCCTCGGTCTTGAGCTTTGCGGAAACAGTGTTGATCCGTTCCAGAAGATTTCCCCTCTCCCTCTTGATATCGGCCAGTTCGCTTTCCTGCCCGAAATAATATTCCTTAAGCCTGGTTTTGACGATTTCCAGCTCGGATGCCAGGCCCTCCTTCTCCCTTTTGAGTTTCTGGATCATTTCCGAGGAACGCTGGAGCACGGTTTCCACATCGGCGAGGCTTTTTTTAAGGCTCCTGTTTTCTTCTTTGGCCTCCATCAAAACGCTGTCTCTGGAGGACATCACGTCATCGTAACGCGAAAGCTTCAACTCCGCGTCCTTGAGACGGTCGAGGATATCGGCTTTCTCGGCATCAAGCATCTCCATTCTCAGGCGCGCGTCGTCAAGGTCTCCCTGGAGCCTGTCCGCCCTGGATTCCGCTTCCTCGATCCGCAGCCTCAATTGTTCCGACAGGTTCTCCCTCTCTTCTTTAAGCGTTTCAACCTCTCTAAGAAGCTTGTCGCGCTCCCTGCGCAACTTCCCCAAAGCCTGATCGAATTCGCCGAACGATTCTTTTCCGTATTCCGAGCTCTGGGCCAGAACCGGCAAGCCGTATCCCAGCAAAAAGACCAGCGTCAAAAATAGGGACAATGTTCTTCTCATTCTTCCTCTTTTCAAATTCCTTCAGGAACTTACGGCCTCGTCGTATTGGCGGCCGCCGGAGGGCTTGCCGCCTGCCGCCTGGAAACCTGGTCTATCTTCCTGGAAAGATCGTCGATCTGCGCCTTGATATCGTCGACGTTTGCTTTTGTCTCCTTGCGTAATTCATCGATCTGCGCCTGCAGTTTGCTGAACTTCAAGGCGATATAAGAATCCATATCCATGGGCCTGTAAAGCCCGGCCACTTTTTCGATGGGGCGGTCCTCCTCCACGTAAAAGACATGACCATCCACAACCTTATGTTTGCGCGTAACATTATAGGCCGCTGCCGCCTCTGCGTCCGTACGGTATTCTTCAATGGAAGAAGCCCGGGAGGATAACAGCAAAAATCCGAAAGCCGCCAGGATCCAAAGGGTCTTCAACGCCGCCCCCTTTTTGAAGTTTGAATTTTAGAAAAAAGGCCGGGTCACGCGCCTTGAGGGGCTCGCTTCCGGCCTTTTCTTCAAAACAGGATTATATTCTTGAAATAAAAACAATCACTCCCAGAACCAGGATAATAATTCCGTTGACCCTGTAAGCATTGTCCGTCAGGGAAAACCAGCGCAACGCCTTGATCTTGGCCATAGGCGTCAAGAAGATATAGACGGCCTTGGCAATCCCGGCGAGGCCCAAAAGGACGATCAGCCAACCGACAGCGCTGCGGCTGGCGGCGAATAACAGCATAATACCGACAATCAACGGCACAAGGCCCAGAAGCCTTCTGTCTCCGGGCTTATCCAGCATCTTCAAGACCGCCTTGATGACTTTTTTCGGGGTCAGGATCAGCAGAACCCCCGCAATGATAAAAAACAGACTGACAAGCAGCAGAAAAAACCCCATCACTACCCCCTTTTTTTAAAATCCGGATGCCGGATCCTTTCCCCTTGTTTTCAGCCGTAATGAAATCATCTTTTATACGTTCCCATCAGAACAGCCTCTTCCAGGATATGGCCTTTCATAGCACGCAGAAGCTGATCTTTGGTCGCGTTTTTTTCAAGCTCCAGCAGGGAATCCAGAGCGTAAAGCCTGAAATAATAACGGTGGGGCTTTCCCGGAGGCGGGCATGGCCCTCCATAACCGGTCTCGCCGCTGTCATTGATTCCCTGTCGGATCCCATCCGGCAAAGCCGGGTCATGGGGAAAATCCTGCGGCAGTCCGGTGCTGTCCTGCGGGATATTGTAAATCACCCAATGGGTCCAGGTTTTCGCCGGCGCGTCGGGATCATCGGCAATCAACGCGAAACTCTTTGTCCCTTCGGGGGCGCCGCCCCAGCTCAACTGGGGAGAAATATCGCTGCCTTCACAGGTAAAATTCGAGGGGATAGACGATTCATGGGAAAATGAGGAACTTCTGAATTCCAGGGCCATGGCTTGTCCTCCTATCAGGAAAAACTGCAGAAAAACCAGCAACAGGAAAACAGAACAGGAAACTTCCTTGCTTGCCGGGTTCCTAAGAGTTAAAATTTTCTGTTCCGAAAAAAAGAAATGAACATTCATATCATCTTCTCTGACTTGATGTTATCGTATCACAATTTTCCCGCGGCAGCAAATAGCAAAAAGAACGAGCCGCCGGAGATTCAACACTCCCAAACCTTGGTCCTGTATTCATTGAGCATGCGGGATGTGTTGAAACGGGCGGTTTCAGCAAGGCAATGGATCATCATATCAATCCAGGAAGAACCCAACTCCGCCTCCGGCAGCTTGTTTGTCTGATAATAAAGGCGGGCCATTTCTTCCAAGGCCGCGTATAACGCCTTGGAGTCCTCCTCCAGCCTCAAAACCAGGCCATCGGTATAGCCCTGGCCCTGGTCCTGGTAACCGAAAAAGCGGCCGATCCCGCTGTCTTTGGCTTCAACCACCCATCCATCAAGGGTGCTCATCTGAAGGACACCGTTGGCAATGGCCTTCATGCCGCTTGTTCCGGAAGCTTCATAAGGCGGCAAGGGGTTGTTGAGCCAGATGTCCACGCTGGAGACCAGCTTCTTGGCGATATAGATATCGTAATTCTCCAGCATGATGATCTTGATAAGGCCGCCCTCGGTATTCGTTTTGTCGATTAAGTTCATGATCTCATTGACATAGGTAAACGCCAGGTTATCGTTGGGATGGGCCTTGCCCGCCAGAAGGACCTGCAAGGGTCCGGTTTTTTTAGCGATATCGATCAGGCGGCCGACATCCTGAAGAAGAAGGCTCGGCCTCTTGTAGGCGGCAATGCGCCGCGCCCAGGCGATCGTCAGAATATTCGCGTTCAACTGCCAGTGGGAAAGGACGCCGGCCAGGGCCTTTTTATTCTCCTGATGGGCTTCCCAAAAACGCCTGCGGAAATCCGGGTCGTCCTTAAGGGAAAGGACGTTTTTCAACAGTTCGGGGTCGTTGCGATAATCGCCGATCCGGCTGGTATAGTCATCCAAAAGAGACAGGACCGGTCCTGAGACCCATGTGGGAAAATGAATGCCGTTCGTAATGGACTTGATGCGGTCTTCGTATTCCGGGAACTGCTTCTTCATGACCTCCCCGTGCTTCCAGGAAACCGCGTTGATGCTGCTGGAGGTATTCATCGCCAGCACCGTCAGGTTGACAACCTGGGATTTCGGTTCTTCCAGGCCGTATTTCCTGACCAGGGCCATGTCCTGCGGCTTGAGATAATTCTCAAGTTCGGAAAGGCTGAAACGGTCGTGCCCGGCGGGAACAGGGGTGTGGCAAGTGTAGGCGAAGTTCTGTTTTAAATCTTCGGGTTCAAACGCGCCGGCATCCGCGGCTTTGCGGATAAAAGCGAACGCCGCGTGGCCTTCATTCAAATGATGGATTTTGACCGGATATTTCAGGGCCTCCAGCGCGCGGATACCGCCCATTCCCAGGATGAGACGCTGGAGGATGCGGCCGGAAACATCATCGCTGCGGTAAAGTTTGTCGGTCAGGCGCCGGCCCGCCTCATCGTTCTCCTCGACATTGGAATCCAGAAGGATCAGGGGAACGACATGGTCGCGGTTGCGGCTGTAGACATAATATTTCCATAGCCTCAGGGTAATATCGTTGTTTTTCAATTCCAGCTTGATCTTCTGTTCCAGAGGGATGAGGCCGGGAAACGTCCAGGGGTCCCATTTGATCTCCTCGGGAAGCTGGCCGAATTTGAACCAAAACCTCTGCCGGAAATATCCTTTGCTCCAAAGAATACCGACGGCCGCCATGGGAAGTTTCATGTCCGCGGCCGTCTTGATCGTATCCCCCGCCAGAACGCCCAGGCCCCCGCTATAGATCGGCAGGTCCAGGAGGGAATCGAATTTCAGGGAGAACAGATAATCGGGGATGCGCTCGTTGGAAAAAACTTCGTTCTCGTTGATCTTGTTCTGCTGAGAAACCCCGCGGGCGGAGGAAAAGGTATTGTAAATGCTCGTACCGAGGCCGAACTCCATGGAAAAATAGGCGATCGTCTTTCGTTCGCCCGACAACAGGGCCTTTTCGGCCTCGACGACAGGCGCCGCGGGAAAACCGAAATAGACATCATCGTGAATATCGCCGGCGTACCGGTTTTCATAATCTTTGATGGAAACAAGTCCGCCAAGGGGGCTGTCAGGATTCATGTCCGGTCACCTTTATAGAATCAAGAAGATCTCTGTCGTTGAATTCCAGATACACCTTTTTCGCTCCGACAAAATCCACAGGGTCGCGGTAAAGAAAAACTCCGCCTTCGGTCAGGACAGGTTCGCCATATCTGGCCACCACCCGTTCCTTGCGTAAACCGGGTAAAAGCCGTTGCCGTTCGATGTCCCTTAACAAAGCCTCAAAACGCGCCTGTTTCTGGCGCACATACGCCTGCTGGGCCTTCTGTTCCCCTCCCAGCTCCATCAGCGTCCTCAACGGCTGGCTGCAACCGGCGCAGAAAAACAGCACGACAAGGGACCAGGCGAATGTTTTCTTTTTCATGGGATAAACCTATCTGTTTTTGAGGGCCGCGGCGATGAATTCCCGGAACAACGGATGCGCGCGGTCAGGCTTGGATTTAAATTCGGGGTGGAACTGCACGGCGACAAACCAGGGGTGGTCCCGCAGTTCAACAATTTCCACAAGCCTGCCGTCGGGAGAAAGGCCGGCAACCCTCAGGCCGTGCCTCTCCATGATCTTTTTGAACCGATGATTAAACTCGTAACGATGCCTGTGCCGCTCGGAGATCAGGGCGCGGCGATACGCCTTTAAAGCGTTGGAATCCCGATCCAGGCGGCAAGGGTAGGCGCCCAGGCGCATGCTGGCGCCCTTATCGCTCACACCCTTCTGTTCCTCCAGCAGGCTGATGACGGGATGAGGCGTTGCGGCGTCAAATTCCGTTGAGTTCGCCCCTTTCAACCCGCAGACATTCCTGGCGAATTCGATGACAGCTGTCTGCATGCCGAGGCAAATACCGAAATAAGGGACTTTTTCCTGGCGCGCGAATTGGATAGCGTTGATCTTGCCTTCGATGCCCCTGTAACCAAAACCACCTGGAACAAGGATGCCGTCCATACCGCAAAACAGGGAACTGGCCTTGTGCCTTTTGACGTCTTCGGAATCGATCTTGACGACTTCCACGCGAGTCTTATTCGCGATCCCCGCGTGCGTCAGGGCTTCGTAAATGGATTTGTAGGCGTCCTGAAGGGTGATGTATTTTCCCACGACTGCGATGCGACAGGACTGCCGCGGATTCTTAAGGACTTCGACCACGCCCTCACTCCAGCCCTTCAGATCCCCCTTGCGGGAACGCAACCCGAGAAAATTCAGGACCAGATCATCCAGTTTGTCTTTTTTAAACATCAAGGGGACTTCATAGATGCTCTCAACATCCAGGGCCTCAACGACCGCCTCCTGGGAAACGTTACAGAACAGCGCGATCTTCTGTTTGACGTCCTGCTCGATCGGTTTTTCGGACCGGCACAAAAGGATCTCGGCCTGGATCCCGATCTCCCTTAATTTTCCGACGCTGTGCTGCGTGGGCTTGGTCTTGATCTCCTGCGCCGAGCGAATAAAAGGCACGAGCGTCAGGTGAATGTTGATGGCGCTGCCCGCGCCCATTTCCTGTTTCAACTGACGGATCGCCTCTAAAAAAGGAAGGCTTTCGATATCTCCGACAGTCCCTCCGATTTCCACGATGACGATATCCGGATTCCCTATGCTTGCGACCTTTTTGATCGACGCCTTGATCTCATCGGTGATGTGGGGAACAACCTGAACCGTCTTTCCCAGGTAATCCCCTCTTCTTTCCTTGGAGATCACGGAAAAATAAATCTTGCCTGTCGTGACATTGTTGCTGCGCGTCAATTTCGCGTTCGTATATCTCTCGTAATGACCCAGGTCAAGGTCTGTTTCAGCCCCATCATCCGTAACATAGACCTCGCCGTGCTGAAAAGGATTCATGGTGCCGGGGTCGACATTGATGTAAGGGTCGCATTTGATCAGATTGATCTTGAATCCACGGGCCTCCAGGATCTTCCCGATAGAGGCGCAGGCAATACCTTTTCCCAGACTGGAAACCACGCCCCCTGTCACAAATATGTATTTTGCCATTATCCCCCCCACCCTCATCCTTCGTTAAAATTTATTCTCACTTCACAAAGCTTCTAATCCCTTTGGGGCTTATAACTTAGTTCGCCGCCTACGGCTACCGGCTCTCTTTAGTTATGCTGACTGGCACCCGTTCACGTAAACGCTCGAAAATTTCACGAAATTTTCATCGCACGTGCCGGGTTCCCCGCCTTCGGCGGGATATCGCTTGAATGACACATTAAAGTGCTCTAAGTTCGCACCCGCCCCTTTGGGGCTTATAACTTAGTTCGCCGCCTACGGCTA
>JBAZMA010000007.1:0-103598 GCA_041649995.1 Candidatus Omnitrophota bacterium | reverse complement strand
AAGCGGGCTGGCCCTGGCCGGCATGTTTAGCCAGGAGTTCCTCCTGGATGGCTTCCCATTTATTGAAGTCGCATCCGGAATAAGCCAGATAGAGGTAATCCTGAACGGATGTGATCACGGGTTTTTGAGCTTCATAGGCCTGATCAGCCAGAAGGCTGTTGAGCGCCTCGATGGAATGGTAATAATCCTGCCAACGGCTGCTTGTCCCCAGGATCGCGGCTGCATGCAGAAGCTCCGCCAGGCTCAAGCCGGTTCTGGATTCCAGCAGGCTTCTGGCTTGCACCAGGAGGTCTTGCGGGACAGCCGGCGCTTTAAGCGCGGGGTGAAGGATGCGGTTGGTCGGGAAGAGCCTCAGGCCTGAGGCCGGCGCGTCTTTAGCCAGGGGCAGGCTGATGGCGAGCTGCGCGATATCCAGGGTGTTGAGATCGCGCTCAAAGAAGCTGACATAGGCGCTGTTGCCGACAGGGTTCAGAGAGGTGATGTCGATGTTTTGGCTTAAGACCTGGTAGGTCGCGTTGCCGATAATAAGGTAAGGCTTTTGGCTGTGGAAGACGGCCTTCAACGTCAAGGTCCGGCCGTCGGCATGGGTCAGGACAACTTCATCGCCGTTCAAGACCGCTTCTGTGCCTTCGGGCATACGGGCCAGGGCCGCGCGCAGAAGCGACTGCGCGTCAAAGTGGGAGCTCTTGACGATGGGTGAGGAGACGCCGGTGTGCGTCAGGACAACTTCCGTCAAACAGATCACATTATACTGATGGGTCTTGTCAAAAATTCCATTCTCCGCGAAATAACCGACGATCAGAGGCGTATTCTGATGGACCCATTCTGTCTCATGGGTGGATTTCAGGCTGTAGCGCTCGGCGTAAGCCTTGAGTTGAAGAAGGGCTTCTTCTCTTGCGCCCAGGCCCTTCATCAAAATTTCTGCCAATACGCGCCCCTGCTCCATCAAATCCGCGAAAGAGTCCGCGGGTGAAGAAACGCCTATGCCCGCTGCCACGATCAGGGCGCCAATCATAAAAGCTGAATCAGAGGGATACGGATACTGGAACCCTTCCGGCAACGGCTCTGCCACATCAACACGGTATCCAAGGTGTTCGAGCTTATCCTTAAGCGCGCGGACCTTGCCGGGGGCGATATCCATTTCCTCGACGGTCACGACCAGCAGGCCCGCCGGTTTTAAGATCCTGCGCGCCTGCGCCAGCAATTCGTCATCCCGGGTAATGTTATTAATGGTCACAAGGTCGCAGGAAGCGGAGGCGATATGGTCCTGGGCATCTCCGTAAAGGACCTGGTCTCCATTTCTTTGAGCCTGGGCGGCCATTGCCTTATTGATGCAGAATGACAATGGCTCAACGCCCGTAACCCTGACCCCTTCGAATAAATTCAGGCCTCTTAACCACTGTCCCAGGGTTACAACAAATGAACCATCCCCCGCATCCAGATCAGCGGCCGTAAATATGCCTTTTTTCTGACGGAAATGCTGGCTCAGCGTTTCCGGGAACGAGCGCGGCAACGCCGGTGAAGATGCGCTCTTGGCCCCGTTGGAAATCTTGACCGGTTTGGCCATCTGCCAGGCGCCTGTCGTCACCAGGATCTCGCCTTCAAAAGGAAGCGGCAGGTCCTGCGGAACCTTGGTATAGAGCTCAACCTGATGGTCCACCCTGCGCTTGATGCACAACGGCAGGCGCACGCCATAGTCATTGACCAATTCAGCCTTGGCCATATCAAAAGGAATCATTCCGCTCTGGCCATAAGAAGTCACGTCCCAGCCTTTCAGATCCACGGTCACGGTGAATTCCAGGTCCCTCCTGTCGAGGCCGTCTAAGAAGAAGTTATCGCCGTTACGCTCAACCGCCTTCTGCCCTTCGGCTGTGAAGGCGACCAAAGACAGGTTCTCGATACTGCCCTCGCCGCAGACGCGCGGTTTGGCCGCGCTTTTCTTTCTTTCGTAGGCGGTCTGGTTCCACAATCTTAAATATTCCGCTCCAGTAATCAAGGCGCCCAGATAGCGGCTCATGCGCACGGACTGGGCCTGATAGATCGCAAGCGTGCCCTTCTGGAATTCTTCCCGGGCCCACAGCACGATCTTCCTGTAATCGTCGGGGTTGGTTGTCGCCGGAACAAGCGTATTCCCGTTGCGGCCGTTAACGGCAATACCCTGGCGCTGGATAATGCCTTCCCAGAAGGCCGCGCCCATCTGCAGACCGGCGTTGGCTGAAACATCGGCTTCCGTGTATTCGGACGCGCCGGTGTAACGGTCTGAATCCTGAATCTGTATGTCTGAGGCCGCGAGCAGGCGCCTCTGTTCATCGACATTGAATTTGGGCCTGAAGATAAACTGTCCGGCGTGGCCGGCTTTGGATAATCTTTCCTGCAGGCGCTCCAGGTCCTGCCCGATCCTGCGGGAATCTTCATACGGCTGGACATTGCCGAAGATAACGACCTGGATGCCGGCCTTGACCCAGGCTTCAATATTGGCGTCTGTGAAGGCACGCACCCTTCCGGCCTTTTCAGGCACAAGCCTGCCGGAATAAGAAATGACCATCTGGTTTCCCCGTAAATTGAGGCCGGAATTTTCTTTGGAGAGCGCTTTGGCCAAGGTCACGTCTCCAGGCGTGACATATTCGTATTCGGCTCCGGGCGAGACCCGGCTGAGCGCTTCGCGGAAGAATTCGGAAGAATACATCCTGTTGTCGCCGTTGGTTACGCCGAAGAGCAAAACGCCCGGATCGCGCGGGTTCATCTCATAAGCGTGAATAGCGCTGACACCCTTGACCACATCCGAGCACCTTAAGCCCGCGCTGGTGAAGTCCCATATCTTCTGGCCGAACTCATCTCTCAAGAACACCCAGAGCCACTCATCCGGCACACCGGCCGCTTTCAAGAAGCGCTTGCCGTATTCAAAATCATTGATCATGACGCGATTGCGATAGGTGTGCGTGGTGCCGCAGGTGATGGCGGACTTGAAGATCTCGTAGGTCTCAAGCAGGTTTTTCTCATCAACGCCGTCATTGCTGATGCGGCTGGCGTCGCTGTAGAAGATCTTCATCCAGGCCAACAACGGCAGGACCTGGCCGTCATTGCAGTCGATGAGCGGGGCCTTGTAGTCGGAACCGAGCGCGTGTTTCTTCTGAAGTTCCAGGTAGCGGATGAGCTCCAAAGACGCCTTGGTGAAGAATTCCGTGAATTCATAGTTGGAAGCCGGAGACTCGGAAGTGCCGTATTCATAAAGGATGTTGACGAACCGGCCGCCTTTGTCGCGGATAAGGTATGTCAGAACACCGATGCCGTTGATAGCGGTCCAGACCTCGAAACTCACGTGCGCGCCCTGGACAAAGGTATCGAATTCATGGTCGAGTTTTTTCAGGTCCGTGACAGGCCGCGGCACAGCCTTGGCATCCGTATAATCAAGCTCACCAACAACGCCCGCCTTGTCGCGATGCTTGGGATAATACGGCTCCATGCAGATGATATCAGCCCCCAGCTGGTGCATGCCTGTGCCGTGATACTGCATCACGCGGCCCAGGCCTCCTGCCAACAACGAGATCTCGGCGGCCAAAAAGTAGATGCTTCTGTGCATAAGCTGCGGCGCCTGCGAAGCCATCCAGTCGTCTTTGGCTTTTTCAGGGGCAAGCATCAGGAGGATGGCGTCGATCAAGGGCAATCTTTCCCATTGGCTGCGGCTCAACAGGAAATCGGTCATGGCCTCATGTTCCTGTTTGTCCATGATGGAGACCGCACGCAGGGCAGGATATTTGGCTTCCACAGGGTATATTTTCCAGGTCTCAGCCGCGCGGCCGTAGGCATCAATGGTCTCAAGGAAGGCATCCCTGCTGGTCCCAAGCGCGCGCCTCAGGTCTTCCGCGATATAGGTATAGTCGTCGGCCCAGGAAGCCACCAGCCTCGGGTCCAGGTCAAAGATGACGTCCGAAAGAACTTCGAGTTCAAAGTTGCCGGGTAAGGCGTTCCTGATCAGGCCTCTTCTGCGCAGGCCGTTCAAGAGCTCGATCAAGAGGCCCGGTGTATAAGGAAGCATATAGTCTGAGAACACGGCCTCGGCTTTTTTTGCAACCTCATCAAAAGACAAAACGGTTTGCTTGGTTTCACTGTGCAGACGCAGGAGAGCGCTTGTGAGAATATAGGATTCCAGCCATTCCGGCTCATTGGTCCCGCGATTACGCGGCATGTCCGGGAACGGGAACGGAATACGGTAAGAGCGGCTAGCCTGGGTAACAGAGGGGCTGGAGGAGCCGGCCAAAGGATTGAGGTTTGTTTCCATCCGGCTCCGACGTCCTGAGTGAAACGAGGGACTGGAGGAACCAGCCAAAGAATACAGGTTCATTTCCCTCCAGTTTCGACGTCCTGAGTGGAAGGAAGGGCTGGAGGCAACAGCCAAATTATTCAGGTTCATTACATCCTGTTGGCGACGTCCCGCGAAGTCCTGAGCATAGCGAAGGGAGCGGAGCGAGGGACTGAAGATCGAAGCAATATACAGGTTCATTTCCGTTTGAGACGAAAGTCCCGAGTGGAACGAGGGACTGGAGATCTCATCTTTTTGAGACTTTTGAGCCAGGCCTGTTTGTCTCATAAGGGCTGAGGGAGACGAGACTTCCTGACTGGCTGTCTTGATCTCTTCGATCGTATCCACGGGGATGATCTCATCCACCTGTTCGGTCTCACCCAGGATACAGTGATGTCCCTGGGCTGCCAGTTCGGAGAAGACGCCGGCGTAGCGCTCCTGATTGGCGACCAGGTCATAGGCTTCCCTGGCCTTGCCTGTCGCCTGATCTATGACGACGTTGCCCTGCCTGTCGATGACGCTTTGCGGGGTGCCCTTGTAAGGCAGGAAGACATCTTTTCTTTCAGCCAGGAGGATCTCAACATCAGGGGCAGAGCCGTCTATGGCTAATAAGGCCAGGGCGTTGACGATAAAGTCCTGAACAGCCTGTTCGGTCATGTAGCCTGTGGCCTTCAAGGAGTTGTCTTCATTGGGAACGCCTTTGGCAGGCTGGACAGTCTTGGGCACGACGTTGGCTAAGGCCAGTATCCTGTCGACCCAGGCCTGGGCGTCAACAGCTTTGAGCTGATCCAGGAGGCCGGCTGCGCCTTCATGGAGGCCGAAGATCCTGGCAGCAACCAGGCGCAGGTCCTGGGCGTAGAAGGCCACGTTAAAGGCGACTTTCTTGCCGCCGAAGATGTCTTCAATGAACCAGCCGTTCTCTTCGCAGCGGCCAAAGAAGCTGGACTCTTTTTCCTTGGCAAGATCCGCTCCGTCGAACTTCGTGACAGCCTTGTCCCTGGTCGGGAATTCGCTGACCTCCCTGATCTCAATGCGGCTGATCTCCTGTCCGGTGAGCTTGTTGCGGTAGGTCACGACGCAGGCGAAGCCTCCCTTTCTGTCTCCGGCTGAGGGCGTGCAGATCGCGACAGTCGCCAGGCTCCTGCCCTCTTGCCTGGCCTGCAGGATGCGGCCGACCATGCCGGCGCGCACATAATTCAAGACATTGTCTCCGTTGCCCATGGAGAGAATACCGTCGGTATTCTCCAAAAGATCGATGACGGTCTCTTTGTCCATCAAGACCGACAGGAAGGCCCAGAGATGGTTTTCGGCGCAGGTGGCAATCCTTCCGTCGGCAAAGCGCAGGGGTTCGCCTGTCTGGGCGTCCAAGACCAGGCCGTTGCGCTGCATGGTGACCTTGATCTGGCCCTGGCTCAAGAGTTTTGAGAAGCGCTGCTCCAGGAGCGGGCGCGTAGAGGAGTCGCTTTCGCCTTCTAAGGTGCCTCCGACGCTGGTGACCACGACGACCCTGGATTTGGCGTTCTGGCCGAGGATAAGCCCGAGCCTGGCCTGCAGGATGTTGATCCACTTCTGCGCGCCGGAGACCATGACTTTCAAGGCCTTGTGAACAAGCTTGTTTTTGCCCATGGTCTTCTTGACGGTTGAAGCCGCGCCGCCGCAGAAGGGAACCGAGACAATAGCGCCTTTGTCGATGGCGGCCTGGCCCAGCTGGAAGGCCGGGTCCGCAGGATCAGACGGAATATATTTGAGGTCTTCTTCGGTCAGGGCCCTGGCGCCTGAGACTTCCCAGTTGGGAAGCTCTTCGGCGGCAACAGGCAGGCGGGTCGGTTCAACAGAGCGCTCAAAGATCGTCTGGGCGCGGGAAGCGGGCTGGCCCTGGCCGGCATGTTTAGCCAGGAGTTCCTCCTGGATGGCTTCCCATTTATTGAAGTCGCATCCGGAATAAGCCAGATAGAGGTAATCCTGAACGGACGTGATCACGGGTTTTTGAGCTTCATAGGCCGGATCAGCCAGGAGGCTGTTGAGCGCCTCGATGGAACGGTAATAATCCTGCCAACGGCTGCTTGTCCCCAGGATCGCGGCGGCATGCAGAAGCTCCGCCAGGCTCAAGCCGGTTCTGGATTCCAGCATGCTTCTGGCTTGCACCTGGAGGGTTTGCGGGACAGCGGGCGCTTTAAGCGCGGGGTGAAGGATGCGGTTGGCCGGGAAGAGCCTCAGGCCTGAGGCCGGCGCGTCTTTAGCCAGGGGCAGGCTGATGGCGAGCTGCGCGATATCCAGGGTGTTGAGATCACGCTCAAAGAAGCTGACATAGGCGCTGTTGCCGACAGGGTTCAGAGAGGTGATATCGATGTTTTGGCTTAAGACCTGGTAGGTCGCGTTGCCGATAATAAGGTAAGGCTTTTGGCTGTGGAAGACGGCCTTCAACGTCAAGGTCCGGCTGTCGGCATGGATCAGGACAACTTCATCGCCGTTCAAAACGGCTTCTGTGCCTTCGGGCATACGGGCCAGGGCCGCGCGCAGAAGCGACTGCGCGTCAAAGTGGGAGCTCTTGACGATGGGTGAGGAGACGGAACGCGCTTGGCCTGAAAGCAAGGAAACAGGCGTCGGCGTCTGCGACAATTCGACCAACGCTTCAAAATTATCATCCTGCGCCGCCTTATTGCTCCTGACCGCCCCGCAATCCGTGCACTGGTAGAAAATCATATAGCCTTTTTTGCCGGTAACGGTCAGGCTGACGGGTTCCAGGCTGCCTTTGCATTTATTGGCGCGGTCTCCGGGAATAATATCAAGATGTTTTGACCACAGGCAATTCGGGCAATGATCCCTGAAGCCGCCTTTGAGAGCAGACACCTGGGCGCCGCAATGTTCGCAGACAAAAGAGGTATTCAAACTCTTGTTGGTGATCAGGGCGTGCCTGACGACTAAGCCCGGATCATCCTGCAGGGCGCTCTGCTCGCCGGCGTGAGCGGGTGAGGAAATATCAACCACCCCTGCTCTTGGCTGATACCCAGCTTTGAGAACGGTATCGGTCGACCTGCCACGGTAGGTCCGATTCCCAGGGGTGGTTGTTCTATCAGTAGAAATGTTTGATTCTTTAACGCAAGGAGAAGAAGAAGCGGCGGCAAGGGATTTTTGGGCATTGACAAAATTTGTCCTGGCCTGCTGAAGCTCGCGGGTAAGCCGTTGGATCCTGGACTTAAGATCTTCGCGTGCCTGCGCCTGCTGATGACCCGCGATCTTCGCTTCAAGCGCCCTGACTCTTTGCCGGGCTGCTTCAAAAAGAACCGACGCCTCGCGATAATCTTCTTTGTAGGCTTTCAGGCGATTGATCGCGTCCGCCTGCTCGCCGGCCAGCGCCTGTGTCTGACGGATCAACGGCAGCTGTTTGCCTTCGACCTCCTCAACCACGGCGCGCCATGTCATCACGCGCGTCCGGCGGCGTTCCATAACCAACGCAGCATCTGCCAGTTCGTCTTTGAGAAGCTCCAGATCCCCCTCTTTGAGAGCAGCCACGGTTTTCGTCAGAGAAGCTAACGCGGCCGTGATTTCGAGCACCTTTGTGCGGGCCTTTTCCAGGACAAGCGTTAATTCCGCGCGCAGGTCCTGAGCCTGTTTGTTGCTGTCTTTCCTGCGGGCCTGGGATTTCAGAGGCTCAGCCTGCGGCAAAGCAATCTTTACACGATAGTTATAATCAAAGGTTTCGCCGTTAATGGCCGCCACATAACCCTGTTCGTGCCCGGCGATCAAGCGATGCCCGTCAAACATCCTGGTGGCGAAAACGCGGCCTTTCTTGCCCATGACCCTGCCGGTCTCCGGATGCTTCATGAGACCGAGGATCGCCTTTGCCCAATCGTCAATGTAGCGCTCTCTGTCGCCGGCCTTGTCCGCGTCGTAAAATTCAATCAGAATCCCGGTTTCACCGGCCTCTATGGCTTCGTGCGTGCCTCCGACCCTGTTGGCAATAGCGGGCTTTTCCATGGCGTTGGCTTCGATCAGGACCCCGCCAAGCGCTTCATCATATGTCGGCAGGACCACGACATCCGCGGCCTCATACCACTCCTTCATCCGGTCGCTGGAAGCCTTGCCGTCAAACCTGACCATGCCCTGCAAACCGTGTTCCTTCATGTAGGCATTGATGCTTTCAAAATATTCCGGCTGGTTGAGTTCTCCGACAAAGACCGCGACCGCCCTGTTTTCTCCGTAAACATCACGCAAGACTTTGAGCGCCTCGACAATATCCTTGCTGCCCTTAAGGAAAGTGATGCGGTTAGGAACAAGAATGACGAATTTATTGCCCAGGCCCATGCGGTTGCGGATGGCCCTGCGCGCGGCTTCACCGGAAGGCGTAAAGAACGACAGATCGCGAAGCGGGCCAACATTGGCGGCGCGGCCTCCCAGCTCTTCCACACCGGCAGCGCTGACAGCCATCAGGACATCGGCCGCGGCCACGACTTGAGCCAGATTGTTCTTTCGGGCGCGGATATTGGAAAGCTCTTTTTCATTCAACAGTTTGAACGCGCGGGCATCCAGGGCGCCGCCATGGTAGGCCGCGGCTGTCCGGATGCCGGCAGCTTTGGCTTCATAAAGAGTCGTTACGCCGAACGCCGAGTATGGCGAATGAACAACAACCAGGGAAACACGGCCGTCCTTAGCGATCACGCTACGGACAGCCGCTGCCACGGCTTCCCTGGTTTCGATAAATTTAAAAACTCCCTTATGGAAAACGCGGGCCACAGGATAATGATGCGCATATCCCAATCCCTGGGCCCTGGAAGAAGGTTCCAAGCCATCTGTTTCCGCCAAGTGGACCACATGGATATGCAGCCCTTTGTTGCGGCTCAAAAGCATTTCCACGAGATATTCGACATAGCGGGCCAGGCCATTGGAGGTGGCGTAAGAATCCGTATAGAGAATAATGTGCTGATTTTCTAAGGACGGGATGCGGCGGGACGCAGGTGTGCCTGCGCCAAGCGCGGAGGAATCAGAAGAACCTTCTTCGGTTTCGCTGTAGCCGTAATCGTAACCATAGCCGTACGCGTAAGGCGGCGAAACGCCCTGATAGGCGTAGCCGTATCCAGGACGATAAGCCCAATCATACCCGCCCTCATAGGGATATCCGTACCCATAGTCGTAACCATATCCGTAGTCATACCCATAACCATAACCATAGCCATAGTCGTAACCATAGCCGTAGTCAGGAACAACACGAGCAACAGGCGTTCTCTCGCTTTCAGCACCTCTTCCGTCTTTTTTCATCTGCGGCTGAAAAGCGGCAAGGAAGTATCCATAGAGGAAAGACCCGACAAGAATAAAGGTCACCACCGGCCACACCCAAACCATGGAAACGATATAAGCCACGGCTGTCGCGCCAAAAGTTCCGGAAACCCACGCATGCATGAGTTCCGCGCGCGTCTTTGTTTTCGCCAGGAAGCTATATTTGGCTATCCCAAGGCTGATCGTCAAATAAGCAGCGGCAGCAGGAGCCACAACAGGGATAAAGGCCGCGACAACCAGGGCCAGGGTCGGCAGGAATGCCGGATACGCGGCCACAGCCAGCAGCTTTAAGGTCCACACAAGGGCCGCGCCCATTCCGGCAAAACTCAATCCCCAGGCGAGAGTGCTCTGCATGGAATCCGACTTAGCGGCGGCGACTTTGCCGGCATGGATAAGGACATCGTCAATCCATGGGAACCCGTAAATATGAGAAGAGATACCTCGACGGGCCACAGTTGCAATGGCAGGAGAAGACAAACCGGCCGTTTTATCAGAAAGCGCGTTCAGCGCGGGCGAAGAAGAGGAGGTCCTGGGCTTGACATTGACTTCGGTGATCGTGCCGTTGCCTCTCTCCATCTCGCGGTATTCAGCCACGAGGTCAAACTCCAGACCCTTAACAACGCAGTCATAGGCCTCGATGATGTTAAGGACATAAACCAGGTGGTGCTCGACGTCGAGGTCGGGATCGAGGGCGTCCACCTTGGCCTGAAGCATCGTCTCTGCCTTGGCCAAAAGCTCGGCCGATTTCCCGCCGATCCTGGTCCGGATAAGATGGAATAAATATTTATAGGCGGTCGGTGTCTGACCCACAACGATGAAAGGCTCCTGGATCAGTCTATTGATTTCGTCCATATTCCCACTCTCGACCAGGGGCTCGACATAGGCGGTCAGTTCCCCAAGGGTCTTGAAGCCCGCCGGATGCAGCTTTCTGTATGCCTTATACTCGATCTCCCGTTTCGCGGCCTTCTTGGCTTCGATAGCATACAAAATGCTCCCGTAAATACAAGAGATCAGGGTAAGAGACGCGATGACCATCAGACCGATGCCTATCGGGGACCAGATGAACGACCGCAGATTTTCCGGAAATTCGGCCAGAATGATGGCAGGAAAAGCGGGGCTGGAAACGGAATCACAAGTTGAAGACAAACCGGCCGTTTTATCAGAAAGCGCGTTCAGCGCGGGCGAAGAAGTGTTATCGTCTTCACTGGACACAGAAGAAATATTTGAATCGTTCTTTATAGAATCCATTGCTGACATTTTTGAACTTATCAAAGATAACAATCCTGCTAATAATGTCATTACCAAACCGACAACGCCAAAAAATAGACCAGCCACAACAAAATAAATATCAGCAATCACGCCAGGTAAAAAGATAATAAAAACAGGCACAGTGTAGAGAAGGCTCAAGTCTCCCCCAACATCTCCCCGCCAAGGGCCAAATGCCAAAAAGTAAGCAAGGGGCGAAATAATACAATAGGTGATGAAGAAAATATGTTCTTTGAAATATCTTACAAAGTTGGCCCAAAAAGTAAAGTTGGCCCAAAAAGTTAAGAAGGAGGCAACGGCACCATTTGTTTTATATATTGTGATCTCGATTTTCCCAGGCGTTATTCTTTCAAAGGTCGTAAGGCTTGAATAAGCATCATGTGTTTCTACCAACTCCTTTGTCTCCGGCGTATATGCGACATGAACCTTTCTTCCTCTCTTGTCACCTCTCAATGTCATCAAAAGATATTGCACCCCATTATTTTTAAGAGCATCCGAAAATTTCTGCGCTTCGGTTATATTCAGCGATTGAAATTGCTTAATGAAATCTGCAACGGTCGCATCGTGGGGCCTTTGAGATCTCGCCCAAAGGTAATACTTGGCCATTTGAATACTCGTAATGGGCGACTGTTTCAAGATTTCCATGGAGGCAACTCGAACGGCGGGATCCTGAGATAAAAGTTTCCTCATGTTTTGCCTTACACGCCATGCATTGAGGATGGGCGAGGAAGTGGGATTATCGGTTAAATTCTCCGGAGCGGCGCGGGTCTGGTTAACCGTACCGATGCCTGCGTTGGCCCTCAAGACGTCTGTTGTCGCGTCCAATCTGGAGGAAGAGCTGACAGTATTAATGACCCGCGTTCCGGAAACCGAAACGGGATTCAAAACAACCCTGGCGCTGTCAAACACAGCCCTGGCATTGACAGCCGGGCTTGAAGACGTCCCGGGGTTGCTCCCCGGCGCAGGCGTCTGCTGCTGCGGCTGTTCCAGCGGCTGATAATCGCTGTCTTTCAACAAACCGTTCGCGTCAGCGGACAGCAGGGCATAGACGCCCTGTTTTAAGGCGAATGTGTCTTCTGAAATACCGATACCCTGGTGGATAAATCCTTGCACGCCGAAGAACATGCTCGAAAGTGTCGCGTCGTAGCGAGAGCTTAAAGGCCTTAAAGAAACATCCGGATTCGCGAACGCGTCTGTTGTCTCATTGAAGGTTACGCGAACGATATTGCCCCAGCCTGAGCAAACCGCTTCAGCCGCGTTGCCGCCCAAAAGCATGGTGCCCTGGATGGTCGAACGGTGGAAACCGGCTTCGCACAACGTGCCCATTTCAGCCACGGTCGTGTTCTGGAAGGTCGTGTCCCTGACAGGCATGATATTGGCCAGTTTTGGGGAACCCATGGCGCGCTGAACGTCAACCGCGTAACCCTCAAGGTCGCTGGCATAGCAACCCTTATCGGAAATGGCCAGATTCCTGATGGCGATGTGTTCCGGAAAAAGGGTTGTCAAGGTCATAAAACTGGACTTAAATCCAAACGGCGTCCAGCCATACATGCTGACAGCCCTGACGCCTGTCAGGATGGTGATCAGCTGTGTGAACTGTTTCTTTTGCATCAGGTCCTGCCGGTCCGCCGGCTTCGAAGACATGATCTCCGAAGGGATCATAGACTTATCGTTATACTTATTGGCATCGATGATCATGAGAACTTTGTCCCTGAGCCCCATTTCCCTGTAAATGAACGCCTTCTCGATAAAGTTCATGCCGCATTCAATAGACCAGCCTTCGTCCGTCATTAAGGTCGCCAGCCATGCCTGAAGGTTCCAGGCAAGGAGGATTCTCCTTAATTCAGAGGCTGTCACATGGATGGTGAGGCCCAGCTTCTCCATGAGCGCGAAGGCTTCCCTGTCAAGACGCGGATGAGGCCGCCCGTCAACGACAAGCTGGATCGGATGGAACAGGGTGAAGTTGTGTTCCAACTCCCTGCGATACAGGGTCTTGAAGGCTTCGCTGATCTCCTCCATGGCGGCGCCCTCATCAACACCGGCAATGTCGGCCAAAAGGTGCGTCATGCGGGATCCGAACCTGTCGTTCAACGCGTCGATCCAGTCCAGAAGTCCGTTGAGGGTAACGGGATCCCTGAGCGCGTTATTGATCTTCTGCTCCCTGCCTTCAGGCGTCGCGCTGTCGCCCTTGGCGCCGAACACCCAGGACATGAATTTGTCGCCGCCCGCGAAGTTGTCCACAAAAGGCCTGCGCGTATTGTTCGCCACGCTGCCATCTCCTGTCTCCGGCACGCCCGCGACATCATGTTTCCCGGCCTGTATCCGCTCGACACGGGTCAGATACGAATCCGCATCTCCAGCGGCCGTGTGGTCGATGAACAGCTTGATGCCGTGGAAAAGCGTGTTCATCCGGATGAATTCCGCGAGGGAATAGGAGCGGCGGGTGGCCGGGTCAAAGGAAGCGGCGTATTCATCCAGGTAGGCCTTGAAGCTCCTTGTGAACCTTGCCTCGATGTTTTTCGAAGCCCTGAGTTTGTATTCGGCCCATTCTACGGCCAGGCCGATCAGATAGAGAGCGATAACGCCTCCGATCACGCCGCAAACACCCGCCACAAAAGATTGGGTAAAGATGGTCGTGTAGATACCGCCGAACCCTTCAAAGCTCAAGCTGATCATTTGCGGAGCGCGCCACACCCACAAGAGAACAAGGAAAGCAAGGACGGAATGACGCAGGAAATCGGAACGAACCCTTTGCCATTTCGTCGTTTCTTTTCCGGCCTCTTTGTCTTGGCCCTTCTTTCTCGCGTCCTCAACCTGTTTGCTCTTAGAGTCGATCATTGCCTTAACGGACCCCATGATCTTCTTTGAGAAGGTTATTCTGGACAATTCGTGGACGACCGTCAGGAAAAACACCTGGGCCGGCCAAACCCAAAAGAACAGACCCAAGGAGATCCCGGCAATGATCACAAGGGGCATCCAAACCATGATCCCCGCGAGAGGCCCTGTGACGCTTAAGAAGGCATTGAGACCGACAAAATATCCGGCAAACACAAGGCCCCATGCCGCGATCTTGGCAAAAGCCGATCCAAGCGAAGTCTTATAGCCGGGGGAGACACTCATGGTAAAGATGCCCGCGGTCAAACCGACGGAGAATACCAGGTTCGCGAAGAATAAAAGCACGTTCGCCGGCAGAACGTCGAAAGCCGTCACAACCCAGTTCAGCATCATCAGGAGGACGCCGCTCACCCAAAGGGACTTTCTGCCGAAATCGCTCAGCTTTTCATTCCTGAGGACGGATCTGATATCCATCAGATACTTGTTGGGCTTGGCCCCTGCCGAAGCTTTGAACTCGAGATTGGGACGCCCGGCCTTGGACAGGAAGTGAAGCTGGACCTGGGAGGCAAAGCGGACCATGTCTTTAGGCCAGGAGGCGAGCCATTTGCTCAAGCCCACCACAAAACCCCCGACCCACATTCCGGCGATCGCCACGTAAGCGCAAGAAAGAAGAGGCAGGCCGAACGCGTGCGCGGCAATGAACGCAGCCGTTCCAAAGACAATAGCGCTGGGCCCGTTATATCCGGCCTTGAGCATATGCACGACCAAACCATGGAACCGCAGGACCTGGTTGAACATCGCGCCCATATAGCACAATGTCAGCACAACGCCCATGAAAGGATTAAAGGAGAAGATGCCGGAAATAGCCATCATGAAGATAAAGATACCGGCCATGAACGCGCCCATATAGAAACGGCTGTCGTTGGACCTGATCTCTTTTGCGGCAACAGAATTGGGCCCGAACTGGTCCACATCCTGGAGTACGGGATCCAGAAGCATCTGGTCATTGCCCACGCACCAGCGCGCCCAGGCGTTCTTGCAGTTCAAATGAGACCATACCTCGGCGCGCTTCTTATGCCAGAAGGTCTTGCTGAGCGTGAACAGGGCGTTTTCCTCGATGGCTGAGAGGATCTGCTGCACATACGGCTTGCTGGCCAAAGACGCCTTGATCTGGTCTTCAAAGAGCATGCTGCCTGCCATAACCCCTGCCAAAACAACCGCCGGCCAACCGGCCAGATGCAGAACCGTTAACTGCAGAACGACGAGAGCCAGGCTTATGGTGCGCAACGGCCATTGGCGGATAAAGGAGGCCGCGGCTGTCAACATCGGCCCGATCCCATAGCGCAGGAAATACAGGGCCAGGATAAAGGGATAGGATGCCAAAAGCACGCGAACAACACTGCCCAGCTCGATCTGCACGCCGAAGAAGATCTCAAAGCTTTCCGTCACAAGGAATATCCCAAGCTTCATAAAGAGGAAGCACATAGCCCCATAGAAAACATAAGACATGGCCATCGCGATCCAGCCGCCGGCAGGCATGGTCGGCCTCAGATAATGCCGCAGGGACTGCGCGATGATAGAAACCGGTTTGGTCGGATAAAGGCTCAGGGAATTCAAGACATTAAAGAATCCGGAGGCCGGCTTTTCGATGGCCTTCTTCTGGGCCCATTCGCTCAGGCGGCTGACCAGCAAAGGCGAAACCATACCACCCAGTTCAACAAGAGCGATCCCTATCGGCACAGCCACAAGCATGATCTGCGGCACGGTAAGAACAGCCGTTGCCAGGAACGCCACAAGGCTGGCGATGACAATGCCGACGCCAAAAATCCTCAGGGCGAGGGAAATATTCTTGTAGAAATAAGGATTGTTCCTCAGTCCTTCTTTGACCTTAAACGTGTTGTCGCCTTCATACCGGTGGCTCTTGACATAACTGCCTATCGCATGGAAGGCGATGCCCGCGGTGATAAGGACCGCGGCAACGATTAACGGCGAGGCCAGCGCCGCGAGGGCCCCTTTGGCAAAAACCAGCAAGGAGGCTCCGAAGAATTTGGCATTAAACGCGGCAATACCGCCAAGCAGGACAAACACAAAATGCGGCAAGAGGTGAATGATATCGAAGTTACGGTGGGACATGGGTAGAAGGTCGCGGCCCTCGCGTTCTTTAAAAGCCTCATAAGCCCCGACCGTCGCGTCGATCTGGCCTGCATCCATGCCGAAAAGATTGACCATAAGATTGCGGATGGTGACCCAATCATTCTTGATCCCGTAGCCGGCCGCTGCGTCAACGTCCAGGTCCTTCATAATGGCCTTGATGTGGACTTCAAAGACCTCGCCGATAGGCGCGTATTTGCCGCTCTTAAGCGCCGCGATGATCTCCCTTTCGACCTTCCGGATGACGTTCTGCGCTTCTTCCCTCCCGTCCTCGCTGGACGCCTTATCCGCCAGGATCGCCCTGACCGCCTTCACCTGCCTCATCCAATCATCAACACGGTGGACCCACGCGGCATGTTCCAGAGGCGCGTCAGGCAGGAGGTCTCTCAGACGCACGACGCCCTGGACGAAATTCATGACAACGCGGCGATGGTTCATGCGCCGTTCATCCTCCTGGCGCTGTTCCAGCGTGCCGGCCGGATTTTGGTTCGGAGAGATCCACATCGGAACGGTCTGAGAAGCGTCCCTTCCGCCGGTTTTCGTCCGGATCATGCCTTTCTCAAAATACAGATCTTCAAATTTATCCATATTCAAAGCGGGGCTGGAAACATCATTCCCGGCAGCGCTCTCAGCCATGAGTTTTCTGTGCCGCTCGGCTAATTCGCCCAGGTGCGCGTCATACCAGGTCGGCGTCCAGTTACTGTCATGCCCCTGCTGAGCGGCGGCGCGGCTCTCTTTATTGCCGTTCTTGATAGCCCAGCGCACGAAAATGAACGAGGTCATGGCTGATTCGTCCATTTCATTAAGATAGCGGTCATGCTGCGTCATATGATCAAAGCCCCGGCCTTCCTCGTTGGCAATGGCTTCCCTCAGGGCGATCATCTGCATGTAGTTGACGGTCAAATGATAAAGGAAATTACCTTCCAGAGGGCCGTCTGAAACACGCATCACATTATTTCTGTAGTAAGCCTCTAACTGGGCCATGTCCGCCTGCGTTTTCTCATATTTCAACCTCCGGAGCAGGGCGACGACCTCTTTCGTCTCATCGACCTCCATGGTGCCAAGGATATTGATGGCAATACGCTCCAGCGCCTGCTCCTTATGCGCTTCGGTAAACAGCAGCGCCTTGCCTTCAGAGGAGGCGGACTGCTCCGCTTTTTCATTCTTTCTCGCGCGGATTCTAAGCCACTTTCCGATTGCCAGCGGCACAAAGATGACGAAGAGAGCGAACGCCCCATACAGGAGATTGATGAGCTTCACTTCAGAAGAGGCGGCCGGATCGACATCGCCGGACTGGGAGGCGTTCGTCCCCGAGAAATCAAACACCGGCCGGGACGGTTCGGCTGTAGCGATATTGACATACCGGCGTTCGGCGATCCATTCCCTGAGCACTTTATGCTTGCGCTGAAGCTCCTGCCTGAGGACATATTCTCTCATGCCGTCTTTTTCGCGCATCAGAACATCGGTCGAAAAATCCTTTTGTGTCGCCCTTTCCGGATGCGTCATTTGCGTCGTCGCAAGCTCCCCGGCGACTTCGTCGCTGAAAATACTGTAAGCCAGGGTCTGCTTTTCATAGAACGGGAAAGCCCCGTCAAAGACAGACACTTCAGAAGAAGGCGTTATGGGCAAGCGGGCAATTTCTCGCGACCAGGATGGGGCATTACCCTTCTTGTACGGCCAGCCTCCGACCAGGTCTTCAATGACCCACTGGGAATTTTCCTGTCCGGGAATGGCGCTGGTATAGGTGTATTTGACGGACGGTGGTTCATTGGCCGGGCAAAGGAGCTCAAACCCGTTACGATGGACCAGCCACTGATGGTCCGCCCAGTTGCGTGGAGAATACCGCAGAGGCTCGGTGCCCTTGGACGGGTCATAATTCGTTGTGAAAGCTTCTTTCACAACACCGAAGACAAAAGGACCGGCCTCAATGGCGCTGGTAGCGTCCACATCCGTAACCATGAACGTGACGCGGCGAGGATCGCCTACGGCATTGTTCTGGGTGTCTAATCTATAGCCGTCCAGAAGAGTCACAAGCCTGCCCTCGCCGTTTAAGCCTGATTTGTATTTCTTGATCAGCTCGTTTGAGCCGGCCATGCGGTCCATAAGCTCACGGACCTGGGCGTAATTGGCATAAGGATCAGCCGTCTGAAGGGCGATGACCGACTGAGGCAGCGGATTGAACTGGGAGATCTCGTGCGTAAAGATATTCGCGGAATACGGCACGCTGTTCTCACCCAGGTCCCTGAGCGTGAGCTTCTGCATATCTTCGTATCGGGATGTTTTCCAGACGGCCCACTGGCCCGGGGCCACAGGGACAAGGAGCGCGGCCCTGCCGCCGATACCGTTCTGGTCATACTCATAACCATACATGGCCAGGAAGGGCCGCTGGTATTGGCTGTCCCTGTAGAAGATCTGCGTCAGCTTATTGCCGTAGAAATCGCGGACAGCCTGATAATAAACCTCGCCTTCATTATTATTTGTAGCGGTGAAGAAAGCGGTGTTGTTGGAGGTGATGAGCCCTCTTTCCAGATCCAGTCCCATTTCTTTGAGTTGTTCTACAATGCCGCTGCCATTGAGTTGGCCCGGCACCGGGAGCTGACCGAAACCGACTTTCTTTTTCCCGACAGGGTCGCTATAAATGATATATTCCGTGTTATCCGTCATATAAATCTGCAAGGCTTTGAATAATCCGGCATAACGACCCTCATACGTGAAGTCTTCCCTGCGTTCAACGCGATGAGGATTACCCGAATCTTCAACGTTGGTAAAGCTGTCCAGATTGGCCAGGAGATCCTGCCACCCCGCGTTGAACAGGCCGTTTCTCTTGAGGATTTCCCTGGAAGCCAGATACCTGTCCAGAGCTTCCTCATTCCTCTTTTCAATCACAGCGCGATTCAGGTAAAAATCAATGATCAGCTCGCGCTGCGCGGAAATGTGATGGGACAAAGCCACAGGATCAAGCAAGCCGGTGCGGGCGTTCCTGGAAAGGTCGAACCTCAAGCTGATGCTGTTGCCGCCAAAACTGTCATCAACGTCCAGCATGGCCCTTTCCCTGCCCTGCTCGTCCTTAAAGATGAGTATCTTGGCCACAGGGACTTCGCTGTTACGGAAGGCCTGGTAGGAATACGCGAGGATCCTGCCGGACGGATTAACAATATTGATCCTCTTCCACGTGATCTGGGGATCAAACGGATTGACGGGATTATGGCCGGGCAGGCCCTTGAGGTATTCGTAGATGGAATGCATGCCGTTTGTCCACGCATCCGGCAGGCTCGTTAAGCTGATGTCCTGGGTCGTGGAGAATTTCAGGACACCGGTGTAATTGCCCTGAGCGTCTTTTTCCACATAATACGCCGCGCCTTCGCTGCCTCCGAGCAGCTCGTTGGAGACGATAAACACACTGCCGTCGAACTTAACGTCGATCTGTTCCTGTCCGTTCCTGACGCCGAAGACGCGGTCAATCTTGCCCGCGTTATTGATGTTATAGATCATGGTGAAGGTGTAAGACCTTCCTTCCAGCGTCAAGGTCCTTTCGCCCATATCCACAGACCAGCCCACATGAGGAGCTGTAAAGCCCTGCCCCTTCCAGTCAGGAACATTGAAAACCCTGGAAGCCCTGGCATTATCCGGAACCCCTGTTACCTGCGCAAGCGTGGGATCCAGCCTTCTGGCATCGCCAAATGTGTCATCCGCGTCCACGATCAGCTTGTCGCCGAACTGGGTCACCGCGGTCTGGCCCCAGCCGTCCACGCCGATAATGCCGACGGGTTTCGGATTCTCGATGACCCTGACCCTCTTGACCTTGACCGGGAGGCCGTTGGGGTCTGTGATCGTGATCACACCCTTGTCCACGGAAAGGCCCAGGCGCGCCGAAGGCCTGCCTGTCGCGTCCAGGCTATAGACGTGCGCGTCGATATTTTTCGTCGCCGGGTCCTGCATGAGAAGAACGGCGTGGGAATCTTCCATGTCCTTGCCGAAATAATACCTGGCGCTCACCTGGCCGTCGGCGGTCAGCTTCATGACATTGCCCTTGTTCTTGTAAACACCCTTGAGATAATCAAAGTTTTCCGCCATCCTGTCTTCGGGGATATAACGCACCGCGCCGTCGGCAGCCACAGCGACGATATGGCGCGCGTAGATGTCTTCCAGCACAGGCCTGGCCGCGGCGTGGAATTCCATGGGAACATTACCCATGCCCACAGAGTAAACAGCCTTCCAGCCGTCCAGCAGGTCTTGCTCAGCCTGTTGCATAAGCGCCTTGTCCCGGATGAGGTGCTTGTCGGCCGGATACGGTTTCCACACAACATCATCGGTGCTTCTGTCAAAAATGCCGTTGGCCTCGCCCTTATCCCTGAACCACATGTACAAGCCCTCGTCATTTTGCAGCTGCGTGGATGCCAGATGCTGTCCGTTCCAGCCGGCGTCTGTGATGCTCTGGCGCAGGACATCTTCCGTCACATAAGTCCTTAAGTAACCGCGTTCCTGGTCCGGCTGATTCACGAGAGCGATGACCCTGGAACCGGCAGGAACGTCATTGGGCGCGGGCGCGATCTGGATCTTGCCTTCAGCGTCCACAAACAACCGGCCCTGCCTGTAAGCCAGGTTCCTTTGGGCCATAAGCCTGGGCGAAGAAATGCCTTCGCCTGTGGCCTTGACCACGAGCTTGAACTGTTTCAAGCCCGGCATCGGCGTTTCTTCGATAAAGGCGAATACACCGTCTCTCAAGCCGGCAGCGATCTGCGCTTCCGTCATATAGGTGGACCGGCTGCCGGCCCTTCCCCTGCGATCCTGGGCCGCGTCTGACGGCACGACAAAATAATTATCGACGTTCTGCAGGTCGCGGATAGCTCTCATGGCTGCAGGATGCAGGACCAGCTCTCCCTGGCTGATGCCCTTGAAGTCCCTGACCTCGAAGTGATACACGGGTTCGCCGATCTCATTGGTTTTCCCGATGCCGAAGGAATAGATGCGTCCTTCCAGGGCGGCCTGCCGGACATCCGCGGCGCTCAGGCGGACTGTCGGGCCGTTGGGGACATACACGAGGGCATCGGCGTTCAAATCGCCTTCAGCCATGTCAAAGCCGGGCAGCGTGAATTCCATAACCGCGGGGTAGGCGGTGAGGATATTCAGTTTTTCGCGCGCTGTCTGCGGCAGGACAACCAGGGTCTTATCGTCTCCCAGGTAAATGCGATAAGTTCTCTGGTTGACGGGCATGTCAAAATAATACTGTCCCTGCCTGGGCCCCGGGGCCTGGTCAATCTGGATTCTGGCGGCCTGGAGTTCTTCAGGCATCATCGTGCCCAGGGCTGTCAGGATACCCTGCTCATACATGGCCTTATCCAGGCCTCTCGGCAGATTGGCGCCGTCAAAGAAATGCAGGATACCGAGCGTTGAAGGAGCGTTGGGCCCGAGGAAGAAGGCCTTTCTCATGTCCTGGGCTTTCGGGCCGTAAAGGAAGACTTTGCCGTCCACCGTAACATTGACGACAGGATTGGTTTCAGGCTCGATGCCGTTCAAGGTTACGGCCACGTTCCGGCTGGCCTGCGGATACATAGCCAGATAAGAAGCCAGCGGGTCATTGGCGGGAATCCCCATGACCCTGCCTTTCATCGGGCCATCGGCGCACACAAAGGCCGGCACCCTGTCTTTGCCGATATTTAAGATGGGCCCGAAGGTCACGCCCCAGTTATCCACGCGGCCGCCGTTAAACCAGGTCGGCTCATATTTGATCTCTGTCGTCGTATCGCGGAAGAACGGCGTGGGCACTTCCAGACTGACGATGGCGCCTCTGGTGTCGAACCTGTCCTTGATCACGCCGCCGATCCTGGCCCTGATCTTTTCGCCGGGCAGCCTGAATTCCAGCATGCCGCGCGCTTTAAGCGTGTTAGCCCCGCCATACATGACTTCACCGGCAATATCCGCCTCCAGGTTCTTCGTCCTCAAAACAGCCTGCTTGCCGGCCACTCCGAAGAGCAGGAAACGGCCTTCGCTCCACTCGCTGGAATCGGATTCAGGCCTGACAAAAATCTTGATCATGGAGGTGTTGTCGTCATTATGCCAGCCGATGCCGGCGCTGGCATACATCAGATGTTCTTTGACCGCCAGGTCGATAGGCATCTCTATTTCATTGCCTTCGGCGTCATGCGCGACGAGGCCGGCTGTTTCGCTGGCGTCCGTGAAAATGGCGCCGGCCTTCAATTCCCAGAAGAAATTCTTGGCGAAATCATCGCGCAAATGGAGGTTGTGCACCTGGACCGTGGAATTCTGCGCCATGGACACGTCGGCATAACCCACATAGGAGGCGCTCGTGCGGCCGTTGGAATAGGTAAGCTGTTCAAACAGGACAAGCCTCTGGTCCTGAATGTGCTCGGTCACGTTCTGCAGGGTTCCGTCCTCGGCCTTCTTCTGCGTCTGGCGGTACGAATCGCGCGTCTTGTATCCGATAGCCAGGAAATTATTGGCATTCTCGCCCAGCGCGCTGCGGATGCCGACGCCGGCGCTCTGGACCGAAGGAGTGCCCTGTTCCAGCTGGAATCCGACGGAATACACATCCACTTTGTGCTTGCCGTCAGCCATCTGGAAGACGCTATTGGCCATGGCGTTGTTGCCCAGCAATCCTTCGGTCACGGCCGCGCCCAGATACCCCTGGGGATTCTCGGCTTCAATGATGGCGCCCAGCTGGCGTTTGCCGAAGAAGGCTGAGGAAGGCAGCTGCGGGTACGCGGACCTGAGCCTCTGCTCCATGGCTTCAAGCCGCCCGGCCTCGTCATAAAGTTTTTTGCGCTGAATCTGGGCCTCTATGCCCTGCTCGGAAATCTCACCCACCTTGTCCATCATATCGTCGCGCGCGGACAGATACTTATAGAGCTGCGTGACATTGGCCTGGACCGCTTCCGTGCGCTGGGCGAGATATTTCAATGTGTCTGAGAATGTTCCGCCGTTATATTTCTTGAGGATCGTATCGAGGTAGGCCTGGGCTTCGACCAGGGAAACGATCTGATCGTCCTCGTCCACCTTGGTCTTCAAATCTTCCAGATAAGCGACGGTCTCATTGTATTCATCCAGGGACTCTCCCATATAATCCTGGGCTGTCTGGATCTTGGAACCTTCGCCCGCTTCGTGATGTTCGCCGTTCCAGGCCGAGCCAGTCAGTTCCTGATAGCGGGTCCTGGCGTCGGCAGCGCGCGCGGTCCAGTAATCCGTCGCGTTTCTCAAGATCTTCTCCTGCCTGGCCCTCTCTTCTTCAGGCAGGTTCAGACCTGCCAGCTCATCGAGCTTTCTCTGGGCTTCCGCCTGCTGCCAATCCAGCCACTCGATGCTCCAGGAGCCCTTGTCTGAAGTCGGTTCGTTGTTGTTGGGCAGCTCTAAAGTCTGGTGCTCGTTATTCAAAGCCTGGTAGCCTTCGGTCGCGCGCTGGTATTCCTGTTCCAGGCTGCCCAAACCGCGCAGGACGTTCCTGATCTTCGTGTTCACATAATCAATGCCCTTGAACGCGTCCAGAAGTTCCTGCTGCGCCATTTCAAACTGGGAATTGGCCCACTGGCTGGCTGTCGCGCGCGGATCCTTCTTCCAGTCTTCAACCGTCGGCAGATCCTGCTGTCTCTTCTGCCATTCGGTCAGGCCGTTCTGCGCGTTGACCAGATCAAGGTTCTCGTTGATGGAAGTATCCGTGCCCTGGGTCAAGGCCGCGACATAGCGGGTCCCCTGCGTGATCTCGGCGTTTGTTTCGGCGCGGTTGACAACCGTCTGGGCCATCAGGTCATTATAATAATCCGCCAGGCCGAAATTCCCGTTGGCGCGCGCCTGGTCTCTTAAGGTTTCATAATTCTGAATGCTCGCCTGCATATCCGCAAGCTGCGCCTGCAGTTCTTCCAGGCCCTTGCGGGCTTCTGCCAGGGCCTCGGCATGGGCCTCCTGGGCCTTCTCCAGCAGTTCCTGCTGTTTTGCGATATTGGTCTCGATCCATTCCAGCGACTCGCCTCTCCACACGCCGTATTGCGCGACCCAATACTGCATGCCCTTCTTGGCGTCAATGTCGGCGAGCACGGCTTCAGAGGCGCGGCGCAGGTTCACATAAACATTCTGCCTCCACTGATGCAGGACTTCCGAATCCCTGTAGGTCTGCGCCATTCTGGCCAGGCCTTTGACCCGGTCAAGATAATCAATGTATTCCTTATTCAAAGCCAGCGGCGGCGCCTGCTGTCCTGCCATGTCCAGATTCGTCGGCGCCATACCCAGTTCGCGGACCAGCTCATCCATCGTCGTTTCCCGTAATCCGCCGGCCGGAGGATTCTGCATGGTCGTGCTCTGCCCTGTGGCCAGGTCGATCATGGTGCCGTAGGTGTCAGGCGATTCCGCGGGTTTGGCTTTCGGATATTCGACAATCGCCGGAATCGTGACGACCTGGCCGTTGACCATCATGTCCACGGCAAACGGCTTGGCAAACGTAACGACTGTGCCCGGCTGATCCAGGACCAGCGGCTGATACTTTCCGCCGAAGTTGATGGTAATGCTCTGGCCCCTCTGAATGGACTGCGTGGGAATGACCTGGGCCTGGGCCTGATCAAAAATGTAAACCGTGCGGGGAGATTCCGCCCTGAACGTCCTGACGATCATCGCCGGCATGCGGACTGTGTCAGCCTCCACGAACGCGAAAGGCCGCGCGCTGTCTGAACCCTGCTGGCCCCTGGGCAATCTGTAGGCGCTGTTCTGGGTGAAGCGGGCGTCAAAGGTGATCTGCGTGTCTCTTTCCAGGGTGATCTTTTCTTTGCCGTTTTCGATCACGGTTCCTTTAGGGATGGTCGTGACAGCAGGCGCCTGGGCCGCCTCCAGAATAACCTGGGGGGCGACGCCGTTATTGACAACATAGGTCCTGTATTCACCCGGCTGGGCTGTGTTGAAGAAATGATCCATGAACGCGGCCTTGAGGCCCGGAATAATGATGCGGCCGTTAGCCGGATTCACGCGCACCAGGGCGAGCTGATCAGCAGGAAGGGTCGTGATGGCGCCGGCCTGCCTCTTGAACGTTTCCTGCTGGACGAGCGGAAGGTCGGTGACCTGCAGGCCTGTGGGGATATCTTCCAGCCTTGAGAACGGATACATCTGGCGGGTCGCGGGATCAACCTCCAGGCCGTAATGATTCAGGGCCTGCAGATACATAACGCTTCTCTGGAGATCGGCCATGCCGCTGATCCTCTGGACGCCGTCCTGTTCCATCCAGCCGGCGCTCCTTCTCAAGAATGTCTCTGTCTCCATGCCGTTATTTCTTTCGCGGTCGGCCTTGGGATAATACATATCCGCCTCAGACAACAGGGCGGTCTGGCCTGTTGTCAGATTGCGGCGGTAAATCCTCTGCGTCGGTCCCTGGCGTTCAATAAGATAATCAAAACGAAGATCCGTGTTGGTCAGCATCTCCACATAGGCCTGTTTCTGCCTGAGGCTGTAGATAACGACGCCGGAAAATCTCTCGGGCTTCTCGCCCTTGAAGACGAATTTCAGGGCGTAGCCGATAGCTTCATTCAGGCCTTCACCGGGGTTTGTCAGGTTCATGTATCCCCTTGAACCCTGAGGATCCACGGTGTTCTCCTGCAGGTTGATCCTGGGGAAATAATGGAAATCACCGAATTCCGTGTGCAGGATCTTCATGCCCAGCACGCCGATCTTGGGATCCGGCAGCCAGCCGTGGTCGGGATTCAGCCCGATATTGGCGCGAACGACCCTGCCTAAGTCCACGCCCACTCTCGGGGCCTCCGTCCTGATCGTAAATCTGCCGTTGTCCACGCCGATCTTGAAGAACAACAGGTGCAGGCCTGAGAAGTTTTCTCCCCTCCAATCGGGGACTATGACGCCGCCGTCGCCGTTAAAGAGCTTTTCGGTGTTGGGCTGCTGGATGATATCGGAAAGGGCGTCGATCGCGGCAATTCCCGCCATGGTATATCCGCTGGCCCCGTTGATGCTGTTGTTCACGATACCGTTGCCGATGTTGGCCAGCGTAATATACGGCGCGGCCTTGCCTCCGACATTAAAGCCGACGCTGAAAGGACCGACCTGGCCGAGATTCAGAAGCGCGTTGTGCGCCTGGGTTTCCAGGTTCAGATACACGGACAACAACTGGTCCTTCTGCATGACCTTGGGGTCTTTCAATATCTTCTGGATGGTCGCGTTCAGGGCCGCCATATCGGTCTGGACCTGGACGATGTCCTGGCTGAGCTGATTAATGGCTTCCAGGGTCTTGGCCGGGTCAATGGGCTGCTGCGGCACGGCTTCCACCTGCGACAACCGCTTGATCGTTTCCTCAAGCCTGTCGCGGGAAGCCTGCAGCTGGGTCCTGGCCTGCTCCAATTCCTGTCTGGCAGCTTCGGTTGAGAAGACCTCCTGAAGTTCCTGGGCCCTGAGTTCCAGCTGCGCGATCTGGGTTCTCACATCTTCCAGCGGCTCTGTCAGGGCGGGATTGGTCTCCAGCTCCTGGTTCATCCTGGCTTCCTGCGCCCTCAGCTCGTCGATCTTCGCTTTCAAATTGTTCAGGGCCGCGGCATCGCCTGTCCAGGCCTGCCTGTCAGGAACAGCGCTGGCTTCCAGCGCGTCGCTCAAAGTCATTTCCTGCTGCCAGAACCTGTGCTGCAGCTGCGCGTTCACCAGCGTCTGCCTGGCAGAGGCGATCTCACGGGCCTTGTCATTCAAGGACTGGATCAGCTGGGCCTTTCTGCTCTGCAGGGCCTGAAGATCAGCCTGGCTCCTGGACAAGGAGGTCGTCACTTCCGTGATCTTCTTTGTGACCTCTTCAAAGCGGACCTTTGTCTGGGTTTCCTGCTGCTGCACGGACTCCTGGGTCACAGGCAGAAGATGACGACCCAGGGCTGTGTTTGAGGCCTGCATTCTCTGGGCGATGAGCGCGCCCTGCCTGAACCCGGCAAGCAGGGAATTCGCGTCCGGGCCGAGGACATCCTGGACCGTCGGATAAATGCGGTTAGCCCCGATTTCGGCGAGCATATTCCTGCCGACCTCGGAGCCGAAGAATTTCGTCATGTTCAGATCTCCGCCGGCAAGCGCGGCCCTGGCCGCTTCCCTGGCCTGAGCATCATTCAGATTGTAGGTGCGGCCGATGCCAAAGAGCGTCTGTTCCAGCTGGGCCGGTGTCTGCCATTGCGGGGTGAGGCCCTTGGCGCGGGCAAGCGTGTCCATATGCCACTTGATCAGGCCCGCTTCAGACGCCTGCGGCGTGATGCCGCCGTGCATGGACGCGATCAGGACAACAGCCTGCTCTTCGGTCATATGGTCGGCGGTAACACCAATCGTGTTATTGATATTCTGCCAGTAACGGGCCGCTCCGCGGAAATGGAAATCTGTGGCCGCGCGGGCCTGTGTTTCATCAAAAATGGCGTAATCCCAGGACTGCTGCGCAGCCGCGGGCAGCTGGGCCTGGGCCTGCCACGCCGTCACATCGGGCATCGTGATCTGATAGGGCCCTAAATTCATATCCTGGTAAGCATCCATTCCAAGATGCCTGCCCGCGAAAACAGCCGCATCCTGATGCGCGTCGCTCAAACCGTATCCCATGCCCAGCATAGCCCCGCTGCCTATGACCAGAGCCAGGCCTATGCCGCCGATGGCGCGGGCAAAGCGGTTCTTCCTCTTGGCGCCGGCGGCAATAATGCCCAAAGACAAGAGACCCAGGAAGCTGAGGCCTAAAATTTCTTTGACAGTAACGGCAGGCCTGACTTCGGTGGCAAAATGCCTTGTGCCGTCCAGAATGCCCTGATTCAGACGATCGTAAGCGCCTTCCAGGGCCTTCAAATTGTTTTCCTGCCACTGCGCCACGGATGTCTGCGCGGCCTTATGCTCAGCCAGTGCTTTTTCCACGACAGGCCTCAGGCCTGTCACCGTGGTCTGGTGTTCTGTGATGGTCAAAGTCGTTCCGGAAATCTGCGCGTCGACTTTGCGCAGTTCATCTTCCATAGCCGCTCTCTGCGCTTCCAGGGCGGCGACCTGGTCCTGGGCCGTCTGGAGAACACCAGCGGCCTTCTGCAATTCGCGGCCGATCTCAAGGATCTTGGAACGATCGGCGGGCGTGGTCGGGACGCCCCAGCTCTTGGCCAAAGCGCCCACAACAAGCTTCGGTGTTCCGTCGGCGTTGAACAGGCCCCAATACTCTTCATTGGCAAAACCATCCGTGGGCACGCCCGCGTGCATGAACCCGGCGGCATCCTGAGTCTGCGGATTGCCGGCCTTATGCCACTCGTCCTGCAAAGACATAAAGGTCACGCCTGAGGCAATATCGCGGCGGGCATCGACCTGCCTCCATATCTTCAGGTTGGCATTAACCTGCGCCTGCTCATCAATCTGGCCGTTGACGATCTGTCTTCCATCCGGCCCGGCCGTAACCTGCGTTGTCTTGTAGGAATCAGCTCCGGCTTCAGACAGATACATGGGCTTAGAAGAAAGGGCCTGCCATTCATCAAAAATGCTCTTGCCGCCCGTGAAGGCCGCGGGATCATTCCACCTGTAAGAATTAATGCCCCAGAAATCAACAGAAGGCGCGGCAGCCAGGAACTCAGCCGTAGGCAGTTCTCCGTGAGCTGTCGTGACAGGGATCGGCCGCAGGGCCGGCTGCTGCTGATAAAGCTCGTGGACGGATCTGGCTGACCTTTCCAGGATCCGCGCCCACTTGAACTCAGCCTGACGGGTCAATTCCGCGCGGGCTTCCGGAGAGGCGTCCGTCGGGATCGTCACAAAATATTCGGGATGCATATTGTATTCATTGCCCAGAGACCAGGCCAAAACAGCCGGATGGCTCGCGTAGCGGTGGATATACCCCAGGTAATAACCGCTGACGATCTCTTCCTTGTTGAAGCCGATAATGACCCGCACCTGACGCTGCGCCAAAGCGTCCAAAACTTCGCGCGCCACAGGCCTGTAAGACTTCACGGTATTGGCATTCAATTGGCTGACGAGATCCGCCTGGGCCGCGCTGAATTCATGGCCCACTGTCACGCCGCGGATCTGGAAGGCTTCGTTGCCGACCCTGATGACGCGGCCGTCAATGACCACGGCAGGCAGAGCAGGCAGGGCCTGGGGCGCGGCAGCGGCGATCGCCGGCTGAACTCCCGGCCGATCTCTGTAAGCCGCGCCATTCAAAAGCGTACCGTTCCTGTAGGCGTTGATATAATTCCTGGTTTCATCATACATCTGGCCGTTGACAACCCTGCCGATGCCTCCGTTATAAGCCCAGAGGACGTTTTCAGCGGTCACAGGAAGATTGTGATTCCTGAGCATGAGCGGGATCTGTCTTGTCAAATACCACTTGCCCACCTGCAGATTCTTGGCCGCGTCGAACATCTCATCCCAGGAATACGGGTTGGACGGATGGTTGGCGTTATAATCCTGCAAGGCTTCCGGCATGATCTGCGCGACGCCCCTGGCACCTTTAGGGCTGACGGCTGTCGCCACGCCATTAGCCTCAACCGTCCTGACCCATCTCCACATATGCTCCAGATCGTCGCTGGCCCTTTCCACGACAGGCTGTGTGGAAGCAACCGGCGCTGCCGCTTCAGGCAGAGCCCTGGGGGCCAGAGGATAGAGATCAATCTGCTTTTCGGCAGGGGCCGGGGCTGCTGTGGAAACCGGCTGAACCTGCGGCTGTTTGACAGAGGGAGCCTGAGGAAGCGTCTGAGGCGCTGCGTGATCAGCCGACTGAACTATGGGAGCCTGAGGTTCGACAACGGCCGCTGTTACCGGCTGCTGGGCCGCAGGCAACGTAACCGGAGAAACAGGAGCCAGGGCCTGCGCCTGCGGGGCCACCGCGGCCTGGTCTGAAGAAGCGGCCGGCTGCGTTATGGAAGACTGCAAGCGGGGCATAACCTGATAAATCCTGATCCTGCCCTTTAAGTCAGGAGAAACAAATGTCTTGGCAAAGGCCTGCTTGTCAGGAATAGCTGTAACGATCTGCCGGATTCCATCGATATCAAGAAGCAGGACGCCGCGCGGAGCATCCAGCGCCTGCTGCAGGGACAGCGGCCTCAATTCCACAACATTCTGCTGCCTGAGAGAATCAAATACCCTGAGGGCTTCATCCTGATTTGTCGTCGCCAGGCCCATGATCTTGCCCAGCCCTTGATGAACAACAGGGGCGATCGCGGCAGCCGGCGGCACAGAGGTCTTATCCGTTGTCAACGCGGGCTGGGTCGCGGCGACGCTATGCATGGCGTCGTTTTCCCAATAGGTCTGGCCGTTAGCCAGGCCGTAATCGGAATGATGGACGTTCTGCGCCATAGCCGCGCAGCCGATCGTCATCAAGGCGAGCGTGCTGAACAGTCCGACCATGGCCACCTTGGAAGCGACCTTGTGCCACTGATGCGTTGAACGCGGAATATGCGTATCTTTCAAGGCAGGGATTAAGGTAATGATCCGGTTGTAAACTCCCTCCTCGATATCGTCAAGTCTGGAACCCGTGTCGTTATACCGGCTGCGGATATCCCGCAGGGCCGCCTTTGTGGCGCCTGTATGCCTGGCCCATGCCAGTTCAATCTTGGTAATGGCCATTTCGACCAAATATCCTTTGAACAGGGACGATTGCGAATCCAGGTAAGTATCCAACTGCTGTCTGTCGGCGGCAGGGGCAAGGCGCGCGGCATTACCGGACAAGAGCGTATGATTAAAGGTGCTCTTCAGATCAAAGTGACCGATGACCTCATTGAGTTGAGCCACAACAGCCTGATCGCGATTGACCAGAAGACCCACGATCTGACCGATCTTGCGCTCCACGTGCGTACGGGCAGCCAGCTTATCCTCAGGCGTGACAAAGCCTTTGTTCTTTTGTTCGAACTGGATCAGCCGGGAAACGACAAAATCCGTGAGGCCGCCGATAAAGTGCTGGTCTGAATCATCGAGCGTCAGGGCCTGGCCCAATCTCAGGTAAATCGCGCCCTTGAAGATTTCAAAGACCTTCTCAACCTTCTGGCCGATCGTCGCCTTGGTTGTTTCCTTCAACCAATCCCTATAGGCTGTGATCTGCTCGGCTTCGTCAAAGGCCTGCAGGGAAGGCAGCGGCATATTTTCCAGGGCATTTGTCACATTCTGGAGCTTGGTTTCCAGCGCGGACCGGTGGGCTCTCAATTCCTGGATTCTGGCCCTGATGGCGCGGGCCTCTCTGGCGGCTTCTTTCCTGTATTGTTCCTGGTTTCCGGCGTGCTCAATGATACCGCGGATCTCGGTTGTTTTGCCTTCGATGATCCGGCCGATAACAGCGATCTTCTCTTCGTAGGCCGCGCTTAAACCCGTCAAGCCCGCCACCCTGTCTTCATGCTGGCCGACTTCAATCAGGGCCTTGCTGACAACAGGCGAAGAAACAAAGGTTTCCGTGATAGCTAATGGCGTATTGTGAAGAGCGGGAACTTGAGGAATTTGCGCGAGATTTGATGAATTTCTAAAGGCGGTAGGTACAAAAAGTCCCTTCGTGGGCGAGAAGGGTATTTCAGGCACTTGCGTGCCAGGTTCTTCGCTTACTTTTATCGTTATCCTGAGATCTTCCAGGCTACGCACTGCGGGAGCGGACACTTCCGTGCTCCCAATAGCCTTTCCGGTCTCAAGACCGGTCGTTTCTGTTGCTTTCTTCGCGTACTTCGCGCTGTCATTGGCGACTGGGGAAGTTACACCCCGGGCACCTGTCTCACCTACTCTATTAAGATCCTCGCGAGACACGCTCAACCGCGCTTTGCCTGCCGGGACAATCCCTGTTTGCTGCGCATCCGCAATAGAGGTTGGCGTTCCTCTATTGATGTTGGCTTCCAGCCTGACTTCGCCATTCAGCGTATTCACGTTAGGCGGCGTGATTACGGTGGCAAGGCTTTCGGCCTTGGGCGCTGCACCTAAGGTTGCCTTTTGGGCTACCGCGCTGCTTGCGCTTACCAGGTCTCCAGAGATTAAACTCCGGGCACCTGCCTCACCAGAATACTTAATATTTCCGGTGACACTGCCTAACTCTTTAACTTCTAAAGAGTTAGAAGAAACAACCAAATTATAGAATTTAACAGAAGTTGCAGTAGAATGCTCATGGCGGTACATCTCCGTATGAGCTGAGCTGCTCATAGGAGACGGGGAAACTCCTGGGGATCGAGCAGGGGATGAAACTCCGTTAACCATTGAGACCAAGCCTGCGATCTCCCTGGCTGTCGGAGCATAGGTATTGATATCCAGGATCAGCGCAGAGGAGTATGGAACAGCCCCTAACTGCGCTGAAATCAGGCTGCTTGTCGTATTGGAAGCATTGCTGGCTCCGCTGGAAGCTGTAGCGCTGCTGTTTGCCGCGGCATTCGCGGAAACAGGCGCTGGAGGAGCCATAGGAACCTCCTGGGTCGAGGCCCTGGACTGTTCTTCTGCCTGTTTCTGCGATTCTACAGGCGTCAAAGGCTGTTGAGCGGCAATAAGTGATGAGAAGCTGGAAGCAGCCCTCAGGGCCGCGGGAGCGGCAACAGGCTGAATACCCTGTTGTCTATTCACGTGCTCAGGGGCAGAGATCCTTGTTAATGTAGGTAAGGCGTTGTCCAAACCGGACTGTGTTCTGGGCATATCCGGAAGTTTCGTCAATTCAGGCAATGAACCCATTCCGGAAACAACAGGGCTTGAGATACCCATTCCCGTCCCCATGCCGTAACCTGTCATGCCAGGGGCAGCGGACAACGCGCCCATAGCGGCAAATCCTGTTATCGACATGCCCGCGCCAAAACCACCCAGGTTTCCTGCGGACGGAATCGAAGAGGACAGATCCACGAGCCGGCGGCGGGAAGTTTCCAGGACATAAGATTGCGGCAATTCCGGAACGCTCATGGTCCTGGCAACAACAGGGCTGGAGAGGCCGGAATCTATCGTTGAAATGTATTCTACGCCCTCCTGCAGGCGCATCAGCCGCATATCCGCGGGCTTCATTTCGCTCAACACATCAAAGGTCTGCCTGGCCCTGGTCCTGGCCTCATCCAATGCCGCGCGCAAGGCATCCAGATCGCCATTCATCCTGTAAACCTGGAGGCCGAAAGACGCCTGCCCTAACACGCCGTTCACAAGGTCCGTGGAATTGGCAAATCCGCCAAGGGTCAAAGTCTCCCTGATAACAGGGTTCTGCAAAGCGCGCAGTTCATCAGCGATATCAGAAGCCTTGCCGATCAAGGCCGGATAAGATTCCGGACGCAGCGAAGGAACGGCCTGCTCAACTTCCCGCAGGAATCCTTCCACGCGGGATTCGACAACAGGCAAAACCTGCTGCATTTCCTGGAACAAAAGCTGTCTCTGGGAGGTGCCCAGCGGCATTTCCGACGGAATAGTCCTAATCAGGGCCGGGGAAGAGATGCCGTCCGGAGGCAGCAAGGCCTCCAGGGCCGCCTGTATGTCCTGTTCGGGTTTTTCAAGGCGCCGCGCGCGATTGAGATCTCTCAAGGCGTCCTGCAGATACGCCATGCCGCGATTTCTGCCCAAAACATCCAGCACACCGCCCAGGACTGCTTCGGCTGATCCCGGATATTGCTGATAATGCCTGTAGATTTCAACAAGAGTGGCCTTGGGGTTGCGGCGGGTTGTGGCGCCGATATCCACAACAACAGGCATGCGGGAAAGATCGGGCTGATTGGCCGCGTCCGTGCGCAACATGATATTGTGCCAGGCCATATCATCGACCGTATAGAGCCTTATTTCATCCAAAGGCATCTTGTGCACATAGTGACTCAGGAAAAGGGCCACCTTCATCCAGGACGCTGTGACAGAACGGACCATCTCCGGCGTCTTGGGGACCCTCCTGTGGGCGGTGGTATAACCGTGAATAAATTCTTCGCTGTAAGCGTTGAACTCCTGGGTATTGGCGGCAATGCCGAATCTCGGAAGAGGCAGATCCGCTTTTCCGCTCAACTTCCCGAGATTGGATGTTTCTTCGGGCCGGAAATTGAATTGGGCTCCGCTGTTGATGGCCAGCTTCAGGGCGAAATCAAAACTGCGGCCGTCTTTCAAATCCACGGTTGTCAGGTACACATGTTTCTGGCTGCCTATCCCGTCACGGGTAACCTTGACATCGGCGATGTCGGAAGGAGAAACCATGATCCCGTGGATATTGAAGAGGCTCAACGTGACAAAGCTATCGTACTGAAGGATATGGGTCAGCGTCGTCCTGCGATAGAAGTCCTTCTGAAGTTCATTGCCGAGGAATTCGACAGGTCCTTTATAAGAACCCGCGGGGGAGGAAACAGGCGTCAACGCCAGTTTCAACTGTCCCAGGGGCTCGACCGGATAGACAGCGTCGATGAATTGCTGCGTCAGGCTCGTCAGGACGGGTTCGGTCAAAGAGCCCTCAAGCCGTGTCATGAAATCCTTCGGCATAAAGACGGGCGCGGATTGGCGCGGCAGGGCGGAAACAGCGGCTGTTCGCACGGCCTCCCTGAGCCGATCGGCCCTTTGCGATAAATCTCCCAGATCAAGCGCCTCGGCCTCGAACAATGACTTCGGTGTCGCGATCGTGTGGACGAGCTGGGCCCTGAGCGGATAATTCTGCGTGTTCTGCGCCAGGGTCTTATCCTGCGTGTTCCCGAATTTCAGATGAAGACTGGCCAGGCCAAGATAGGTATTGACGCTTTCGAGAACATTGAGGTTTTCAACAGGCCTGGATTCAAAGGTGGTGACAAACTCTCTGTGCCGCCCTGCCTTGGAAGAGGCAAAGTAATCGCGCCTGATCTGGCCGGCCTGCTGCATAAGAACCGGCGAGGAGGATTTCGTCGGCGATGGAGCCGCGAACACAGGCACGCGCAGACCTTCCAGAGACGCGATGGGCAGCGTCAGGGTCTCGACGCTCTGCGTTGTCTGATCGATCTTCAGGACGCTGACGGAGTTTTGGCCGACAGATTCGATGATCATCGGCTCAAGAGAATCCTGAGCCACGACGACTGTCTGAGGAACGATCCGGGCGTCTTTAACAGGAGTAAATGTCATTTCAGGCGCGCGCATCTGTTCCGCCAGGCTCATAAGGCGGGCCTGAGGCGACAGGGTGACAATGGCGGCCGGCCCTAAATCAACAGGCTTGGGCGCTTCTTGCGGCTGTTCTGTGCGCTGAGACGTCCTCTGCTGCTGTTGACGGTTCTTTAAGTCATTGGCCGTCATGCCGGACGCCAGCACAGGCTCGACACGGCGGATACCGCCGATTTCAGCGGGTGAAGAAATCCTGGAACCAAAACGATTCTGCCAATACGTGCGGCCGACGCGCATGGCCTGTTGTATCACGGCGGAATTCACAGCCTTGATATTGACGGCTGTGCCGACGTCGATGACCGTCACGTCGCCGGTGCGGTTGGAAACCTGCAGGATGACGTCCGTGGGCCTGCGGGCGACAAAGTCCGCGGCAGGCTTGACATCAAGCAGTTTGCCGTTGCGGACCAGGACAAAGGATTGCTGCCTTGAATTCTCTTCCAGGGAACCGCCTTCGGGCCCGTGAAGGCTTTCCATGATCGTTCCGGCGGGAGCGACGGAGAAACCTTCGAGATCGGCATCCGTTATTCCCATTTCCTTCATGAAGTTTTCCACCTGGACGGCGGCGGAAAGCTCCCTGCTCTTATCCACAGCAGGGCTTGAGATACTGACAAGCGCCAGGGTCTCGGGACGCGAAGATGTTAAACCGGCGAGGGAGGCAGGGGATGAAATGGATTCCATGGCTGCCACAGGCAGGTCCCATGCCTCTTCATCGAAATATGTTGTTTCTGTCCGTGCAGGCACGGTTCTTGTGCCTGTAGAATCTGCTGTTGACAGCCATCCCCTGCGGACATCCCGGAAGGCGCCGAGGCTGCCTGTCAGGCGCAGCGTATCCAGGGAGCTGAGCAGATTGATTTCAAAGGCCTTTGCCGCTCCAACAGGTGCCAGCGTAACTCCGTATCTTCCGGCAAATCCCTCTGTTAACAGGGAGCTTTCCATCTGCAGGGCCTTAACGCCGGCAAGTTTCGGATTCGACCTCAATTGCCGGGCAACCAAAGGCAGGCTGTTTTCAAAAGCCGGCAGAAGGACACGGCGCGTGTACGCGACTTTTCCCATGCCCTCAGGCATCTTCGGCAGATTGTGCAAATGCACGCGGGCGATCCTGTCTCCGGTTTCGATACGCGTGCCGTCCTGAAGCGTGACCGCGGGCCCTAAATAATATGTCGGATAAAGCTGCAGATTACCGGCATCAACCCTGCGCAAAGGCGGAGGAATGGCATCGGCCAGTTTTCCATAAAAAGCCAGGCCCAGGCCTGTCAAAGACACCGGAGAAGAAACGGAAGCAGTCATCCTCGTTTTCACCTCAGGCAGGTTGGAGCGGATGCCGCCTGAAAGATCCGCGGTTTGCTGTTCGCTCAACCGGGACATAAGGGCCGGGGAAGAAATGCCGCTGTAACGCGTCGCGCGTGTTGTTGACGGAGAACGCCGCCTGCCGGCGCGCCTGTTGGGCAACAAAGCGGGCACGCCGAACAAGACCAGCGCGTCGATCAAAAGCAGGCCGGCCTTCGGCAATGAGGCGCTGTCTTCATACAACTGCCTGAAATTCTCAAAATCCTCGAAAGAAGTGGTGCGGAAGCCCGCCGCTGTCAGGAATCTGCTCTCGCGGGCGAACGCTTTTTCTTCATAAGGGATCGCGTTAAAGACGCTGACATGCGCTTCCGCCCTCATGGAGAGAGGATCGTTGTAATAACCGCCCATGTCCATCGCGTGCTGGCCTTCATGGACAAGGATCTTGGCGATATTGCGCACGCTGAGCGGTTCCAGTTCCTCCCGCGTCATGCTTTCGATCTCGGCGCGAAGCCTGGATTTCTTTTCCGGGCTGAACTGTTCGCTGCGTTTAAGCTCGGCGAGCATCGCGGCCGGATCGATGGGCTTGGCATTCCAATTGATCCTCAAGGCCGCGCCGCCGGGGTTCACATAACTTCTCCACCCCATATTCCTGCTGTCTAAGAAACCTCCGACATTGCCGTTGCCGTCGCTGGTGTAAAAGACCGGCAGATCGCCGGCCAAATTGTTATTCTTGATGAAATCAAACATCTCCCTGTCGTGCCTGGCAATCAGCCCCAGGGCCTCGGTGAGCCTGGGATGCTTGTTGTATTTGGCGATCCAGTCCGCGTCTGTCACGGAAGGCGCCTGCTGACCCGCCAGCCTCATATCCGCCGTGCGGTTTTCCGAGAAATACTGCTGCGGCAGCATCACGGCCCCCAGCAGAACCGACCAGACGGCGAGCTTCTTGCCGTAGCTCTTGATGGATTCCAGCGCGCTCATTTCATTGCGCGCGCGCACGGCCGCCGGAGAAGAAATGCCGGAAAGCGTCCTGTAATAATCCGCCTGCGGGCCCAGATAGGTCGCCGCGTCCGGAATTACGGCGTCTGTGCCCGGAAGCGCTGAGCTTCTCAAGGAAGAGGCCGCCGCTGAAGAACGAATGCCGCCGACCTCCTGATTCAAAAGGCCGCGATAAGTGTTGTACTGTTGTTCAAATTCTCTTGTGGCCTGGCGGGCAATGGCCTCTTTTTCTTCATAAGGCAGGGACACGAACATATTGCCGGCCAGTTCCCTGATCGTGCTCTTGGCAATCTCGATATCCCGGGCCCTGATCCCGTTAAATTCAGCAATCGCCGAACGCCTCAGTTCAGCCTCAGGCCTCTGGTCCTGCGCGTGACGCGCGGCGTATTCCTCTATATATTCCTGGCGCGTGCGGATGGAATCATAATCAAAGGCGTTGAACACGCCCATGTCTTTGGCGCTGAACATCGAAGAATAGTCGCCGCCGGCCGGAAGAACGTGATGGCCTCCGCTGACAGCGTCCATCGGGCCGTGGATCACCGCGGCCATGGCAGCATACCTGGAAACAGTGGAACGGAACAATTCCCGGCTGTCGGAGACATTGGCCTTGGCCTTCAACACATCCATGCGCCTGGAGACCTCCGGGACCCTGGCGGCGTCTGTCGCCCTGTAGCCGAAGAAGCGCATATCCTGCGCCGCCTGTTGCCAGCGGGAGTGATAGATTCCCATCATCTGGCCGTAAGAATCGACGGGGATAAGGAAGCGGCCCTGGCCGCTGATGTCCTGGTACCCTCTGCCTGCCAGATAATCCTTGTTATGGCCCTGGGTATTGACCGTTAAATACAAAGGCTTCCACGCGGCGGCCGGAGTATAGAACAGATCTTCGGGCAAACCGGGGATGACTGTCCTGGCCATCGCGAGCGCGTTCTGAAGCTCGAGGGCCCTTTCCGCCTGCCTGTTGAGCCTCTGGGCGGTCATGCCGCCATCGATATAATTTTCCGAGCTCCTCTCATTGATATCGAAAGGAATGCGCGCCCTTGTGCCCACGCCTTTGAGGATCGTGGAAGGCCCGAGGCCCGCGGTGCTGATGGAACGGTTGTGCAGATCGCCGGAGCTGTCTTCGACAAACGGACTGTTGTCCCTTGTGGCCACGAGGAAAACACCGTTCTGGCTGCCAAGCTCAGGGGAAACAAGGCCGAGATTTGTCAGGGAATCAAGCAGGGCGGCATTGCCCTGCATAATGGTCCTGCCGGAAGCATCCGTCAAAGACGTCAGCGGAATAACCGTGCCGTCGTGCGCCATGGCCCTGAGAGCCGTTTCATCAAAGACGCGGTCGATTCTGGCAACGCTCATAACGCCGATGGAAGGAGATTCCAGCACGGCATTGACCTGCCTGAGATCCATGCGTCCGGACGGTTGAGGCATGGCAAGAGAAATAGGAGAGCTGACAGGCGCGGCCATGGAACGCGCGGGCGAAGAAGCCTGCGGTTCAAAGAACCTGATCTCACGCAGGAGTTTCTCTCCCCTGAGCGCGGTGTGCGCGTAAGCCGCGGCCTCCCTGATGTCGCGCCCTTCGCTTTCCTGAGCCTGCTGGGCGTAATCCAAAAACGGCGGTTCGGCCATAGTCATGATGCGCTCGGACCAGGCCTGCGCCGTATAACCTGCCGCCACGCCCAGCTTGCCCTGTTTCGACCAGCGCTGCGAAGGCGCCGTCAATTCCGTCAGGCCGTGATCATTGGCGCCCATCGTTGCCAGTTGCCTGAGATATCTGGCGCCCGCGTCGATATTGGTCGCGTCATCCCTGAGCCTGTAGGCCTGAACAATGCCGGGCAGTCTGGAACCGCGCTGTTCTTTAAATGTGCCGACCTGCACCTGCATAAGGCCGACGGAGGTATTGCGGGCCAGCGAACCCCAGAAATCAAAGAACGGCTCTCCGCGCGGCCTGTCATTTAATTCTGTCAGGGCGATGGCGCCCGTAAATTCAGGCTCGAGGTTCTGGGCGCGGGAGGCGCCGAGGATCGCAGGCTTCACCTCTTCCAGCTTGTCTAAGCTCTTCAAAAGAACATTGGCGCCATGAAGGATCGAAGCCACCTGTCTCTGGCTGTCCCTGGAAACATCCAGCATGAAGCCCAGATCATCTTTTTCCTTAAACTCCACCAGCCTCTGGAAATCCTGCAGGCTCATCAACTGGTCCCCGAACATGGCATGAACATCGCTGATATATCCGTAGAGAGCAGGCTGCCTGTTGAGTTCGGCGACAATGTCTAAAGGCTTTCTGTCGGAGAGCATGTCATAGACTTCCATCATGCCCAGCTGCTTATGGCCGATGTAGGCACCGACCGCGTATCCTCCCCACTTCAGGGATTTCTTGAGGAATTCACGGCGGCTCATGACTGTGGTTGAAGGCCTTGTCCTGAGTTCGGGCATCCGGACATTTCTCTGGACCGGCGAGGAAACAATGGAAACGCCGTCAACCACAGAGCTGCCCCGGAAGGCCGAGATCGTTTCAGAAAGCGACGCCAAAGACGCCGGCGCTGAAATCACCGGAGCAGGGGTAAAGTTAACAACAGGCGCAAGCGCGGCGATAAGTTCCTGAGGCAGCTGCCTGGTCTGAAAATCCTGCAGGCTTACGATAGGGGCGTTGCTGACCTCACGGACCAAGGCCTGCGCGGCTTCCACCCGCGCGCGCACTCTCTGCGGTTCCGGCAGATGCCGGGCAAATCCTCTTTCTTTTAAGGTATCCGCGATAACGGACATCGGCGCCGCATTAACGCTGAATTCTCTCACGGAAGATTCCGCAGCGCGCGCGGTCAAAACCTGCTGGTCCAGAACACGCGTGGGCATATCGCTGAAAGCTTCCAACTCCCCTCTGACAACGGACAGAGAGGCAGGAGAAGACAGCGGCCTGTCAAAAGGCTGCTGCTGCAGCTGTTGACCGGATACGTCTCCTGTGGCGCCGTCTGTGCCTGATGCGGGAAGCGAAAAACGGGGATATTGAGGCTCCTGCCACAGCATGAATCCTCTGTCGCCTGTGCTGTTGATCTTTGTGAATAACTCGCGGCGGACATTCGGGGCCGCGAACGCCGCGAGATCATCAACAGAGGAAATGCCGGGGATATTGGAAATTGTCTGCTGGATATCCGCGTCCGCTTTCAAAGATTGGGCCGCAGTATCCTGCCTGGAAACGGCCTGAGCCAGATGCTGCATGACATCCGTATCCACGCCTCTTTCATTCTGCAGATGACCGATCTGCCAATTGGTGACGATCGTCCTCTGAGCAGGCGTCAGGGTGATCTGGCCGGCAGCCGCGCGCGACAGGAGCTGCTGGGACAGGACATCCTTGATCATGTGCGTGAATTCATGAGGAACAATCACGCCCCTGACATAGGGCGAGAAGAAATCTCCCTGCGTCCGGCCCATCTTGAGATTCATGACAAGAGCGTATCCGCCGCGGATTCTTAAGGATTCGGCATAACCCGCGCTTCTCAAGCCTTCCGGCACTCTCACGGAAACCTGCAAACCGTTCATGACGGACTGCGTAACGCTCTGGATCAGGGCATCGTCCACGAAATTGCCGCCAAGTTCCTGATTGGCGCCTTCGCGGATGACTGCCGGCAATGTCTGCGCTGTTTCCGACAACAAAGACTGAAGTCCCTGCAGGGCTTCAGGCCGCCTGTCAAACAAGGCCTGGGGCATCTGTTCGGGCACGCCCGCGTGGGTCTGCACCCTGCTCATCTTGGCCTCTAAGGACCAGTGCGGTTCTCCCTCCAAAACACTGGTGATCGTGTCCAGGGCTGTTTGCGACCTGTTGCTCAAATGCTGCCTGTCCTGCGCCACGGGAACTCCGGCAGGCACGATCCTGGCCCTGACATCGCTGATCATCTGGTGCAGACCGCCCACCAGGCCGAACACCTGGAGCTGAAGGCCGGATTCAAAAGCCTGGCGGATAGATGCCTGTTGCCACAACGGGCTCTTTAATCCGGAGACATCCGGCATCGGCACGCTGGCCTGAGTGAAATCATATCTTCCTGCCGTCGCCAAAGTCCCAAGGCCGGGCAACACATGAGAAGCCGGAGTCTGTTGCAGGTCCTGTGAGAATTGCTGGCTGACAGCCTGTCTCTCGGTGATATATTGCTGGACAGGAGCCGAATACGACTGGCGCAGGCCGCTGACAAATCCCGCCGGGTTATACCGTCGGCCCGCGTAACCGATCTGCTGATAAAGGCGGTCATATTGCTGCCTGCGGCTGACGCCTTGTTCGGCCCTCTTCAACGCCTGGCCGACCCCCTGGCCGATCTCCGTATGGATGGCGCCTTCGCCCGCGAGCACGCTTTCCTGAAGTTCAAAGAATCTCGTCTGATCCACGCCCGCGGATGTCAGCCGGCCTCTTTCTTCAGAAACTTTTTGCGCGATCGTCGTCACTTCTTTCTGCCAATCCCCCAGTTTCTGCTGAACGCCGGCCAAATCGATCTGGCCGTTGATCGCGGCAACCCTTAAGTTGGAAATCAGGGCCAGTTCCGCCAAATGCCAGTCTCTGTCCTGAACAGGCAATACGGCAGCCGCAGCCGGCGTTCTCTGGATAGCGGCCTGTTTCTGCGACAACAATTGCAGGACCTGGTCCAAACCGCTCATATCAGTCCTGGCTTTTACCACAGCTTCACGGCCTGAGGTCCTAAAAGCTTCAAAATCCTGCGCGATCGACTGCGCGCTGCCCAGGCCCGCGACCATCAACGCGGCATCATTGGCCAGGCTCCTTGTCAACTCATTGGCCTCGCGGATCGACGGCAGGCCTTTTTCCTTCACAACAGACCTGGCGGTCAAAAGAATGACGGCAGGAGTAATCCCTTTATCCGCTGTTAAGGATATCCCTTGCTGTCTGAGCAGATCCGCGTCCTTGCTGACATCATTCAGGAAGCTTTCCAGCGCCCTTGCGCGCCTGGCGGGGGTTGTCATGGCCGGCGTGATTTTCCTGCCCGCGATTTCCATGAGGCGGCCAAAAGCCCTCTCGTTGGAGGCCAGGACCTGGAGGTTGGTCTTATTCAACCCCGCGATCGAAGGGATGCCGGCTTCCTTTAAGACCTGCAGGGACTGCTGCACGCGCGCCAGCCTCTGCACGCCGCGGGCCAGCTTTACGACGTCCGAGGAAGAAGCTTTTTTCGGCAGGGCGGCCAGGATATCCGAAGCCGCGTAAGTGGTCGACAAAGACACGATCTGGCCCGGCGTCATCTTCTCCATCGGGACTTCAAATCTCTTCAAATTATAAACGCCTCCGCCGACGACATTGGCCATGGTCTGCGTGCTCTGAACATGCGGAGTAAACCAGGAAATAAAGTCTTCGGCATGAGCGCCCGGCAGCGTGCCGGCGATGTCTGAGAGCCTGGCCATGGTCGGCTGGGCCTTTTCAAAAGCCGCCTGCGCCCTGTACATCTGCCTCAACAGCGATCCTTGCTGGGCGGAAGAACCTCTTTGCAGGGAACGCGTAAAATCGTTCAGCGAAGCCTGCGCCGACTCATAGGCCTTCTGCTGCTGTTGAATAACAGGAGCGAGAGCGGTCCTGAAAGGATCGGCTTGCGGAAGGGCGTTAAGCAGGGTGTTGGCGAAATGATACGGGACGCTGTCGATCTGAGCGAAACCTACGGCCTGGGCGACGCTGGAAAGAGCGACCTTGCCTTCAAATTTTTCAGGGGCCACAGAGGCAAAGGCCCCATACTGCATAAAGCTGCTGAGCCTGGCGCCGTTATCGCTCAGGCTGATCACTCCGCTGTCAGCCAATTGCCGGACAGCGGAAATGGTCTCAAGAGGCGCCATGACCGGCGCCTGGGGCGCGGCTGTAAAATCAAAATGGATCTCTGAAGAAGGTGTTATGGTCTTAAGCCCTGCCTGGAAACTTTGCTGCTGGACCGGCGTGCCTTCCAGGACAACAAGGGAAAGGCCGGCCACGTTTCTTCCTGCGTCGCTGAGCGTGCCATTGGCCTGGACAAGGCCCGGGTTGCTGGCGACAAAGGATGTCGTGAAATCGCCTCTTTGTTCGGCCTGGATAACACCGCGGTCAACGAGGCGGCCGGCGAGTTCATCAACCGTCTTCGGAGAGCCTCGCGTCACGTTGGATTCCCCCTGATATTCGCTGGCAGGCGCCTGTCTCTGCGAAGAAACAGCCGGGATACGCGTGCGGCTCAACTCATTCTGGAATTGGACGCTGCTCAAGCCCTGATCCCATGCTTCGGATGTCCATTTTCCGTCGGCGGGTTTCAAGGAAGCCATCCTCGGCGTGGCGTCAAGTTTGTCGGAGCTGGTGTAAAGATAAACCTTGGCCGCCTCCAGCCCGGTGCTTCTGGCGCCGGCAGCGCGGTTCATAGCCTGGATCATTTCCGGCCCTGTGATATCTTCCGGATAAGCCAGGTGCACAGCCTTGCGCGCGATAGCGCCATCCGCCCAGTTCACGTCAACACCTGTGCCGATATGGGCGACGGTTCCTGTGAGCAGCCGCACAGGGCTGTTGGACTCGGCAATGCCAAGGATTTGCGCCTTTTCAACCGCGACCGGCATGGTCGGGCCAAACACAAGATTCTCGCCCCTGACCTGTCTGCCGGCGCCGGCAAGGCCCCTGACCCTGGAAATATTGTCCAGACGCACAGGCGCCCCTGTTCCCTCAATACGCGCGCCCTGGTCATTGAAAATGCGCCGGCCCAGGCTGTCAACGGCGTGGCCCTGCGCATCCTGCCTGTATAAATGCGCCCTTTCCAGATAATTGCTGAATTCCCTGGACTGTCTGTGGCCGCTGAAAAGGGCGAATTGCCCGGAATCCGCCACCCCTGTCCTTTGAATATTGTCATACATCCGCCTATACATGGCCGGCGCGCTGGAGGACAAGTCGGATTGATAGTCAATGTTGGGCTTGGCCCCGCTCTTGGCTTTATATCCGATGCCGTCTAATTGCATTTCGGCAATAGAACCCTTCTGCAATGTTGCCGTCAACATCAGGCCGCCGCCGATCTCCCTCAGGGCGTCAAAGGCTTCTGTCACATTGCGGGTATCTCCCAGAGGCCTTGTCAAAGGCTTGTTCCAGGCCATCTGCAAATACTGCATTTCTCCCATGGGCAAATGCAGCCTCGCGTCAGCCTTGCCGCTTCCTGCCAGGACCTGGATATTATTCTGCGTAATGGAATATTCGTTGCCTGTGTACAGGGACGCCCTGATGGCGCCTTCAAAAACTTTCTGTCCCAATACCTGGGCAACCTGCCGGGGTGTGCGCGCCGCAGACCCCAGATCTTCCTGATATTTTGCCTGATAATAGGAAGAGCCCAGCACATCCTCAAATCTCCTGCCGAACAATTGCCCCTGTTTTTCAAAGGTAAGGGTTCTCGCCACGCCCCTGTCGCTCATCTCTCCGAAGGCGGAATTGGCGCCTCTCGCCCTGGCGACAATGGCCTGAACGCCGGCTGGAAGCGGGGCCTGGGATCCTGAGAAACTCGTGCGGTACATATCCGCCCTGCCGCTGGCATGCGAATACATTTCATATTCCCGCGCCCTGAAATAGTTGTCTGCCAACTGCGCCACCTTGAGCTGCCTGGCAGACGCCCCTGAGGTGGTAAGCGTCCTGTTATAGCTCCCCGGCGCCTGAAGAGGCATATCCTGCTGCATGGCCCTGAAGGCCTCCTGGCCCGTCATCTGAAGGTCGCGCTCAAGGCCGCGCGTTTCATTGGCCAGCCTGTTGTAATCCCTTCTACCCTCGACGATGACTTCCGTGCCCTGGCCTTCGCGGATGCCGGGCAGGACGCCGATCGTGTGCGCCTCGTCGATAATGAAGATCGACCTTCTCAGTTTATCCATATCCACGTGCGTGCCTTTTTCTCCGCCCCTCTTTTCCGCGTGGACAAGATTTGTGTAGGAATCAAACGAAAGAATTTCAATCTGGGACCCGAAATCCCTTAACTGATGGGAAGAATTGCGGTCTGTGAAACGGATCGCGCCAAGCTTATCCCCGTACACATTTCTGGCCAACTCGTAGAGGATGACGGCATTCTGATCGCCGTATGTCGTTATGGCGGTCATGGCGTTCAAGGCGCGGTTCTTGGCTAATACTGACGGCAGCATGACAATGTCCACAAAGGTCTTGCCGCTTCCGCCAGCGGCCTCGACAGCGATCTTGACATCCGCGGCAGTCGTGGCCTTCTGCAGGGCCCTCTCAAACTGGTAGCTCAGGCGCGTCTGGCCGTAATCCGCGATGACTCCCTGCCTGATCTCGTTGAGCCTCAGGGACGCCTGGATGGGCAGCATGCCCATGCCTTTTTGCCTTGTCACAACGACATTCAGCAGCCCGCTCTCGATCATTTCCCGGGCGTTGGACCCGTTAAATCCGGGCTGTTTTCTGACCTCCCTGATCAGCGTGCTGTAATCCCTGGCCGTCCTGCGCAATTGGGAAAAATCCCTCTTGATGGCCGCGTCGCTCCCCCTGCGCCCGGCGGTCCAGAAATCCCTGGCCACATAGAGCGTTCCGAAATCAGGCTTGGAGGAATCCAGTTCCACATAAGCCCTGTGCCTGCCGACGATGTAGCCGGATTTTCCGGCGTCGCCCACAAGCACAACCTTCAATCCGCTCAACTCGCCGCCTGAAGAGTGCCTGAGCCTGCCGATGGCATCGGTGACCTTGCCCCGTTCTTTGGGAACAGGCTGCTGGCGGACAATGGGCGAAGAAGCGCCTGCTGTTTCCCTCTGGGATATCTGCGCCAGGGCCCTTTGTTCAATTTGCGGCAAGACGTTTAAATACTGACGCGCGGTCGTATTCCTGGCCTCAAGCTTCTGGATCTCGGCTTCTCTGGCCGAGGCTTCCTGGATCCTGCCCTCAGACCTCAAGGCGTCCGCCCTTGTCCTTAAATTCTGAATCTGGGTATCCCTGGCTGTTATCTGATCCTGGATAGTGGCCTGACGGCCGCGGACATTAGACTGGACGGTCTGCGCATCGACGGAATCAGGCAGCCGCAACTGACGCAAAGGATCAATCGTCCTTAACCCCATCAGGGCGTCCGCGTTCAAGGCGTCCACTCTCAGGGCCGCGTTATAAAATATTCCGGCGCGGTCAAAATTTCCGCTGGTAGCCGCCATCTCACCCCTGAGGGTTAAACGCGCGGACGCGAGGAACTCCAATTCGCCCCTTAAATCCGTCATCCTTGGGGCATCTTTGGCTGTCCTGGCCTGGCCCATCTCCGACTTGATCTGGGTAATAGACTGCGCGACCACGGCTTCGGCCTGTTCGGGGTTATACAAAGACAACCTCGACCGGAAAGCGTTCCTGGCAAAATCCAGGTCTCCGGCTTTTCTGGAAATGGATTCCGCCCTGGCAAACGCCTCGGCCGCGGGCTCAACCTGGCCCATGGCCTTGCGCGCCATACCTTGATTAAAGAAGGACGAAGCGTCTGTCCCCCCAAGCAGCTGGGCGGCCCTTCCGAAATGAGTATCCGCAGCCTGATAATTCTTATTGTTAAATTCCTTGATTCCATTTTCAAAAGCGCTGCGCGCCAGCCTTGGGGCGACCCTCAACGTCTGTTCCTGACGGACCTGGTCGGCCAAACGCGTGTTCCCCCTCGACGTAGCTTCTCTGCCGAGCTCCCTTAATTCGCCCCATTCTTTTCCTCTGAGAGAATCATATTGCGACATCATCAAAAACGGCATGAACTTCAGATATTCTTTTTCTCCCGCCCCCAGGTAGAAGGAAACATCGTGCAAACCGATTTCCTGGCCATTGACCGAAAGGGTGGAAATGTTACCCGCGGGATCAAGGATCGGCGTCACCCTGGCTTCCCTGCCTGCCAGGCCCGCCAAGCCGATATCCAGCACATTCACCATAGCCTCAGTTCCTGTAACGACTGTGGGCATCAACAACACCGTCGAATCAGCCCACTGCGCAAAAGGTATGGCTTTTTTCACAAAGTTGGATGTCAGGAGCCCCTGATGCGCCTCCGCCCATCTGCTCGCGGCAGACCCGACCCGTGGAATCTGGCCGAGGATACGCGCTCCTCTTTCCACCAAGCCTCCCTGGTTGAACGCCGTAGGCTGATAAGTCTTGGTGGTTAAAACATCGAAAACGGGCTTCATCCACAGACCTGTATTCGGCCCTGTGGTGATGCTCGTGATGATATCCCTTTCATTCAGAGACGTGTAAAGCGTCCGGCCCCGGGCGTCGGCGCCCCTGGCGACCAGAACCCAGCTGTTTTCAGAAAATTCGCTGACATTGGGAAGAATGCCGAGCTTGTTCAATGTTCCGGTGATCGCGGCCCCCGCGGTAGAGAATGCCGGAGATACCACGGTCCATTCCACAGCGCCTGCCAAGGCGCGGTTGTACAGCAATTCCGCGCCCCTGGCCCGGCCCAGGTCATACATTCCAAAAATCCTCGTCGAATGAGGCATGCCCGCGCCTGAATAAGGCCTGAGGCTGAAAGAAAGATTTGTCGCGTTCCTGCCGAGATACCAGGCCCCCAGGCCTCCCTGAAGCCCGCCGGAAATAACCTCCGAGGGAATTTCTCCGGCGCCAAAACCCTGCCCGTTGACCAGGCGCTCAAAAGTATTCACCCCGGCCTTGGTCGTCGCTCCGACGGCAAAACCATAACCGAACTTGGCAAAGCCCGTGCCCCAGCCGGCGGGCGCTGTCAAAATACCCCTGCCTGTCCAGGCCTGCAGGCTCGACGCGCTGGCTGGTTTCGTAAAGCCCCAGCCCGCGCCGAATCCCAGCATACCGCCTCTCAGATAATTCCATCCGCTCGAATAATTGTCCCCCAGGCCTTTCAGGCCGCTGCCTTCCAGAAGCGTCTTGGCGGCAGGGAACGCGACCGCGCCGATCGCGGTAGAAACAACCAACGGATTGGTGACAAGTTTTCCGAAACCCGTGCCAGCGAACTTCGAAGCGGCAATCCTCGAGGCGACTCCGGAATTGGCGATCGAAGAACCCACGCCCATGATGCCGCCGAAGAGAAGACCCTGCCCCATGCCCGTGCTCCAATCGCTGAACATCTGATTCGCGGCCAGGACCTTGGCGATCTCCTGCTGGTTGTTGCGGTCAGCGGTCGCGGCCCTGGAAGCCATGCCTGTCAACAAATGCACTTCGCCCCACAAAGCCGACTGGGAAACCATGGATGCCGCTGTATTCGTCATGAAGGGATGAGAAGCCGCGAACCGGGCCACAGAAGACATGTTCGAGGCGAAAGAAGCCTTTCCGACGCTGACCAGGCGGCCTGTGGCTGCCAGATTCGATCCCTGGAAAGCCAGCTCTCTGGCTGCCCCGGCAAACATCGCGCTCCCGATCAGGACCGCGTGCGCCTTCCAGTCTGTAACCAGCTTACCTTGCGTTCCCAGGCTGATGGCGTTGGCAACCACTTCATTGACAGCGCCGAATTTAAGGGTATTGATGGCCACGCGTCCGGCAATGGCCCTGGCAGAATTGGAAATGGTCCCGACCGTAAGGGCTGATGTGTTCAACGGCTTTTGGGTAATAAAGGCGAAGGCCAAAGTCTTCAAAGCCAGCTGCGCGTTTTGCGGGCTCGCCCACGGCTTAAGCAGGTGCCATTCGCCTGTCATCACGCGGTCTGCCACAGCCATGGCGCCGTAAGAAGCCAGGGTGCGGCCCACGGCCGCTGTTGTGACATAGCGGACAGCCATCTGCTTGGTAAATTCTCTGAGCACCGCGGAAACCGTGACCTTCGTGGCGCCTGAAGCGAGGACTTTGGCAGGCGCGGTCACAAGCAAACCGTAGCCCAACGTGGCCACCGTGATAACAGCCATGGCAATGTCCACTCCGCCCTGGACCTTGGCCATGGTGTTCATGGTTTTCAATTGATTATAAAAAGGAGCGATTCCGGTGAATCCGGCAGCCCCGATGTTGTTATAGAGCTGGATCAGCTGGTTACCGTCCAAGACAGCGGCCGTATGCTTGCCGCCCATATTGAACATCATCAGCACATCGTTGGTCCCGTAATTGCCGTTGACCCCTTCAAAAAGGTCATACCAGTTCCTGCCTTCAAACCCGCCCCTGTTCTTCATTCTCTCGGTGATGTCCTGGCGGGTCCATTCTCCTCCGGCGAACACGGAATTCGAGCCGCCCTCATTGGACTGGAATTTTCTTTCGTGCATGGATGTCAGATATTTGTCCAGGGAACCGCTCAACTCGTACTGCCCCGCGGAGGTCCGATGCCAGACATCCTCATCATCCCTGTACCATTTCCTCTCATCGATCCTGCGTTCCTTGGAAAATTCCAGATGATACTCGCCGCGGTCCAAGACAGCCACAGGCGCGAAGTTACTGCCGCTTGTGAGCCCGGCATTCTCAATATCCTTGACAAGCTGAGGCGTCCATTTCTTGATCCTGAAGCCCTGCTCGGAGAGCCCTTCAAAATTATTCTGCAGATAATACCCGAAGTTGATGGCGGCCTTCATACCCCGTTCGTCGCCGGCGAATTTGACCAGGCTGTTATAGCCGATCGTTGTGCCGAGATTGATATAGCCGTCGTTGTCGATGACCTGCACGCCGGTGTCGGTGAGCTCGCCCAGGCGCCACCACAAGCCTGTTTTTCCCGTGGCCGTATCATATCCGGAAAGAAGGGCGCGTCCCTGTCCGCTCTCGTCAAAGCCTGTGATGGTGATTTCCTGGCGGTTTTGCGTAAGCCTGGCGCTTTCACCGCTCAGGCTGACGTTGCCGTAGCGCCTGTCAAAATCGCTGCCGTATTCCTCTTTGGCCGTGATCAAAACAGGCATGGTGTTCTGGCGGCCCGAAAGGAACTCTTCGCCCACAGGATGAGGCTGATCCGCGCCCAAAAGGAAGATGGCCAGATATTTGGCCGTCCTTCCCGCCTTGGTCTCTTCATAAATAACGTTGAAACCGCCGATCGCGCGTTCCTGGTCGCCGTCAAATTTCACTTTGCCGGTGGCTGTAAAATCAGCGAGCCTTGACGTATCCAGGGCAAAGGCCCCGTGGCTTGTCGTGATGTCGAAGGCGCGCATGGAAATATCGCCGTGGCCGATGAGGGAAACTTTTTCCTCCACAGGAAGGGTCCTGCCGTATTGGTCAAGGATGGCCTTGCCCGCCGCATCCCTCTGGACCCTGACAAGCCCGTCGGCATTTGTGGACGGCCTTGTGTCATTGGCCCTCAAAAGGCCCACATAGTGTTCCTGCCGTTCGCGCGCCATATCAAAATACAATACGCCGCTCTTGCCGTAACGGATAACGCCGTACGTTCCCGCGGTCGTCGGGGAATACGTGAATTTGCCGAAATATTTGGTGGCCTTGTTTCCGAAATATTTCTCTTCCGTGAACGTGTAGGTCCCCGGCATGAACAGCGTGCTGTCGACCCCAAAGGTCAGAGAAGGCAGGCCGACCTGGAAGAAGCCGGGGACGCTGGTCGCCAATTGCGTCCTCATGCCGCCGCTCAAACCCAGCGCCTGGTGCGCCTGGGGCCCGATCTTGCTGCCGGGAACAATGCCCCATGCTTCATACATGGCTGTACCGCCGGAGATAGACCGCACGATCGCGATGGTGGCCGGGCCGGAAAGATTACCGCCGGCGTTATTTTGACCGTCTCCGCCCGGAACCGCGCTCGGGAATGAAGGCGCCGATCCCCTCATGACACCAAAGCCGACGGCATGGGCCTGTCCAAGACGATTCTTGCCATAATCAAAAACCAGGTGGTTCAAATACACCTCTTCGCCGCCGCCCTTAAGATATCCCCTGTAAGCCGGCTGATGATAAGCCATGGCCAGGTCCCTGTCTTTGCCCTGGCCTTCGATGGCGAAAGGAACGCTGCCCACGGCGAAATCGTAGAACGTCTTGCCGCCGGTCTTAAACTGCCTTTCGAAAAATCTGACATCCGTAAAGTCCTTGCCGTTCCAGGCGCCGACAGTCGTGCTGACGCTGGTCCCCATCCTGGTCTTGCCGTCTTCGCCGAGGATGGGCGCCTGAGCCCTGACAGAAACGCCCGTAAACGTTCCGTCGACCTTGATCGGTTCTTGGCTGTTGGATGTGAATTTCAACGTGCCGTAACGGCCGAATATCCCGAAATTATCCGACAGCCAGAAAGGAATCTTGCCGTTGCCGAATCCCAGCGTATAGCGCCTGTCCACAAAGCTGAGGCCGTCCCGGGACTGTTGTCCGACGGTGCGTGAACGGACGGTGACATCGCGGCCGCCTGTGACCTCTCTGCCGTCAACCAGGTTCCCGGCGCCGTCCCTGCGTTCCATGACCGGTTTTGTGGTATGGCTGTATCCCGCGATAATGCCGTGGATTTCCGAACCCGGCTGATAAGCCAAAGACGCGGCTGTATAGCCGGTCTTGGCGTCGTATCCGAACACCACTTCCAGCCTGGTGCCCTCATTGAAAACAACTTCATTGTTGGAGAGGACTTCGAGATTGCGGATCCTCGTCATGTCCGCGCGCGAAGACAGGGCCAGATATCCTTTGGCCGCGTCGAGAAGCTGCAAGAGCTGCTCGCCCCTGGCCTTGGAGACAAAAGGATGATTCAAAACATTCATGATCTTCTGGGCCTTGTTCCAGCCGGTCGCGGCATTCAAATAATCCAGCATGGCCTGGTCCACGACCTGGTGGCCGTCCCAGATGGCGTTCCTGAGATCAGTCGCGCTTTGCCTCAACTCCGCGCGGGTCGGTTTTTTAGCCGGTTCCTGCCTGGTGCCGGGCACGTAAAAAGCGTCGTGATGGATCCGGGTTGCCGCATCCTTGGTGACTTCAGCGACAAGGCCGAAGGATACGACCTTATTGGCATTGTCCATGTTCATGAACACGCCTCTGACAGGCGTGACATTGGAATCTCCGCTCTTCAAATAGCCTCCCAGAGGAATCGTCCACGGCGCCAGGGCCTGGAAATCCTTCCGGGTGACGTTTCGGCCCTGCGCGTCTTTGATCAAGTTTCCGGCGCTATCCCTGACCGGTGAGTCGGTCAATGTGTAGAAAGGCATCCAGGCCAGGACCGCGTGGCCCTTGCCCACAGCGCCTGAGGCCTCATGCAGCCTGACGCGATCGACTTTGTCGGTGATGACGAATTGGGGCGTGGCGCTCAATTTCAGGGGCGTGGCAGGAGACGAAACGACCTGCCCGTCCGGCTTGGTGTATTTTTTCATAAGAGGGGAGAGCTCGGGCCCGCTGGAGCCGATACGCATGACGGTGTTAAAGATCAGATCTCCGTTATAGAACATGACAGCCGTCGGGTTATCGCGCAGGAGCCCTTCGAATTTATGGAATGTCAGGCCGTATCCGGCGTCGAAGAAAAGTTTTGTCCCCACCTGCCTGCCCTGCTCATCCCTGATGGATACGGTCTGTTTGGAATCGTCAAGGCTGGAAGGATCAAAGGCCTGGACATTGCGCACCGTGGCGCCGGGCGCGTTATGAAGCGATTCCGCGGACCATTGCCCCGTGGCGCCATCCTGCTGCAGGGAAATCTGAAGCTGGCCGTCCGTCAAATACGTCCTCTCGGACTTAAACAACGGCTGCTGCATATCTCTCATGCCGGTCATCTGCTCGAGCTTGCCCTGATCCTCGGCAATGCCTCTGTTAACCTCCGCGATATCATCGGCGCGCGTGTCGCTGGGCTGCATGCTTTCCAGCCCGGCCTTTTTCTGCGCCCTGGCCTGCAGCCTCTGCAGAAGGATATCGAGACGATTCTCGTCGATATCTCCGCCCCTTGTCCTCAAGGTCTCCATCAGCTTCAAATACTGTCCATAATCCACGCGCATCACGTCGAACCTGCCGATATTGGTGAGGCTGCCCATTTCCATCGAAGACCCCGCGCCGGGAGCGCTGGGTTTATCATAAACCCTCAAATAATCCGTATTCCCCAGGGTGAACAGGAAGCCTGACCCAAGGGGTTTGAGGGTATCGGCGGGATCCACGGCGACCCACAGGGTGTTGCTTGAGAAAGACTTGTTGACCTTTAATCCGTCGGGCGAGCCGTCGAATTTGGCGTATTCAGCGGATGTGTAACCGGTCTGGTTCAAAACAGCGGCCTGCGTGGGGAGCATGATGGACGTGGCGGTGTTCCAGTCCAGATTCCCCGCGTTGTCACGGCCCAGCGTGATCATCGGGAAATATTCTCCCTTGATCGTTGTCCTGGTAAGCTTGTTGGCCGCATCCGCGCCCCAGTCAACAGGAGCGCCTTCATAACCATAATCGATGTGTCTGAGGCCGTGGTCATCCCTGCGGTTCTCCCTGACGCTGACATTGCCGATCACCGTCGGTTTATAGGTCATGGCCAAAGGCGTCAGGCGGCCCTGGGCCCCATCCTGACGATAGTGCCACTGATAACTGTTCTGGAGTTTATACTGTCCATCCTCGACGATCAATCGGCCGCTTTCGTCTCGGGCAAGGCTTTCCGTAACCCGGCCCCAGGCATTGGCCAGGAGCATATTATTATTTTCTGTCCCCAGGTCCTTTGTGTTGGCGATGAGGAACGAATCCGCCGCGCCTTCGGCAAACCGAGGATTCAGCACCGTTTTTTCCTGATACATGGGAATGGAATTCCTGCGGAACTCCATGAACGCGGCGTGGCTCAACGATGCCTTGCCCACGCTCTCGCCCCTGGCCCCGCGATATTCGATATCCCATCCGCTGCCGTTCCTTGTATAGGTAATGAAAGACGTGCCCTTGGGCGCCGCGCTCGTCAAATTTTTGTTCTGCAGGGACGTGAACATCGCGCCCGGAGAATTGTGAAGGGACTGCAGGGAAAAATGCATGTAGGGCGTCTGGGCGCTGTTGTTAAAATGAGGCAGGAGCTCGATCTGGATCGCGCCTTTCTGGATATCCATGGCCCTTGATTCCATGCCGTAAGGATTGCCCGCGTAATAATAGGTAATGTCGGCGGTCAAAGACGGGGTCAGGGGCTTGGCCGGGGTGTTATTGAGGATCTCAGCCTGCTGCTGCAGGGTGATGTCTTTGGCCTGATTGCGGAAATCCAGGAATTGTTCCGCAGAGACCCTTTCGGTCCCCATAGTCTCATTCCTGGCATTGAAATATTCAAGCTTCCATCCGCCGGTCTTCACAGGGGCGAAATCGATCCGCACGGCGCCTTCGGGCGCGGCCATCGGAGAATGATCAGGTGTTCCGATCGCCGGCGCGTAAAGCGGATTGGCGGCTGTAGGCTCCAGCAGAAGGCCCGTTCTCCAGCGTCCATAATCGCCGGCCGGCAGCTGGTATTTGGCCGCGTCAATTGTGTCCTGATAAAAATACAAGGTGTTGATGGCATTGACGGACTGATAAGCGACGTCATTGCCCGGCGTTAAATAGCCGGTTTTGGACGCGCCCTCAGGCATATATTTTTCCTGCCACGCGGCCGCCGACAACGGGCCGATGGACGGGGTAGAAGTGTGCCCTATCCTGCCGTCTATCATTCCCAAAGAACCAAAGGTATTGCCCTGGGCTGTCCTTTGCTGAATGGAGGTATCCTGGGACGTCGCGCTTGACAATAATGTCACAGGGGTGCTCAGGTGCGTCAGGTAATGCGCCTGCCATTCCCAGGAAGCATCGCCGCCGGCCGCAGGGGTTGTTGCCGAGGGCTGGGCCTGGATTTGAGGAGGCTGGACAACTCCTGTTTTCTGCCATGTTTCAAAAGCCTGCGCCCCGTCCGCGGCTGCCAGCCTTTGCAGAGGGAATCCCTGAGCCGTGGCCGTTTGGACAGGCTCAACCGTTGTTTCAACGGACGCCGCGGGCACATCCATCATTTCCGGCGTCACGGGTTCTGTCTTAACAAACACCAGCTCATTGTTGTTCAAATTATAAATATGGGCGTTGTCCCCCTGAATGATCCGGAAAACAGGATCCGCTTTTCCATCCGCGGGCTTGATATTCTCGATTCTGGAGCCAGGGAGCAATTGGCCCAGGGTCTGCGCGATATCCGCCGGATTGTCGGGAACAGGGATGGCTGTCTGCGTTCCCAGCTGGATCGTGGCTGGCGCGCCCGAGACAGAGAGCGCGGGTGAAACAGCCTGCTTAGGAGCCGTAATCGTCGCCTGTGCCGGCGTGGGGACAAGGAACTGCCACAACTGCATCTTTGCGTCCAGGGTCCTTGCCTCTGTCCCGCTGCCTAAGGCCGAAAGGCCGCCTAAGGTCTGTCCTGGAACAGGGATCTCATAGGCCGCCACCCTCAAGCCCATAGACGTGCTTCCCAGGCTTGCGGCCGGTGAATACTGCGGCCTGACAACCCCATCCTGTTGCCTGCTGTAGCGGATCTCAACGCCTGCCATATTCCAGACATTGGAAGTTGCCAGTGCGGTATTATTAGCGCCCAGTTCTGTGGCGTAAGTTTCTCCCGGATAACGGAAACCGGCTTCGGAAAATACCTGATAGGTGGCTGTGGGCACGACAACAGAGGTTATGGCGGAAACGCTGGCGTCTTTCAGGTCTCCTGAAGCCAAAGCCCTGACAGTAACAGGTTTGTTGGTGTCCGGATCAATAGTCATCAGGGCAAAACCCGCGAATCCTTCGGGTTGCGCGGCCCGGGCCCCGCTTTGAACAGCCTGATCAAGATTGCTCGGGACAATCCTCATGGACCCGGCCTCAATGCCTTGGCGAAGCTCGTCGCTGAGCGCGTTCAATTGAACGGCTGTCAGGGTCGTTTGTGTTTTGTCCGTGCTTAATGTGTTGAAAACGCGCACATCTCTGCCCTGGCTCGGGACCTTTTGCATAAACCCGCGCAGCTCTTGCGCCCCTTCCATTCCTTGCAGGACCCTGTCAAAATCCGTGCGAATGACGGTTGTGGATTGATCCGCCCCCATCAGTCCGAACATGCGTCCGGGTTCCCCCGGCCTGCCGGAAGCCTCAAACATGAATTCGATACGGGCGCCGGCCTGCAGGCCGCCGTCCATCTTGGTCGTCGTCGGATCGAGATCTCTGATGATGGCCCTGGTCCACGGGGAAGCCGGCATGGCCATCGGCGTTATCTGGGCCGGATTTTCCGCGGATTTAGCGGTTGTTGTCGCGTGCCAATTCAACGGCGTTGCTGAAACAAAGAACGCCTGAAGGAAAGGCGCTCCTTCATGGCTGCGGGACCCGAGGAAAACGGCCTTCATGGCCCCGGTCGTATCGTAAATCGCCGGGAGCGCGCTTCTCTGATACTGAAGGCCCGATCCTACAATCTTCTGCTTGGCCTCCAATTCGGGGTCCAGGCCGAAACGGTCTGTTTTGGGAATGGGATTGGCGTAAACCATTTCGTAAGCAACCCACATTTTTCCCAGGGCCGTGGTATTGTCTATGCCCAACTCTTCTGAAAGAATGCTCGCCTGGTTCTCTGTCCTGTTCGCCAGGACCCGGCTGGCCATGAGATTGTTGGCCTGGAATTTCTGAGGATAGGCGACAACATTCAGGCGGTGGTCCTGCCAGACTTCCTGCTTCAGGATATCGCCGTTCTCCCGCTCGACGTCGATGCGGAAAATATTTTTGGCCATCCAGGACTGCTGGCTTTGCGGATCCCGATAAATTTTTCGTCCCAGGAAAGGCACAACGCCTTCCACATACTTTGTATTGATCAGATGCCCTTTGCCCACGACGGATCCGTCCGCTGTTCCGGCCAAGGCCAGAAGGCCGCTTTGGGGATCAATGCCGAAAGTCGTGGTTTGGGGCGTATTGGTGATGTCCGTCCAGTTCACGCTGCCCACATTATCATTCCCGAGATTAAAGGTGGCTGTTGTATCGTTGCTCAGGACCACGGTCAGCTGCCTTTTTTCAAGAAGCTCTTTCATGAACTGCTCAGAGTCCTCGCCGCCGGCGGTCTGCAGCTGAGCGTCCAATCCGGCTTCCTTGGGCATCAGGGCCGTGAGTCCGTCCGGCAGAGTCGCCTTCTTGGCCACGACATCATTGAAACCGAGATATTTTTCGAGTCCGAATCCCATCAACGTATCCGTTAAATTCTGGGCCGCGGCGTAGTGCATGGTGGAACTCACATAGCTGACAAAGGCATTGCCAAAAGGCCTTGTGATCTTATCCACATATCCTTTATCAACCACCTCGCTCCACGACAAACCCGTGTCTTCCATGACCTGCTGCGAATTGGCGTAGAATTTAGACACCCCGCTGAAATCCAGGAGCTTTTCAAGATATTGCCAGTTGCGGAAGCTCGTCATGTGGCTTCTGTCAAAGAAGGGAGAGGCCTTGCCAAAGGAGAGAAGATTGATACTGGTATCGTAAAGGCCCGACGTCAGGGTATCGATAAAATCGCCTTTTTTATCATTTTTGGACTGGAACCCTGCCCAGCCCGCCCTGATAAAGGATGTCGCCGTATAGTTCAACAGGCCCATCTGCGTGGCTGTCATGCCCCAGGAATTCAGGCCGGTCTTCTTGTCGAATTTGCCGCCGGCCGTAGCCAGCAAAGCCGAGGTGGCGCCGCCCAAAAGCGCGTCCATCAAATAACCGTCCTGCCCGCCCATGACCCTGCCGGCGGCGATAGAACCCGCTGTCTGTCCCAGGATACGGGAATAACCAAAGTCATCTTCGCCAAGAATTTGTTCAACAACGCCGCCGATGGCTGAGGAAAGCATGGTCTTCTGGAATCCGACATCCTTGACAGCAAGCCCGGTTGAGCCCAGAAAACCCCAGCTGCTGCTGGCGGTATTAAAATCGCTGGCGCGCACATAATAGGTATTCTTGCCGTTGGCTCCGGTTGTTGGGTTGTATTTTGCCTGAACATCCTTATTGACATGGTCTTTGAAATCGGTTTCGCTGACCTGATAAATAGATTCATATCCTAACTGGCTGCTGGTCCATTCAGAACCAAGATATCCTAAGGCAGAGGCGCCTAAAGGCACGAAAATCTTGGTCAGGACATTCTTGTTCCCCAGGGCCTTTTCCGCGAAAACCTGAGCCGTGCCCATGAAAGCTCCGTCCAAAGCGCCCTTGGCAAAAGCCCCGACAACCTGATGCTGGCTCATGAAATTCCCAAAAGCATTCGTGGAAGATGCCTTCCAATATCCTCCTGCGCCGCCTCCGGCAGCGATTCCCATGCCGGCTCCTGACATGCCGCCCATGACAGCGCCAAAGACCTGCGCGCCGGCAGGACTGAATCCCCATTTTGTGGCGGCAATATGAGCGGCCGCGGAACCGATCTGGGAAGCAACCAGGCCTGTTGTCATGGAAGCCATGGCCGCGTTCGTGCTCCATTGAGCTCCATTGGCAATGCCTGAAAATCCGCCTAAACCGCCGATGACAAATGAAGCGGCTAAAATACCCGCGCTCACCCAAAGATCGTCATTGTCCGTCTTCCAGAGATCGTCGAGCTTGGGAAGCTCGTCATAGACCTTTCTCTTGGCTCCCTGAACAGCCTTGGCCATGGCCTCTTCCAGGATCTCAACATCATAGCCTTGCGGCAGGCGGGCAGGACTGGCTAAGCCGTATTTTGAGAAATAATTGTCAAATTCCTTTAAAGTAATATTTTTTTCCTGGCCATTATCAGAGATTATTAAAGAGTCTTTAGAAAGTCCTTTTACAAGGACCATATGGTCGTCGTTTACGAACGCAATAAAAGGTATTAACTTATTTAAGACTTTTGCAATATTTTTATTATTGGCGTCAAAGTCTTTCCAGTAGAAGGGTTTAAGTTCCTGTCCATACAGCTGCGCTGTCTTGGCCAGGGCATACAAGGAGTTCTCCAGCTTCTTATTCTCGCCATAAGAATAGATCTCCAGGGCATCTGAAAGGATGTCTATCAAGAGGGCGTTCTGGGCAACCTGGTAAGGGGAAATGCGCGCGCCTGAGGCTTCCAGAAGCCCTGACAGGGCCAAGGCGCCGCAGGTAACCAGATCGCGGCTAGGTTGTTTCATCCAGGCGTCAAGTTCCTGGACCTTGTTTTCATTAAGATCAATAGGATAATTCCTGTGGACCGTGACTTCTCTTGACAAACGGATATCCGTGGCCTGCTTGCCGATCAATTGCCTCAAGGCAACGGTGATGGAATCGGCAATGAGTTTGTCCGCAGCCGGGTCCTTGGCAAGGACAGACCCGTCCGTGGCAACCGCTGCCTGTTGCGCAAGGGGGGTTACCCCTGCGTTCAGCGCGCCGCGCCAATTATAGTCGACAGCCCATGCCACCTGCTCAGGCAGAAAGGTCAGGACTATCAACCAGGCTATGGCCTTTAACCAAAGCTTATTCCGTACGTTTAACACATATTACGTTCGGTTTTTAGGTCGCCTAAACCTACGTCCTCCTTTCCTCGAGAATTTCCGCTATAAGCCATGGCCCAGCGGATTGGGCTCGGTATCGGATCGTGTTCCGCCACAGAACACGAACCTGTCAGCTTGAAAGAACCCCAACAAAGAAGTAAAAAGAAGAGCGCGTTCTCCAGGCAGCGCCTGAATTCTTCACTCCGGATTCTTAATCCTTCATTGGGTTTAAACATCATCTCATTCCTCCGCCCCCCATGCCTCCCAGGAGGGTCCCGCTCATAAACTGTATGGCAATCGGCCCGCCTACGATCACACCGACAACAGGCAGGATGAAAAAGATCAAGGGGATCAGCATCTTCATGGGCGACTGCAGGGCCGCCCTCTCGGCGCGCCTGAAAAACCGCTCGCGCACGTCTTCAGACAGAATGGCCAGGGCTTCGGCGATCGGCGTGCCCATCCTGTCGGCCTGGATCAGGGTGCGCGCGAACGCCGTGACATCCGGCGCGCTGATCCTGCGTGAAAGGTCTTTTAAGGCCTCGCGCCTGGGCTTGCCGACCTTGATCTCATGCAGCATCAAAGACAACTCCTCGATGAAGGCCGACGTTTTTGATTTCTCGACGATCCAGCGCGCCGCGGCGATAAAGTCCAGGCCGGCGTCCACGCACAAAGACAAAAGATCGACCGTATCCGGCAGGGTCCTCACCACAGCCGCCCTCCTGGCCTTCAGCCTCATGTCCAGCCACAAATCCGGCAGAAAGAACCCGGCGGCCGTAGCCGCGGCCATCTTGACGACCTCTTCGGCAGGCAGGAACCCTATGGCGATCAACAAAGCGAAGATGGCCATGAACTCCTTGGCGCCGAAGAACTGTTCCGGCGTCATGCCCACGCGCGCGCCGAAAAGCTTGTTTTCCAGGTTCTCGCGCTTGATGAAGCGCCTCAGGATGAAATAATTCAGCGGCGCGAATAAGTCGAAGACGCGGACAAAAACGGATTTTTTGTCGATCGGGTTGATCTCGTAACGCAGGCGGCGCTTGATGACCTTCCTTAATTCATGGGCCGTGAAGAACCACATGAAGAAATTCAGGCACACCAGGAAGATGCCCGCGAACAGAAATATTTGCGACAGATAAACAACCATAACTCCCCCTACACGTTAATCTTGGAAAACATCCGGATCATATACATCCCGATACATTCGGAAATGACGGCGTAAACCATCAGGCCACGGCCCACCGGGCTGGACAACATGACGTCGAAATAATTCGGATTAAAGGATATGACCATGAGCGCGAACGCGATGGGCAGAAACGACATGACGATGCCCTGGATCTTCCCCTGCATGCTCAAGGTCTTGACATTCTCGTTCAATTTGCTCTTGACGCGGATCGTGCCGATCAGCCGGCCGAACAAAAGCGTGATATCGCCGCCGGTCTCGCGCGCCACAAGGATCGCGGTCGTCAAAAGGTTCAGTTCTTCCGACGGCATCCTTTTGTTCAGGTTTTCAAAAGACTCTTCCAACGGAATACCCATCTTGTTTTCCCTTAAGATCAGGCCGAATTCCTGGCTGATCGGAGACGGCAGTTCCTCCACCAGCGCCTCAATGGACTGCAACAGGCTCAATCCGCCCTTCAAACAGCTGGAGAGGATCATGAGGCCGTCGGTGATCTGGGAGTTGAACCGGCCCTTCCTGGTCATGATCATATTTTTGACGACGATCGCCGGGATGATGAAACCGACGCCCAGGCCGACGGAAAATCCCATAAGGCTGCGGGTCATCAGAAGCCCGACCACGCTGAAGACCACAGGGGAGATCACGTTCAGCAAAAACAGCTTCTGCGGATCCATGTCCAGGAACATCTCTTTGAGCCTGGTCCTCTGGACCTCAACCCCGTGGAGCCTCCAGGTATAAAGCCTCTCCCAAGCCACCGGAACCAGCTGGGTCCCCAGGATGGTCACCGAAGCAAACAGCGTCAGGAATATCAAACCTTTGATGATCATGTCATTCCCTCACGACTGTGGTTGTGTTGGGCCCCTCATTCTCGTACTGCCGCCCCACACCGAAAGAATCCGCCGCGTCTCTCCAGCGGGCACAAAGCGCGCGCCTCAAAGGCGTCTGGATGGTCAACATCGCGGCGATGATGGCGACGATCAAAACCACGTACTCAACAACGCCCAAACCCGCGCGATGGTCCCTTTTTCCGAAACGATTCTTTTTCATTGCAAAAACTCCTGTCGGAATTCCTCGAGCTTGTCCTCGTCCAACACCCTTAAGGCCTTAATCCCGATGATCTTTCTGGTGCCATAGGCGCGGCGGATGACAACCAGAAAAAGGATATCCTGCTCCTTAATGCTGGCGGCCACGATCGTCACATCCGGCCTTCTCTGCCCGTAAAACCGCCAGTCGTAAAAAGCCTTCAGAGACCCCTTCTGCGCGCGAAACGCGGTTTTGAAATTATCGATAAAGGACCTTTCGTACGCCAGCCGCTCTTTGTCATTCGCCAAATCCCTGTATTCGGCGCCGATGTCCTTATCCAGGGCCGTAAAGACCGTCCAGTCGATCATTTTTCGCGTCGCATAGCGGCCCTGGGCGAGGCCTGTGATTCCCCGGCGGGCGAACGTCACATCGCTTCCGCCGCAGCCCGCAAAGACCGCGCTCACGCTCACGCACAATAGAAGCAAAGCCATGCTTCTCTTCATATCAATAGTCCTCTCTTAATCCGACCCAGTCCCATCTGTAACGGGCGTGCGCGGCTTTTGTCACCCAGCCGCCCCAGGGGTTCCAGGTCCCCAGTGTCCCCATGCCCTCCCGCTCATCCCAGCGCGAAACGATCACCTGGCAGGGGTTGGAGGAGGAATCATAGCCGTTCTCCAGAATGACGCAGACCTTGCCGGAAAACCAGTTGCCGCTCTTTTTGGTCCTGGTCTTGGGGACCTTAAAGACCGCCTTCACCTTGACCTTGTGTTCTCCCCGGGAATCCGTCCATTCGTACGTCACGGGGTTCTTCCCTCCGCAGGATTTCCCCGCCGGATTGCTTTCGCTGGGCGACACGCAGAGCATGTCTGACAGATTGTCCATCTCCGCCGGGAAAATGGTTTCAAAATACGACTTGATGGCCGCGTAGAAATTCCACAGCTCGCTCACGCTGCCTGTGAGATCATACATGGCATTGCTGAATTCATCTTCGAGGTCCTCATCGATACTGCCGCCGCCCTCATCGCTGTATTTGCAGGGGGCGTTGAGGACAATGTCTCCGCCTTCTCCGCCGATAATGCATAACGGCAGGCTCTGCCTCATAGCCTCAACCTCGTTGATCCAGTTGCCGACCTTGTTGGCGTAATCCTCCACCCTCACATAATAGGTGGCCTCATTTTCCGGATCATCCTCATCATAGAAAAAGAACGCCCATCCTCTCCAGGCATCCACAGTCTCATTCAAAGGCAGAGACCTTAAAGCGTAGATGAACTGCTGCACTTCTCTCAAATTATCCGCCACGTCATCAAACTCGTCATAACCGGCCGGAGGAGCTTCCGTGCAGGTGTCTGAACAGGACTCCGCCCATGTATTCATCTGAGCGGGTGTAGGCCCCGGCCTCCAGAAAGAAACCGGCCTGCCAAAGCCTCTCATGGCGCGCAGGACTTCGACGATGTGCCCGTCCCTTCCCAAAACCGCCTCTTCTCTGGTGCCCTCAGGATCCTCCGCTGTGGGAGCCGAAATCGTGGTCCATTTATAGTCATTTCTCTCCAGCGGGCCCGGGCTGTCGACGAATTGAGGCGCGTTAGCCACATAGATCCACGCCTCGCCGCCCTCATTGGCCAGCTCGCAGAACTGTTCAAAATGAAAAGCGTAATTTTGCAGGAAATCATGGATCAGGGCGTTGGATTCTTCGGGGTTGCCGGAAAGCTGATTGATCAACAGATACCGGTTATAAAGCCAGAGTTGAAAATCAGGAACGTATTCCAGGGTGTCGTTGTTGAGATTGGAATCCGCGTCATCATGAGATTTATTGGGATCGTCGATGATCATTTGCAAGGCCTGCATAAAAGTGGATTCGCGGATCCTGTTGGGCTCGGACATCTTGTTCAGCATTTTTGAAAACTGGCTGGCGACTTCGCCTGGAATGCTTTGGGCCACGGATTCGTTATAACCGGCGGAGGCCACCCCAAGGGCGCCCATGGCGGCGCCGATCATGCCCGCTGTGGTCGCCGGGATCGTTACAGCAGACATACCCCCGATCGCAGGAATGATCGTGACCGTCGGAACAGCGCCTGCGGCACCGGTCGTCGCCGCACCGGCACCCAAACCCGCCCCTGCACCTGCACCCGCCCCTGCACCTGCGCCCGCCCCTGCACCGGCACCTGCACCCGCTCCTGCACCTGCTCCTGCTCCGGCACCGGCACCGGCCCCTGCACCTGCTCCTGCTCCCGCACCGGCTCCTGCTCCCGCACCTGCGCCCGCACCTGCGCCGGCGCCAATAGCTGCGCCGATCCCCGCGCACATGCTGCCGATGGCAGCTCCGACCGAGGCTCCTGTTAAAGCGCCCTTGGCAACCCCTGTTCCCGCGATAGCGCCTCCGATAGCGCCTCCAACAGCTCCGACAGCCGCGCCGACAGCCATTGTTGTGACCAGATGTGTCGCGGCATAGGCCAAAAAGGGAGTCGCGCCGCCGAAGGAAACAATGGACACGACAATGGCCACGATGACCATGACAATGGCCAGGACAAAACTCGCCCAGCCTGTTTTTTGACATTTCTCCGTTCTATTGCCGAGGGCCTCGTAAATAGCCCTTGATTTTGTCGCCAGCTGGGACGCCAGATTCAGGGCCGCGGAATCGGCGGCATTGGCCAGCGTCGTAGAATTTGTCGCGACCGTCCCCAGGTTCAGCATGACCATGGCAAAGATCAGCAGCACGACTGTCGAAAGGATCAACAGCGTCGCGATCTGTCCCGAGTTCTTGCCCAGCGGAGACAGATTACCTAAAGATGTTAAGCGGCGGATTACTTGATTCATTGACTTCAAGCCCCCGGATGTGCTCCTGATTCGACAAAACCACATATTCCGTAAAAGGCGCGCTGCCGGCCTGCACGCGCGTATCTTCGTAATGATACTGCCGGTAGGCAATGCGCTCGTTGAGCCACACAAAAACCCTGGCCGCGCCCACCAACAACATCATCAAAACCACCAGGGCGGCGGTCATTTCCATGGTTGTCTGCCCTCGTCCGGTTAATTTCTTCATTGTGCTTTTCATGTCGTCTCATATTCTCCCTACTTCGGCGTGGTGAATGTCTGACGAATTCTTCCTGTCGCGCTGCTTTCAATATCGCTGACCTCCACCGCGTCCGCGAACGCCATCGGATTATCGTGGTTGATCTGCTCACCCTGGCTGTTCAAATTATTGAGGATGGCCAGGCTCCTGGTCGTCTTGTCCTGCCAATCCGCGCGTTCTTCGGTGACGATCCTCTGCGTTGTCTCGATCTTGCGGATGCTGGTGTCGCGCGTGCTTTCGCTCACTGTGGTCTGGAATTGCAGACCCATGGTCTTTGCCCCGGCGGACCCGATCCTCTCAAACACCTCGTCCAGGACGGGAAACGTATAAACCCCGCCGGAAACCCTGTAGTTGGCCGCGTACCACGCCCCGCCCCTGGAAGGATCGTAATTGCGATTGTTCTGGTTCGGCGGATTCATGACCTGGCCGCAAATGCTGGAACAATTCGTGTCTTCATCCTCGGTGACCGAGACGCGGCAATGCCGGGTGCATGTTTCGACATCGACAATCTTCATGGCCTGCTGATAACAGGCGGAGTAATCGACCATTTCCGCGACGCAAGAATCGATGATCTTGTAATTGCCCCCGTTCTGGTCAATGACCCCGTCATAGATCAGATCATATTTTCTGATCAGCTCCGGCTTGTCCTCGTCATCCTCGGTATCCGGAAGCCCGTTTTCATAACGGAAGGCCGCGCTTTTGAGGACAAGGCCTACGGCCGGCTCCATGACACCGTTCTCGCTGACGGCTTCGATATCGATGACGTTGGCCGGCAGGGAATCCTCCGTCTCAGCCTGAGCGTCCAGCTCATATGTCCGCACGATATTGGCTGAGGCCGTGAAAGGCATGGACGAACCGATGCCGAAAGGATCCGAGAAATCCGGCAGGTGCCTTTCCTGGATCAACATATAGCTCCCCGAACCGTAGTTTTTGTCTGAGGCGATCTTCATGGCCCTGCGAAAAGCCAGCTGCTGGGCTCTTTGATTAAAACTGTACCTCATGCCATAGGCCACAACAGCGGTCAGGATCATAAGAAAAATCGTGCTGAAAACCGCCAGTTCCAGAAGGGCCTGGCCGCTCCTGCCGTAGTCTTCTTTATTGATCTTGACCATAGGTGTCTTCATATTCTTTTCCTTGTTGCCCTTTACGGCCTTCCCACATATTCAAAGCCTTCACGGCTGGTGTTATCGTAATGCGTTTGCGAATCGCTGACGGTGATGACCCTGTTCTCATACTGGCCGCCGTAGGACCCTTCGACCTCAAACTGCCGCTCTTCGCTGGTGGACCTTGTCGTCACGTTGCTGACGCGGGTCGTGGAAAAATCGGAGGTCGTCCTCTCCGGGTCATACTGCTCTCCGATCGAATCGACGCTGGCTCTCAGGCGGCCCTGGATGCCGCGCTTCATATAAGTCTGCATGGCGATAAAAGCAAAAATGATGACCACGATCAACACCGCCATTTCCAACGTGCCCTGCCCCTGCCGGTTTGTTCCTTCAGGCCTTTTTAAAAAATCCCGTTTTCCATAAATTTTTCGGCCCATGGCAATTCCCTCTAAAGCTCGTTATACACGCCCCTGCTCCAGCCCTCGGTGGTCGTCGTGGAACTGAAATTATACTGCGCTTCGAACGGCTCCTTATGAACGCTGATCTCATCCCTGCTCAAGGTAGACAAGGAGCTGGTTGAATTCGAGTGCGACCCTGCTGACAAAAGCTGGTACCCGGCAACCTGGCTTCCGATCTCATTATCGACCAGGCCTTTGATATTGGCCTGCAGGCCGCGCTTGCCGTACATATACATCGTCAAAAGCGCCGCGGAAACGGTCGCGATCAAAAGGGCGTATTCCACGGCCTGCTGGCCGCGGCGGCTCATCCGCCGCGACCAAAAGCCCGTAAAAAAAGGATGACAAGCCGGGAGGCTGTTTCCGCTCAGCCGGAGGACGCTTCCGGAAACCAGCCCGCCCGTTTCCAAACCGCTTTTTTCCTTCAAACGCTCATCCATGGTATCCTGCCTTTCGCAGGGCTTGTCATCCCTTCACCGCTTTGCTTATATGCCCCAGTATTCCGATTCAGCGTTCATGACGTTTTCATCGCCAAACCTGTTCTGATACTGATTGGCGATCTCTGTTGTGGTGGAATATCCGTCATTGAACTCTTTCGTGCTAGAATAGGAATGAGTGGTCATATTGCTGACTGTGTATCCAGGCGAAAACTGTTCGCCGATCTGGTCAGTAGACTCCCTCATCCTTCCCTGCACACCACGCTTCAGATAAACCTGCATGGCGATCAGGGCCGCAATAATAACCACGATCAACACCGCATACTCTAGAGTGCTCTGACCATTCTTTTTTAACCACTTGCGCATCACAATCACCTCCTCACAAGCGCTTCTTTCAAACTTAGACATTGCCTTCCATGTAATTGCCATAAACCTGATTACCCGTCCTCTGCGTCGTGTCGCTCAGAGAAGACCTGACAATGCCGCCGCCTTCCTGCAGCTCTTCAGACCTCTGTCCTTCCTGAGTCGTTTCGAAGTTGGACTGGTAATAATACGGCTCATACTGGGTCATGTTGCCGAAAAGCCCGTTGCCTGAATCCTCATCCGCTGTCTGGACGAAGTCCACAGCATCCTTGATCCTGGCCTGCATACCGCGGCGGATATAGATCTGCATCGCGATCGCAGCCGCTACGATAACGCCGATCAGGATGGCGTATTCTGCCGTATTCTGCCCTTTTCTCGAGTTTAACCATCTGAACATCCTGTTTCACCTCCTTCAAAACAAACGCCCCAATGTTCCCGCGGGCCTTATGTTGCCGTTTCCACAATTTGATTCCTGCTGATTCCCACCTTGTTCATAAACACATCGCTGGTATCATTCAGTTTATAACCCGTCTCTGAGAAGATTTTATTGACGCCGGGCTTGATAAACTGCGTGGCCGCAAAAAGGATCGCCGCCACAATGGCTGTCAAAACTATAACGTATTCCAACGTACTCTGACCTGACCTGCTCAACACTTTCTTCATCGCTTTTCCACCCCCTCTCTCCTCCGATTTTAAAATCTGGTCTCGATATCCGAAACCGACTGATTGATGATATTGGACGATGCCCTGAAAAACCTGTTGACCGAGGGCGAGATAAAATGCGTGGCGCCGAAAATAATCACGGCCACAATAGCCACGAACATGACCGTGTATTCTATGGTCATCTGCCCCTTCGAGTGTTTTTGCCTGTTTTCGCTTGTCATAACTCCTCCGCCTAAATCGGCACGACCCAGACGCCCTGGCTGACGTTTCTCCTGGCCACGACCCGATCATCCATGGAATGGATCTTGCCCTGGACCGCCTGCCGGACATAGAGAGCCATGGCCGTGAAAGCGGCGGCCACGATCGCCACCAGGATGGAATATTCCAGCAGGCTCTGCCCTCTGGACCCGCCCAACACCTCTCTCAACATGCGCGCCATAACTACCCCTACTGATTGGCTTCATTCAGCCTGTCCTGAACGATCAACAGCCTGGACTTCATCGAATTTTTCGTATAGGCAAACATGGCCACAAACACCGCGCAAAGAACCGACAAAAGCAACGCGTATTCCAGAATAGATTGGCCTCTGTTTTTCATGGAAAACCTCATAAGGTGAAATCTCCGCTTCCGCCTGGAGCCACTCCCCCCAACTGGAAGGAATCCAGGTCCTGCTGTTTCATCTTGCCTACAGAATAATTGAAACAAAAATCTGTTGAACGCTTCACATCATCGAAGAAAGAAGAGCTGGCCAGGATCGTAAGAAGGGCAAGCGCCGTAAAAAGGATAAAATACTCGATTACGGACTGGCCTTTCCTGGCCCTCTGTTTTGTCCACCTATTTCTTTCTAAAAACTTTTTTAAACTCATTACGAACCTCAGTAAAAAAATAGCCGAATCACCGTAGCTGTCATTTAATCTCAGCTATCGGCAATTCGGCAAAGAGAAAATCTTGCCGCAAAACAACCCAGGGACAAAAAGTCCCTAAATTTTTTGCTTCCGTGGCGTTTTTCATTGTCGGTTTGACCCGATACCGTTTCTCGAACAACAAAACTATATCATAATTATTATATATATGTCAACAATTAATCTCTTTTAAAAGAAAACGTTTTCTTCGTAAATGAGCGATTTTACTGGGTTAACAAAAATTGAGGTGAAAAAAGGGGGTAAAAACCTGCGTTTTGAAAAAAGGGAGGATTTTCGTTAAAAATGGGGAAAAAATCCTGAGCTAAGCGGAGGGCTCAGATTGCCCTTTTCTGGGCACCAAAAACCTACGTCCTGCACCTAAACCAGATTTTTCTGCCTGATTTTTCAAAAACCAAAGATTCGTTAAACTTGACGCAGGCAGACTCATACGCTTCTTTTTGTCCTAATTCATTGTATTCCAACAAATTAAATACTGAATCATTTGCAAGATCTCTTTTCAGAGATCCAGGTTGTTTGTAAATCAGTTCCCTGGTTTTCAAAAGGCTCCATTTGTAGCAAAAAGTTGGGAAAAAAGTGTTTTTTGCCAATAAATCGCTAATTTCCACAATTTGGCCAAGAAAACCATCAAAATCTGATTTTTCCTTCAACCTTAGCGAAAATGAGGAAATGCTGTCAAAACTCATAAAATCTTCCACATATCCGGGATTTTGCAATTTTTGCACAAAAAAGTGGTGTTTTTGCTGAAAATCTCCAAAACGCCTTAAAAATGCCTCAGCAATATCTGCAGGGGACCAATCCTTCTCATCCGCGTTGGTAAACAAAGCGATTTTCGCCCCGGAGGTTTCCGCGCTTTTCAGGACGATTAATCTTAATATAACCTCTTTATTATCAATATGTTGAGAATATTTTAACAAGCCTTCAGAAATGTAAAAAATCTGCCCCAGAGGCTCAAAATGAAGGCTTGCGCACGGTTTTTGTTTTTCAACATCTGTGATTGCCTTAAACTGCGAAGGCCAGGCGCCTATCACAAACCTTCTTCTTTGGGGCAGAACAAGGGGTATCTCTTTAACCAATTCTCCGGAGGGCTTAAAAAATCCGATTTTCCTGATCCTTTTTGAGGCGATGGATCCGTCCAGGCCATAGACCAGATCAGAAAATTCCTTGCCGAGCGCGTTCAAATCGGCAGTATTAAAAACCATAAAAATCTCATTTCCATCGATGGCGGAATCAATATATCTATCTGTAAATAAAGAGTTTGTAGAAAACTCAATCGGGATCTTGGCATTAGGCCAGGCAGCCTGAAGGCTTCCATCAAGATATATAAAGCTTCCGTCAGCCAGCTGAATACGCGCGTGATGCACATCCTTTATAGAGATTAAATATTCTGTAACCAGTTTGATTCCAATAGTTTGAGAAAATTTAAAATTCGCGTAAAACCGCTGGATATTCCCCTTTGAGATCTTGTAACCCAAGAGATTCCAAAGGTCTTCTTTAGAATATTCCAGGATTTTCGGCAAAGCGACATTAAAAATGGCCTTGGCCATCACAAGGGATTCAACCAAAGAAACAAGAGATTCCATTTTCTCTTCGGAACAACCCTCTTTTTTGATGATACCCGCGAGGCGCTCGCAAATTCCGTAAAGCCTCAAAGCCCCGAGCATAAATCCGTAACCCACTCCATAAGCGTCTCCGCTATAGCGATTAGTCCTTAAAACCCCACGCCCAACAGGCCGGCTCAAATGGGCCTTTTTAATAAGATTATTAATACTGGATTTACTGACTTTTAAATTAAACTTGATATGAACCAGCTCTGCAAGCTGTCTGACACCATAATCAACATTCCTTCTTCTGGCGTCTAGAACAAATCTGGCTATTTTAGGGGGGATTTTAGGTTTTCTGGACATTTTAAATTAATAAAACTAATCAAATGAATAAGTTAAAGAAATCAAAATATGAATTTGGACTTTATAATTCAACCAATTTTAGACTATTCCCGACAGATATACCCATGTTGTTTGATGCTCCATGTTCAATCTCTAATACCTGATATCCTCTTAGGGAACCAGACAACCTCCATGGGCCCATACTCGGTGTAATTTTTACGATTTTCATATTCTTGTCCAAAAACAAGACATCTATGGGGAATTTCATAAAAAAGGTGTGTATGGAGTTGCAAGGCGTAATCAAGAGGCCCTCCCCCTTGCCAAGGCCTCGCCTTCCCAGCAATCCCTTAGACCTCGACCTCCAGGTTTCCGCGATTTCCACCTTTTCTGCCAAAATCGTGCCTTTTGACTCATTCAGGACCTTGACTATCCTCTTGGCCATGTTTCACCTTTCTTTTGCCTCACTCAAAGCCTCTGTTTTTGATTAAAGGTTTTGCCTGATCAACAGCGTTTTATAGCCCTGTGCTTGATCCATGGAACCGCCACACATGGGGGGGCACACATGTTTCTTACAGAGCGCGCACATTATAACAAAGCAAATGTGTCTTGCCAAGGACAGCGAAAGACTGGTCTCCTGAGTTTTAAGAACTTCCTGGGAAGCTTGAAAAAAGATGCGGGCTTGTTTTGCGGATGAAAGCCGTATCAGTCGGATTGCGGAAACAAAAACAGCGGGTTAAGAAAATCGAAAAGATGAATTTACTTGGCAGGTGGCGGAGTGAAAATATCCTGGGGCAGATTAATGCCGCGGGTGATGAGCTCGTCGTAAAAGGAAGGCACGCGTCCGGTGGCCACAAAATCGCCGATGACCTTGCCGGTATCCTTCTCAATGGAAAGCTGTTTGAAATTAAAGATGTCGGCGAATTTAATGTGCAGTTCGTCATCCATGCCGGTGACTTCCGAAACCTGCGTGATCTTGCGGGTCCCGTCGGAAAGCCTCGCTGTCTGAATGACGACATCAATGGCGGAGGCCGTCATTTCCCGTATGGCGCGGATGGGAAGCTCAACTCCGCTCATCAAGATCATGGAATCCAGACGCGTCAAAACGTCGCGGGCGGAATTGGCGTGGATGGTCGTCAGGGAACCGTCGTGGCCCGTATTCATGGCCTGGAGCATGTCCAGGGCCTCGCCTCCGCGGCATTCGCCGATGACAATGCGATCGGGTCTCATACGCAGGCAATTGCGGAAAAGATCCCGGATCGTGATGGCGCCCTTGCCTTCAATATTGGGCGGTCGCGACTCCAGCCTCACCCAGTGTTCCTGATTCAGCTTCAATTCCGCCGCGTCCTCAATCGTAACGATACGTTCGTTCTCCGGGATAAAATCAGAGAGGATGTTCAAAAAGGTCGTTTTTCCGGAACCGGTGCCGCCGGAAACAATGATGTTTTTTCTGGCGTGGACGCAGGCGGCCAGAAAATCCGCGATGTGGCTGTCCAAACTGCCGAAGCGCGTGATCAGGTCCTGGATCGAAAAATGCTCGCGCGCGAATTTTCGGATGGTCAGCGTCGGGCCGGTCAAAGACAGCGGAGGAATGATGGCATTGACGCGCGACCCGTCGGGAAGACGGGCGTCCACCATGGGCACGGATTCGTCGATGCGCCGGCCCAGGGGCGCGATGATGCGTTCGATGACGACCTTAACCTGGTCGTCGGAAATGAATTTCTTGCTGGTCAACTCGACGCGCCCGTGCTTTTCAACATACACCTGGTCCTTGTTGTTGACCATGATGTCGGAGATGTCGGGATCGCGCAGAAGTTCTTCCAGGGGGCCCAGGCCGAGAGCCTCGTCGGCGATATCCTTGACCAGTTTTTCCCTGACCTCCAGGGAAGACAAGAACGCGCCTGTCTCGTCGGCCAAAAGGTTGGAGATGATCTTTTCCGCCTTTTCCCGCAGCTCCTTGGCCTTCTTGGGATTGTTGATGAGCTCCATGTCCAGCCGCTTGAGATCGAGCTCTTCGATCAGGCGCGCGTGGATCCGGCGTTTCAGACGGATGATCTCGTCTTCTTCCTCGATGGGTTTCGTCCACTTGACCTTGTCGGCCAATCCCATCATATCCCAGAAGGTGCCTGCCGCCGGCAGATCATCCTTGCGGATAGACCTTAAATCCTGCACTTCTTTGTGGGCGATGTAAAGCGACAGGTTGGAGACCAGGTCCTGGGCGAATTTCTTTATGCCTCCGCTGACCCGGCTGGCCGGCGCGTCGATGACAACAGGGACCCCGCGGTTCAGGGCCAGGCCCACAACGCGCCCGTCGCTGGGAACGCTGGCGATGATCTCGCACGGCAGGGCCAGCTTGACCTCCTGCCAGGAAAGGCCCGACTTGCTCTCGGCGCGGTTCAAGACAAGCTTGATCATCTTGAGCGGAAAATGCAAAGACTGCAGCACGTCCAGGCCCCATCGTGTCTCATAGACCGAAAGGATGTCCGGGGTCACGACAAACAGGATCAGATTGGATTTGTTAAATGTGTTGATGAGGCTGTCGGTGAACGCGCGTCCGCCGTCGACGATAATAAAATCATAATAGCCCGCCAGCATGGTCAGGACTTTGCCGATACGGTCGCCTGTGATATGGGGGGACTGTTTGGGACGGGTGATGGCCGGAAGAAAATCGATGCCCGCGCTGGAAACCAGCGTCATGTAATTTTTGACATTGCCCGTCTGCTCGATCTTCTCAAGGATGGAGATAATGTCGAAGATCGAATACTGAGGCGTGGCGTCGATCATCCGGGCCATGTCCTGGATCGCCTGCAGGTCAAGATCCAGAAGCGCCACTCTCTTGCCTTCCTGGGCCAGGGAAATAGCGAGATTCACAGCCAGCAAAGTCTTTCCGACACCGCCTTTGGTGCTGAAAATCGTGATGATCGTTGCCTGCGTCTGAGGTTTGTCTGTCATGTCTGTCTCTTCTTAAAAATAAGGGTTAGTTCATTTGGTAAGCGATAGGCACTTCCACCCATATCTCTTTCAACAGCAATCCTTTGGGAAAAACGGGGTAAGGTGCCAGGCGCTTGACGGTGTAGATAGCGGCTTTATCGAGAAGGTTGTGTCCGGAGGACTGGTTGACAACAACGCCGATCAGCTGGCCGTTGGACAACAAGTGCAGGCTCAAAACGACTTCACCGGAAAGATTGGCCCTCTGGGCCTCCACCGGATAGGAAACATTCTTGATGATCCGCTGCTGCACGGCGCGCACATACACTTCCGCCGGCTCGTCTGTTCCGACCATAGAGCCGCCCCTGCCCATGGCCGCCTCCTCGACGTCCTGTTTCATGTCGCCGTAACGCACCACCTTGGGTGTCAGGGACACGACGAGTTCGGTATTGCCCACCTGAAAATTCTTGGAACGGAACAGCGCGCCGAAAATAGGCACGTTGCCCAACCCCGGAACCTGCTGTAAATTATTGGTCTGTTCGTTATCGATCAAGCCCGCCAAAAAGACCGTCTCGTTGTTCTTCAGATATAATTCGGAGGTGACGTTGCGCGTCTTGAAGCCGGGGGTCGTCGTCGAAATACTGGCCCCTGTCTGGACAGTCAGCTGGGTGGAGGAATCAATGGTCTTGATCTCAACCTCCAGCTGGCAGACGATGTCCCCGGTTTCCTTAACCTCAGGCTTGATGTTTAATTTGATGCCGTAGTCGATGTAATCGACGGCCGTGGTCGTCGTGCCGCTGGAAACGCTCACGCTGGAGAGGACCGGGACCGAACCTCCGACGAGGATCTTGGCCTCTTTTCCGCTCAAAGCCACGAGCTTAGGCCTGGCAAGCGTGCGCGCCAGATTATCCTGCTCTAAAATATTCAGGGTCATGGTCAAGGCGGTCCTGTCGAACTGCGACTGCCCGACCGACTTGATGATATCCGCGGCGTGCCGGATGAGCGTGTGATCGCTGGGCGTGGGCTGTTCGTTAAACACAAGCTGCTGCGACCAGTTGATGCCCAGCCGGTCGATGGCCGTCTTGGAGATCTCTATGACCTGCACATCGACTTCCACCAGCGGATTGTCTTCCTTGTAGGTCACCAGGTTAATGACCCGATCCTTGAAATTTTCCAGCAACTGGTCCACGAGCTCTTTTTTGCGCAGGGCGACCTCTCCGAGGACAAAAACCTTTCGTTCCTGGTCTCCGACCTGAAAATACACGCTGCGCAGCCCCGCGGTCTTAAAAAGATCGACGAGCCTGCCCTTGAGTTTGTTGAGGTCCTCTTCAAACACCCGGACTGTGATCTCGCGCTGTCCCGCGTCATCCCAGATCTGCAGGTTCGTCTCGCCCGCGAGTTTCGCGGAAACAAGGATCTCGGTGCGCCCGGTCCCCACGACATCGGCGATCTTGGCATCGCCGACGGCGATCCTTTTGGGATTGGAGACCTCGACGACCTTCGACTCACCCACCACGATATCGAGCTGCCGGACCGCGTCATACTCGTTAAAAAAGAATTCCGAACGGACGGACGAGGGCGCCGAAACGGCCAAAAGGGCCGTCATGCCGGACAAAAGGATATTCCTGAAAAGACCCGTCTTCTTGTGTGGATTCATTTATTTGTTGAGGATCATGCTGGATTTTTCCGTGCCCCTGTAGATTTCCACAGTCGGGGCCGGCGCAGGCTCCTGCTTTTTCTCCTGCGGTTTCATGACGTTCTCGTCCTTGGTCTGCATAAACTCCTGACCGAGATTGCTGAAGACATACTGCCACAAAGCGTTCACCTCGACTGGAGGAACGGGCTCGATAGAGGTTTCCAGGGGAGGCCTTAAGACCAGCCGCAAATGGGCGCGCTGTTCAAGAGAAAACGACAAAAGCGCGGTTTCGCGCGGCGTTAAGGCGAGCATAATGACCAGGTCTGTGGGCGCGGGCGCCGGTTTTCCTCTTTCCGCCGGTCCGCCGCCCCCCACGTCCATCCCCAGAACCAGAACGTTCTGGAACAGCGTCACGCTGACCATTTCCGTCACCGTGCGGCCGTCCACCTGCGAGTTATAAGGAAAGGTCCCGATCACATCGACATAATCGCCGGGCCGGATCTTCCCGCCGACAGCCGACAGCGGAGGGATCGTGATCGTGATCGCGCGCTTGCCCTGAGGAGTGCGCATCGCCAGGCTTGTGTCTTTGACAGCCAGGGTCAGCTTCGTGGTCATGATCTGTTCTCCGACGGCAATAGAGGCCAGGGTGCGTTTGCCGGCGGCAAGGGTGGGAGAGCTGATGGCATTGGGCTGGACGTATCGTTCGGGGACGGCCTCCATTTTCAACATGGATTCCTCAATGGTGCCGCCGGCTGGAATGGGCTGCGTGGCCACCAGGACATAGGCCTTTTTTTCTTCCCTGATATATTTCTTTTCCGTCTGGCTGATGTAATTCCTGACCATGACGACGGCCACGAGCGCCAGAACGGCTGCCAAAATCACGCTGATTTTACGCTTATCCACTTAAAGGTTTCCCTCCGATTTCCCTTAAGCCCTGCTCAGGCGCAAAGGGTTATCTTACCGCAAAAGCTCCTCTTTGATCTCGATCTTGGCGTCCTGCCTCAGCTTATCCGTCAGGTCCTGGATCCTCTGCGCCTGTTTCTGCTGGAGCAATCCGTTCTTGATCTGATCATAAACCGTCATATTCGTGTCGGGAAGGACGTCGGTCAGATTCGGCACTTCTCCGCCCTTGGCCTCGTCGACCTTGACGATATAATAACCTTTGGGTCCCTTGAAAATAGGGCTGACCTGCCCGGCGTCAAGCGTGGAAATCACCTCATTGAACTTGTCGAACTGCTCGGCGCGGTTGACAAAACCCAGGTCCCCGCCCTTGGACGCGGTCGCGTCCGTTGATTTTTCCCTGGCAAGCGCGGCGAAATCCCCTCCCTGCAGCAGCTGGATCAGGACTTCCTTGGCGGCCTGCTCGGAAGGCAGGACGATCTGGCGCGCCCGGATCTCCTGCGGAGCGGCAAAGGCCTGTTTGTACTGATTGTAAAACGCTTCTATCTCAGAAGGCTCGACGGTGATTCCCCTGGTTTCATCCAGGATCAACTGCCGGGCCATAATCCCCTTTCGGAACTCATCCAGCGCTTCCCTCACTTCTTTTTTCTTTTCCATGCCTCGTGACCGGGCCGCCTGGAAAATCAATTCCTGGGTGATGAGATCGTTGAGGTAATTCTTTTTGGCCTCGGCCGTATCCAGCTTGATCTCAGGAGAAAGGGCCGTAAGATTTTTCACCTTCTCGTCAAAACTCTCAAGGGTAATGACCTCTCCGTTGACCTTGGCCAGCTCCGTCCCGTAAACGGCTTTGGGGGCCTCAGGGGCCTGTCCTGTTTTGGACCTGGTCCCAAAATCAGTTTTAAAAATTCCCTGCAACTGATCGCATCCGGCTATCATGAGCCCTGCGAGCAGGACCGACAAAAGAATTCCTGACTTTTTTGCCATGGCCTCTCCTTAATTTACCCTCTGTTTCTTGCCTGTAATGAAGTCCGCCAAATCCTTAAAACGAGCGTTGTTGATTATTCTTTAAGTTTTTTAAAACACGTAAGTTATATCCCTTAGGACACAGTTCCTTTATAGCATAATCTGTTTTGTAAATCAATAGAATTCCAAATGGCGAACCTAAAAAGACGGGATTTTTTCTTGGAAGAAAGGAAGAAATGGTGAATGGTTTTCGCTGGGTTGAGCATGAAAGCGTTCCGCCTTTTGAACACACAGAACCTTGCGTTGCTTCACACAAAACGCGCGGGAAAAGAATAGGAATGGTAGCCCCAACCGGATTTGAACCGGTGTCTTATGGCTGAGAACCACACGTCCTGGACCAGGCTAGACGATGGGGCCGCGATTTCCTGGAAAAAATTTGTTTTCAAAAACCCGGGGGCGCCCTCTTGCCCTTGAAACGGATTATACACGGGCGCCGCGTTCCCGGCAATCCCGTTCTTTCACTTTCTCCGGCGGGATCTCACTCTTCCTCTTTGGCCGCGATTTTTGCCACCGACGTCACGGCGTCGCCTTTTTCCAAAGACATCAGCCGGACACCCTGGGAATTACGGCCTGTTTCCCGGATGTCCTTGACGGGACAGCGCACCATCATGCCTTTTTGGGTAATGGTCATGAGTTCGTCGTCGGGCAACACGCAGTTTAAGCCCACGGCGGCTCCGTTTTTTTCCGTGACTTTGACGTTGATGATCCCCTTGCCGCCCCGCGACTGCACACGGTACTCATCGATCGAGGTCCGCTTGGCAAACCCGCAGGACGTCACCGTCAAAATCGTGGCCCCTGTCTTGGTCAACTCCGAAGAAACGATCTCCATGCCGACGACCTCGTCTTTTTTCTCCAGGCGGATGCCGCGCACGCCCTTGGCCTGACGGCCCATTTCCCGCAGCTGCTTGGCCTGGAAACGGACGGCCTTGCCCGTGCGCGTCGCCAGGAGGACGTCCTGCTGGCCGTCGGTCATCTTGGCGTCCATGAGCGCGTCCTCTTTTTCCAGCCCCATCGCCAGGATCCCGCCTTTGCGCGGATTGGCGAAAGCCGAAAGCGCGGTCTTCTTGATCACGCCAGCCTTGGTGCAAAGGATCAGGAATTTGTCGTCGGAAAACTCTTTCACCGGCAGGACAGACGCCACTTTTTCCTTGCTGGAAACCTGCAGGAGATTGATGATAGCTTTGCCCTTGGATTGCCGGGAAGCCAGGGGAATCTCATAGACCTTGATCCAGTAAAGCCTGCCCTGGTCCGTAAAGACCAAAAGATAGTCCTTTGTGGAGGCGATGAACAGGCGTTCCACAAAATCCTCTTCCCGGGTCTCCATGGCCGTGACGCCCTTGCCTCCCCTTTTCTGCTTGCGGTAAGAGCTGATCCCCAGCCGCTTGATATAGCCGGCGTGCGAGATCGTTATCACCATGTCCTCTTCGGCGATCAGGTCTTCCAGCTCGATATCTTCCACCTCGCCGATGATCTCGGTCCTGCGCTCATCGCCGAATTTCTTTTTCAGTTCGGCCATCTCTTCCTTGATGATCTCCTCCACCAGTTTTTCAGAGGCCAGGATCGAACGGTACCGTTCGATCTGCTTGAGCAATTCCAGATATTCCTTTTCAATCTTATCACGCTCCAGCATCGTCAGGCGCTGCAGCTGCATTTCCAGGATGGCCTGGGCCTGGAGGTCGGAAAGATCGAAATTCTTCATCAACGCCTTTTTCGCCTCCGGCGTAGATTTGGATTCGCGGATGGTCTTGATGACGCGGTCCAGGAATTTCAGGGCGATCTTTAAACCCTCCAGGATATGGGCGCGGCGCAAAGCCTTGTCCAGCTCAAACTGCGTGCGGCGCCGGACGATCACCTTGCGGTGCTCGATATAGCACTTGATGACCTGCTTGAGATTCAGGACCCGGGGCCTTGCGTCGACAAGGGCCAGGCAAATGATGCCGAAGGTCGTTTCCAGCTGGGTGTGCTTATAGAGATGGTTCAGGACGATCTGGGGCTCGCTGTCGCGTTTGAGCTCGATGACGACCCGCATGCCGTCCTTGTCGGATTCGTCCCGGATATCGCTGATGCCCTCGATCTTCTTGTCCTGCACCAGATCGGCGATGGTCTCGATCAAGGACGTCTTGTTGACCTGATAGGGGATTTCCGTGATCAGGATATTGTCCCGGCCGCTCTTCTGGCGCTCAATGGACACGCGCGCGCGCAGGGTCACTTTTCCGCGGCCGGTGTTATAAGCGTCCTTGATGCCGTCCCGCCCGCAGATGATCCCTCCGGTCGGAAAATCCGGGCCCTTGATGAATTTCATCAGGTCCTTGATCTCGGCCTCAGGATGGTCGATCAAATGTTCTATGCCGTTGACGACTTCGGTAAGATTGTGAGGCGGAATGTTGGTGGCCATGCCGACGGCAATCCCGCTGGATCCGTTCACCAGAAGATTCGGAAGAGCGGAGGGCAAAAGCAGGGGCTCTTTCAGCGAGGCGTCGAAATTGGGGACAAAATCCACCGTTTCCTTGTCGATATCCCCCAGCATTTCGTTGGAGATGGCCGCCAGGCGCGCTTCCGTGTAGCGCATGGCCGCGGCGGCGTCTCCGTCGACGGAACCGAAGTTCCCCTGTCCGTCGACAAGAGGATACCTGAGGGAAAAATCCTGAACCATGCGCACGAGGGTATCGTACACCGCGGAATCGCCGTGAGGATGGTATTTGCCGAGCACTTCACCGACGATACGGGCGCTTTTCTTGTAGGGCTTGGAATGATCCAGGTTCAACTCGTGCATGGCGAACAAAATGCGCCGGTGCACGGGCTTAAGCCCGTCCTTGACGTCGGGAAGGGCGCGGCCGACGATGACGCTCATGGCGTAAGACAGGTAAGAGCCCTTCATTTCTTCTTCGATATAAATCGGGACGATCTTTTCGTTTTGCGCGTACATTCTTTTTGAATTCCTTTTTGCGGTTGTTTTCGATCAGGCGCCGTTCCAATCAGCGCCGCTTTCTTCAGACTTTTCTGACGGCCTTGGCCGCGGCCAAACGCTGGTAGCTCACCAGCCATAAAGACAGCCACAGGGGGCCGAACAACCCGCCCATGGCAGGATCAATGGCGTAGAGGGCCCTGGGGCTGACAGGGCCGCTTTTGAGAACAAAATAGACGGCCACGCCCAAAACCATATACATCGCCAAAAACATGACAAACAAAAACCCGTAGCGCACGGCGTTCCCCCGGATCAGGGAACGGCTTTCGCGAAACGACTCCACCAACGGCTTGCCTTCAAAGGCCGCAACCAGGGGGCTGAGGGTGAAATAAAATCCATACCAGACCAGGGCGATGGCCGAAGCCACGGCAATCGTGCTGGCCGCCAGCAATATCCCCAAGCCGAACCGGGTCCCCGGATGGAACGCGTAAAAAAAATGCCCGGCGGTCAGAAAGGCGCTGGAAAGAAAAATCCCGACAACGAAAAAAGCCACGAGCAGAACGACAGAGCCCAGGTAAGACTTAAACTGCCTCCGGGCGTTCTCGACGACATCGGTAAAAACAGGTCTTTGCGACTGGCCGGCTTTCAGAAAATGGATGACCAGAAGCGAAACGAACGCGCCCACGATGATGACGGCCAGGGCTTCGATGCCCAAAAACACGGCCAGAAACATTCCCAGCCGGCCTTGGGGAACAGGATTGGCAAACCTCAGCGAAAGCTGAAGGATCCTCAAGGCGAAAACATTGACTCCGTAAAGAGCCACCACGGGGATCAGGTTGCGCGCCCAAAGGCTGAGGCCTGAGCCAAAGGCAGCCAGAGGATAAAAAACAGCAGAGGCGGTAACGCTCATAAAATCCTCCTTCTTAATTCCGCAAATCGATTTTGGGGCGCGGAAACCAAACGACGAGGTCCTTGTTTCCCAAATGCGGCTGTACCTTAAACGTCCAGATTCCTGACAAGGTGCGCGTTCTTCTCGATAAATTCCCGCCGGGGATCCACCTGGTCCCCCATCAGGATCGTGAAAATCTCGTCCGCCTCGATCGCGTCTTCCAGAACGACTTTTAAAATGGTCCTCCGCTCCGGGTCCATGGTCGTATCCCACAACTGCTGCGGATTCATTTCGCCCAGACCTTTGTACCTTTGCATGGACATGCCCTTTTTTGCCAGTTCGCGCACGTGGTCCAGAACGTCCTTGAGCGCGTAGAACTCCACCTCCACATCATTGGAGAGCTTGAAACAGGCCTTGGTTTTTTTCTGACCCGATTCCTTGGGCTTGGCTTTGGCAAAATAGGTCTCAATGGGAATGCCCAGCTTTTCAATCCTTGCGATGATCTTTTCAATGTCTTCGGCATCGTATATTTCCACATGCCGGAAATCCCCTTTATCTCCTTTAATTGATTCGGAAAGCTTGGCCAGCTGGGCGTCAGAAAATAAAAAGTGGGTATCTCCCTCCACTTTGGCCATATAAATTGCCAATTTTTTGGAACCTTTCTGTCTATTTTCAACTAATTTTTCAAGATCCACTCCATCTTTCTCTAAATGCAGCCCGAATCTGTCCAATTGCACCAGGCATTCGAGCAATTCTTTGAACTGGGGGTCATTAAGGGTTTTCTTTTCGGAAAGAATAGTAAATTTAAGTCCTTCTCTTCCAATATCTAACATCAATTGGTTCATCTGTTCTTCTGTCTGGATATATTCTTCCCGCGCGCCGCGTTTAATTTTGTAAAGCGGCGGCTGGGCGATGTAGATATGGCCGTTCTCTATGAGTTTAGGCAGCTGTCTCAAAAACAGGGTTAAAAGAAGGGTTCGGATATGGGAACCGTCCACATCCGCGTCGCACATGATGATGAGCTTGTGATATCGGAGTTTTTCCAGGGAAAATTCCTCCCCGACACTGGTCCCCAGCGCTGTCAGGATGGTGCGGATCTCTTCATTGTTCAGGATCTTGTCCAGCCTGGATTTTTCGACATTCAGGATCTTTCCCTTGATGGGGAGAATGGCTTGAAAACGCCTGTCTCTGCCCTGCTTGGCAGAGCCGCCGGCGGAATCGCCTTCCACGATAAAAAGCTCGGACATCGAAGCGTCCGTTTCCGAACAATCCGCCAGTTTTCCGGGAAGAGACAGCCCTTCGAGCGCCCCCTTGCGCCTCGTCAGTTCGCGCGCCTTGCGGGCCGCCTCGCGGGCGCGGGCCGCCAGGACCGCTTTTTCAACGATCTTGTTGGCGACAGAGGGATGCTCTTCAAAAAACGTGGTCAGAAAATCAAAAACCTGGGAAGCGACAAATCCTTCCGCCTCGGAATTGCCGAGCTTGGTCTTGGTCTGTCCTTCAAACTGGGGATTGGGGATCTTAAGACTGATGACGGCGGTCAAGCCCTCCCGGACATCGTCGCCGGAAATTGACGCGCTGGAATCCTTCAAAAGGTTCTTGCTTTTCACATACTGATTGATGGCGCGCGTCAGGGCGGACTTAAAACCGCTCAGGTGGGTTCCGCCTTCTATCGTGTTGATATTGTTGGCATACGTGAAAATGTTTTCGGCGTAACTGTCGTTGTATTGCAGGCCGAGCTCCAGGACCATGTCGCTGGCGCCCTTCTCGACGTAAAGCACCTTGTTGTGCAGAGGGTTTTTGTTCTTGTTGAGATGTTCGACGAAGGAAACAATGCCTCCGTTGAAACAAAATTCGGTTTCTTTGTCCGAGCGTTCATCCTTAAGCCCGATGGCCAGGCCTTTGTTCAAAAAGGCCAGTTCCCTGAGCCGGTTCGCCAGGATGTCGTAGGACATGTCGATGGCCTTGAAAATCTGCTTGTCCGGCTTGAAGGTCACCTGGGTCCCGGTCGTCTTGGCCTTGCCGATGACCGTTAATTTGGAGGCCGTCCTGCCGCGCTCATAGCGCTGATGATAAACCTTGCCGTCCCTGCGGATCTCGACCTCCAGCCACTCGGCCAGCGCGTTGACGACGCTGACGCCCACGCCGTGGAGACCGCCGGAAACCTTGTAAACGCGATGGTCGAATTTTCCTCCGGCGTGCAGGGTCGTCAACACGACTTCCACGGCGGGCTTTTTTTCCGTGGCGTGAATATCCACGGGAATCCCCCGGCCGTCATCGATGACGCTCACACTCTGGTTCTGATGGACGACAACGTTGATCTTTTTGCAGAATCCGCCCAGGGCCTCGTCGACAGAATTGTCCACGACTTCATACACCAGATGATGCAGGCCCCGGCTTGTCGTATCTCCGATATACATCGCCGGACGCATCCGGACCGCGTCCGTCCCCTCCAGGACCTGAATGGTCCTGGCATCATACTTTTTGTTATCTTCGACCATTATCCTCCCTCACATCGCCGAGCCGCAGGCGGATCTCCCTGATCTTCAGCCGCCGGTAAAGTTCTTTTTCCATCGCCTGTTTTTTCAAATTCAGCTGATACAGCCACGCCGAACTATCTACATTAACCTGAATTTTGTCTTTTGTCAAATTCGTGATGCGGGTGTGCCTGACCGCGGCCTTTCCGGCCGCCCGTTCCCAGGCCGCTTGCACTCCGTCGAGATTTCGCTCTTTTTGCTGACGCGTCAAATCTTTCAGGACAGAGGACAGAACGCTTTTGATCCCTTCCATTTACGCGAGCCTCATGGGCTGGACAATATAAACATAGTCCTGCGAACGCACGACCCCGGGTTTTTCGGAATCAATGAATTCCAGGACAAATTCGTCTTCGCGCCAGTTCCGCAGAACATCCAGGAAATAATTGGGGTTGAACCCGATCACCATTTCCTTGCCGCCGTATTCCAGCGGAATCTCTTCCTTAAACTCCCCCACATCCGGGGTCGCCTTGGAAACCACGAGCTTGTTTTTGAACAACTCGAATTTTACGGCCTGAAAGTCCGGGGTCGTCAAAAGATTGGCCCTGCGCAACACCAGGACAAAATGTTCTTTGTTCATCCTGACCCTGGACGCCGACGGAACCGGGATCACGCGCTGATAGTCCGGGAAGTCTCCTTCGATCAGGCGGGAGATGATGACCGCGCCGTCCATTTCAAAAAAGACCTGGTTCTGACTGATAATGATGGCAACCTCGCCCTCATCTTTGAGATTGCGCAGCAATTCCTGCACGGTCTTATAAGGAATGATGACTTTGGTGTCTTTTTGAAGCTTAAGCGTCATCCTGGTTTCCGCCACCGCCAGTCTGCGGCCGTCCGTTCCCACAAATCTCACCAGGGTCTCCTCCCCATTTCCTTTTTTCAATTCCAAAAGAAGGCCGTTGAGCACATACCGCGTTTCCTCATGAGACACGGCAAAAGAGGTCAAATGCAGCATGTTCTTCAAAACATCCTGCTGGAAAACAACCGCTTCTTTTTCTTTAATTTCCGGCAATTTCGGGAATTCTTCCTTTGGCAGACCCATCAACTTGAATTCACAGTTATCCAACTGGATATCCACAATGTTATTTTTCCGCGTGCTGATCACAACAGTCCCTGAAGACATTTCCTTAATAATATCGCTTAACCTTTTGGTAGGGATGGTCATAGCCCCTGGTTCAACGATTTCCGCCTCGAGGGTAATGGAGATGCCCATATCCAGGTCGGTTGTGGTCAACCGGATCTTGTTTTTTTGGGTTTCAAAGAGGATATTGGCCAGGATAGGCAATACGTTCTTGGGTGTGATGACATTGGCTACCGTTTGAATCCCTTTTTGTAATTCAGACTTATCCACGCGTATTTTCATGCCTTCCTCCTAAGAAAGATATAAGAGATATAAAAGTAGTAGTTGTAAGGGCTTTGGATTCTGTTAAAAACCCCGTAACGCCCGGTTGACCTTAAGTTTAAAAGAAAAAAATCAGTGGATAACAAGGCGGATAAAAAAGAACTATTGTTGAAAATCCATTTTGATGCGTTCGACAGAGATTTTCATATCCTGGTCCTTTTCCATTTCTTTTTGGATCTTTTTGCAGGCATGCAGGACGGTCGTGTGGTCCTTTCCTCCGAAGGCCGCGCCAATCTCCGGCAGGGACATGGATGTCAGCTCTCTGGTCAAATACATCGCGATCTGCCTGGGGACGACCACGGTTTTAACCCTTTTTTTCGTTTTGAAGTCCTCCATACGGATCTTGTAGGATTCCGCGACCGCTTTCTGTATGTCTTCAACCGTGATGTGGCGGGACGCCTCTTTCAGGAGGTCCTTCAAAACGCTCTTGGACATCTCCAGGGTGATCGTCTTTTCCTCCAGGAGCGAATAGGCGATGACCTTCACCAGGGCGCCTTCCAGTTCCCGGATATTGCTTTTGATGATCTCCGCGATGAAATGCAAAACCTCGTCGGGGATATGGATGGTTTCATGTTCGATTTTTTTCCGCAGGATCGCGATGCGGGTTTCGACGTCGGGGGGCTGGATGTCCGTCACAAGCCCCCAGCTGAAGCGCGAAACAAGCCTTTCCTCGAGCCTTTGGATTTCCTTCGGCGGCCGGTCGGATGTGATGATGATCTGTTTGTGGTTGTCGTAAAGGGTGTTGAAGGTATGAAAAAACTCTTCCTGGGTCGCTTCTTTGTTGGCCAGAAAGTGGATATCGTCGATCAAAAGGACGTCCACATTGCGGAATTTTTCGCGGAACTGCGCCGTGGACCTGTGCTGGATGGCGCCGATCAATTCGTTGGTGAACCGCTCGGACGTGGTGTAATAAAATCGCGCCGCCGGGTTGTTGCGGCGGATGCGATGGCAGATGGCCTGCATGAGGTGGGTTTTGCCGAGGCCGACCTTGCTGTAAATAAAAAGAGGGTTGTAGGCCTTGGCCGGGGAATCGGCGATGGACAGGCAGGCGGCGTGCGTGAATCTGTTGGAAGGGCCTACGACAAAATTTTCAAAGGTATATTTGGGGTTCAGGATGAACGGCCCGGCGGGTTCCCGGGCAGCCGTCGGGTTTGCCGGCGACGGCGGTTTGACCGTTCTCTCCACGGTCAAAGCGGGGTTTGTCGCGTAGGTGACGGAACGTTCGTCCCCGGAGGCCTTGAGCGATTCCCGGATGAGAGGGTCGTAATGCTGCAGGAGCCATTCCCGGAAAAAATCGTTAGGCACCTCAAGGATGATCTCTGCGTCCGAGTGGGCCCTGGGTTGGATGGGCTTGATCCAGGCTTCGTAGGCGCTCTCTCCTACTTTGGCCCGGATCGCCTGCACAGCCTGCTGCCAGATCGCGACTGGATTCTCTGTCATTAAATGTTTAAGCTCGTTAGGAGTGGAGGAGCGTTTCGGCCCCGGGGAAGTTATGCACAGCGTCCACAGCTTTATCCACAGGCGTAAAGCGCTGTTTCCGCCGGACTGAGGGTTTATTATAATGACAGCGCCTAAACTTTGCAAGCAAATTTTGGGCCGCAAAATTTTTTACAGAAGAAAAAAATCTTGGGAGAACACAACTTAAGCGCAAAGGGAAATATTTTTTTCGGAAGAAAACGATCGGGGGGCGCATAAAATTCTTGACTTCATTGCCGCGTATGTTATAATTGCCGAACTATGAAATATACGTTAAAGACACCTACCAAGATCGTCGGTAAGCGAAAGCACGGATTTCGTCGTCGGATGAAAAGCAAAAAAGGACGGCTGGTCCTGAAAGCCAGGCGGCAAAAGGGTAGGCACAAACTGTCCGTCTAATTATGAAACGCGTCCTGTTGACTTTGTTGAAGATCTACAGGGCCTGCGGTTCAGCCCTGGTTCCGGCAAGCTGCCGGTTTACTCCCTCCTGTTCCCTCTATTTCGCCCAGGCCGTGGAAAAGTACGGTTGTTGGCGAGGTTCATGGCTGGGTTTAAGGCGCATTTTGCGTTGCCATCCTCTGTCTTGCGGCGGCCACGACCCACTCACATAACTTTATGGAAAAAAGATTTTTTTTGGCTATAGCCCTTTCGTTTCTGGTCCTGCTGGCTTATTCCGCCCTTGTCCCGAAACCGAAACCTGTTGTTGTTCAAGATGTTATGAATGAAGAGGCTGTGGGTCAGCCTTTGGTAACCCCCGCTATCCCTCCTGATCAGAAAACTCAAATTATCCCTAAGTCTTTAAATGAAAATGATTTATATCGATTTGAGAGCGGCGATTTGATCCTGCTTTTCTCCAGGCGCGGCGCCTACATCCATTCGATACACGATAAGACTTTTGATGTTAATCTGGATTTGAAGGATATCGGCCTGGTCCCCCAATGGCAGGAGTACGACTTTGCCTTAACTGCTTTGCCCAAGGGGCTGGAATTCTCCTACAAAGAGGCTGACGGGACCATTATCAAGAAAATATTCCGTTCAAAAGACGACGGAACCATGGACCTGGACATCATTATTTCTAATGTAACATATTCTAGTGAAATAAGTTATGACATTATTTGTTCCATGATAGGCGCAAATAAAAGTGATGCGGCTAATGAAAGATATTATGAGGCCTTTTTTCAGAGCAGAAATGTTGTTTCAAGAAAAGCCGTTTTCGGCTTAAAAACGCCCAAAGAGATCCAGGACAGGGTTGAATGGGCAGGCATGCGGGATAGGTATTTTTGTTCTGTGTTTGTTCCTCAGTTTTTAATTGAGAAAGGCGTGATCGGGGTGTCCGGGAAAACGCCCTATATTTCTCTGCATGTTGCCAATGAGGCTCCAAAGTCCCAGGAAAGAATAGAAAATTCATTCAAACTCTTTGTGGGGCTTCAAGATGAGAGAATTTTGGTCAACCTTGGTAAAGGCGCGGAAAGAGTTGTCAATTTTGGGTTTTTTGACCTGATCGCCAAAGCCATCCTCTCTTTACTCACCGTTATCCACAGGCTTTTGCACAACTGGGGATGGTCCATAATTGCCATAACAACTGTTATTTATTTCCTGCTCTTCCCTCTTTCCTTTAGAAGCATGACATCCATGAGGAAGATGCAGGCTTTGCAACCTAAAATTGAAGCCCTAAGGGCTAAATATAAGGATAATCCCCAGAAGCTCCAAATAGCGACAATGGAGTTATATAAGGAAGAAAAGGTTAATCCCCTGGGCGGATGTTTTCCCATGTTGCTTCAAATTCCAGTTTTCTTCTCGCTTTATCAGCTTTTGATGCGTTTTCCTCAACTTAGAGGAGCGCATTTTCTCTGGATAAAGGATCTTTCCTCGCCGGATAGGCTGGTCATTTTGCCAAAAACGATCCCTTTTATTGGAAACGAAATCAATATTTTACCTATCCTGATGGCATTCATCATGTTTCTTCAACAAAAGCTTTCTATGGGCGCAAAAACCATGACAGGCACGGCTGCTGACCAGCAAAAGATCATGATGTTCATGATGCCTGTTATTTTTGGGTTCTTGTTCTATCGAATGTCTTCAGGTCTGGTGTTGTACTGGCTTGTCAATAGCCTGCTTATGCTGGTTTTTCAATGGAAAATTTCCCGACAGAAATAGAAGTTGAGGGCAAGACCCTGCAAGAAGCTGTTAAAAAGGCCATGAGCATTCTTAAGGTGCCCAGGTCAGGCTTGAAGATCAAGGTTTTGTCTGAAGAACAAAAGGGTCTTTTTGGCATGAGCGGGGCAAAGCCGGCAAAGATATTAGCAACGATATCCAAAAGAGATACGAAGAAAAAAGCTTGAAACACGTAGTGACTGTGTTAAAATGTTCCACGTGGAACATTGTGAACAAGACAAGATTGTTCCACGTAGAACAATATGAAACAAGACCTTCTGCAAAAAGAGTATTTCCTCGAAACAATCTGCCCGGCCCCTGGTTCATTAACGGTTTTTGTGAGGCAGAGGCCGCTTTCACAGTTAACCGATCAAGCACAAGCATGGTTGCCTTATATTTTCCATTTATCAAAGATACATCTATAGATGGCGCCGAGAATGCTCAATCATGACTAAAATTATCGCGATTTGTAATCAAAAGGGAGGCACAGGCAAGACGACGACTTCCATCAATTTGTCCGTCTATCTTGCGGTCGAGGGAAAACGTGTTCTTCTCGTCGATTCTGACCCGCAGGGAAATTCAACCAGCGGCCTTGGCATAGATAAGAATGCCATTGAAAAATCTCTTTACCACATTTTGATAGACCACACGGCTATCAAAGATGTTATCCAGAAAACATCCACCGAAAATCTGTTTTTGATTCCTTCGAACATCGATCTTATCGGAGCGGAAGTCGAATTAATAGAAGAGCAGGAGAGGGAGGGGAGACTTAAAAAAGCCCTGGAATCCATCAGGGAGGAATTTGATTATATCATTATTGATTGCCCGCCTTCATTGGGTCTGCTTACCCTAAACTCTTTAGTTTCAGCTACTTCTGTACTTATCCCTGTCCAGTGTGAATATTACGCGCTCGAAGGTCTGGGCCAGCTGACCAAAACCATAAATCTCATCAAAGAAAATTTAAACCCTCTTCTGCAGATTGAAGGGGTGCTTTTGACTATGGCGGACTTCCGGACAAACCTGACCACAGAAGTCATCAATGAGACCAGAAATTTTTTTCAGGACAGGGTTTTCGAGACCATTATCCCAAGAAGCATCCGCTTGTCAGAGGCCCCTGGATTCGGGAAGTCCATTTTTCAATATGATAAAAATTCTATCGGAGCGCAAAAATACGGCGCGCTGGCAAAAGAAGTTGCGGGCATAAGCCCCGCTGGGGGGCAGGACGCGCCTGCCGACGCGACGCCGTCACAAACCTGACCAAAGGCTTTTTGAAGGAGAACGGAGAATTCATGGAAAAGAAAGCGCTCGGCAGAGGATTATCAGCGTTGATTTCATCCGGACGGTCCGTCGAGGACGTGCTGAAAAAAGAGATCCCTCTGGAAGGGGCCAAAGAGGCCGCTCATGGGGCCGGCGAGGACAAGGGTGTCACCTTTGTCGAAACAGGCCGGCTCGTCCCTAACAAGTATCAGCCAAGGGCCAACTTCGACGAGGAACAACTCAGGGAACTGGTGGCCTCCGTCAAGGAGAAGGGCGTTTTGGCGCCGATCCTTGTGCGCCGCGTCCCGGCGGGATATGAGATTATCGCCGGAGAACGCCGGTATCGCGCGGCTTGCCAGTTGAAACTGGCCAAAGTTCCGGTCGTCATCAGGGACGTCGGCGACCAGGAAGCGCTCATCCTTTCCATTGTTGAGAATATTCAGCGTCAGGAATTGAATCCCATGGAGGAGGCGCATGCGTTTCAAAGATTGGCCAAGGAATTCGCCCTCACCCAGGAAGATATCGCCCGGGCGGTCAGCAAGGACCGTTCGACCGTCGCCAATATCCTGCGTCTTTTGAATTTGCCCGCTGAGGTGCAGAAGGCCATTGCCGCCGGGAAGTTGTCTTTTGGCCATGGCAAGGCCCTTTTGGGTCTGGAAAGCGTGGCCCAGCAAATCAAACTGACACAGTTGGTTTTATCTAACTCTTTGTCTGTAAGAGAGTTAGAGAATTATATTGTTCAGAGAAAATCACTTTCGGTAAAATCAAGGAGGGCGCCCAAGGACAGAGATCCCTATATCGCCGATCTTGAAAATCAGCTGCAGCGCGCCCTGGGAACGAAGGTCAGGATCCTGGCTTCTAAAAAAAGAGGCAAGATCCAAATTGAATATTATTCGGACGAAGACCGAGAGCGGATCTTGAAGATTTTGCGCAAGGCCTCTTAAGGCCGTCTTTTTTAAATACCTCATACGACAAGGAGAAATATGGAGAATCAGGCCACTTTGATTTTGATCAAGCCCGACGGATTAAAAAAATCCCTGACGGGAAATATCCTGACGCGTCTTTCGGAAACAAAACTTGAGATCGTCGCCGCCAAAATGGTCCGGGTGACCAGGGAACTCGCCGCGGAACATTACCAGCATCTCAAGGACAAGCCGTTCTTCGACGATGTTTTGCGCTATCTCATGGGCGAGTTTCATGACCGCAGGAAGGTCATGGCCCTGGTTTACTGGGGGCCGTCGGCGATCACGAAATGCCGCGCGTTGGCGGGCGCCACGAACCCCGAGGAGGCTGATTCCGTGTCGATCCGCGGCTCTTTCGGGCGCATCACGACCCGGGGCATTTATGAAAATGTGGTCCACGTCTCGGCGATCCCCGAGGATTCCGAGCGCGAGATCAAGCTGTGGTTTGACCCCGAAGAGATCATCGTGGATTTATATCCGACGACAACGGTTGCGGAAAGCCGGGAAAAGAAGGTGTGGCGATGATTGTCAGCATGACGGGATTCGGGCAGGCGCAGGCGGAGAAAAAGGGCGAACGCTTTATCATCACCATCAAATCGCTCAACCACAGGTATTGCGAAACGCAATTTCATCTGCCGCCCGCGTTTGAGCATATGGAAGGGGAGTTCCGCAGCCGTATTTTGAAGACCATTAAGCGGGGCCGCCTGACGGTTTCCGTCACGCATATCAATGAGGCCGCCGAGGATATTCTTTTGAACGAAAGGCTTATCGATAAATATTACAAAGTTCTCGAAGGCCTGCGGCGCCGGCTGAAGATCGATGAGCGCATCAGTGTTTCGTCCCTGGTGGCTCTCCCCGGGGTTTTGAATTACCGCAAGGAAGAGCTGCGGTTTAAGGATAAGGAAGCGCTGCTGAAGTCGGCCCTCGCAGAGGCGCTCGGCAGGCTTGTGGAGATGAAGAGGCGGGAGGGCGCGGCCCTGAAAAAAGACCTGGAGCGATGCGCGGGAGCTATCACGTCCAAAATGGGTCTGATCAAAAAAAGGGTCCGCGATGTCATCGAAGCGAACCGGCGGACTATGGCGCCGGATGCCCTGGAAGGGTTTATGCGCAGCACGGACGTCGGTGAGGAAGTCACGCGCATCGAGTTCCATCTCAGCAGTTTCGGCAAGCATGTCCGGATGCCCGGGCCCAAGGGCAAGATCCTGGATTTTATCGCCCAGGAACTCCAGCGGGAAATCAATACTCTCGGCGCCAAAGTCCAGGAAAAACACGTGGCCTACCAGGTCGTTATGATCAAAGACCAGATCGAAAAGATCCGCGAACAGGTGCAGAATGTCGAGTAACGCTGCGGCCGGGCCTCTGGTCTGGATTGTCTCCGGGCCGTCGGGTTCCGGAAAGACCACTCTGTGCCAGGCCCTGCTCAGGGACCCTTTTTGGAAAAAGCGGATTATGCGGTCCGTGTCCTACACGACACGGGCTTTGAGGCCTCAGGAGAAGAACGGGCATGATTATCGCCGCGTAACGCCGGATGAATTCCGGAAGATGGCCGGCAGAAAAGCGTTTCTTGAGTATGAAAAAATTTTCGGGTCGTATTACGGCACGCCCCGGTCTGTTCTTGAGGAGGCGCGCAGGCGCAAGAAGGACGTCCTGTTGTGCATCGATGTCAAAGGCGCCAGAACGGTCCGCAGGCAGCTGGGCCGTTGCCGGGTATTTTCGATTTTTCTCCTGACCCCGCAGCCCGGCGCGCTTTCCCTGCGTCTGAAAGGGCGGTCCACGGAAGGCAAAAAAGACATAGAAAAACGCCTCAAGCGTGTTAAAATAGAGCTTTCCCACATGAAGCAATATGACTACATCGTTGTTAACGACAGGATTCAAGAGGCTTTACGGAAAATCAAGAGTATTTTAACGGCCAAAATGTGCGAGGAGGAGTATGCCTTACGTTCCTTTAGAGAAGCTGATCGATAAAAGCCACGGGAGCATGTATAAATTGGTGATCCTGGTTTCGCGCAGGGCTTTGGAATTGGCGGAAGGTTCGCCCAAACTGGTGGAAACGCCGTCTGAATACAAGGTGACGACGCAGGCCATGCAGGAGATCGCAGACGGCAAGATTGAGATGAAGGAAACAAAGTCCGCGTGAACAAGATGAAGACATCCCCTTGCGTGGTTTTGGGCGTCACGGGCAGCATTGCGGCTTTTAAGGCGGCCCATATCACAAGCCTTTTGAGACAAAAAGGCGCCGGGGTCCACGTGATCATGACGCGCGAGGCCGAGGCCTTTGTCGCGCCTTTGACGTTCCAGGCCCTTTCGGGCCGGAAAGTTCTTCGATCGTTGTTTGATCCGCCGGAGGCCTGGGACATCGAGCATGTCTCTTTGGCCGAGCAGGCGGATCTTGTGCTCATCGCTCCTGCCACGGCCAATGTCATCGGAAAGCTGGCGGCAGGCATTTGCGATGATCTTTTGACCTGCGTCGTGACCGCGACCAGGGCCCCCGTGTTCCTGGCTCCGGCCATGAACGACGGGATGTATGCCAATACGATCGTGCGGGACAACATCGCTCGGCTGAAAAGGACCGGCTTTGAATTTTTGGGGCCCAGGAGCGGGCGTTTGGCCTGCGGTTCCGTCGGAGAAGGCCGGATGAGCGAGCCCGAAGACATCGTAGCGGCGGTCCTGTCCAGGATTGGCAAAAAAAGATAGCGGCGCGATAGCCAAGTGGTAAGGCAGAGGTCTGCAAAACCTCTATTCGTCGGTTCGATCCCGACTCGCGCCTTGATTTTTTCGCGATCGGATGAGTTCTCGTGAGAGGTTACAGAAGCGGGAGAATCTTTTTTCGCCGGGATGATGAAATGGCAAACATAACGGACTTAAAATCCGTCGGCCGCAAGGCCTTGAGGGTTCAAGTCCCTCTCCCGGCATAAAACAGAATTAGGAATCAGGATTTAAGGATCTAAGAGGTTGAGGATTTGAGGGCGCGTAGCTCAGTTGGTTAGAGTACTTCCTTGACATGGAAGGGGTCACAGGTTCAAGTCCTGTCGCGCCCACATTTCTCCTCTGGAGAAATGTGTCTCGAGCTTTGCGAAGAGCATTTCCGAATCGCCTCCGGCGGTTATGAGGAAATGATCAAGCAGAGTAAAGCTCGAGGCAAAAGATTCTGAAGCAAATGCCTGAGCTTTGCGAAGAGCATTTCCGAATCGCCTCTGCCCCGGTTATGAGGAAATGATCAAGCAGAGTAAAGCTCGAGGCAAAAGATTCTGGAGCAAATGCCCGAGCGCCTCCGGCGGTTCACGAGAAAATAATCGAGCGTTTTAAGGTTCGGGGCAATGGTTCCTTTCGGAGAAATGTGTCCCGGATTTAAGGATATCTCTTTTCATGGATTTGAATTTGCTCCGACATAGCTGTTCTCATGTGCTGGCCCAGGCCGTCAAATCCCTTTGGCCTGACGCAAAATTGGGCATCGGGCCGTCGATTGAGGACGGGTTTTATTACGATTTTGACAAAAAGGAGGCTTTTTCTCCTGAAGACCTGGAGCGCATCGAAAGCCGGATGCTGCGCATCATTCAGGAAGATCAGCCCTTCCGTCGCGAAGACTTGAGCAAAGAGAAGGCCAGGGACCTTTTTCGTTCTTTGGGGGAAAGCTACAAGCTGGAGTTGATCGAGGATATCCCGGGTGACACGGTCTCCATTTACCGCACAGGCGATGACTTCGTGGATTTGTGCCGCGGGCCTCATCTGGAGCGCACAGGGCAGATCAAGGCTTTCAAGCTTTTGTCCATTGCCGGGGCTTATTGGCACGGGATTGAGACCAATCCCATGCTGCAGAGGATTTACGGCACGGCCTTTGACAACGAGAAAGACCTGAAGCAGCGGCTTAGTGTCCTGGAAGAAGCCAGAAAGCGGGACCACAGGAAGCTGGGCAAAGAGCTGGAGCTTTTTGACATTTATCAGGAAAAGGCCGGACCGGGCATGGCGTTTTATCATCCCAAGGGCGCCATCCTTCGCGATATCCTTGAAACATACGAGAAGCAGGAGCACATGCGTCGCGGGTATCAGATGGTCATAACCCCCCATGTGCTGAAGTGGGACCTTTGGAAAATCTCGGGACACGCGGACTATTACGCGGAAAACATGTACCGGTTGTCCATCGACGGGCAGGATTACGCGGTCAAGCCCATGAACTGCCCGGGGCATATTCTGATCTATCAATCGAAGACTCGCAGCTACAGGGATCTGCCTTTAAGGCTGTTTGAGCTGGGAACAGTCTATCGCTTTGAAAAAAGCGGCGTGCTTCACGGGCTCTTGCGGGTGAGAAGCTTCACGCAGGATGACGCCCATATTTTTTGCCTGCCGGAACAGGTCAAGTCCGAGATCAAGGGCGTTTTGGATTTTGTGTTCGACGCCATGAAGGTTTTCGGGTTTCAGGATTTTCATATTGAGCTCAGCACGAGGCCAAAGAAGTCCATCGGCAACGATGAGGACTGGCAGAAGGCGACCGAAGCCCTGCGGTCCTCTCTTTTGGAAAAAGGCCTGGCCTTTGACGTCAATGAGGGAGACGGCGCCTTTTACGGGCCCAAGATCGACGTGAAGCTCAAAGACGCCCTGGGCCGGCTGTGGCAGTGCGCGACCGTGCAGTGCGATTTCGCCCTGCCTGAAAATTTCGATCTGGCGTATGTCGGTTCCGACGGGAAAAACAACAGGCCCGTGATGCTGCACCGCGTGATTTTCGGCAGCCTGGAAAGGTTCACCGGGGCGCTCATCGAGCATTACGCCGGGGCCTTTCCTCTGTGGCTGGCGCCCGAGCAGGTGGTTGTCGTTGGGGTCAAGCCAGAACTCCAGGCGTACGCGCGAACGGTGGAGGAGGCGCTCAAAAATCACGGCCTGCGCGTGAGCGTCGACGATTCGTCAGAGACATTCAATAAAAAGATCCGCAATGCCGAGGTGAACAAGATCCCCTATGTGGCCGTCGTTGGCGGCCGCGAGGCTGCGGCCCAGTCGGTTTCCGTGCGCAGCAAAAGGAGGGGGGACTTGGGGACCATGTCCGTGGAGGCTTTCATCAGGCATTTGGAGGAAGAGGTCAAGTCAAAGACCTGACATAACCAAAAACGAGGCCGCCCGTCTCCAGCGAGTCTTGAAAACAGGAGGTGCCGCATTAAAAAGTTTGTCCGAGTCAACGAAAAGATCCGCTCTCCCGAAATTCGCGTCATCGGCCCCGAAAGCGAACAGCTGGGCGTTGTGTCCGTCAGGACGGGTTTGGACCTGGCGGCCAAATACGAACTGGATTTGGTCGAAGTCGCGCCCCAGGTCAAGCCGCCGGTCTGCCGCATCATGGATTTCAGCAAGTATAAATATGAGCAGGAAAAGCGGGAGCGCGAAGCTAAAAAACACCAGAAACACTTCCAGATCAAGGAGATCAGGGTCAAGCCGAATATCGAAGAGCATGACTATCACATCAAGCTCAAGCACATGCTTGAGTTTTTGAAAGAGGGCAATAAGGTCAAGGTGACCCTCATGTTCCGCGGCCGCGAAATGGCGCACAAGGACATCGGCCGGCGCGTCGTCGACCGTTTTATCCAGGACGCGCAGAACGCGGGCACGGTGGAACATTCTCCGACCCTGGAAGGCCGTTTCATTACAATGGTTGTGGCCCCAAAATAGAGGGCCGATCTTAGAAGAATGAGGAGAGGACCGGGGGTGACCGGGACTTTTTTTGCTTCGATCAGTGGAAAGAAGAGGGAGGGTTATGCTGAAAACGAATAAATCCGTTGCCAAGAGAATCAAACGGACGGCCAAAGGGAAATACAAAAGATCCCGGGCGTTCAAAGGGCACATATTGACCAAGAAGACCAGCAAGCGCAAGCGGCATCTCAGAAAGCTCGCATTGGTGAGCAAGACCGAGACCCGGCGTATAAGGAGGATGTTGCCATATGGCTAGAGTCAAGCACAACGTGGCCACCAGGGCCCGTAAGAAAAAGATCATGAAGGAGGCCAAGGGCCGCCAGGGGGACCGTTCCCGCAGATACCGTATGGCCAAGGAAGCCGTGGACCGGGCCAGGGGTTACGCCACGCGTGACCGCAGGGTCAAAAAAAGAGAGATCCGGTCTTTGTGGATCGCCAGGATCAACGCGGCGTGCCGCCAGTCAGGAACCACGTATTCTCTGCTGATGAACGGACTTAAGAAGGCCAACGTGACGCTGGACAGGAAGATCATCGCGGAAATGGCCGTCAATGACACAGCGGCTTTTTTGAAGCTGGTCGAAACAGCAGGGGCGAAATCTTAAAAAATAAATTCCCCGCGGGAATCGAATCGCGGATCTGGGATTTTAAGGAGTGAAAATGTATGTCGTGATCGTCGGGTGCGGTCGTGTGGGGGCCCAGGTCGCTTCCCTGCTTTCCGAGGAAGGCCATAACGTGGTCGTCGTGGACAAGAATCCGGAATCCTTCAAGAGGCTGGAGTCGTCTTTCAACGGCCTGACCCTTCTGGGCAACGGATTCGAGCTCGATGTCCTGCGCCAGGCCGGCATCGAAAAGGCGGACGCCTTTTGCAGCCTGACGAACGGGGACAACACCAACATCATGGCCTCTCAGGTGGCCAAGAAGATATTCCATGTCCCGCGCGTAATCGCCCGCGTTTACGATTCTGCCAGGGCCCACATCTATGAAACGCTGGGCCTGGAGATTTTGAGCGGAACGGTCCTTTTCGCCTCCATGATCCGCGACAAACTGCTCGACAAAAGGCTCTCGAGTTTTTTGATCGAAACGGGCGATTTAGGCGTCATCGAATTGAACGTGAACGATAAGATGGCCGGCAAGACGGCCTCCGAGGCCGCCATCGCCAATGAATTCATCATCTGCACGATTGTGAAGAAATGCGACCAGCACGGACAGGACATCCTGGTCCCTTTGCCGGACACATATCTGGAATTGGGCGATAAGATTTACGGCATCGTGCGCATCAGCGCTATTGATAAGATCAAAAAGATATTCGGAGCGCAATAGAGCGTAGAAAGGTCTGTTCATGTATATCATCGTCGCGGGTGCCGGAAAGGTAGGGCACTTCCTGGCCCAGCGTCTTCTGGAAGACAGGCACACGGTCGTTATCATAGAGAAGGACGCCGAACGCTGCCGCAAGCTGGCGGAAACGCCCAACATGATCATCATCAACGGCGATGCCTGCGAATTGAGATACCTGCAGGAAGCGCATATTGAGCGCGCCGATGTTTTGGCCGCGGTGACCGGAGACGACGAGGATAACCTGGTCATTTGTCAGCTGGCCAAGGAAAAGTACAGCGTCAGACGCACCGTCGCGCGCATCAATGATCCGGCCAATGAACACACCTTCAGCGAGCTGGGCGTGGATATCCCGATCGACGCGACCAAGATCATCGCCAAGATCATTGAAGAAGAGGTGTCTTTCACCGATTTCGTCAACCTCATGAGTTTCAAAAGAGGAAAGCTGGCGATCGTCAGGGTGGACCTGACGGACGAATCGCCCGCCATACACAAAAATTTGAATGAGCTCGTTCTGCCGCCGGACTCCGTGCTTGTTTCCATCATCCGCAAAGACGAGGTCGTCGTGCCCAAGGGCAACACCGTGCTTGAGCCGGGGGACGATATTATCGCCCTGACCCTCATTGAAAACGAGCAGCAGCTTTTGAAGGCCCTGATCGGAGATCTGCGATGAACATCCGCCTGCGCAACGCGTTCCACATCGTCTCGGGCATTTGTTATGAAATTTTTTTCGGCCTGGTCTTGATCGTCTGGACAGGGGCGCTTTGCCTGGCCGCTTCTTTCCTTTATCGATGATTCTCAAACCGCAAGTCCTGGATCTGCGCATCATTCTTTTTTTCCTGGGAAAGATCGTCCTGGGATTCGGGCTCATGATGGCCCTCCCCCTCCTGGTTTCGCTGGCCTACGGAGAACTGGTTCCCGTTTTCGATTTTGCCATAGGTCTTTTTGTGTCCCTGTCCGTCGGGTTCATTCTGGTTGTCGGCGCCCGCGTCGAACGCGACGTCGACGTCACCTGGATGCACGGAATGGTCGTTGTGTCTATGGCCTGGCTGGTCTGCATGTTTCTGGGCGCCGTGCCCCTGCATTTGAGCGGGCACTGGAAGTCTTATCTGGACGCCTGTTTTGAATCCATGTCCGGCCTCGCGACCACGGGCTTAAGCCTTGTCCAGAACCTCGACCATCTTTCTCACGGCGCCAACCTCTGGAGGCATTTTCTGCAGTTTTTGGGAGGCCAGGGCATTGTCGTGGTCGCGTTGTCTTTTCTGGTCAAAGGCGGCCCCGGCGCTTTTCGCCTTTATGTGGGCGAGGCGCGCGACGAACAGATCCTTCCCAATGTCGTGGAGACGGCGAAATTCATATGGTTCGTAAGTCTTGTCTATTTGTGCCTCGGCACGCTCCTGCTTTCCCTTTGCGCTTATTTTTCCGTCGGGCTTCCGGCGCCTGAGGCCCTGTTCCACGGTTTTTGTATTTTTGTCGCGGCCTTCGACACGGGCGGCTTTACGCCCATGTCCCAGAGCGTGCTCTATTATCAATCACCCCTTTTTGAACTCATCACCCTGATTATCATGATCTGGGGTTCCCTGAATTTTAAACTCCATTACGCGGTGTGGACAGGTCACAGGCGGGAAATGATCAGAGATATCGAGATCAGGACTTTTTTCATGACGCTGACAGCGACCGCCGTTTTGGTCGCCCTTGGCCTGGCCAAATGGGGGATTTACAAGGGACCTTTTGTCCTGATGCGCAAGGGTATGTATCAGATGTTTTCCGCGCACACAGGGACGGGTTTTCAGACGATCTATTCGCCCCAGTTTTTGACGGAGTGGGACCCTTTGGCCCTGTTCGGCATCATCCTGGCCATGGGGCTGGGCGTCAGCGTTTGTTCGACGACAGGCGGCATCAAAATGCTGCGGCTCGGCATTATCCTGAAGGCCTTCAGGGAGGACATCAAGCGTTTCATGATCTCGGACTCCTCGGTCGTCACCACGCGCTTTCGGCACTTGAGGGACCTTTTTTTGGAAGACAGGCTCGTGAGGTCCGCCGCCCTGATCACGATCGCCTATATCAGCCTTTATATTTTCGGCGCCCTGGCAGGATGCTTCGCGGGATACCCTTTTCTGCAGGCGTTGTTTGAATCGACGTCGGCCGCCGGAAACGTGGGTTTGTCCTGCGGCATCACACAGGCCTCCATGCCCGTTTTTTTGAAAATTGTGTATATCCTTCAGATGTGGGCGGGGCGTCTGGAATTTTTCTCTATCCTGGTTTTGGGCGGTTTCATTATTTCTTACTTCAGGGGTAAATGATGAAGAAGGGGATGGTCCTGGTCATTTTTTGCTGTTTTTTTTCCGCGGTTCCCGTTTTTGCTTTTGCGTCTGAAAATCTGATCAGCGAAGCCGCCATGTTTGACGGTTCAACGGTTTCCTATACGGGCGAGGCTGTCGGTCCCATCCTGCCCCGCGGGGATTTTTCCTGGATCAGTCTGCATGACGGCAAGAACGCGATCAGCTGCTGGATTCCTAAATCCCTGCTTGGGGATATCCGGCGAACCGGAGGCTACGGCCGGAAGGGCGACGTGGTCGCCGTCATAGGAACATTCCATCGCAGCTGCCCCGAACATGGAGGGGCTTTGGACATTCACGCGAAATATGTGATGCTTGAGTCTCCGGGCGCCGCGCTTCCGGAATACCTCGGCACCGCAAAAATAGTCATGTCCGCAGTATCACTGGGAGTCTTGATATGTCTGATGATTGTTCACGCCTTCTTGGCGAGGCGAAAGAAGATATAGGGCGGGCCTGCGACAGGCCGTCTCTGGAGGCCTTAAGGGTCAAATACCTGGGCCGTAAAGGCGCTATCGCCGGGCTCATGGCCAGGATTCCAGGCCTGGCAGCGCAGGAGCGCAGGACGTTCGGCGCGGATGTGAATGCCTGCAAACAGCAGATCGAAGGGCTTCTGGCGCAAAGACAGGAGGCCCTGGAGGCGCCCGGCACACGGGCAGCCGACGGTTTGGACATTACCCTGCCCGGGAAAAGACCGCTTAAGGGCCGTCTTCATCCCTTGACGCAGGTCCAGGAAGAGATCTGTTCTGTGTTTACGCGCCTGGGTTTTAAAGTTTTCAAAGGGCCTGAGGTGGAAACAGAATTCAATAATTTCGAGGCGTTGAATATCCCGCCGGATCATCCTTCCCGGGACGCCTTCGACACATTTTATGTTGAACAGGCGGGCGCGACAGGACATTCCGCGGGCAACCGGTTGTTGCGCAGCCACACTTCTCCGGCGCAGATCCGCGCTTTAAAAACATGTCCTCCTCCCATGGCCGTCGTGGTTCCGGGCCGCGTTTTTCGTCCGGATGCCGCGGACGCTTCGCATTCGTTCATGTTCCATCAAGTGGAAGGCATTGCCGTGGACAAGGACATCCGCTTTTCGGATTTGAAAGGCCTCCTGATCGCTTTCGCCAGGGAGATGTTCGGCGCCAAGACACGGATGCGTTTTCGCCCCAGCTTTTTTCCTTTCACCGAACCTTCGGCGGAAGTGGATATTTCCTGCTTTGCCTGTTCCGGGAGCGGCTGTTCGGTTTGCAAAAAAAGCGGTTGGCTGGAGATTTTGGGCTGCGGCATGGTGCATCCGCACGTCTTTAAGGCGGCAGGGCTCAAGCCGGGCGAGTGGCGGGGTTTTGCCTTCGGCATGGGCGTTGAGCGCATCGCCATGCTGAAATTCGGCATCCACGATATCCGCATGTTTTTCGAGAACGACATCCGGTTTCTGGAGCAGTTTTGAGAATTTTTTTAACGCAGAGGATCGCTGATCACGCGCAGATGGTCGCGGATCAAGAGGCGTAACCGCGTTAAATCCACGAAAGTCTGCGTCGAGGATTTCAAAATGAAGGTGACATACAACTGGCTCAAAGAATTTGTGGATATCAGGCTGGCGCCTGAGGCCTTAGCCGACCGCCTGAGCATGGCGGGGTTGGCTGTTGCCGCCTGCGAGGCCTGCGGCAACGATTGGGTTTTTGATATCGAAGTGACATCCAACAGGCCCGATTGGCTGTCGGTGAGAGGAATTGCCAGGGAAGTGGCTGCCATGACCGGACGGCCCCTGACAACAGCCTTTCGCGCCCCTTCTTTTAAGTCTTTTTCAGGGAAGACGGACGCGGCAGTTTCCATCGAAGACAAAAAGGATTGCCGTCTTTATTTCGGCCGCCTGATCACAGGGGTCAGGGTCGGCGCTTCTGCGGAGCGGCTCAAGCAAAGGCTGGAGGCCCTGGGCCTGCGCAGCGTCAACAATATTGTCGACATCACCAATTATTGCCTGTTGGAATACGGGCAGCCCCTGCACGCGTTCGACTGGGCCCGGGTGACAGGCGGTGTTCTTTCCGTGCGTCGCGCCAGGGCGGGTGAAATTCTGCGCCTGATCGACGGGAGCGAGAAGAAGCTCGATCCTGAGATTCTGGTGATCGCCGACGCGCAGAAGCCCCTGGCCTGCGCGGGTATCATGGGCGGCAGGGACAGCGAAGTGACCCAGGCCACGACGAGTATTCTTTTGGAAAGCGCGTGTTTTGACCCCGTTGTCATCAGGCGCGGTTCCCGCAGGATGGGGATGGCGTCGGATTCCTCTTATCGTTTTGAAAGGGGAGTTGATGTTTTGGGTGTGCGTCTGGCCCTTGAGGCAGCCACGCGCATGATCCAGGAATTCTGCGGCGGCCAGGTCAAAGGCACAGTCAAGGCCGGATCGGATTCCTCTCCGGCCGCAAGCAGGATCCCCTATCATGCCAGAGAAGCGAGGGAAATTTTGGGCCTCGACGTCAATGCCGGGGACATCGCCGGCATCCTTAAGCCCCTCGGGTTTGTTTTGAAAAAACAGGCCGGGGGCAGGCTGGAAATCCAGGCCCCGTCTTTCCGGAAGGACGTCAAGGTCAAAGAGGACGTGACCGAAGAGATCGCGCGAATCCGGGGATACGACAAGATCCCCTTGACCCAGGCCTGTATCAAGCCGTTTTCCATGGAAGAACCCATCGGCTGGGCTTTGGAATCCAGGTCGCGGAATTATCTGGCGCAGGCGGGCGCAAAAGAGATCATTACCTACAGCCTTTTGAGCGGCCGGGATTACGAATTGACAAAAGTTGAGCTTCCGGCGGAGGCGCTTTGCCTGAAGAATCCCTTGAGCCAGGATTTCAGCATCTTGAGGACTACGCTTGTGCCGAACCTTCTTCATTGCGCGAGCGATAATGTGAAAAAAGGAAACGTTGACCTTGAAATTTTTGAAGTCGGACGGATATTTGCCTCCTCGAAAGAGACTGTTTGTGTCGCCTGTCTTTTGTGCGGGGATCGCCGGTCTTCCTGGACGAGAGAGGCCAGGGCCTATGATTTTTATGATGCCAAAGGTATTTGTGAGGGGCTTTTTTTAGAACTGGGGATCGTGAATGCGCGTTTTGAGGAGGCTGATGAACCCTATTCCCGAAAAGGGGCCGGCGCCGCCATTTTTGCCGGGGATAAAAAAGCCGGATTTCTGGGGCAGGTGGATGAATCCGTGAAAAAGGCCTGGGACATCAAAACCAAAAAAGATATTTTTGTGTTTGAGCTGGACCTGAGCGTGGCGGCTGAAGCCTTTGCGCCTTCCCGGCGTTTCCGCGCGCCGGCATCGACTCCGTCCATCAGCCGGGATATCAGCATTCTGGTTTCTTCACGCGTGCCTTTTGAAAGCATCTGCGCGTTGATCCGCCAAAAGACGCAAGGGTATTTGAGAACAATCCGGTTGGCGGAGCGCTACGAAGGCAAGGGGCTCCCGACGGGGCAGGCTGCCTTGACGATCGGGCTGGATTATGGCCGGGAGGATAAGACCTTGACGGATGAAGAGATCGCGCCTATCCATAAATCCGTCCTGGACGCTTTGACGCAAGAGCTTTCCCTGACCCTGCGATAGGGCTTTCCTCGTTAAACCCCGCGTCAGGCGTCATCGCCGGACCTTGATTGACCGCAGGGACTGTGGTATAATCAACTTGGTGAAGAGAGATTTCCCTGCGGTACTCGTCGGTGATTGATGATTGTTGAACCAACACCAATCAAAAGGGAGTCCAGCTTCCAGTCTGCCTGCGGGCAGCCGGAGAGGACACCCACCTGAATCATGGGTTCAGACCACCTAGCTGACGGTATCGTGGGGATTTTTTTTGAGCTCCTTAATGTAGGATTCAGCGAAATCCCGCGAAGTGA
>JBAZMA010000006.1:0-107343 GCA_041649995.1 Candidatus Omnitrophota bacterium | reverse complement strand
GTCAACTCTGCGGGAAGGATTATCGTCCTCGTGTCTTTAACGTTTCAAAATCCAGGCGTTTGCGCAGGTCTCTAAAAGAGGAAACAATATAATCCGCGTCTTTGAGATAAGCGCGGTCAAGATATGTCTCCAGGGCGATGCATTTCAGACGGGCTTTCTTGGCGGAAAAAATACCAAAAGGCGCGTTTTCGACAACAACGGCCTCATCCGGGCGGATCTTCAATTTTTTTAAGGCGGTCAGGAAAGGCTCCGGGTTCGGTTTTCCATGTTTGACCTCATCGCCTGTCACGATGGCGTCAAACCTGTCCAGAAAATCTCCCTGGAGGATCTTATGGACCTCGTGCCGGGCCGTGCCGGTAACCAGGGCCGTGCGGATGTTTTTGCCCCGAAGGTGCCGCAGGAAGGCCCTGGCGCCCGGTACAAAAACAGGACGGACGATCCGCTTAAAGATCCTCTCTTTCTGCTCAAGCATGCGTTTCGCCAGGCCCTCGTGAAAGACCTTGCCGTGCTCACGAAAGATCTGACGGATCATGCGATGGCCGGGTTGCCCTTCACGCAGATACACCTCGCACTCTTCAACCAGGAGGCCTTCTCCGGCGTAAACCTTTTTCCAGGCGCGGTAATGATAAGGCATCGTGTCCGTGATGACGCCATCCATGTCAAAAATCACCGCGTCAATTTTCAGGATAGGCATGGGAATAACGGGTGGAATACATTGGATTAGGGAGAGGAAAACCTCTGGAATGTCTTAGCAGGTCTCGCTTTTTCTCGCTAAAAGATAAAGAAGGTCCGAGAGCCTGTTGAGGTAGGCGAGGATCTCCCTGTTTTTAAGAAGTTTTCTCTTGGCCAGGCTCACAGCCCTTCTCTCAGCGCGCCTGGCAATGGTCCTGGCTACATCCAGACAGCTGGCCACCAGGGTCTTGCCCGGAACAGAAAAGCAAAAAGTTCTTTTACGGCCCGCTTCCAGACCGCAGATACAGTCTTCCAGCCGCTTTGTATTCTTCTCATCGATGCGTTTTTTGAGGATCTTGACGAATTTGACGGCCGTCGCGACTTCCGCGCCGATGACAAGAAGGTCCTTCTGGACCGCTTCCAGGCATTCCTTGATGCCGGGATCCTTGATCAGGCTTTTGGAAATACCGAGAAAGGAAGACAGCTCATCCAGGGTGCCGCACAGCTCCACCCGGGGATGGTCCTTGGGCACGATACCGCCAAAAAAAAGCGATGTTTTGCCGCCGTCCCCTTTTTTCGTGACGATGCTCATGACCGAATCCTTACTGCAGTCTTAACAAGAGGTTAAAGCAATTCAGACAAATATATTATACCACACGGGTCCCCCTTGAAAACGCTTTCTTTTTATGTTACATTTTTCTTGCCACGGACCTCTTCAATCGAATTGACCAACTTTCCAAGGAGGGTGTCGTGGCCGACTTTTTTAACAGGGTTTTCAGCACTCCGCAGGGCCAGGAACGCAGGCGTTTCCGCAGATTAAAGTCCAACTGTCCCGTCGATTACCGGTTCTTCAACGGCGAACGTTACCAGCAAAGCGTCACCTGCGATATCAGCGAAGGCGGCATCAGCTTTCTGGTGGATGGGCCCGTAGAAACAGGCACCCACATCTACTTTGAGGCCAAACTCAGAAACAGACCCCAATCCCTTTACGGGATCGCCCGGGTGGCCTGGTCGAGCCCGGAGCCCTACTCTGAAAAATACAAGGTCGGACTGGAATTTGTGGAAGCCGGAAGCATCAGCAAGGCGGATATTTCTTCATTTATAGAACAGCACCAGGTCGCCTGTTTCAATTCTTGATTCAGTTATCAGGCAACAGTCCATCAGGAATCAGATAATAAAACTCAAAAAATAAACCGCAGGAGTGTTCCTGCGGTTATTATTTTTTCTTGTGTTACCAACCCCGCCCTAAAAATCAGGGCAGATTCGTCTGCCCCATGAGGAACCGGTCTATTTCGCGGGCCGCCCCGCGGCCTTCGGCAATGGCCCAGACAACAAGGGACGCTCCGCGACGGGCATCGCCAGCGGCAAAAATCTTAGGGACTGAGGCGGAAAAATTATTCGTGGAAATATTTCCAAACCGGTCCAGATTCAGGCCCAGGTCTTTCAACAAGCCCTCGTGCGCTGGATGCGTAAATCCCATGGCCAGGATGACGAGATCGCACTTGAGCTCAAAACCGGAGCCGGGAATTTCCTTAAAGCCCTCATCGACTTTGACACCATGGAGCTTTCTGACAGCCCCCGCCTCGCCGCTGAATTTTTTTGTCGCCACGCCCCAAAGCCTCAAACATCCCTCCTGGTGAGAACTGGTTGTCTTCAAAAGCTTCGGAAATGTCGGCCAGGGCATATCCTTGGTGCGGACTTCAGGCGGCGCCTGCAAAAGTTCAATTTGCGTGACGCTCCTGGCGCCCTGCCGGTTGGCCGTGCCTACGCAATCCGCGCCAGTGTCTCCTCCGCCTATGACAATCACGTCCTTGTCTTTGGCCACCAGGGACTCTGCCTCTGGGATCCGCATTCCCTGCTGCCGTTTATTGGACTGCGTGAGATAATCCAGCGCCTGGCAAATCCCCGTCAATCCCCTGCCTTCAACGGCAAGTTCCCGGGGCTGACGGCTGCCGACACAGAGGCAAATCGCGTCGTATTCGCGCGCAAGGCGGTCGGAAGCGATATCCGCGCCCACCCTGACCCCTGTTTTCAAAACAAGCCCCTCTTCCTGAAGCTGTTTAAGCCTGCGGTCGATGACCCGCTTTTCCAGTTTAAAATCCGGTATCCCGTAACGAAGCAGTCCGCCGGCCATGGCATCAGCCTCAAACAGCGTGACGGTGTGGCCGGCGCGCGTCAATTGCTGGCCGCAGGCCATGCCCGCCGGGCCGGACCCGACGACAGCCACGCGCCTGTCTGTCCTGCAGCGGGGGATAAAAGGCTTGATCATGCCGGTCCCAAAACCCCATTCCACGATAGCGACCTCATTCTCGCGGATCGTCACCGGCTCATCATTGATACCCAGGGTGCACGCCGCTTCGCAAAGGGCCGGACACAGCCTTCCGGTGAACTCCGGAAAATTGTTAGTGGCATGCAGGACAGAAAGCGCCTCCTCCCAACGGCCCCGAAAAATCAGGTCATTGAAATCCGGAATGACATTGGCCATGGAACAGGCATTGTGGCAAAACGGCACTCCGCAGTCCATGCACCGGGAAGCCTGTTGACGGACATCCTCCTGCGGCAGCCTGGCTTCGACCTCCTGATAATCCCTCAGCCGTTCGCCAACAGCCCTGTAACCGGCCGAGCGCCTTTTTGTTTTCAAAAACCCTTTTGCGTCACCCATGAGGCTTTCTCCCGTCAAAACGTCTCGAATATCTCATCCTTTGTTTTCCTGAAAGAATCTTTTCAAAACGGGGAAGGCTTTCTTTGATTCCCGGCCTTGCGTTTATTTCATCCATCCGAAACTTCCGTCTCCGCCATCTTCAGGCAGGCGTCCTCGATCTCCTCCGTCGCCAGCTTGTATTCCAACGGCATAACCCGGACGAAATTTTTCAGTTCCCGCTCCCAATGATCAAGAATAGCCCGGGCCACAGGGCTGGCGGTATAGCGAAAATGCTTTTCTAAAAGCTCTTTGAGGACGGCGATATCCGTCTTGCGTTTCACCGGGCCCAGCTCCACCATCTCCAGGTTGCAGAGAGGGTGGAACCCGGAATTCTTGTCATAAACGTAAGCGATGCCTCCGCTCATGCCCGCCGCAAAATTCCTTCCTGTCGGGCCGATGACAACCACGCGGCCCCCTGTCATATATTCGCAGCCATGGTCTCCCACGCCTTCGACAACAGCCCTGGCCCCGGAATTCCGCACGCAGAAACGCTCACCGGCATTGCCGCGGATAAAAACCTCCCCCTCGGTGGCTCCGTACAAAAGCGTATTGCCCGCGATGACGTTCTCTTCAGCCTTAAAAGACGCGTTACGCGGCGGAACCACCACGATCCTGGCTCCGGAAAGCCCTTTGCCCAGATAATCATTGACGTCGCCCTCCAGATAAAGGCTCACGCCCCGGGCCCCAAACGCCCCAAAACTTTGTCCGGCGGAACCCTTGAAAAACAGCTGAATCGCATCTTCGGGAAGCCCTTCGGCCCCGAAGCGTTTTGAAATTTCCCCGGAAAGCATGGCTCCGACGGTCCGATGGATATTCCTGATCTCAAGCTCGGCCCTGACGTGTTTTCCATGTTCAAGGGCAGGCCTTGAAAGTTCCATCAATTTCAGGTCCAGGGATTTTTCCAGGCCGTAATCCTGGAATTGAGAGCGCCGCAGCGCTACGCCAGCTCCGACAACAGGCTTAAAAAGGATATTGGAAAGGTCAACTCCCCGGGATTTCCAGTGGCGCAGGGCGTCGTCGGTTTCCAACAGGTCGGCGCGGCCTATCATCTCATCCATCTTGCGAAAACCCAGGCCTGCCATAATTTCCCGGACCTCTCGCGCCAGGAACGTGAAATACGTGACAAGATAATCGGAAGAACCGCGGAAACGGCAGCGCAAAGACGGATCCTGGGTCGCAACACCGACTAAACAGGTATTCATATGGCAATGCCTGAGCATCACGCATCCCAGGACAATAAGGGCCGCGGTGGCAAAACCGAATTCCTCCGCTCCCAGCATGGCCGCCACGACAACGTCTTTGCCTGTGCGCATCTGGCCGTCCGTCTGCAGCCGCACGCGGCCCCGCAGGTCGTTTAACACCAGGACCTGATGAGCTTCCGACAAACCGAGCTCCCAGGGGAGGCCGGCGTGTTTGATCGAAGACAAGGGAGACGCCCCTGTTCCTCCATCGTAGCCGGAGATCAGGATCATCTCGGCGTGGCCCTTGGCCACGCCCGCGGCAATGGTGCCAACGCCCATCTCTGAAACAAGTTTAACGCTGATGCGGGCGCGGGGATTGGCATTTTTCAAATCATAGATCAACTGGGCCAGGTCTTCGATGGAATAAATATCGTGGTGAGGCGGCGGAGAGATCAGGGTCACGCCGGGCGTGGAATGCCTTATTTTGGCCACAATGGCATCGACCTTGTGCCCCGGCAATTGGCCGCCTTCCCCGGGTTTGGCGCCTTGGGCGATCTTGATCTGCAATTCATCGGCATTCTGAAGATAATAGCTGTTGACGCCAAAACGGCCGGAGGCCACCTGCTTGACCTTGCTTCTGGCAGAATCGCCGTTGGCCAAAGGCGCGTAACGCTCAGGATCCTCCCCGCCCTCGCCCGAATTGCTCATGGCGCCCAGCCTGTTCATGGCGATGGCAATGGCTTCATGGGCCTCTTTGGAAATCGAGCCGAAAGACATGGCGCCTGTCGCGAAACGCTTCAGGATTTCTGAAGCAGGCTCTACCTCCTCCAAGGGGACGCAAAACCCCGTCTTTTTGAATCTCAAAAGTCCGCGCAGGGTTGTGAGATGGCCGGCCTGGTTGTCGATCAAACCCGTGAATTCCCTGAAAAGCCCGTAATCCTCCCGCCGCACCGCCTGTTGAAGCCGCGCGATCGTTTCGGGATTCCAAAGATGATACTCGCCCTCTTTGCGATATTGATACCATCCTCCAACGGGCAAAGCCAAAGGCAGGACTTGGCGGTCTGGATAGGCCCTGGCATGGCATTGCAGGACCTCTTTCTGCAGGACATCCAGGTCTATTCCTCCGATGCGCGAAACCGTCCCGGTAAAATACTTCTCGACGATTTCATCCCCCAGGCCCAGGGCCTCAAAGATCTGGGCCCCGCTATAGCTCTGCAAGGTTGAAATGCCCATTTTGGAAAAAATTTTCAGCAGCCCTTTGTCAATGGCCTCAATATAGTGCCCAAGAACCTGCTCATCCGTCTGGCCCAGCAGGGCGTCTTCTCCCGAACGCTTGCGTTCAAGAAGAACTTCATAAGACAAATACGGGTTAACAGCATTGGCCCCGTATCCCAACAGAAGCGCGAAATGCATGACTTCGCGCGCGTCCCCGGTTTCGACAATCACGCTCGCCTGCATGCGCGTCGTTTCCCGTATCAGATGATGATGGACGGCGGCCACAGCCAAAAGAGACGGAATAGCCGCCCGGCCCGCGTCCACGCCGCGGTCGCTCAAAATGATCAGGTTAACGCCCTCTCTCACGCAGGCGGAGGCTTCGGCGCATAACCTCTCCAGGGCTTGAGCCAGGGAACCTTTCCGCGCGTCAAAAAGCATGGAAAGGGTCCGGCTGCGAAATCCTTCTTTTTTGATCTGCCGCAATTTTTCCAGCTCGCTGTTGCCCAAAACCGGCTGTTCATACCTGATCAACCGGCAATGCGACGGGCTTTCGCCGAGCAAATTCATTTGTCTTCCCAGAAAACCTTCCAGGCTCATGACAACTTCTTCACGGATGGAATCGATGGGCGGATTCGTCACCTGGGCGAAAAGCTGTTTGAAATATGTATAGAGCGGCTGTGGATGATTGGAGAGGACCGCCAGGGGCATATCAGACCCCATGGAACCTGTGGGCTCATGCCCGGTTTCCGCCATAGGAACAAGCAGGACCTTGATATCTTCCCTGGTATATCCGAAAGCCAATTCCAGCTTCAGAAGATCCTGGCAGGCGGCGGTTCCCTGCCCGGGGCATGCCTGAGGCAGATCCTGCAGGCGCAGAAGGCCGTCTTTGAGCCATTGCCCGTAAGGCCCTTTCCGGCAAACCCTCTCTTTGATCTCTTCATCGTTGAAAATTCGGCCCTCAGCCGTATCGATCAAAAACATCCTGCCCGGCTGAAGCCTGCCTTTGGACGATATTTCCCGGGCGGGAATTTCCAGGACCCCTGTTTCAGAAGCCATGATCACAAGCCCGTTTTTCAGGACCCAGTACCGCGCCGGCCTCAGGCCGTTGCGGTCCAGGATAGCGCCGATGGAACGGCCGTCGGTAAAAGCCACGGCCGCGGGGCCGTCCCATGGCTCCATCAAAGCGGCATGATACTGATAAAAATCTCTTTTGGAAGGGTCCAGGGCCTTGTTATTTTCCCAGGCCTCCGGCATCAGCATCATCATGACATGTTCCAGCGGCCTTCCCGAAAGAAGGAGAAATTCAACGACATTATCCAGGGCCGCGGAATCCGACCCTCCGGGGACGATCACGGGAAAAAGCTTGCCGATGTCCCCGCCAAAAAGCTCGGAGGCCAAAGACGCCTGCCGGGCCTTCATCCAGTTCACATTGCCCCTCAATGTGTTGATCTCCCCGTTGTGCGCCAGATAACGGAAAGGCTGGCTCAAATCCCACGTCGGAAAGGTATTGGTGGAATAGCGGGAATGGACCAGCGCCAGGCCCGAAACAAGCCCGGGGTTTTTTAAGTCGGGATAGAAATCCCCCAGCTGCCCGGACATCAAGAGCCCTTTATACACGAGCGTCCGGCAGGAAAAACTCAAGATATAAAAGGATTTTTTATCGTCGAGGTCGGAATCGCCGACCGCCTTTTCTATGAGCCGGCGCGCGACATAAAGCTTTCGTTCGAATGCGGCCTCATCCAGACCGGCGGGCCTGGCCACAAAGACCTGTTTGACCAGGGGCTCAACAGCCCTGGCCGTCTTGCCGATGCCGCTGTCGTCGACAGGGACATCCCTCCAGCCGAGGATCTCCAGCCCGTTCTCCCCGAGGACTTTTTCAAAAACCGAAACGCAGAACTGCCTGGATGTTTCGTGCGAAGGGATAAAAACCATAGCCACCGCGTACGCCCCCTGCTCAGGCAGGGCTTTGGAGTTCCCGCGAAAAGCTGAACGCAAAAACGCGTCAGGCATCTGGATCAGGATCCCGGCGCCGTCTCCGGTCATAGGGTCGGCGCCCTGAGCGCCCCTGTGGCTGAGATTATTCAAAACCGTCAGTCCCTGCTCGATGATCTCATGGCCCTTTCCGCCTTTGACATGCGCGACAAAGCCCACGCCGCAGCTGTCATGCTCGAAAGCCGGGTCATAAAGCCCCTGTTTATCCGGATATCCTGGTCTGATGTTGTTCATGGCGCGCTCTTGAATTTCATCAAAAAAAGACAAAAAAATAGACGTCCGCTCTCTAACGGACGTCCTTATCCTTAGGTTCCTTTTTAATTCACCCTGCTGTCTCTTCCCAAAAAGGCAGGCGTGAAAGCAACCCTCAGCCATGAGGGCTTATATTAATTAAAATATAGCACAAGCCGGCGCCGATGTCAATGGAGCGGCCGGGGAAGCGGGCCGCAAAGGCGGCTTCAATGCCAACAGCTATTTTTCGGATTTTCTAAGGAAAGTCTTTACTTCTTCCTCAGGCACGTCATACCAATGCTCGTAAACCTGCGCCACAGCCTGAAAAAAAGCCGGCGTTTCAAGGATGACCGCATCATCCGCCAGGGCCCGCATTTCAACCGCCACGTCAGGGCTTGCCACAGGAGAAGCGACGATAAGCCTGGATACCTCCTTATTACGGCAGAGCTTGATGGAAGCCCTCATAGTAGAGCCCATGGCTATTCCGTCATCCACCAGAATGACGGTCCTACCCTTAAGATCAGGCAACGGCTCACCTTCCCTGAAAACCCTGACCCTTCTCTCGGCTTCCTTTTTCTGAAATGCCATGATCTTTTTGATCTCATCTTCAGACAGCCATTGTCGGGCCTCGTCAAAAAGAAATACGCTGCCGTCTTCGGCGATAGCCCCAAAGCCGGCCTCGGGATTATCGGGATAGGGAAGCTTCCGGGACACAATCACCGACAACTCCGCCTCCAGGTGCCGGGCCGCATAGTAGCCCACCTCCACCCCGCCGCGGGGGATCGCCAGGACCAAAGCGCCCAGGCCCTTGTATTTTTCAAGGGCTATACCGAGTTTCTGGCCGGCGTCTTTTCTGTTGATAAACATGGTGATACCAAGGCAGGGGAATCAGAAAGCCCCTTAATCGAAGAATTGTTCCTTATTTTCGTAGATAGACTGCGGGATTTCCAGGAAGCGCGATGGGCGCGATCATATGGCCGTTCCATCCGGAAAAACGGCGTTCTTGCAGACAATCACAATGCCATCCCGTATGAGATAACCGGGCGCTTCGTGCTCCCTGATCTTTTTGTCGTTGGTGATCCTGACATTCCTGCCGATCCTGGCGTTTTTGTCCAGGATGGCGTGACGCACAACGCTTCCTTCGCCGATGCCGATGGGCACAAGCCCCTTGGCCACGGCGGCGTCGGCGGCCTCATAATAGTCCGCCCCCATGATGATGGAATCCTCGACGAGCGTGTTCCTGCCCACTTTGGAACGAAGGCCGATGATGGAATTCTTCACCGTCGCTTCTTCAATAATGGAACCGTCGGAAACGATGCTCTGCTGAATGCGCGCGTTGATGTATTTGGCGGGAGGAAGAGAGCGGGAACGGGTGTAGAGAGGCCACTCCTCGTCGAAAAGGTCCAGGGGCGCCTGGGGCTGCGCCAGAAGCAGGTTCTCCTTGAAATAAGAAGGGATCGTTCCGATGTCCCGCCAGTACCCTTCAAATTCATACGCGTAGACCTGTTTTTCGCCGATGGCCTCAGGGATGATCTCCTTGCCGAAATCCGCTTTACGGCTTGAGCTCAGAAGCTCATGAAGGGCGTCCTTATTGAAGAAGTAGATCCCCATGGAACACAGGTATTTCTCGCGGCCATGGCGATTGACGGCCAAGTGCTTCACGAGGCCTGCGTCGGACGGCTTTTCAACGAATTCCCTCACCCTGGAAGCCTCATCAACGCCCATGATGCCGAAAGAGGATACCTCCGACGGATCAATGAGATTGCAGGCCACCGACACCTCGGCTTTCTTCTGAATGTGGAATTCATAAAATTTCCGCAGGTCCATTTTATAAAGCTGATCGCCGGAAAGAATGCAGATGTTCCTGATCTTGGGATTGTCGAAATGCCTGAGCGTTTTACGCACCGCGTCCGCGGGGCCCTGAAACCAGTCCGTCTGGTCCATGCTCTGGTCAGCCGCGATGATCTCGATAAAACCGTGAGAGAAGGGTTCGAATTTATAGGTGCGGGAAATATGTTTGTTGAGGGACTCGGAATTGAACTGCGTCAGGACCTTGATCATATTCAGCCCTGAATTGAGGCAGTTACTGATCGGAATGTCGATGAGCCGGTATTTCCCGAACAGGGGAACGGCAGGCTTGGCCCTGTCCTTGGTGAGCGGATAAAGCCTGCTGCCCCTGCCTCCGCCGAGAATGACACACAGGACATCATTGATCATAAGGAAAGCTCCAGACGGCTCTTGATTCGGGACTTTAAGAAAATGCTTCTACAGGACGTATTTGACCAGCCGCTTGACCGGGTTCTTCCTGATCTCGCGCGCCACCTGCTCGGAGACCCCGGGTTTTTTCAGTTTAAAATACATGTAATTCTTGTAGCTTTCCACGCCGGGCTGATCGAAGGCGTTAATATTCAACAACTCCCCTTCAAAGGCTGTCGCCATTTCAAAAAAATACAGCAGGCCGCCCCATGTCCAGGCCGACACCTGAGAAAGCGTAAGCGTGCAATTGGGCCTGTCACTGTAACAAAGGGCCCATTCGGTCGCCTCCTGCGCGGCCAGAAGAAGCTCCGAAAACTTTTTCCCGGACAGAAATCCCCCTTCTCCCGGCACAGACAAATCCTCGGGAAACGATTCGACGCGGATCATGGTAACGACCTTATCGTTGCGGCCTTCCACGTTGTTCTGCTGGATGGAATGCAGGTCGGTCGTCCCGCGCGAAGGCACCGGGGTACGGCCCCGGGGCATCACACGGCGCTCCTGCTCCCAAATCTCGCTGCCGTCCTTTAAGACCTTGATCTTACGCCCGTGGCTCTTGCCGAGGCTTTCGGCCAAGAGCTGGCAATACCAGTCAGCCGTGGATTTCAGGAGTTCGGTGAACGGCATCATGACCGCCACCGGCTTGTCTTTTTTGTATAACAAAAAGTGCAGGGCCGCGTACATGTACGCGGGGTTTTTGTAAATATCTCCGGAGGCGCAGCGATGGGCCATGGCCTGGGCCCCGGCGAAAACATCGGCGATATCAACGCCCAGGATCGCCAGATGGAGAAGGCCCATATTGAATTCTGAAAACCGGCCTCCCACGCCCGGCAAAAGAGGCAGGCTGCGAAAACTCAACGCGTCCTTTTTTTGCTCCTCATCGACCTTCCTGCGCAACGCGCCTGATTGAGGGTCTGTGATCGCCAGGACCTGTCTGCCGTAAAGGGCACCGACGCCCTGCTTGAGCCAGGCTTCGACGATATCAAACGCGGCCTTGGTTTCCGTTGTCTCGCCCGACTTTGAAATAACGACGACAAAGGTCTTCTTGGGGTCAAGGTTCTTCAACAGGACCGCCAAAGGCGCCGGGTCGAGATTATTGCCTTCAAAATAAATCCGGCTTCGCCGGTCACGGCAAGGCGCGAATTCGTTGTAGTACGGCGGGCGCAACGCTTCTTGGGCGGACTTCAACCCCAGATAAGAACCGCCGATACCCAATGAAACGACATTCTCGTATTTGCGCCCTATCTCATCGCCTAAGGCCTGGATGCCCTCAACGACCTTTCTGTCCTGAAAGGGCAACGTCAGCCACTCCAGGCCCAGCCTTACGCGGCTGACCGGATGCTCGGAAACCTTGCGGAAATGCGCGTGGCACTTTTTGACCGCAGGCTCAAGGTCTTTGAGCTCTTCTTCGGACACGCCGTGCGCGCCGACATTAAAACTCATCATGTTGTTAAAATCGAATTTGATGTCGTTCATGAATTTTGCCTTTCGAGGTTTTCCTCACAAAATTAAACCGCCATGCATATAAGTATTCAAAAGTTCAAAGGGGCAGCCATCAGGGTTAAGCGCCAACCCCTCCTCGCCTCCACCCTAGAACGCTCGCAATTTTAAAAAGCCAGGGCGGACTTTTTTAAGCGAATTGGACCGCAAGGCGCGCATGCGCGCGCCGAGGACCAGTTGAGCGTAAAAAGTCCGGCCTGGCTCGCCTCGCAAACCTTTAACGAGCGCCCTACTTCACAAACAACATTTCCCTGTATTTCGGCAAGTCCCAGTGCTCATCGGAGATCACGCACTCCAGAAGATCGGCGTGCTTGCGGATATGCTCCATGAGCGGCTTTAATTCGGAGAAATAGCGCCGCGCCTTCTCTTCCTCGCCCAAGTCCCTGGTATCCTCCAGGAATTTCATCATGGACAAGGCGTTTTTGCGCACATAATAGGTCATTTCCGTGACTTCAGACAAATGGCCCTTGAGATCCTCCAGGGCTTCATCCAGGAGCTTGAGCTGGGCTGAGGCCTTCAGGTCCACAATATGCTTCAGGTTTCCCGCTAGGAGCCCCTGATAATCGAACGCATTGGGCACGATGCAGGAATTAACCATTTCATAAAGCGTCTTGGCCTCGATCTCCAGGAGCTTGACATAAGTGTCGAGCCATATCCGGTAGCGCGCCTTGAGCTCTTCGCGGTTGAAAACCTTGTATTTCTCAAACAGGACAATGTTCTCTTCCTTGACCAGGGCCTGGAGCGCCGCGGCGGTCGAAGGCTCGTTCGGCAAACCCCGTTTGGCCGCTTCTTTCTTCCATTCTTCGGAATAATTATTCCCCTCAAAACGGATCCTTTTGGTATCGCGGATGACCTCGGCCAGACAACTCAAGACGGCCGTGTTAAAGTCCTTGCTCTCCCTGGCCTTTTCGATCTTCTGCCGGATATAATCCAGGGAATCGGCGACGATCGTATTGATGACCGCGATGGCCGTTGAGATGTTCTGGGAAGAACCGACCGCGCGAAACTCGAATTTGTTCCCCGTGAAGGCGAACGGCGACGTGCGGTTCCTGTCCGTCATGTCCTTATTGACCACAGGCAGCCTTGTGACGCCTAAGTCCATAATATCCTGCCGGCTGACCTGCGACTTTTTGCCTTTCTCGATGGTGTCTAGAATCGAGGAGAGCTGTTCCCCCAGAAAAACGGAGATGATGGCCGGAGGGGCTTCGTTGGCGCCCAGACGGTGTTCATTACCCGCCGAGGCGATACTGGCGCGCAGAAGATCGGCATACTTATCCACGGCGCGAAGAACGGCGACCAGGACGGCCAAAAACTGAAGGTTCCCTTCGGGCGTCTGGCCCGGGTTCAAAAGATTATTGCAGCGGTCATCGGACATCGACCAGTTCAGGTGTTTGCCCGATCCGTTAATGCCCGCGAAAGGCTTCTCGTGCAGAAGACAGACCATATCGTGACGCAAGGCCACCTTTTTCATGACCTCCATCAGAAGCTGATTGTGGTCGGCGGCCAGGTTGGATTCCTCAAAGATAGGCGCGAATTCATACTGATGCGGAGCGACTTCATTGTGCCGTGTCATGACCGGGATGCCCAGCTTGTAGGCCTCCTCCCCCACCTCATACATGAAGTTAAGGACGCGCTCCTTGATGGAACCGAAATACTGGTCTTCCATCTGCTGGTCCTTGGGCGAAGACGCGCCCACAAGCGTGCGGCCCGTCAGAAGAAGGTCCTGACGGATCCTGTAAAACCTCTTGTCGATCAGGAAATATTCCTGTTCGGCGCCGCAGGTGGAGTAGACTTTGCGCGCCTTGTTCCCGAAAAACTTCAGGAACCCCACCGCCGACTTGTTCAGGGCCTCGATGGACCGCAAAAGCGGCAGCTTCTTGTCCAGGGCGTAACCGTGATAGGACACGAAGATCGTGGGAATGCAGAGCGTCTTGCCGAGCTTGCTTTCAATGACAAAAGCGGGGCTTGAAGGGTCCCACGCGGTGTAGCCGCGCGCTTCAAAGGTCGTGCGGATGCCTCCGGACGGAAAACTGGAAGCGTCCGGCTCGCCCTTGATCAGCTTGGAACCGGAAAACTTCTCGATGACCTTCCCCGGGCCGGCGAAAGAAATAAAACTGTCATGTTTTTCGGCCGTCATGCCCGTCATGGGCTGGAACCAGTGCGTGTAATAGGTCGCCCCCCGTTCCATGGCCCACTTCTTCATGGCGTTGGCGATCTCATTGGCCTGCGCCAGCGTGATCTGCCGGCCTTCTTCCATCCAGAGGACAAAGGCCTCGAACGTCTTTTTGGAAATAAACTCTTTCATCGTCGGAATGCTGAAGGTATTGTCTCCGAAATAACCGGAAACCTTCCGCGGCTTGCCGATATCGGTCAACTCCCTGGTCTCTATTTTTCTCAAAATATCCTGTCGAATGCTCATCGTCTTGGCCCTTTCTTGAAGGGTTAATGAAAAGAAATTATCTGTTTTTTAAAAAAGCTTCCATGCGCTCCATGGCTTCTTTCAGTTTTTCAAAGCCTGTGGCGAATGAAATGCGGATATGGCTGTCGTATTCGTTCCCAAAAGCCGTTCCCGGGACCACCGCGACCTTTTTCTCCTTCAAAAGCCGCGACGCGAAGTCTATGCCGCTCATACCGGTTTTTTTGACCGACGGAAAGGCATAGAACGTCCCTTGAGGTTTATGGCACACAAGACCCATGGCGTTAAGCCTGGTTGAAACGAACTCCCTGCGCCTCTGATATTCCCGCTTCATCTCCTCGACGGGGACCCGGGAGCCCACCAGGGCTTCGCAGGCCGCCATCTGCGAGGTGATCGGCACGCACATGATGGTGTACTGATGGATCTTTGTCATGGCGGCGATGATGTCTTTCGGCCCGCAGGCATACCCCACCCGCCAGCCTGTCATGGCGTGAGATTTGGAAAATCCGTTGAGATACACGGTCCGCTGTCTCGCGCCGGGAAGCGTTGGGAACGCCGTATGCTTAAAGTCATAGGTCAACTCGTCATAGACTTCATCGGAAATCACCAGGAGCCCGTGCTTGTCCAAAACCCTGTTGAGCGCCGTCAATTCCGTTTTTGTGTAGGAAACGCCGGTCGGATTACACGGGTAATTGAAAATAAGGGCCTTGGTGTCCTTATCGATATGCGCCTGCAGCTCCCCCGGCGTGAGCTTGAACCTGTTGGAAGGCTTCAGGCTGATCCTTGTCACATCAGCCCCTGCCAACTCCGCCATGGGGGCGTAAGACACGTAATTAGGAGCGCAAACAATGATCTTATCGCCAGGGTTGACGATCGCCCGCAGGACCAGGTCCATGGCTTCGCTCACTCCGACGGTGACCAGGATCTCCTGCTCCATGTCGTAGGTGAGGCCGAAACGTTTCTTCAAGTCCTGGCTGATATACGTCCTGAGCTTGACCAAGCCCTTGTTGGACGTGTAGGACGTATAGCCTTCCTCAATGGAATAAATGGCGCTTTCCCTGATATGCCAGGGCGTCACAAAATCCGGCTCTCCGACGCCCAGGGAAATGACGTCTTTCATTCCCAGGACCAGGTCAAAAAAAGCCCTGATGCCGGAGGGCGGCATTTTTTCCACTTTTTGCGATAGGACGAATTTTTTCATTGTTTTCCATTCCTAAAATAGACCCAACAACCTAATAGGAGATCGCCAGCCTCTTGTCCTCTTCGGCGGATTTCAGCATCAGCCCGTCTTCCTTGTATTTTTTCAACAGAAAGTGCGTGACGGTGCCGCGGACATTCTCCATGGGAGAAAGCTTCTCGGATACAAAGCGGGAGACGGTCTTTAAGTCCCTGCCTTCGACAACGAGAAGAAGGTCATAGGTCCCCGACAACAAATAACAGCTTTTAACTTCGGGAAAACTGAAGATACGGTCGGCCACGTGGTCGAATCCCAGGTCTTTCTGGGGAGCAACTTTGACCTCAATCAGGGCCCGGACTTCACTGTCCTTGTCCTTAACGAGTTCTTTATTGATAACGGCGCGATACCCCAGGATGATACCCTCTTTTTCGTATTTTCTGATGCGCTTTTTGACCTCATCAACCTTGATTCTGGTCAATTTAGCGATCTCCTGAGGCGTCGTTCTCGCGTCTTTTTGTAAAATTTCAAGAATAACATCCATGCCTACCCCCTTGATGGCGCTCCTTAAACGGGTAAAACCTTTGGTTAACATCCTTTGAACATGTTGTTAAATTTTAACACCTCGCCATAACCCCTTCAAGAGATATTTAAAAGGTGGCAAAAAGAGCAAAATCATTGATTTCAAAAGGTTAGGACCGCGAAACAGGCCGATTTTGAGCCATCTCCAGGAAACCTTTCAGGACATTTTCCGCCCGCGCGCGCAAACCCGCGCGCCCGGCATGATAAACCGGCAGAAGATGATCCTCATCATTCAGGGCAACGTCCCCTTTCAGGTAAGCCTTGCGCCAGGAATCGATCATACAGGCATCGACCTCCACGTGAAACTGCAATCCCCAGGCCAGCCCTTTAAAACAAAAGGCCTGGGGAATTCCGTTGCCTTTTGCCAAAAGGACGGCATTGGCCGGCAGCTCAAAAGTGTCTTCATGCCACTGAAACACCTTGGTTTTCGGATCAAATTGCTTTAACAAAGGATCAGCCTGGGCCGAAGGCGTCAATTCCAGTCCATACCATCCGATCTCCTTGACGGGAGATTTCCTGACACGGCCGCCCAGGCTGTTGGCGATCAGCTGGGCGCCCAGGCAAACGCCCAAGACAGGGATCTTCTGCATAAAAAGCTCGCGTATGAAATACTTTTCCAGGCGCAGGAACGGATACTTCTCTTCCTCATAGACATTCATGGGCCCGCCTAAAATAAGGACCGAGGACAGACAGGAAATATCCAGATCGCAAAGGCCGCAGTCTCGTCCTTTCCAGATATCAACAGTTTGTTGCCCGATCCTGTTTTTCTCCAAATACTCCCCGAACAAACCCGGCCCTTCGATAGGGACATGCCGGATGATCAGAACTTTTTTCATTATGCACCTGGTTTGGATAACGCCAAAATAAAACCCTCGCCGCTTAAAGCAACTCTGCCTTAAACAACAAGGGTCTTCGCTGACCATTGAATTCACAACAACAACAACTCTTAATTCTTAATTGTTCTCCATCCTTCGTTTTTCGGTACGCCCGCACGTCCTCACGTCCTAGCATCCGAAGGATGCGCACGTCCTCACGTTAACTGTGGACCATCGACCGTGGACCATCGACTGTCTCGTCCTTCGTGTTTTCCTGCTTTCGTCTTTCTGATCTCTGTCTTCTGCTTTTGCTATAAGCCATTTGCCATAAGCTATAAGCCAATTCTTCATTCTTAATTTTTAATTGTTTTTCGTCCCTCGTGCTTTCGTCCTTCGGAACGTCCCCACGTCCTAGCGAGCAAAGCGAGCGAACGTCCTCACGTTAACTGTGGTCTATCGATACTTATTCGTGATGGGCATGCGGCGGTCCCTGCCGAAAGCTTTGGGCGTGATCTTGATGCCCGGCGCCGCCTGGCGCCTTTTATATTCGTTGCAGTCGACCATGCGCACAACGCCTGAAGCCAGCTGCTCCTGGACGCCGGCAGCGACGATCTCCGACAATATCTTGTCCTCCTCCACATAAAGCTTTAACACCGGATCCAGGATATCGTATGGAGGCAGCGAATCGGAATCCTTCTGGTTCGGACGCAATTCCGCCGAAGGCGGCTTTGAGAGGACCCTGGCGGGAATCACGGGATTTCCCTGGATTGTGTTCCTGTATTCTGCCAGCCTGTACACAAGCGTCTTGGGCACATCCTTGATGACTCCGAAACCTCCGGCCATGTCCCCGTAAAGCGTGCAGTAACCGCTCGACACTTCCGACTTGTTCCCCGTATTGACGGCCAGATAACCGAATTTATTGGAAAAAGCCATCAGAATATTTCCGCGGATCCTGGCCTGCAGGTTTTCCTCGGTCGTATCGCGGGAGGCTCCCGCGAAAACGCCGGCGAGCATTTCCAGATACGTCTCAAAAATTTTCTGGATAGGCACGCGGGCCGTCTTCATGCCCAGCCGGGCCGCCAGGAGGCCGGCATCCTCGTTGGATTCCGGCGAGGTGAAATCCGAAGGCATCAAAACACCCAGCACATTCCCGGCGCCGATACTGTCGCAGGCGATGGCGGCGACCAGCGAGGAATCGATCCCGCCGCTTAAACCCAGCACGATCTTCCTGAATCCGTTCTTCGCGGCGTAATCCTTCAGGCCCAGGACAAGCGCGCCGTAGACTTCCTCCTCCGGAGATTTTCCGGCGGGATTCTTGCGTTTTTCAAGCGGCGTCTTTTTCTCCCTGATCCGCCCCATTTTTATCCCGGAACTTTTTTTTGAAACCGGAACCGGGATGTCGGAAAAAAGCATCTCTTCGCTGAAGGCCGAGGCGCAGGCAACCGTCCTGCCCTTATCATCGACCAAAAGGCTCTGTCCGTCAAAAACCAGCTCGTCCTGCCCCCCCACGAGATTCGTGTAAGAAATATAAACCTTGTGCCGGCGGGCCTGCCTTTTGAGGATCTCGCCGCGCTGCTCCCCCTTGCCCATGTGATAAGGAGAGGCGTTGATGTTGATGATCAGGCGGGCCCCGCGGTAAGCCTGGATTCCGGCCGGCCCGCGCAAATGCCAGATATCCTCGCAGATGTTCACGCCGAAGGCGGTCTTTCCGATGCAAAAAACGGGAAACGCATTCCCGGATTCGAAATAACGCATCTCGTCGAATACGCCGTAGTTGGGCAAAAACGCTTTACGATAAACACCGCGGATCTTGCCGCGGGAAATGACCGCGGCCGCGTTGAATAATTTTTTCCCGTGGCGGTCCGCGAATCCGACGATGGAAACAATGTCCCCGGTGGCCCCCGCGATTTTTTTTAAGGCCGCGATATTATCGTCGATAAAACCGGGCTTGAAAAGAAGGTCTTCAGGGGGATAACCCGTCACGGCCAGCTCAGGGAAGGAAATAATGTCCGCCTGCCGGGCGGCAGCCTTCGCGGTCCACTCTATGATCCTGGCGGCATTGCCCGTCAGGTCGCCGACCGTAACATTGATCTGCGCCAGGGCTATCCGGAGATTTTCCGTTTTTTTCTGCTTTGTCCCCATCGCTACAATTTGCTTTTCATGTCATGGCTCAGGATGATCGCCTCAGCCACCTGCCGCATGGATTTCCTGTTGTCCATGCTGTATTTCTGAAGCAGCCTGTAAGCCTCGGATTCATCCATCTTGCGCTCTTTCATCAGGATACCCTTGGCCCGCTCGACGGTCTTGCGCGTTTCGAGCTCTTCCTGGATGACCTTGGTCTTGACCAACAATTCCGTATTTTCAATGACCAGCGCCGCCTGCGCCGCGATCGAAGACAATAATTCCACCTCTCCCTTGGTGTATTTATGAGGCTGCGAGGTGTAAAGATTCAGGACTCCGATCACCTTGCCCTTGACGCTCATCGGCACGCACAGATAGGAAGAGATCCCTTCCTGGCGGGCGATGTCCTTGTATTTATACCCGGGCTCGGCGTGAACGTCATAGACGCACATCGGTTTGTTTTCCTGCGCGACACGGCCGCTGATGCCTTCGCCCAGCCTGATCGGCGCTTTTTTCGTGTAATTTTCCGAAACCGTCTGTGTCGCCCGGATCACCAGCTCGTTTTTTTCGTTCAAAAGCATGAGCGAACAGAGCTTGGAACCCATGGTCTGGGCTGTGACGGTCACAATGAGTTTCAGGATATCTTCGAGGTAAAGCTCAGACGTGATGGCCCTGCTGATTTTTGACAAGGCCGTAAGGTGAGATGGTTTTTTTGGCATGGTCCCCTCCGCAAACTTTTACGCAGATGCCGCAGACGTATTGTCCGACGATATTCTGCTGCTGGAAGCTTTTGAGTTTTTCAAAACATTCCAGGTGGCCGAACCGCTCGCGTGTTTCCTTGATCGCGCCGGCCGGGCAACTCTTCAGGCAGGCCCTGCAGAGGCCACAGTCTTCTTTGAGGGGGCGGTCTGTTTTGAGCTTATAATCGGTCAGGATGGTCGCCATCCTGAACTGGGCACCGAACTTTTTTGAAACCAACAGGTTATTGCGCCCCAACCATCCCAATCCTGCCAGCCGGCCCATCTTCTTGTGAGAGATATGCGCCGTCTGTTTTTGCCAATCCAGGATCTGGGAGGCGGGAATGGGCAAGGCAGCCGCTCCCCTGGCTTCCAGCCACCGGCTTACCCGAAACGCCATTTGATCCAAAAACATATTGGCAGTCCGGTAGTGATGGAAGTACAGTTTGGTCGGCTTACCCGTTATTTCCGAGAGGATAGAGCCGGAAAGCCCGGCCCCGAGACAAACAGCCCTGTTTAATCCCTTTTTCACTTCCTCGGCGATCTCAAATTCATCCTTGATATCTGAGACGTCTGCCACCCCGAAGAGGTCCGCGCCTAAAAAACGGCAGAACCTCCGGAGGCGGTAATAATTCATATGGCCCGAAAAATGCTTTCGTTTAAGGACACTCACGCTAAATCGCCGGGCTTTCGGCATCCGCGGGACCGCCGGTGGAGGAACGAATGACTCCGTCGGTATCGACAAAGAAGTATCTCGTCCCCGTGATGCCGGGCTTGGCGGGAACGGCCGTCAGATTGAACCCGTCCTCATCGCCGCTGAGCGTGTAATTGTATCCCTGCCGCGAGCCTGAGGCCAGGATACTGTCGATATACTGCGCCCCGCCCTCCTGGTAAAGTTCGCTTAATTTCGAAGGATAGGAGGTGTGCGCGGCCCGGTAAGTCACGGACGCGGCCGAAAGCGTTTTGAGCGCGGCGACGGCAGAGGCCTCGTTCGCGTTCACCCTGGAACGCATAAGCCCCGGGATACCGATGGCGCCGATAACGATGATAACGGCGATAATCACCATGATCTCGACCAGAGTAAAACCCGAGCGTAGCTGACCTTTTGTCATATGTTTTCCTTTTGAGATGGCCCTAGGGTTGGCCTTGCCTTTCGCTTCTGCGGCGTATGATTATATTAAAACACAACAGACCCGAAAAAACCACAAAAAGAATGACGCCCCATAGGGTTAAGCCGTCAAACCCGCTCTTTTTGATCAGCAGGGAATACCACAAAAAAAGGAACACAGCCAGAAGGGAAAACCCGCAGATCCTGATGAATTCCCCGTTTTTGAAGGACTGCCGGAGGCTGAAGGGTTTGTCCACGGCCCCCGGAAAGCGCCGGAATTTCGGAAAAAACATCGGAACGCTTTTGACATACGCTTTGTACTCCGGCCCGAATTTCTCCTCCAGGACGTTCTGTTCTTCCCGGATGGTGCCGGCATAAATAATCAGAAAGGTCACCGCGTAATACAGGGTCAGCCACGCGTTATTGGCGACCACAACCACTCCCAGGCCGAGCAGAAAATTCCCCAGATAAAGAGGATTGCGCGTATAGGCGTAGGGGCCGCTGGTCGTCAAAACGCGGGATTTCGTGATATAGCCGCTGGCCCAGAATCTCACAAGCAGGCCCAGGAAAATAACGCCTATGCCCGCGGCGAGGGAAACATCCGTTACGCGGGCAACCAGCGGAAAAACGATGAAAGCCGGATAAGCTATCCAGAGGCGCAGTTTCTTAAAACGGATCTTGGGCATGAAAAGTCCTTTTTGTTAAACCTCTTGGGGTCAAAACTTTTGTTGCCGGGTTTTGGAAATAGTGACCAGCAGCAACGAGAGGGCCGCGGGCGTCACCCCTGAGATGCGCGAGGCCTGGCCCAAAGACGCCGGTTGAAATTTTTTCAGTTTTTCGATAATCTCGCCGGAAAGCCCCCTGATGCCGGCGTAGTCCATGTCCCCCGGGATGCGGATATCCTCCGTTCTCCTGAAGCGCTCGACCTCCTCCTTCTGGCGGCGGATAAAACCTTCGTACTTGACCTCGGTTTCGACCAATTCCGCCAAGGCGGGGGTGAGAAACGGCAGGTTCTCACGGACATGATCCCATTCGGCCAGGCATTGGAAATCCACCTGCGGCCTTTTTAAGAGGTCTTCCAGGGTGGCAGCGCCCTCGAGCGGAGCTGTGCCCAACTGTTCAAGATGAGGATTGACGTCCCGGCCTTTAAGCCGCGTGGACCGCAGGTAGCGGGTGGCGGCAAGCATCCGCTCTTTTTTTTCTTCCACAACCCGGTATTCCTGTTCGCTCAAAAGTCCCAGCTCGCGGCCGTAATGCGCCAGCCTCAGGTCCGCGTTGTCCTGACGCAGCAACAGACGGTATTCCACTCGCGAAGTGAACATCCTGTAAGGCTCGTTCGTGCCCCTGGTCGTCAGATCATCGATCAACACCCCGATATACGCTTCGTCGCGGCCCAGGACAAACGGCCCCTTCCCCCGGCCGCGCAGGGCCGCGTTAATGCCTGCCATCAACCCCTGGGCAGCCGCTTCCTCGTAGCCTGTTGTTCCGTTGATCTGGCCGGCCAAAAAAAGACGGCGGTATCGCTTGCTCTCCAGGCCCTGTGTCAACTGCGTGGGATCGGCATAATCGTACTCAATGCCATAACCGGGCCGCGTCAGCCGCGCCTCCTCCAGCCCCTCGATGGAATGGACAAGTTCCAGCTGGATTTCCAAAGGCAGGCTCGTCGAAATCCCGTTGGGATATACTTCCACGGTATCCTGTCCTTGGGGTTCAAGGAATATCTGATGGCGCAGGCGCTCTGAAAACCGGACAATCTTGTCTTCAATCGACGGACAATACCGCACGCCCGTGGATTTGATCTTTCCCGTGTAGAGAGGCGAACGGTCCAGGCCGCCCCGGATAATCTCGTGCGTCCGTTCATTGGTATAGGTGATGTAACAGGGTTGCTCAGGGAGCGCCGCGGACCTCGTGGAAAAAGAAAAAAACGCGGGAAGCCGGTCGCCGTCCTGACGCCTGAGAAGCGCTTTGTTTATGGTGCGCCCGTCCAAACGCGGGCATGTGCCTGTCTTGAAACGGCTCAAGGCCAGGCCGCGCTCTTTTAAATCCAGGGCGAGCCCGCAGCTCGGCGCCTCTCCCAGGCGGCCTCCGGGAAACGACGCGAGCCCGATATGGATGAGCCCGTTCAAAAACGTCCCCGTGGTCAGGATGACTGTTTTTCCGGCGATCTCTTCACCCAAAGACGTGCGGACCCCCGCCACGCAATCCCCGTCCATCAAAAGCCCCGACACCTCGGCCTGGCGGATGTCCAACCGTTCCTGTTGTTCCAGCTGACGCCGGATAAAATTTTTGTAGAGGGACATGTCTTGCTGCGCGCGCAGGGAACGCACGGCCGGGCCCTTGGAAGAATTGAGCATGCGTGCCTGCAGGCAGCAGGCATCCGCGGCCTTTGCCATAAGGCCCCCCAGGGCGTCGACTTCGCGGACCAGCTGGCTCTTTCCAATGCCGCCGATCGCGGGATTGCAGGACATGGCGCCGATGGAATCCAGGTTCATGGTCAGCAAAAGGACCGAACAACCCATGCGGCTGGCGGCAAAAGCGCTTTCCGCCCCCGCGTGCCCTCCTCCGACGACTATGCAGTCATATATTTTCATGCGCGCTACACCTTGGAAAAAAAATCCCAAACTCCCAATACCAAATTCCAAACGAAATTCAAATTTCGCCCCTGACAAAGGATCCGGGCTGATCAGGAATATTTGGGATTTTAGGAATTGGGATTCGGGATAACAAAACCCTTCGTGATACTTATTCCTTAGCCAGCTTGATAAACAAAGACATCAGGTCCTTGCCCAACAACTCTCCCAGGGAACCGTGACGGGAGGCCTTCTCGGAAAAACTCATCGTCCCGTCCGATTTGATCGAGCCGCCGGAAACGATCAGGGGCGCGGGGTCGGCCGAATGGGCTTTGAGTTTACAGGGTGTGGAATGATCCGCTGTCACGACCACGATCGTCTCCTTGAGGTCCAGCTTCGGCAGGAGATTGCCGAAAAAATGCTTATCGATGGTTTCAATGGATTCCTTTTTAGCCTTGAAGTCGCCGTCATGCCCGGGCTCGTCCGGCCCCTTGATGTGGATATAAAGGCCGTCGAAATCCTTGATCTTCTGCAGGGCGATCTTCGCCCACACCGAGTAATCCACGTCCGTATGCCCCGTGCGCGAAGGAACGTCCACAATGCTGATGCCGGTCAACAGCGCGATGCCTTTTTCCACGGGCATCTCGACGAATGAACCGAATTTCAGATGATAGTGCTCAGACATCGGGGGGAACTTCGGCAGATGGTCGCCGGCATCGCGCGAGAGGATCACATTGGCGGGCACCTTGCCTTCCGCGACACGCTTTTTATTTGTGGGGGCCTCCTGCAGGACCGCGTTGGACTTTTCCGTGAATTCATTGAGAAGGGCGGCTGCTTCGACCGCCTCAGGGGATTTCTCATACCCGGGCATGGGAACGGACTTGTCGACAAAAGGCTCGAACTTTTCTTTGGCCAGTCCGAAAACCCCTTCCCTGTCATAAGCGGGATCCGTATTGGTGATCCAGGCGGACAGCTGGGCGTGCATGGAACGGATCACAAGAATCCCTCTGTGGCCGATCGTATTCTTAAATTCAAAGGTCGCGTTCGTCAGGGTCACTTTGCTGTTGATCTCCCTGGCCAGGATCGTCGCCTCTTCGGTCGTCAGGTTCCGGCCGACCCTGCGGTCTATGATCGTCCTCGCGTCATCCTTGACCGTGGCGAAGTTGACGCGGAAAGCGACATTGCCGTCATCCACCTTCAGCCCTTCGGCAAAAGACTCCAAGGGGCCGCGGCCCGTGTAATATTTGTGCGCGTCGTATCCCAAAAGGCTGATAACCGCGATATCCGATTCCGGGGCGATGCCTTTGGCCACGGTATGGACAACACCGCTGCGGCCTTTTTGGGCGAGTTTATCCATATTGGGGGTCAGGGCTGATTCCAGGGGGGTCTTGTCCCCTAATTCCTTAATAGGCGTATCGCCCAAACCATCCAATACGATATAGAGTATTTTTTTCATTCTAAAAAACCTCCTTAATCCTGACTCTGCCGGGATTTACAGCGAAATTTACCTTCATGATTTGCGGGCAAAAACGGTTAAACGTTTAAACGCCCCTTTTTTCCAGAACGCAAGATTTTACCATCCCTGCCTTTAACTGACAAGAAAAATTTACCTCGATGGCTTAACGTTCCCGCTTTCTGGAATGCCTGTCAAAAAATTCCCACATGATATCCGTGGCAGAAATCCCCCCGGCATCAGGAGAATCCCCCCACATCTGCTCATACTGCCCCCCGGGCCAGGTATGGCCTCCCCCCACAATCGTATAGAGCGAAACTCCCGTTCCCTCCAGACAGAAGGACCATGTTGCGACCTTGGCGCGGCCCCTCTCCATCTCCTGAGGCCTGGCTTCGCACGCATCTCTCTGCGACCAGAATGACATGGCATGGGAAACGGGCTTATCCTTACGCTCATACCTGTCATAATAGACCAGCGGCCAGCCGCCCTTGTAAAGCACGTGCCTGTCTTCTGTCCCATGGAAGGCAATGACCGACACAGGCTCTTTGGGCAGGCACTCATCCACGTTCATGGCGCCTGCGACAGGCCCGATGGCCGCGATCTTGTCAGACAATTCACATCCCAGTTTATACGCAAGCATACCCCCGTTGGAAATTCCGGTCACATACACGGCCCCGGGGTCTATGATGTATTCCTTTTCCAGCTTTTCGATCAAAGACCGGATAAAAAGGACGTCATTGACATTGTTCTCCCAAGCGTAGCCGCAGCAATTGCCCGCGTTCCATGTCAGGGCCCGGTCAGGCAGGCGGCCTGTGCCATTGGGATAGGCAACCATAAAACCTTTCTTTTCCGCCAGGGCGGAAAATCCCGTCATGCGCTGGGCGTTCTTGGCATTGGCCCCTCCGCCATGCAAGACAATGACCAGAGGAACAGGATGGCTCGCATCGTAGCCGCGGGGGATATAAAGCAGATATGTCCTCTGCCTTCCTTCAACAACCAGAGAACCTTCAACATTGGCGGGCTCCATTTCTCCCGCGGCAAATCCCTGCCGGTCCAGGAACAAGGCGAAAATCATCAGGCAAAGAAGATACTTTCTCATTTTTAGTATACCTTGCGCTCAGGCCTGCTTTTCCAAAGAGAAAACACTTCCAGGCATTCCTGCCGCAGGAAATCTTTCCGCACGCGGACAGGCGAGCGTCCCAGGACCTTCATGAGGGTGTTTGAAACCGTCAACTCGTCGAATCCCAGTTTTCGGGCGTCGGCGATCCTGCCGCCGCAGACGATTGCGGAGATATTCGCCCAATGGCAGGCGGCAAAACACATAGGACAGGGCTCGCACGTGGAGTAAATGACGCATCCGGAAAGATCGACGGTCTTGAGTTTTTCGCACGCCGCCCGCACGGCGCATATCTCGGCATGCGCCGTAATATCCGTATTGCGCCAGACCTGATTATGCTCAAGAGCGATGATGTTTTCCCCTTTGACGATACAGGCGCCGAAAGGGGTCTGGCCGGCCTCAACGCCCTCCACGGCCTTGGCGATGGCCAGCCTCATCCAGCGAGCGTCATTTGCCCGAAACATCCGCCCCTCCGGTCATATTCATCTTCCAGATCAGATCCTTCAGATAGGTCAGGGGCACCCCGTCGCTGTCCACCCTGACGTAATCGTAACCCTGCTCCACAAGCGTGCCTTCGACAACATCCCCGTCCCGGAAAACAACCTTCACGCGTGAACCTTCAGGGATGTTTTTCCAGCCTGCTGAGCCTGTGTCCCTGGGCCTGGGCTCTACGGTCGCCGACGCCGGAGCTGAAAAATCCGCGTGAGGCCTGGCGCAGCCGCAGAAAATAAGACAAACCAGAACAATAACCGCCTTTATCATAACTCCCCCTGTTTATTTACGGATAACTAGCACCTAATCATTCTTCATTCTTAATTGTTTCTACGTCCCACGTTCTAGCGAGCAAAGCGAGCGAACGTCCTCACGTGATACTGTGGACCGTCAACCGTGGACCGTCGACTGTCTCGTCCCTCGGATTTCCGCCTTCAGTCTTCTTAAAGGTTACGGTTATGCTGGCTCAAAACCTTCGCGGCCCACTCGCCGGCTTTTTTCACTGAAGCCTGCTCAGATCTACGGGGCTCGACAAAATGCATGGTGGAAATGATCGCGTTACCTCCCAGCAAAGCCTCCATCTTCTGAAAAGTCCTGCCCATGCCTCCTCCTGAACAACAGAAAAGGGCGATCTTCTTGCCCGAGAGAGCGGCATTTTCAAGGAAACCGCTGACGGCAGGCACAGGACTAAAGGCCCAGACAGGCGTACCGATGAATAAAAGATCGTAATCAACGGCTTTTTTCTCTAAAGGCAAAAGCCTGGGCCGTTCTTTCATGAAAACCTGGCGGCCTCCCCAAAAATATTTGGCAAAGCCTTTTTTCGGCTCCTCTTCCGTCCGTAATTCCTGAAGGTCCGCCCCGCAGGTTTTGGCGATCGTCTGCGCCATAAGCCGTGTATTACCGTCGAGGGAATAATAAAGAACAAGAACTCTCATCGTTTTAGCTCCTTTAATTCTTCATTTTTAATTCTTAATTGTTTCTACGTCCCACGTCCTAGCGAGCAAAGCGAGCGAACGTCCTCACGTTAACTGTGGACCGTCGACTGTGGACTATGGACTATCGACTGTTGACTGTCGACTAATCGTCTGCAGCTCTCCGGCCTTTGACAGGCAATATTTAGAAAGGATGGGCCCGAGCAATTCATGAACGACAACCGCGCCGATAATAACGCTGACGATGATATCGGAAAAAGCGTCGAACGCGCTATTGCGTTTGATCAAAAGGGCCAGCCCTATGACGATACCGCCCTGAGGAATAAGCCCGCCGGCCGTCCATGTCCGCACATTGCGGCCTGAGCCGGCCGCGAAAGCTCCCAGAGCGGTCCCCGCGGCCTTTCCGGCAGCCCGCAGAAGGACAAAAACAAACACCAGCAGAGCGCTGGCCGCCAGGACCTGAAAATTCAGGAACATGCCGCTCAATGTGAAGAAGAGCACAAAGATGAGCTCTTCGGTATAACGTTCAAGCAGGGAAAATATCGCGTCCTTACGCGGGCTGAAATTGACGACGACCGCGCCCATCGTCATGGTCGACAGGAGTTCTTCGGCTCCGCTCATGCGCGCGACGCCGTAGCATAAGGATATCATCGCGAAGACGGCGACGATCAAAAATCCCTCACCTTCCCTGCGGACAAAGCGCATCAGAAGGATAAACGCGGCCCCGAAAAGAACGCCCAGGGCCAGGGAACCGGCGATGGTGGCAACCGGGGCGAGAATCGTCGAAGCGAAGCTGAAATGCTGGTGCAGGACAAGGAACTGCGCCACGACAAGGGCCAGGCTGAAATTAACGATACCTGTCACGTCGTCTAAGGCCGAAACGCCGATGATGGTCGAAGTCACGTCCCCCTTGGCCCTGTATTCATGCACGACAGCCAGGGTCGCCGAAGGGTCTGTCGGCGAAGCCAGGGCGCCCAAAAGAATGGCCAGCGGGAAAAAAACGGCGGGAGCATGATTGGCGGCCTGAGGCAGAAAAGGCATGATCAAAACCATGCCCGCGGCAACCAGCAAAAACGCGAATTCCGCCTCAAAAAAAGTGATGAACAAAATCCCTTTGCCCATGGACCGCAGGCGTGAAAACAGAAGCATGCCTCCCACGGAAAACGTGATAAAACTCAAAGCCACGTCCGTCACAAGGCCGACATTCGCAATAAACTCTCTGGGAATAATGCCCGTAAAATCCGGGTCAAGGACAATGCCGGCGAGGATATAACCGGTGATCTTCGGCAGCTTCAGGCGGACGGCAATCTCGCCGAAAATAAGGCCGCAAAAAATAAGGATACCCGCGAACAAGATCGGCGGCATCGGATTCATGCTTCTCCCTTTTTGATCAGTTCAATTCTTTAAAGCGCGCGGATGAGCCGCCTATGTCTGCCTGATCACAACTTCCGGCTTCTGCCCGGAGGACGCGATCTTTTCCAGCAATTCTATCATCCGATCCATCTTGCCCATCAAAAGCCACGGCAAAAAAAGCCAGGCAATGCCCAGGGCCAGCCCCAGGATCAATCCGATCATCCAAAGGATCGAGAATACAGTGTCCGTCATCATGGCAAGCTCCTCCCGTCAGGTGTTTTTTCGTCTTCCACCAAATACCTGTTGTCAACGCGCGCCCACAATTTTCTCAGGAAATTCAAGAGGCTTTCCAGGGGGGCGGGAACGGCGTTGTAATCCATCTCCACCTTAAGGTCGAGCTCCGGCGTCGCCACTTCCAGCCGCTCAGCGCCCTGCTTATAGCAATCCGGGCAGCCATAACGTTCTTCGGCGCGGACGAATTCGGTAGCCTCAAGGATATTTTTCAGGATTTTGTATTCGGAGGCGCTCAACCATCGCCTCCGCACGACAGGGGGATAAAATTGTTCCGTGAAACGGCTGGACCTCTTCAGGGTCACTTCCCTTCCTTCCACAGTCATCTCGCCTTCACAGTAACCGCGGCATTCCGAAAAATTATAGCTGAGTCTGACGGTAAATTCCGGTTTTTTCTCTTTGGCCTGGACCGCTGGCGGCCAGGCGAGCGCCGCGCATGAAAAAATCAGAAAAAATTTCCAGGCCATATCTTTCATTCGCAAATCCTTGAAGCGGAAAATCCTCAACGCGCCCTCTTCGGATTCTCAGCCAGAATGCCTCCCCATTCAACCACCGTAAAACCCTCCCGCAGGGGCACTCGGACTTCGGGAGGGACAAAATCCTTCGAAGAAGGCAGGGGTATAAAATAAAGCATGACGCGTATCACGGTTTTCGGGATCGGCACGATAATGAGTTTGACGTTCAAATCCAGGAACACGTCATCCACAAGCCCTATCTCGTAATAAGGGCTGTTCGTCAGGCGTTCCAGCCAGTATTCCTTGCACTGCTGGGCCTCAAACGTATTGAGTCCGAGACGAAGCAGATAAAAATCAAACCAGTCCTGCAGATTTTCCCTTTTGACCACCCAGCTTCCGCCTTTAAGCATGACCTCCTTATCCAGCGAAGCTTCATAATAGAGGTAGTCATATTCGTTGTCGATCGTGCCCTTCTTGGTCACGTTCACGAACCAGCCGCTGCCGTATTCAGGAATGGATTTGTACAACGCGCCCTGGACCGCCAGCGTGACATACACAGGCCCGTCTGTTTCAGGATAAAGATAAAGGGCCGGCTTTTCCAGGAGCTCTCCCTGCCGCTGGGGCCAACTCTTGCAAAGCAGGACCAGGATCTGGTATTGCAGCCATTTATCGTCACGCGCGAGCGACGCGTGCAAAAGGTCCAGGAGGGTTTCGTTGCGGGCGGCCTCGTCAAACCCTTTGAAATATCCCGCGTAGGCCTTCCAGGAACGGTCGGCGGCAACAGCATCCACTTTGCCGGAAAATTCCTTTTCCAACTCCGCCCTGTCGGTGCTCCAGCCTTTTTTGAAACGTTCGAGCTCCTGGCGGGTAAATCTCTTTTCCAGGCGCCTGATGAGTCCGGGGATATCTTTGAGGGCCCGTCCGACATATTCCGGACAAAGCGGCTTTTCCATAGAGACCGGTTCGCGGCCCCATGATAAGTCCTCGCATTGGCCCAAAGAAGGCGAAAGCAGAAGGACAAACAGAAAAAAACCGGCCATCGCAGCGCGTTTTCGTCTCAAGTTTTCTCCCGCCATTATTCCACGATCAACAGCACGCGCCAGAGGTTCTCACCCGACTTCACGGTTGACCAGTAGGCTTTTTTCTTCACAGGCTCCCCTGTCTTTCTGCTGACAAAATTAAATACGCCTTCGCCTGACTCGTCTTTGACGACCTTCTTAAAAAGCTTGGTCAGGGAAGGAAAACCCTGATACAGGGGATTCGTGAAAATATTTTTTCCGATCTCAGCCGGATCCGCGTAAAGGATGAAACCGTCCCGGCGCACGACCATAATCTCATACGGCAGGCTTCCATCATCCGCCCTCAGGGCCAGGTCTATGAAATGCGCCGGCTTCATAAGCACGCTCACAGCGCCCTGCCAATTCCCGCCCTCGTCAAACACCGGATGTTCATAGTCAAGGGAATCAAAACCTTCCACAGACTTGAAAACATCGCTGAAGACGGGTTTTTTCGTATCTTTGAGCCGCTGGAACTGTTCCTGGCCGCTGATATCCTTGCCTTCGACCGAACGGTAATCGGCGGGTTCAACATATTTCAGGATACCGTTCGTATCGATAAAGGCGCAATCCTCCGCATAGCTCAGGCCGCCGCAAAGATCTTTTAAAACGCTGCGGGTCTCATCCTCTGAAATCCCCACGCTGTTGAGGCGATCAGCCGCTGTCCGGGATTCCTCGGCAAGCATGTCAAAAACGGACATCATCCTTTGCCTGAAAATCTCCAGATTTTCTTTGGGCTCAGAAGCCCAGGCCCCTTTAACCAGGATCAAAACCAGGAAAAAGACCAGCAACAGCCGTTTCATAAAAGCTCCTTTCCTTGATAAAGTTTATGGCGTAACAACAGCAATTAAAAATTAAGAATTAAGAATGAAGAATTGAAAAATCCAAAAAAACAAATCTCAATTGAAGCGCTTTTACGAACTAATAAGCTTCATTTAATTCTTCATTCTTCATTTTTCATTCTTAATTGTTCTTCGTCCTTCGTGCTTTCGTCTTTCGGTACGTTCGCACGTCCTCACGTCCTAGCATCCGAAGGATGCGCACGTCCTCACGGTCATTATGCCTCGGTCTATTTCGGGAATCCCACTGTCTGCGCCAGGATGATCCTCTGGCTGGGGCGCAGTTTCATGGCTTTGCCGAGCGAAAGAGTGTTGATCAGGCCGCGCACCACCGTGGATAAGCCTTCGGACGCGCAATACAGGTAGATATTCTCACTGATAAAACCCGTATCTGTCGCCGCGTAAAATTCTTTTTGCGGTCCTGTCATGCCTTCCATCTTAAGATGATCTGCGACAAAGATAAGATTAACAGGGGCTTCGGCAACAAAGTCCTGAGTGCCTGTGAGACCCCTGATATCTTCGGCAATAACAAGGACAAGCCTGTGATGGAGAGGATCATACAAAAAAAGGCCCTGGCTCATGGCCACATAAACATCGATCTCCTGCCTGTTTTTGGCAGAAGGCGCGGTCCTTCCCTGGGTGTCGGGCCTGTTGATCCCGCAGGCGGCCCAAAGAAGGTCGGAAAGGACCTGGGAAGGCAATTCCCTGGAACTGAAAGACCGTTCGCTTTTGCGCTCGCGCAAAACCCGCATCAAAGGCTTTCCCCCATCTGTTACCGGGGCTGGAAGATCGATGGAGGATTGAGCGAAAGAAAAATCTGCGGGAGAAAAAAGGAAAATTGCGGTGAATAATAGGGTTACGAACATAGAGAACGGCTTCATCAGGGGGCCTCCATTGAGAAACTCAAACAGGAAAACAATACCCCCAATTTACCATTAAGCATGCCCGAAGCCAAGAACAATATCAGGCCTCGGAGCAATTTAGGGGCTAGGACTACTTACTGACTGACTCAATTTCCAAATCCCAAACCCCAAATCATAGAAACAATTAAAAATTAAGAATTAAGAATGAAGAATTGAAAATCCAAAAAACAAATCTCAATTGAAGCGCTTTTACTAAGCAGCTAATCAGCTTCATTCAATTCTTAATTCTTAATTTTTCATTCTTAATTGTTTTTCATCCTTCGTGTTTTCGTGCTTTCGTCTTTCGTCCCTCGGTTCTATTTCGCCAGTTTACGGATGCCTATATACAGCAAGACAACAAACGCGATGACCAGGGAAAAGAACCTGGCGCCGTCAGGAAGTTCGGACCAGTAATTCACGTAACCGTCCAGCACGCTGAAAATCCCTCCGAACATAAGGCCTGTGCCTACCGCCTGAACAGGAATAAAGGCGCCGAAAATAATGGCGACAACGCCCAACGGAGCTGCCACACTGAACAGCGCGCGCTGAAATCTCTTCTGCTCATACCTCCATGCTTCTCTTTGCTGTTTCTTGGCCGCCTGAACCTGTTGCTTTTCCTGCTGGCTCATGCCCTGGCGGTCCCGCACGTCCTCATACCTGTGGAAATCCTCCCATTTCGGCTCATGCACAAACGTCGCCACGCCGTAATGGATCATCAAAGGAAATATCACCGCGATCCCGAACCCCAACGCAAACTTTTTAGCCAGCATACACAATCCTTTCGTTTTAACCCTCGCCCGTCTATCTTCCTGTCCGGTTTTTAACGGCTTTCGCCAAGACGCGCCGCGTCTTTTCCTTCAGCTTTATATCCGGAGGCTTGTTCAACAGCGTCTTTAAAAGGACGCCGGGACCGCGGTTTGAAGGAGGCGCTGCGGAAAACCCGCCCCTTGGGCCGGGAAGACAGCATTTTACCGCCGGATTCCCTTGCGGACAAAAAACCTTCTGCCTGACGCCTTGGTTGTCGCTGTCCTGAACGCGCGCAGACAACCTTTGCGGATATTTAAGCCCCGCGTAATTCCTTGGGTTCTGATTCACGCATTTATAAAGATTCTTCCTGATCGTGTTGCACTTACTCACGATCATACCCGGCCTTATGCCTGCGGCATTGACAGGCCTGCCCCAGATATAGACTTCGGCGCGGGCCACGGCAGGCTGGAAAACACAAAACAGGGCCAGGACGCATACAGCCGGACAAAAATAGTCAAGATGATGACGCACGGCTCCCCCCTTTCCGGGCGGATCCTAATCGCCTTTTCTCACCTCGAACGAATGAAGCGCCTTTTCGCTGAATACAGGCCCGCTTGAAATCTGAACAACAGACCAGATATAGGTCTCGCCGTCTTTAAAATAATCCGTGGGGACGATGACAGAAGTGGTCAACTCCGAGGTCTTTTTGGCAAAAATTTCCGCGGCAGGCGTCATCTCCGAGCCGCGAAAAATGCGAAACTCATAATACCAGACAGGAAAATCGCTTTGGCCGAGTTCCCATCTGAACTCAAGAAACATCCTGCCTGTGACAACAACAAGGTCTTCTAAGGGGGTGACTAAAACCGGTTCGGGAATAACGCTGGTTTTGACATAGGGCGCGGTTTTTGGAGGGATATCGCCGACTTTTTCAGGCTCCTGGACGGCGAGCGCCGGGCAAAACTGAAATAGCAGCCAGAAAACAGCGATGAGGCCGGCGGCTTTCAGTTTCCCAGGGCTTGATTTTGGCTTAAGCGAGACGGAGAACGTCAGAGACCTCCTGAAGGTCTTTATAAAAGGCTTCCATCCGTTTCAAAGGAATAACGATGCCGCGCCTGTAAAAAATAAAGCGGTTGCCGCTGGCCTCAAGGGAATAGGGATGTTTCAAGGCCAGCATCTTGTCGAATAGCTCCTGCCTGAGCTTTGGCTGGGGCGCGCCTGTCTTAAGCACCATCACGTAGCTATCCAGGAATTTTCGCGGAAGACCTGTTTTGACAAAAACGTCTTTTGAGAACAGGAGCCTTAATCGCCAATACACGGACTTTGGGGCGATCAGAAAATGCGAAAATGCCTTGCCCGCGATCTCCCCGAATCCCATGGTCTGAAAAAGAAAATGCGGCATGCCGAGAGCGGCTGTGCTGCCGTTATAATCAAAGATCTTCAGGTTGACGTCATTTCCCGGGCCGCTCAAAACATAAAACAACCTGGGAAAAACCTTGCCCAGGCCTGAAAGCGAAAACTCCCGCAAACTATGCTCAAGCACATGGTCATGCTCTTCCTTGAGAGCCAGGCCCAGCTTTTTGGCCAAGGCAGCCAGGGGATTGCCCCTCTTGATCCTGCTGGCGGCAATCAGCAGAATGATGAGCGCGATAGCGGTGATGATCAAAAGAGGGATAGGCATGGTTTGCAAAAAAATCCTAAGAGCCGTTATTCTTAACCGTCTTTCTTCTCCGCAGGATAGGTGACCTGCTTTCCTTCCACCCTCGCCCAGGGCGTCATCTTATGTTTTTTTGAACTGGTTCCGGAATAAATGTGCTCTACAGCCAGGCCGCGGGCGGACAAGGCGTCGCTGATCAAAGAACGATGGCAGCGCCAGGGCACGCTTTCGGCGCACATGATGGCTATGGTTTCTTTTTCAGCCAGCTCCGTCAATTCCGCCAGGCCCCGCTCAAAATCTTCTGTCTGCATATAATCGGCGAATCCCCTGAAAGAGGCGTTTTTCCAGGCGAGATTGACAGAATCCTTTTTGGCCTTGCGCAAACCTCCCAGCTCAGGCATGTGCCGATAGCTTATTTTAAGCTTTTTGAGCTCTTTAGGGAAAGAATCTTTGTTGAATTGGGGATTGTGCCTGGAACGGGGGATTGTCCTGATATCAACCAGCCTCTGAATACCATGCGCCTGCAAAACTTTGCCGAACTCTTCCAAAGGTCGCGTTCCATGGCCGATGGTATAGAGTTTGATGGGCATTTTTGCAGGCCTCAGTCATCGGGCTTGACCTAACAACAGCAATTAAAAATTAAGAATTAAGAATGAAGAATTGAAAAATCCAAAAAAACCAAATCTCAATTGAAGCGCTTTTACGAACTAATAAGCTTCATTTAATTCTTCATTCTTCATTCTTCATTGTGTTTATGAATGAGCTAATTAACCAATGAACTGCTCATGGCTGTTGCCTCGTGCTTGTCGCAACTTTTTCCCGGCTTAAAGCAATCTCTCTTAATTTCAATAAATTGCGACAGAATAAATGATGCCAGGACAACCAGGGCGTTGCCGACAAGAAAACGCATATAAACATGGCGATGTTCCTTCCAATGCGTCCATTGCGCTGCTGTTTTTATGCCGATCCACGCCCCGATAAAATCCCATCGGCCCATAATGATAAAAAAAGGGTAAAAAATCTGCTCAATCGTGCCTAAAAAAACGGGCAAATAATAATCATTTTCTTCAGGGGATTCCCGTCTGCTAAAAAACAGCGCCCAGAAAATCTTCCACCGGCCCTCCTGGTTCTTCTCCTGAGTTCTCATAAACGCTGTTTTAAAAGCTAACAAGAACGTCCTGATCACCACTTGAAAGAACACAAAACAAACCGCATACAGCCACCAAGGTTGATGCCACTTGATATCCTTCCACGTTACTATTTTAGGAAGATCCTTGATGCCCTTGCGGTGCGCCTCGTTGACCTGGGTCTGTGCGGCAGGCGCAGACACTTTGGCTGTTGCCGCGCACCCCGCCAAAAAAATTGCCATAATGCTAAGGCAAACTATCCTTCTCACCAACCCTCCCTAGTGTGAACGAAAAAACATCGCCACAGTATTCTCGATTACTCAGCTATCTTTCTTCCAAAAGCGATAGCTTTCTCCTTTACATCCGGCTTGGCTTTCAAATCGCCTGACTCCCCGGCGTTGGGCACAAGAAGCGACTCGAACAGCATGCCTGAATATTTGGCGGTCAGGACAAACGGCTGTTCCAGGGCGTCCAAGCCGATATCCTCATAGGCGGTGGCAAGCAACACGAGCTTCTTTCCCTTCAAAGGCGTTGTCATCGTGTTATTCGCGTTATCCCACTTGTACAAAGAAAACATCCTGTCCATGACCAGCTTTAACTGGGCGCTTGGCCCGTAAAAATACAAAGGCGTGGCCATAACGATGACGTCGGCGCGCGCCATTTTTTGCAGGACAAGCCTGGCATCATCCCCCACCACACACTCATATTTTTCCTGCTTCTGGCAATTGCGGCACGAAATACAGCCGCTTGTCTTGTATTTCAAGAAAGCGGTCTCAACAACCTCGGCCTTGACCCCCTTTTCCCTGGCCCCCTCACAGAACCACTCAACAAGCAAGGCTGTGTTGCCGTTTTTGACCGGGCTGGCGGATAGAACAATGATGTTTTGCATGATTCTTCTCTGTAAGGTCTAGGGACTAGGTTCTAGCTAACCCTTGGCGCTGCTTTCTTTTTCACTTCAAAAGTATGAAAAGCGGGATCGCTGAACATCAGCTGCCCGCCTGCCATATTGATCTGTTTGACAAACCACGTGTAGGTTTCGCCGTCTTCAAAGATGTCCGGCGAAACCTCAGCCTGCTGATGGAAACCTGAAACCTGCTCGTCATAGACCTGGTTCTTGCGGATCATGCTCTGGCCTTTATAAATGCGAAAAAGAAAAGCATGGATAGTGTAAGGCGTTTTTCCAGGGTTCCACCTGAACACCACCTCTTTGTCGTCTTTCCTGATCTCCACTGTCTCCCCCATAGGGAACACCATTTCCGGCCCCGGCACCTTGAAAACAACCGTATTGGCAGTCTGAGGAGAATTTTCCCTCTCCGACACCACTGCAGCTTTCTCCTCAGCCCAGCCAGTATGAGCAGACAGGAAAAAAATGGCGGATATTAGATAGGCTTTAAATAACATAGGTCTTCTCAATTCTGCTGCTTAGCTCATTAGCTGATTAGTAAAAGCTGATTTCCTCAGGCAACAGGCCTCGGGCCTCAGGCAACGGGCAATAATAGGCGCCCCTTCTTTACATATCTTCACTACCACAAATTTTCATCTATTGATAAATTGACTAAGGCTAGCCCCAATTGCTCCCCCGATTGCTGCAAAAATGGCCGCGATCCAATTAGCAGTAGCAGACATATCCTTTCTTGAACTTCTTAAGAATAACCAAATTGGTAAAGGAAACAACAATACAGATAATTTATTTTGAAAATTAGAAATTAAGACAACCAAAGAAAAAATAATTACGGTCACGATACTGATATAGAAGAAAAATATTTCGACATCTGAAATACCACTTTTATCATTATCCTTAGATTCAGCATACCATGTTCTGAACACATTCATCATCTCGCTCCCTATCCATTAAGCTAAAAGCCTTATTGATTGACGCTGGCTTCGACCATTTTTATTTCAGGAGTATCAATCCCGAGCTTCTTCTCGCTGCTTTGTCCATCTTTATCTTATTTAGGGAATAATCTTTATTGGTAAACAAGCCTTGCCTCTTAAAATTTCAGCAAAACCTTTCCTAATCGTTTGTTTATCGTTATTTTCATCCCCATGGGCAACTGGGCTATAAATACCTCTCTTAATTTTAACTTTGTCAAAATTGAATCCTAACGATTTTCCCATTGCTAATAATAACTCCGCCAACAAATCATCAGCCTTAATTCCCCACGATATAAGTTCTGTTTTAAAATCTGGATTATTGGCTGGAGGTCCTTGCGTTGTTAAGTGATCAAGATATTCATTCCATTTGTCTAAAATTGGTTTGTATTCTCGTTCATCATTAAAAAATAGCTCAATTGAATTTAGTGCCTGAACATGCTCTAGGGAAACTTTATTTCCTCTTGTCCCCATCAAGGTTCTGAATACCCATAGTTTTTGGACTCTCTTTTCACGAATTAAATCAATTTGCCGTTGAGCACAAACTGCAAAAAATGGGGCAACTAAAACAGCTGATATCATCAATACATCATTTATATACATACCTTAGCTTCTCCTCTCTATTTTTTTGTATACCGTCTTGGTTGAAGCCGGCTTCGACCAATTTAAATTGATTAAAATTTATTCTTTTTGAAACATTGCACCTATTAATTGAAACGCAAAACCAAAAAATAATAAATAAATGCCAACCATGTTGTCGCTATTTCTAGCACCGTAAAATCTTTTTTCAAAAGTTGATTCTCCAGAAAAGGTCTGCAAATCCCACGGCATTTCTTTTGCCCCCCAATACAAAAAAAGAGTAGCAAGAAGACTTAAACTCAATCCAATTGTTATAAAGAGTTTAAATATAATGCGTCTTGAGTGCATAATTTAATCTCAATCAACTTGTTGAGCAGTTAAAAACAGGGCTTTCTCAAGGGTGGTAAAGAAATCCTGATAAGTTGCAGCATCTTCGACAGATTTTATTCCATGCTGCGCATTAGCCCTAACCAACAATTGCTTTTCACCCCTAGTCCGTACCGTCACGGTCATCGTTACGACAGCATAACCTAGAAATTTCGATCCTGTAACAGTGCCAAGAGTAAAATCAGCCTTATCAATAACAAAATCAAGATCTTGCATAGTGCTAATGATCGTCTGCAACATCATCTTCTTATCTACTGTATCGAAAGCACGTGTCTGCATGCTCCTCAATTGCACCTGGCTTTTTTCACTTGCCATGATTCTCTGTGATGTAGTGGCGCAACCAGAAATCAAACAAGCTATGCTCAAAAACGAAACGGCGTATCCTCTCATTTTTCTCATATTGATTGCGCCTCCAGGAAAATAGCTTTTGATAGCTTTTCATAAAAATCTTGATATAAAACAGGGTCATTTAATGTCTCAACTCTGTTGATCTGATTGCTCGCATTCCAAACAATCCTTTGAAAAGTAACTCGAGTTGTTGTCTTTGCCCCTTCCAGACTTGGCCTGACAATAACCGAAGCCTTGACGACTTGTGCCGCATCAACTAATTCTAAAGCATTGGAGGTCGTTCCTCCAAGCGCGCATAGTAACGTAAGAAACACGGCCCCTGCTATTTGGCCGCCATCTGTAGCATCGCATTTTTTTGAAGCAACGACTAGACCGAGAGGCGTTTCACTGTCATCCAAAGTAAAACCCAAATCCTGAAGCACTCCTGCTGTAGCTGAAAGAATTTCCTCTTCCTTTCTTGTTTCGTATTGTCTCATCTGTAACTGTCTTTTTTCTAAAGTATTTTCAGGCGGCTTCAAAAAACCTTTAGGCATAGTGGCGCAGCCTAATACAGCCAGACACAATAAGAAGCTGATAGGCACTCTAAAAAAACGATATATTTTACTCATAAAGTTCTCCTAGAAACTAGAAGTATGATATGCAAAATCGCGAACTTTGTTTTCTTTGTCAAATTTTACTATAACGGTTAAAGTTCTCTGAGAGCTAGAAGAAGAACCTGACCTCCCAGTGCCACTAAAACCACTTATGAGTAAAAAAACGCCGCCATCCGCTTCGCTGCTTGAATAAGTTACGTCAGTAGCGATCTTGTCATAAATCCAAACTTCCTGCCGCTCCTCATCAGTGGTAACAATGTTTGGAGAGCCAAGGGCTTCAATAACTGCTGATGAAGGCATACCAACTTTAATCTTCCTCTGTACAGTTCCAACAGTTAATCTATCCCCTTTGTCATCCTGGACTAACTGTCTATGATCGCTTGCAGTAGCGCATCCGACAAGCAACAATGCGCATAAAACTATTAATGCTTTTTTCAACATCCCGCCTCCTTTTTTTGAGTCAACTTATTAAATCTATCAAGAATATGTTTATACACAAAAAACTGACAAACAACATACTAATTTTGTGATCCAAACCCCCAACAAGACACTTGCAAAGGCACCTAATATATTTAAAAGATTTCCTTAGCGACCCATCCAGGTTTGAGCGGAATGTAGTGAAGCGATTCTTGATTTCGCCAGTGGCGAAATCAATCCTATTATCAGCCCGCTTTTAATGTCGTGAACGAAGTGAACGACGCATCAAGGTTTAAGTGAGCCGGAAGGCGAACGATTCTTTCTCCCTCCCCCTTTAAGTATGCGCTAGCCTTTTTAAAGGATGTAGCCGGACCTTTTAGAGCGAATTGGACCGGAGGCCGCCGCAAAAGCGGCGAGCCGAGGACCAGCTGAGCGATAAAAGGGCCGGCTGCATCCAAACCCCGTCGCTAAGAATAAAGCCGAAGCTTTTAAACTGATCGAACTGGCGGCGCGTTTTTAAGCGCGCCGAACACACACTAAATTAGAAAGCTTCGGCAGCATCCTTTTCCGTTAAGCATGTGCTAAACAAAAACCCTGCCAATATTGGCAGGGTTTTTGAGCTACCTTTGACACCGAAGGTTCCCCCCTACTCGGTGCGACATAGTCTTCTCAGTTTGTCTTAACCCCGTAAAACCTCCACGCTTCGCAGGTCACGGGGTTAATTCGGCCGGATCATTTACGTTCGCGCTTCGCGCTGCCGTAAATGATGGCCTCATTAACATTTCGTATATCCGCATGCCGAACATTTCACGCAGCCTTCTTCATGACGGACAACGCCGCCGCAATCAGGGCAAACACCGACGATGTTTCCGGTGATATGCTCTTCCAGCTGCTCTTCACTGCGCGAAACCTGGCTGAAAACTTCCTCTTTGACTTCTTCGGCGACCGGGGCCTTGGCCTCAATCTTGTCATTGACCAGCCTGCGTTCGATGACCCGGGCGATGGCGTCCGCGCAGGAGAATATGCGGCAGCCCTTTTCCCATGACGGAGACGGGCAGCGGATGGAACGCAGCTGCTCGATAATGACTCTCACATCCACGCCCGACCTGAAGGCCAGGGAAACCAGGCGGCCTATGGCTTCCAGCTGGGAAGCGGCGCATCCGCCGGCCTTGCCCATTTGGGTAAACACTTCAAACGGCTTGTTGTTCTCATCCGTATTGATCGTAACGTAGAGATTGCCGCAGCCTGTGGACACCTTGGTTGTCGTGCCCATGACCACCTCAGGCCTGGGCCTGGGCGCGATCTTGCCGTCGGCCGGATGGACGGCCTCTTTCTTGGCCTGGTCTTTTGTGCCCACGCTCAAGACCTGCTCGGAACGGCTGTTATCGCGGTAAATGGTCAGGCCTTTGCAGCCCATCTCATAAGCCAGGGTATAGGCCCTGTTGACCTGCTCAATGGTGGCATCCTCATGGAAATTGATGGTCTTGGACACCGCGTTGTCCGTGTACTTCTGAAACACGGCCTGCATCTTGATATGCCATTCAGGCGTGATGTCATGAGACGTCACGAAAGCCCTGCGGATGTCTTCGGGGACTTCCTTGATGTCCTTGACCGAGCCTTTCTCGGCGATCTTTTCCATGAGCTTGCGGGTATAAAGCCCGCGCTCTTCCATGATCTCGCGAAATGCCGGCTCGACTTCCATCATCTTGTCGTTATCCAGGACATTGGCCCTCTGGTAACAGAGCGCGAAGATCGGCTCAATCCCTGAGGAACACGGCCCGGCGATAATGGAGATCGTGCCTGTGGGCGCGATCGTGGTCAGTGTGGCGTTTCGCAGCTTCTGGTTGGCGGCCTCGAAAATACTGCCCTTGAAAGCCGGAAACGTTCCGCGCGAACGCGCCAGGTCAATGGATTCCTTCCTGGCTTCGGTCTGGATGAAAGACATCAGTTTTTCCGCCAGGGCCAGAGCCTCGTCGGAATCATAGGGAATCAGCATCTTGGCCAGGGCGCTCGACCAGCCCATGATGCCGAGGCCGATCTTCCTGGTCTGCTTGGTCATCTTGTCGATCTGCGGCAGGGGATATTTGTTGATATCGATGACGTTGTCCAGGAAATGCACGGCCAGATGCGTGATCTCCTTCAACCTGTCCCAGTCCAGCTCGTATCCGGCATCCGTCTTTTTCAAAAGCGCGAAAAGATTGATGGAGCCGAGATTACAGCTTTCGTAGGGCAAAAGAGGCTGTTCTCCGCAGGGATTGGTGGATTCGATCTTGCCCAAATGGGGCGTGGGATTGTTGTTATTGATGCGGTCGATAAAGACAATGCCGGGTTCGCCGTTCTTGTGCGCCATCTTGACCATCAAATCGAAGACAACTTTGGCCTTGAGCTTTTTGACAACCCTGCGTGTGTTGGGATCGATAAGGTCATATTCCTCATCCTTGGCCACGCGCCGCATGAAGTCTTCGGTGATGGCCACGGAGATATTGAAATTATTGATCTCCTTGTCATTCTCCTTGCAGGTGATGAAGTCGAGGATGTCCGGGTGATCCACGCGAAGGATGCCCATGTTGGCCCCCCGGCGCGTGCCCCCCTGTTTGACGGCCTGCGTCGCGGAATCAAAGACCTTCATGAAAGACACAGGGCCCGAGGCGATGCCGCCCGTGGATTTCACGGTGGAAGACCTGGACCGCAGGCGCGAGAAAGAAAATCCCGTGCCGCCGCCCGACTTGTGGATCAGGGCGGTGTATTTGATGGAATCAAAAATACTTTCCATGGAATCTTCAATGGGCAGGACAAAACAGGCGGAAAGCTGGGACAGTTCGCGACCCGCGTTCATAAGGGTCGGAGAATTCGGCATGAATTCCAGGCGTTCCATCATATCGAAAAATGACCGCTGGAGGGCGTTGATCTCGTCTTCGGTTTTGCGGTAGAGGCGGTCCGCGGCGGAAATGCTCTTGGCCACGCGCGTGAACATCTCCTGGGGCGTTTCAACAACTTTTCCGTTCTCGTCTTTTTTAAGGTAGCGCTTTTCCAGGACTCTCAGAGAGTTTTCAGACAGCTTCAGACTCATGCGTGGCCTCTCCTTTCGCGAATGGCAGGTGGGATTTAATGGAGGAATCTATTTATACAAAACCCTTTAAAACCTTTTAAAATTCTAACCGCTTAACTAAAAACGCTTTTTAAAGATTAACTCTCCGCGCCTTCTTTGTCAATAGAAAAAACACCATATATTGATACTTTTTTCATCCAAACCCCAATATTTTGATGTTACAGACGACAATTCCCCGGTCAAAAGAAGCCTTTTTAGTGGTTCTACGGGTGTTTTGGGGGGAGAAAAAACTCTATCCTAAATTGGGCTTGCGGCCGTGGTTAGCTTTTTTGGAGCGCCAGTTCAACTTGCCTAATCTTTTGCGTCTTCCTTTTCCCATGGTAGGTGTCCTCGCTTTTCGACTTCTATCGGTTTATTAGTGTTTTTATTCTACTGCGTTTGTTTCATTTGTCAACTGTATTTGACTTTACCTTTAGTAAAAAAATATCGTGCCTTCGTCCTTCGTCTCTCGGATTTCCGGCTTATGTCTTCTGCTTTTGCTATATGCTCTTCGCTCTTAGCCCTAAGCCAATTCTTCATTCTTCATTTTTCATTCTTAATTGTTTTTCGTCCCTCGTGCTTTCGTCCTTCGGGTAAACTGTGGCCTGAGGCCAGTGAACTGTGGCCTGGTTTCGTCCCTCGGTTTTTCCCACTGTTGCCTGCGGCCTGTGCATGGTGCTATGATAACGGCATGACGCGGCTGTTCCCCATAGCGGTTTTTTTGCGCGGCGCCATTGCCGTCATTGCCCAGGCGCTTTTGGTGCGCGAACTCCTGGTTGTCTTTAACGGCAATGAGCTCACCTTCAGCCTTATTTTAAGCGTATGGCTGGTGAGCGGCGCCGCGGGCAGCGTGCTCGCCTCTTACCTATATTCGCGCCTCAGGAACCCTGTTGTCCTGTTTGCCAACCTGCAGCTATTATCCGGCATTTGGCTGGCGTGCGCCATCATCCTGGTCCGTTCGGCGCGCTTCCTTCTGGACGTTCCGGCCGGCGAGGTGCTTTCGCTGGGGCAGATCGCCCTGGTCATCGCCTTGAGCCTGCCCTCGGCCTCTTTCCTCGACGGTGCCATGTTTACCATCGGCTTCCGCACCATAAAATCCGTGGCGCGCCTCTATATGCTCGAATGCGCCGGCAGCCTTGTGGCCGGCCTTTTGTTCAGCTTTCTGCTCTTAAATATCCTGACAAACCTGCAGATCAGCCTGCTCTTGGCTGTGGCGGCCTCGCTGCTGGCAGCCCTGCTTTTGGCAAATCAAAAACAGGGCTCCGCGAAAGTCGCGGCTTTCTTTTGCCTTCTGGCCATGGCCGGATTCTTTTTCGCCCCCGAGTTGGGAAAAAAAACCCTGGCCTTCCAATGGCGCGAGTTCACGCTTGAATCCGTCCGGGATTCCAGATACGGCAATATCGTTGTGACCCGCCAGGACGAACAAAAAACCGTCTTCTATGACGGCATGCCGTTGGTCAGCCTTCCGGAAGGCGAAGGCTATTTCAGCCAGGACTTCATCCATCTGGCCATGCTGGCCGCCGGCAATCCCCGGTCCGCGCTGTTCTTGGGAAACGCGGTGGGCGGCCTGTTGAGCGAGGCTGAAAAATATCCCCTGCGGTCTCTGGCTTACGCGGAAATGGATCCGGCGCTGATCCAGACCCTTTGCGGCCTGGATTTTGACGTCATCAGGCGCGAGCTGGGCGACGCGCGCCTCAAAATCATCCCGCGGGACGGCCGCAATTACCTCAAAACGACCGACGAACGCTTTGACATCGTCTTCGTCAATATGGGAATCGCGACATCCCTTTTCATCAACCGCTACTCGACAAAAGAATTCTTCGCCGAGGTCGATGAACACCTGACCACCGGCGGCCTTGTCGTATTCAAGGCGTGGGGATCTTTGGCTTATTTGAGCGAAGAAATGAAAAGGATCAATGCCAGTCTCCTAAAAACCGCTTATTCGATATTTCCCCACATCCGCATCATCCCCGGTGATGGCTATAATATTTATCTCGCCTCCAACTCACCCATCACGGCGGACCCGAAAGAGATGGCCGCAAAGATGACGCAGCTGGGCATCCGCTCCGACGTCATCTCTTACCCCTATCTTGTCTCAAGAATGGATGATGCGTATCAGAAATGGTTCCATGAATCCGTTAAAACAAGCCTCCTGGAGGCCTGCGTCAATGAAGACCTCAGGCCCTGCCGCTTGTTTGACGGCCTCGCTCTGTATTACTCGCAATTCTCCAAAAAGATCCCCGCCTTTTTCCGAGGCTTCAGCCGCCTGTCGGCCAACGTCCTGTTCCCGTCGGTTTTTGTTTTCATGCTGGCGTGGTCGGCCTGGGTGAAAAAAACGCGGAAAAAACTCCCGGCGATAGGGTTCACGATATTCACAACGGGATTTTTCGGCATGGGGCTCCAGATCAGCGTCATTTTTCTCTTCCAGAGCTTCTTAGGTTATATCTACCAATGGCTGGCTGTTCTGACCGCGGCCTTCATGGCAGGAGGTTCGGCGGGGAGCCTTCTGGCCCTGCGGCAAAAACAGAAATTCGGCTCGATACGGGAACTGGCAGCCGTTGAAATCCTGGCCCCAACCCTTTCGGCCGGGCTGGCGTTCCTTGTCATCCTCGGGGTGGAATCGCCGTTGTGGTCGGAAATCCTGACCCAGGGCTGGATCTTCGCGCTGATCAGCGCGAGCGCGGGCCTTTTGGTCGGATTGGAACTGCCTGCCGCCTATCGCATCCTGCGCCCGAAATCCTCCGAAGAACAGCAACAGCGCGCGGTGGGATGGATCTACGGTCTGGATCTTTTGGGAGGCTGCAGCGCGGCCCTGCTGACCCCCCTGGCGCTGATCCCCAGCATCGGCATCGGCTGGACAATCCTTCTTTTCTGGGTCATGAAGATGATGAACGCGCGGGGACTGCTAAAGGCGAGAGAAAGCTTGTCCTGATGTTGGAGAATGAAGGGCAGGAAAATTTGTCTTAAGCTTCGGGCAAGGCCAGGACCGTTAGGTCCTTGGGGTTTAAAACGCCGCCGGAAACAATCAGCTTCATCGCCTCCTCAATGCTCAAATCCAGCAGCGTGACGTCCTTTTTCGGGACCATGATGTAATAGCCTGTCAGCGGGCTCGGCACGGAAGGCACCAGGATATTGTAAAGCTCCTCCCCTCCCAGTTTCTCCTCAAAATACGGCCCGGTCTTGTTCGTGACAAAACACAGCGTGTAGATGCCCTTGCGCGGGTATTCGATGAGGGCCACGCTGCGCACGCCTTTCTTGACGTCGGGGGAAAATAAAAAGTGGGTGATCTGTTTGGCCGCGGGATAGACGTTCTTGATCACCGGGAACCGCAGCCAGAATTTTTCAAAAAAGGACAACAGGCCGCGGCCGATGAAATTCGCGGCCAGCAACCCGGTAAAAAAGATCAAAAGAATAAAAACCAGAAGCCCCAGGCCCGGGATCTTAAAACCCACCGACGCCTCGGTCACGCGGCTGATATAACGGCCCAGGATATTATCAAAAAATAAAAAAAGAGAAACGCACAGATAAAGCGTCGCGAGAATCGGCAGCACGATCAAAAGCCCTGTCAGAAAATATCTCCGGTTCGTCGGTCTCTTCATGATTTGTCCTTTTATGCCGTTCTTTGGCGCCAAACAGCAAAGTTAATTTTTTATTTCCCGAAAGGCACGATCAACAGCACGACCCAGGTCACGACCGTCGTCGCTATACCCACGACCGAGCCGACCTTCAACCAGTCCAGAAAACTGATCTTCATCTGTTTTTCTTTTTCCAGAATACCTACGGCCACGATATTGGCGGTCGAGCCGATGAGCGTGATATTGCCGCCCAGGCAGCCGCCGAACAGAAGCGCCCACCAGAAAGACTGCAGGCCGCTTCCCAGCGAATGAAAACTGTTGATGATGGGAATAAAGGCCACCACGATGACGACGTTATCCATAAGGCTGGAACCGATGGACGCCACCCACAGGACCAGGCCCAGGAGGGCCTGCGAACTCCCTCTGGCCAGATCGATGAGCCCGCTGGCGAACACATCAGTGGCGCCGGTATGCTGCAAAGTGCCGGCCTGCGCGAACAGGAACATAAAAAACAGCAAAGACCACCACTCCACGTCCTTCTCGACGAATTCCCTCGCCTTTTTCCATTTCCAGATCATGATAAAAGCCGACATGATAAGCGGAATGGTCAAAAGCACGGCGTTATTCTCAAGCGCAAAGAGCACTTCCAGGCGGTGGCTGACGGAGATCAGAAAAACGGTCAACCCCAGGATGATGAGGCCGGTTTTGAGTTCCCGGCCCAAAGGCACGCTGATGAGCTTGATCAGGATCTCATTGGCCCCCAGATCCTTGATCTTTTTGTCGAATTCCGCCAACTGCCTGCGATACCAGAAATTAACAATGACCATCGTGGCGCCCAGACAGACCAAAGAAATCGGCAGCGCGCTTCTTAAGAAATCCTCGGCCGTCAGATTGGATTTGGTCGCGATCAGGATGCCGATGGGATTGCCCAGGACGGTCGCCGCGGAGCCGATGTTCGTCATAAAAACGGATATCATGATGAACGGCAGGGGCTCCACTTCAAAATAATCGCAAATCTCAAGGATGGCGGCGGTCATAAAGATGATGGAGACGACCTCCCCCGTTGTTGCCGAAAGCACAGCCGAGATCAAGGAAATCGCCACGAGGAACTTGCGGGCGGTGAGATTGCGCATCTTCAGGATGGTTTCCACGATCCAGGCGAAAAAACCCGCCTCTTTCAGGAGCCCGACAACGATCATCATGCCGACCAGAAAGACAATAACTTCCAAAGAGCTGAATTTGATGAAGTGTTCGATGTCGATGGTCCGGGTCAAAATGAGAATAGAGGTGCCCAGGAAGGCAAAGCTGAGACGGAATTCCCAAAAAAACAGGGTTCCGCAAATGGATGCCACGAAAATCCCCAGGGCCAGGGCCTGATGCGTGTTCAAACCCACGCGGGTCCCCAACAGGCCGATCCCAATAGACGTAAAAATGAGTATCCCGAACTTTACAAGCGCGCCTTTCATGGTCTCCTTTATGGTTAATAAAAGAACGACAATAAAACCCAGGCCAGTCCCGTCGTGACAATCCCGACGGTGAGGCCGATGCCGATCCAATCCCTGAACCGGACTTTGATATTTTTCTCTTTTTCCAGAAGGCCGATGGCCACGATATTGGCGGTGGAACCGATCAGCGTGATATTTCCTCCGAAACAGCCGCCCAGAAGCAGGGCCCACCAGAGCGCCTGGTTGCCGTATCCAAGAGTAAAGAAACTCTTGATGACGGGCGTATAAGTCACGACAACGATGACATTATCCAGGACGCTGGAACCCAGACTTGACGTCCAGAGCACCAGGCTCATGAGCCCGCGGGCGTTGTTGCTGGCAAAATCCGCGAACATCCCCGCGAAAACATCCGCGGCGCCCGTATGGCGAAGGGTGCCGGCCTGGGCGAACAAAAGCATGAAAAACAAGAGCGTCCACCACTCAATGCCCTTCTCGACGTATTCCCGGGCCTTGTGGCGCTTCCAGATCATGATCACGCCTGAGGTGATCATAGGCATGATCAGAAGGATCGTGTTTTCGGAAAGGCCCAGCAGCAGTTCAAGCCTGCGGTGCAAGACGATAAACACCATCATGCTGCCGAATATCACAAGCGAAACCCTCAGGTGCCTTTCCATGGGCACGGAAATAAGCTTCAGGAGGATCTCGTTGGCCTGCATCTCCTTGATGTGCCGGTCCAGTTCCGCGATGGGGCGGGCGAACCACCGCAGCGCGATGGCGGCGGCCGCCAGAAGTGAAACAAACGCGGCCGGAAAAGCCCGCATCAGAAAATCCTCGAAATTCAGGCCCGCTTTCGTCGCGATCAGGATGCCGATGGGATTGCCCATGACCGTTGCGGCCGAGCCGATGTTGGTGGCCAAAACGGAGATGATGATGAACGGCATGGGGTTGACTTCGTAATAATCGCAGATCTCAAGGATCGCGGCGACCATGAAAATGATCGAGGTCACCTCGTCCACGGCGCAAGCCAGGACCGCCGAAACGCCGATGATCAAAAGCGTGAACTTCCTGCCGCTTAAGTTCTTAACGCGCAGGATGATGGCGACCAGCCAGGCAAAAAACCCGGTGTCCTTCAGCAGGCTCACGACGATCATCATGCCCGCCAAAAACAGGATGACTTCCAGGGTGGTCAGCCTCAGAAAGCTTTCCAAGTCGATGGCCTTGGTCAATAACAGCAGGGCCGACCCCAAAAACGCGAAACTCAGGCGAAATTCCCAAAAGAACAGCGTGCCCATGACGGAAGCCGTAAAGATACCCAACGACATCGCCTGGTGCGCGTTCAGGCCCACACGATGGCCTAAAAAGCCGGTAGCGGCCGAAACAAAAAAAAGACTGCCGAATTTTAGGGCGGTCCTGTTCATCCTTTCAAAAGCCAGTCCAGGACATCGGCCCGTGCCACGATGCCGGCGATCCTGTCCTCGCTGTCGACCACAGGGACGCGGCGGACATTCTGCGTGAGCATGATATGGGCCACTTCTGAAACAGGCGTATCCCCGGAAACCTTGACCACTTCCTTGCGCATCAGATCCGAAACTTTGAAACGCGAAAGCTTGGCCACCTTGGAAGAAATGGTCTTGGGGCCGTTCTCATAGACGAAACGGCCTACCTGGGAAACATAGCTGGGGAGAATGGCGCGCAGCACGTCTTTTTCCGTGAACATGCCGATGAGCTTACCTTCACCCGAAACAACGGGAAGGCCGCTGATCTTCTCTGAGAACAGTTTTCTCAAAGCGTCCACAGCCGGTATTTCGGGAGAAAGAGTCCTGACATCCCTGGTCATCATTTCACTGATCTTCATGAATTCCCTCCTTAATCCGCCGCTGACGGATTAATTCCAAGTAAAGACAAGCCTTATCTTCCGGAAACCTTATCGCAAATCCAGGACGCAACGCGGGCTTTGATAATATCAGGAACAAAAAAAGGCAGCATCCCGAGATAAAAAACCTGCTGCCAGGACATCCCATAGCCCGCTTTCAGCCACAAACCTCCGCAAAGATAAATAATAACGATGCCGACAAGCATGGAGAAAAACCGCGGAACAAAAGACCGCAATGCCGCCATGGCGGCCGCGGCCGAGAAGAAACCCAAAAGATACCCACCCGTGGGCCCCAGGACATAAGGAATCCCCCACCCAGCATTGGCAAAAAAGGGCGCGCCGAAAATACCGGCGGAAATATACAGAGCTATGGAAGCGCAGGCCAAAGCCGGGCTCATGATCCCGCCGATCAGAAACACCACGAACGTCTGCATCGTCACCGGGACAGGGCTAAAGAACAAAGGGATCCTGATAAAGGCGGACAAACACAACAGGATCGCCGCGGAAAAAACTTTCACAATATCCAGAAGAACGACCTTCTCACGCGCGAGCGTCAATTGAAAAAACCTCATTTTTCTGCCAGCTCCTTTCTTTGCTTTCAGGGATTTGATCTTATTCCAGGGAAGCCGCCATGGTTTCCGGATCCAGCGGCGCGCAAACCTCCTGCTTGGGCCTGGCTTTCCAGCGTTTATGGATCCAGCCCCATTCATGAGGGTGTTTACGGATGTAGGTTTCAATCAGCGCGGTCAATTCCGCGACGGTTGCTATGATCCTCTCGTGTTTGGTCGCGCTGTCCCCTTCCTTCACGCTCACTCCCGGTTCTATGACAATATGGTGGAAAGGGCCTTTGACGCGGTAGATGAACATGGGAACCAGCGGCGCGCCTGTGCGCAGGGAAAAAATAATGGGGCCGGTGGCGGTGGCCGCCTTGACCCCGAAAAAATCCACGAAAACCCCGCCGGTCCCGAAATTCTGGTCCAGCTGGACAAAAAGGACTTCATTGCCCCTGAGGGCCTTAAGGCTGTCGCTCACGCAGGATGACCTGGGCTGGGTATAGATGGAGCCCACCTTCATGACCCTCCGCTTGGACTCAAAATACTCGTCCAGCTTAGGGTCTCTCATATGCCGCATGACGGCGTTGACGCGAAAACCCTCCAGCGACAGCCGCGACAGGAGCAAAGGGAAACTTCCGAAATGCGCGCTGATGGCCACAACGCCCTTGCCCTGGTCCAGCGCGGCTTTCAGGTGCTCTGCCCCTTCAATGGTAACATATTTCCGGACGCGTTCCTCCGAGCGCATAAAATAAAAAAATTCAACGGCCGCCGCGGCCATGGAATTAAAACATTCCCGGGCGATCAGCTTGATCTCCCGCGGCGTCTTTGATTTTCCAAAAGCCCGGGAAAGACTTTCTAACGCTATACGGCGATGTTTGACGCCGAACGTGTATCCCAAAAGCCCCAGAAAACGCGCAAAAGCGTAGAGCAAAGGCAAGGGCAGGATACGGGCGAGAAAATCACAAAACCCGATGACCCTGCGTCCCAAACCGTATGCCATCCACCGGCAAAATTCTTTTTTAGTCATAATTCAGGTATCAGTTATCGGGCCTCAGTTAGCAGGCCTCAGTTAAACAGCAATTAAAAATGAAGAATTAAGAATGAAGAAATCCAAAAAAACAAATCTCAATTGAAGTGCTTTTACTAATCAGCTAATGAACATCATTTAATTCTTCATTATTCATTTTTAATTCTTAATTGTTCTTCGTCCCTCGTGACGACGTTAAAGCTTGTATCCGATTTTTCTCAGGAACTCTTTGCGCCAGCGGATGTCTGCCTCGCCCTCAGCGCCTTTTGGCTTGGCGCCGTCAATGACGCCCATGACGCCGCGGCCCAGGGCAGTCTCCATGACAATTACTTCCAAAGGGTTGGCTGTGGCGCAATGAATAGAACAGACTTCCGGGATGCTTTTGATGGCGTTCAATATATTTATGGGATAAGAGCCTTTCAGGAACACAAGGAACGAATGGCCGCAGGCCAGGGCGAGCGCGTTTTGAACGGCCAGTTTTTTCAAGGCCTCATCCGTGCCTTCCGAACGCACTTTACAGTCGCCTGAGGCTTCGCAAAAAGCCACGCCGAATTGGATCCCCGGCACGGTATTGACCAGGGCCTCGTAGAGGTCCTCGACGGTCTTGATAAAATGCGATTGCCCCAGGATAACGTTGACGTCATCCGGTTTTTGGATTTTTACGATCTCAATGTTTTGTCCCATGGGGGCTGCGCTCTTTTAAAATCCGGCTTGCTTTCCGTCCGCCGCCGGCGTCTTGCCGATCTCCTGGTCCTTGCCCACGCCTTTGAGACGGTCCTGCGCCTTTTGCATCATCCTTCGGGCGGTATTGGTATAAACCGGCGTTTTGGCCTCATCTTCCTTTTGGATCAGCTCTTCAAATGCGGCGATGGATTCCTCGTATTGCCTGCGGCCATAAGCCTCCACGCCCTTCAGGAAAAGCTGTTTACTCTCCGCGCGAAGTTTGGCGGCCTCCTTCTTGGCGTCTTTCTCCAGGCCTTTCTCCATGCGGATGCTTTCCTTGCGGGCGGCTGCTTCCTGGACCCTGTAACCGCGCTCCTCCTGTTTCCTGCGCTTTAAGGCCTCACGGCTCTCTTTCTTCCCCTGCCGCATGTCCTCTCTGGCCTGCTGTTTCCTAAGCCGGTCTTCCTGCCGCTTGTCTATCTTCGCCTGCCGTCTTTCCTGGGCAAGGGCTTTTTTCGCCGCGGCCCGCTCCTCTTTTTCCCTTTTTCTGTCCTCTTTAGCCTGGAGCTTTTCCTGCCGCTTCTTCTCTTTCAAAGCCAGACGGTCCTGCTTCAATTGCGCCTTCTTGTTCAGCAAAGGCTCTTTCTCGCCTTCAGGCACGGCCCTGGATTGGGCCTCGGTCTCGTAGGCAGCCAGATCATGCGCGACCATGGATTTACGGTTCTCTTTACGGACCGGCAGACGGGCGATGGTCTTGGCCTCTTTCCGTTTCCGGGCCAGCTCCTGTTTCTCTTTCCGCCTGTCTTCTTTGGCCTGCAGACGCGCTTCTTTCAACTGCTGCTTACGCAGAAGGCTCTTCTCGCGGGCGAGTTTTTTCGACAACAGGATCTCGCTGCGTTCCTTATAAAAAGAGGCAAAATCATCGATCGGCTTGAGTTCAAGGATTTTGTTGAATGTCTCGATGGCGTCCTCATAACGGCGTTCCTGATACAGCCGGCGCCCCTGCGCGTAAAGTTCCTTGATCTCGACATCCTTGCTGATCTCGGCGTCCCCGGCTGTCTGGTTCTTGCGGATCAAACGGACCTTCTCCAGGAAGATCCTGGCGTCCTCATGTTTGGGGTCCAGGTTCAGGGTCTTCTCAAACTCCTGGACGGCGCGGTCATAAAGCCCGCGCTTATAGAACTTCACCCCATTCTGATAATGCAGTTCGACGACAACGGGGTCTGCGGCCTGGACGGCCTGAACACACAAAAGGGCCCAGAACACAACCAGGGCCAGGCTTCGGATTGTCTTTTTAAAACGGGCGCCATTCATTGATACTCCCTCCGGTAATATTGCGCGCAAAGGCGGCTATTTTTTTAAAAAGATCTTCTCTTGTTTTAAGGAAGGATCGAACGGCACCACTGGATCAGCCGCTCAGCTTTTTCCGCGAGAAAAATCGCCTCCGACCGCGTGAGCGGCCTGTCTTCCCCTTCAATAATGATCTTCATGTTCAAAATCGCCCGCAGGCGGATAATATTTTCGTCGAGGTCCGCGCGGTGGATGTATTCGGCCATGAGCCGCGCGATATTTTCATGCTCCGGATAGGAACTTTTGATCCCGTAATAATAGATCAGGAGAGAATCGCAATAATACAGGGCGGACTTGATGGCATTCAACCCCGCGGAATTCCATCGGCTCTCCCGCAGGGACTCTTTCATGCTTTTGTAGTATTTTTCCCCATTGTTCTGATACGCGGGAAATTCCGTCAGGTCGGCAGGTATGCCGGGCTGACGGGAAGAAAGCTTCTCCTTCATGCGGCGCCATTTTTCGGATTCCTTGGCCACCTTTTCGGCGCGCTTGGCCAGGCTTGCCTGCGCCAGATAATCCTTACGCTCCTCTTCAAGGATATCCTCCTGCCTGTCCAGCTGACGCTCTTTGCTGCGGATGATCTCGTCGCGCTCAGCCCGCGCCTGGGCCCTCTCCTGCAGAAAGGCCTCGGAATCCTCTTTGTCGTCGACATCTTCCTTGATATAGCTGACCTCTTTCTGCAGGACCGCGATTTCATCGGCCTCGCTCTTCGGAGCAACGCCCGCCACCCTCTTGTATTTCGGGCTTGCGGCCTCGATCAGCTGTTTGTAATACAAAGCGAATTTATCCCCGGGGGCCTTGTCCAGGATGGCCTTGAAGGCCTCCATGGCCCTGTCATAATCCCCTTTTTCGTAATAATGTTTTCCCAGAAAATAGAGGTCCACGCCCTTGGTGTCGTAGTCCCGGCCGTCTTTGGGGTCCAGGAGCTCTGCGCGGTAGCGGTCAAGCCGGGAGATATACTTCTGCGTGTCCTTATAATAGGGATCGACGTCGGCCACGGCCCTGAACTCATCCATGGCCTCCTGATAACGGCCGGCTTCAAAATTGATCACACCGCGGAAATAGTGCAGGGCGAGTTGACGTCGCGCGCTCTCAGGGTCGGCCTTTGCCGCGAACGCGGCCGACTGAAAACACATGGCGACAGCCAGGATCCCGATTGTAACCCTTGACTTCCCCCTCAAGGTCTCCTCCTCCGTGCCCCTATCATACCAAAAATACCGGCGCAGGCAAAGGGAATGAACAAATCGCCGATCACGGTATAGAGGGCTGAGCGCGGGGTCGGCGCGACAAAACCGCAAGCCTCCCCCTTCACAAACGTCCGGCGGCCCGCCTCATCGACCAGGGAAACCACGCGCCCCGCGTCGTCGATCACGCAGGAAACCCCCGTGTTGGCGCTGCGCACCACGTAAACCCTGTTCTCAACCGCCCTCAAAACCGAAGCCTGCATATGCTGAAACGGACTCGATGTGTCACCGAACCATCCGTCATTGGTCATGTTCACCAGGAAATCCGCGCCTTTTAAGACAAAGGCGCGCGCGAGTTCCGGAAAAATATCCTCAAAACAGACCAGAACCCCGAAACGCAAATCCTTCAGACAAGTCCTGCTGGGCAGCGAAAACAGGGTCGCGTCGCTGCCGGGGGTAAAATCCTCGATAGGCAGGACGCTTTCGACAAACGGCAAAAATTTGCGGCCCGGGATATATTCCCCGAAGGGGACCAGATGCAGTTTGTTATAGAGCGTCCGCATTTCACCGGCTGAATCATAGAGAAGGGCGCTGTTGAAATAACGGCCCTCGTCAAAACGGATGGAGCCGATCAAAAGCGGCGTCTTGAGCCGCCGGGCCAGATCGGCGAGTTCCCCGTCATTCTCACCCAATTCCAGATATTCCGTAAAAGACGTTTCCGGCCAGACGATCAGGTCGGGTTCGTGTTTCAAAAGGCTGATCTCGCTCAACAGGACGTGTTTGCGGAAAATGCCTTCCCGGAAACGCGGCGCCCACTTGATCTCCTGGGGGATGTTTCCCTGCACGACAGCCACTTTCAAAAAGCATTGTTCCCGGGGCTTTTCCCACGCGCGCCAGGCCCCGTAAAGAAACCAGAGCGCGATCAGACACAGGGGCGCCGCGTGTGCCAAACGCGAACGCCGCTCTCCCATTTTGGGAAAAAGAACCTCGAATAAAAAAACGTTCACGAACACGATCACAAACGACAATCCCCAGCTCCCGACGAGATCGGCGCCCTGCAGGGCGGGAATACAGGGGGTTTGGGTATAGGCCAGCAAGCCCCATGGGAAGCCTGTGAACAGGTGGGAACGGATATATTCCAGAAGCACCCATAAACAGGGCGAAAAGACGAGTCTGGCCCCGTAAGACAAATGGGCGCGGGCGTAATTCCAACCCAGCCCGAAAACCGCGAAATACAAAGCTAAATAAAACGACAGGACGGCCATGCCCGGAATGGTCACGTGGATCAGCCAGAAAAGCAGAGAAATATAAAAGACAAAGCCCGCGGCAAAACTGACGCCCAGGGTTTTGGCGGTATCTGTTTTTTCAAGAGCCAAAAACAACGGCAGGAAAGCGAACCAGGCCAAGGGCCAAAACCCGGCCCTTGGGAAAGATAAACGCAGCAGGAGAACGCTCACCAGGGCGAGCCATGGGATAAGGGCAGAGGGGACGCCCGGCCTGTTTTTCAAAAATTTAAAATTAAAAAGAAACAAAACTTCCTTTCGTTACGCGTTCTGGCCGCAGCATTTCTTGTATTTTTTTCCGCTGCCGCACGGGCAGGGGTCGTTACGGCCGACCTTTGGGCCTTCCACGCGCACGGGTTCCGGCTTCAGGACAGCTGAAGCCCCGGGCTCTTCCTCCGAGGTCGGCGCTTCGGCCTCCGCCTGACGCCGCGCCTGGGGAGAAAGACCGCTGAACTCCTTGTGTTCGGTCTTCTGCGGCAGGGAAGTAAAAACGCCCCTGACCTCCTTCTGCTCAATGATCTGCATGCGGAAGACCAGTTCAACGACTTCGTCCTTGATGCGCTCCATCATCTCCACGAACATATTGTAGGCTTCTCTCTGGTATTCGATCAAAGGATCGCGCGCGCCGTAAGCCCTCAGGCCGATGCCTTCCTTCAGACAATCCATGCCGTAGAGGTGCTCCTTCCAGCGGCTGTCAATAACGTGAAGCGTGACCATGCGCTGCATCTGTTCCAGGGCGTCTCGCCCGGCGTCCGCCGCCTTTTTCTCCCAGGCCGCTTTCGCCATCTCGCCGAGTTCTTCGGCGATGGCCTGGGCGTTCAAGGCCATCAGGCGCTCCTGATCCAGAGGGAAAGCGACGCCGAATTTCTGTTTGAGCCACGCCTCAAGCCCAGCCCAGTTCCAGTCCTGCGGCATGGCGCCTTCCGGACAATACAAAAGGACATTCCTCTGAAGGACATCGCCGATCATCTCGAACAGAAATTCCCCGAGCTCTTCGGCGGAACCGCGCAAAATAAGGCGCCTCTCCCCATAGACAACCTCTCTCTGCTTGTTCATCACGTCGTCATATTCCAGAAGATGCTTACGGATCTCAAAATTGTAAGCCTCCACCCTCCTCTGCGCGTCCTCAATGCGGCGCGTGACGAACGTATTCTCGATGACCATGCCCTCTTCCACACCAAGCCTGTCCATAATGGCGATGAGCCGGTCCGAACCGAACATGCGCATAAGATCGTCCTGAAAAGACACGTAAAAACGGGAGGAACCCGGGTCGCCCTGCCGGCCGGACCGGCCGCGCAGCTGGTTATCGATGCGGCGGGCCTCATGGCGTTCCGTGCCGATGACATGAAGGCCTCCGACGGCTGCCACCTGGTCGTGTTCGCGCTTCGCTTCTTCTTTCAGTTTTTCATAGACCGCGCCGTATTCCTCCTCATACTCCGGCGTGCCCGGCTCCAGTTTTTTGGCGCCGAGGATATTCTTGGCCATGGACTGCGGATTGCCTCCCAGCAGGATATCCGTTCCCCGTCCGGCCATGTTGGTGGCGATGGTCACGGCCTTATAGCGGCCGGCCTGGGCCACGATCTGCGCTTCCATCTCATGATATTTGGCGTTTAAGACGCTGTGCGGGATGCCGTTTTTCTTAAGCATGGCGGCAAGCATCTCGGATTTTTCAATCGAGATGGTCCCCACCAGGACAGGCTGCCCCTTGGCGTGGCAGGACTTGATGTCTTCGAGCACCGCGTTGAACTTCTCGCGCGCGCTGCGAAACACCGCGTCGGGATAATTCGTCCTGGCCAGAGACCTGTTGGTGGGAATGACCACGACGTCGAGTTTATAGATCTGCTTGAACTCATTGGCCTCCGTGAACGCCGTTCCGGTCATGCCGGCCAGCTTGTCGTAAATCCTGAAATAATTCTGCAGGGTCACAGTGGCCAGGGTCTGGTTTTCGCGCTCAATGCGCAGGTTCTCCTTGGCCTCCACGGCTTGATGCATGCCGTCGGACCAGCGGCGCCCCGGCATGAGGCGCCCGGTAAATTCATCGACGATAATGACCTTGCCGTCCTTGACGACATACTCGACGTCGCGCCTGAAAAGGTCGTGCGCCTTGATGGCCTGCGTGATATGGTGCGCCCATTCGCCCGAAAGATCGTCATAGAGGCTCTTGACACCCAGAAGCTCTTCGCATTTGGCCATGCCCTCTTCGGTGAGATTAACCGTATGGTTCTTCTCGTCGACCACGGCGTCATATCCGGCGGTCAGGTCCTCGCCCTTGTATTTGGCCTCGATCTCGTCCTTCTCCAGGATGAGCCGGCGCCTGAGTTTCGGAATGATGCGGTTGATGATGTAATATTTATCGACGGAGTCGTCCGTGGGCCCTGAAATGATCAAGGGGGTGCGGGCCTCGTCGATAAGGATGGAATCGACTTCATCGACGATCGCGTAATGCAGCGGCCTCTGCACCATCTGGGAAGGGTGCGTGACCATATTGTCGCGCAGGTAATCAAATCCGAATTCGTTGTTGGTGCCGTAGGTGATGTCGCAGCCATAGGCGTGCCTTTTTTCGTCGAATCCCTGGTCATGCTGGATGACGCCGATCGTCAAACCCAGGAATTCATAGATCGGGCCCATCCACTCGCGGTCTCTGCGCGCCAGGTAATCGTTAACGGTCACAACATGCACGCCCAATCCGGGGAGGGCATTCAGATAAACCGGAAGGGTCGCCACCAGCGTCTTGCCTTCGCCGGTCGCCATTTCCGCGATACCGCCCTGATGAAGCACCATGCCGCCGACCATCTGGACATCGAAATGGCGAAGGCCGATCGCGCGCACGGACGCCTCACGGACAACAGCAAAGGCCTCCGGCAGGAGCTCATCCAGCGCCTGCCTGCGGATCTTTTTCTTAAGCTCCGTTTCCGCTTCTTCGTAGCCTTGCTGCTTCAGGCGGGCGGCGAGGCGCTCTTTCAACTCGCCGGTTTTGGCGCGCAGGGCGGCGTCCGGGAGGGCCTTGATCCCCGGCTCCAGGCTGTTGATCTTCTCCACGGCCGCCTTGAGGGACTTCAAAGTCCTGTCGTTCTGCGTCCCGACGATCTTCGATAAGATAAAATCAATCACGTTTTGCCTTCTTCTCCCTTAAAAAAGCTTCGATAAAACCGTCCAGCTTACCGTCCAGGACCCCGTTGGAATCCCCGGTCTCGAAATCCGTCCTGTGGTCCTTGACCAGATTGTAGGGATGCAGGACATACGAGCGGATCTGCGAACCCCATTCGATCTTCTGTTTTTGCGGCTGTTCCCGGGAGCGTTTTTCGGCCTGCTCGCGGAGCTTGAGCTCATAAAGCCTGGATTTCAGGATGCCCAGCGCCACCTGCTTGTTCTGATGCTGGGAGCGTTCGTTCTGGCATTGCGAGACAAGACCCGTCGGAAGATGCGTGATGCGCACGGCTGAATCCGTCGTATTGACATGCTGGCCGCCTTTGCCTCCGGCGCGATAGACATCCACCCGCAGGTCTTCCGGCCGGATATCGACCTCCACGTCTCCTTCGTATTCCGGAATGATATCCACGGAGGCAAAAGAGGTATGGCGCCTTTTGTTGGCGTCAAACGGCGAGATCCTGACCAGCCGGTGGACACCGGCTTCGGACCGAAGGTATCCGTAGGCGTATTCCCCGCGGATGATCATAGTGACGTTCTTGACCCCGGCCTCTTCGCCGGAAAGAATATCGGTGACCGTGACCTCAAAACCGCGCGCCTGGGCCCAGCGCGTATACATGCGCAAAAGCATCGAAACCCAGTCGCAGGATTCCGTGCCTCCTGCGCCCGCGTTAATGCTCATGATGGCGTTGTTCCTGTCATACTCGCCGTCAAAGAGCGTGAAGAATTCCAGCCGGCCAAGCTCCTCTTTCAGCTGGTCCAGATCGGCGTTGAGATGAGACAGAAAATCCTCGCCCTCGCCTTCGGAAATATGAAAAAATTCGGCAATCTCCCGGATACGATGATCATGCCTGTGCCAGGATTCCGAAATGGTCTTTAAAAGTTTGAGCTTGCGGACGATCTGGTTGGCGGCCTGAGGGTTTTGCCAGAAATTTTCAACGGACATCTCCCCCTGTAAACCGGCAATCTGGCGGTCTGTTTGATCGATGTCAAAGATACCCCCGGAGTCGTTCCAGCATGGCCTGGGCATCCGTTATTTTCCTGGCGATCTCATCGCGCATTTCGTCACCCGCAACCGTTCATTTTTATGAACAAAAAAAGATTTTTGCGCCCCATTTTTTAATATGCTATTTTAACGCAACTGCAGTCCTACATCAACCTCTTAATACCTTTTATTTCCAGCTCCAGGTCCTCCCTGCTGTCGGCATATTTATACGCCTCTTCCGGGGATATTTTTCGGGCCTTGACAAGCTTGGCCAGGCTCTGCTTAAAGCTTTCCATGCCGAACAGGCTGCCCTCTTCCAGGAACCGCGGGATATCCGAAAAAGCCCCTTCGCGCAAAAGACGGCTGATCGTGGGCGTCAGGACCATCGCCTCACAGGCCGGGACGCGGCCGGAGCCCGAGGCATTGGGAACAAGCCTGAGGGAAACCACGCCTTTGAGCAAAAAAGACAACTGCATGCGGATTTCCGCGTGCTGGTGAGGAGGAAAGAAATTCAGGATACGCTGGGCCGTCTGCGCCGCGTTGACGGTATGGACGGTGCTCAAGACCAGGATTCCCATTTCCGCGGCAATGAGCGCGGCGGACATCGTATCCAGGTCCCTGATGGTGCCGATAAAGATCACGTCCGGGCTCTGCAATGTCACCTGCTTTAAAGCCACCGGATAAGAGGAAACATCCAGGCCCAGCTCTCTCTGGTTGATGACGCTTTTTTTGTCCGTGAACGTGAATTCGATCGGATCTTCCACCGTCAGGATATGACGGGACTGGGTCGTATTCATATATTCGACCATGCTGGCAATCGTCGTGGATTTGCCGTGGCCGGCGGGGCCTGTCAAAAGAATAAGGCCGCGCCTTTCCTGGCAGAGGCTGGCCAGGACCTGTTCAGGGAGATTCAGCGCGCGAAAATCAGCGACCGCCTTTTTGATGCGCCGCATGACGATGGAAGGCACGCCCCTCTGCATGAAGATGCTCACGCGAAAACGGTCCAGCCCTTCGACATTCATGGCGTAATCCGTATCCAGGGCATTCTCAAACATCTTCTTGTGCAGATCATCCGAAATCTCAGCGACACAGGCCCGCAGGTCCGAGGCTGTCAAGGTCGGAAAGTCCGGCAAAGGCACCAGCTCTCCATAGACGCGCAGATACGGAACGTTATCGACTTTTAAAAAAAGATCCGAAGCGTCCCGTTCGCAAACCACCTTCAGGACTTCCCTGATGTTCATGAAACCTCCTTTTAAAAACAGCGGCAAGCAACAGAAAGCAGTATATCAGTAGCTGCTTAGCTGTTTAGTCAGACATCAGATTTCCGACATCCGATTTCAGAATTCTGACTTTGTTTTTGCCATAAGCTATATGCCATACGCTCTAAGCCAATTCTTAATTCTTCATTTTTCATTCTTAATTGTTTTTCGTGCCTTCGTGTTTTCGTCTTTCGTGCGTCCTACGTCCTCACGTCCTCACGTTAACTATGGACCATCGACCGTGGACTATGGACTGTGTCCTGCCCCCCATAGCACCTAGAACCTAGCACCTGAATGCCCTTTCCCGCTCCAGAAGCCTTGCCTTTTTATGGAGGCCGCCATTAAAACCCCCCAGCGAACCATTCGAAGCAATGACCCTGTGACAGGGCACGAAAGGCGCGTAAGGATTTTTATTCAGGGCATTGCCCACCGCGCGGCAGCTTTTCGGCCTGTGGATAGCTCTTGCGACCCAGGCGTAAGACCTTGTTTCCCCAGGGGGGATCGTCAGGACCGCCGCGTAAACAGCCTTCTCAAAATCAGTCAATTTGTGCACCATATTTAAATCCCTCTCAAACAAGCGGATATTGATTCAACCGAATGTTTTCTTGTCCCTCAACAGGTGGTGATATTTAACCGCGAAGCGATGCGCCTCATTCCGGGCGGCCTGGATCATCCGCAGGGCGGAACTGGAACTCTCCAGCCTGACCGGCATTTTTCGTTTTCCCGTATAGATCAATTCCTCTTCTTTGGCGATGGCGACGAGCGGAACAGATACCCCCAGCGAGGAAAGGACTTCCCTGGCCGCGGCCAGATGGCCCGCTCCGCCGTCGATTAGGACCAGATCAGGCATCCGCGCGCGCTCCTCCAGGAGGCGGCGGTAACGCCGTCCCACGACTTCACGGATCATCGCGTAGTCATCGATGCCGCCCACGGTTCGGATACGAAAACGGCGATAATTGTCTTTGTCAGGCTCTCCCTCCCAAAAAGAAACCATCGACCCGACGGATTCCTGCCCTCCGAGATTGGAGATATCAAAGGCCTCAATCCTGCGCGGCTCTCTTTTCAACCCTATTTTTTCCCAGTCATCCAGCTCGCGCATCGTCTCGGCCGGGCTTTTTTTCAAAGCGGACAGCATGCTCAAAGCCTCCAGCTGATCGCGCTCCCTGGCCGCCTCCTCAAAACGTTCCGCGCGCACAAGTTTTTGCAGACGCCGCGAAAGGTCCTCGATCAAATCCGCGTCCTTTCTGGTCAGAAAATCCTCCAGGCGCCGGATTATCCCCAGATAACGCCTGCGGCTGATCTTCCCCTGACAGGGGCCGGGGCAAAGGCCGAGATCAAAATTCAGACACGGCTTTTTCGGAAACCTGCGGCAGCTGCAAAAAGGAAAACTGCGGCGCAGGATCTTGAGCGCGCGGCGCAAAAGCCGGGCGTTCGTGTAAGGCCCGAAAAAATCCGCGTCCTGCGCGACGTTCTTGCGGCGCCTTCCGATAAAAACGCGGGGAAAATCCTCATGCGTGACGATGATGTAGGGATAACTTTTGTCGTCTTTGAGGCTGATATTAAAACGCGGCTGATGTTTTTTGATCAGCTCCGATTCGCGCAACAGCGCCTCATGTTCGCCGGGAAGCTCTTCAAAAGAGATGTCCCGCACGTAGGACATCAACACCCCGGTCTTCAAGGAATGCTCCTGGGGAAAAAAATAAGACGCGACTCTCTTTTTCAAAGAGCGGGCCTTGCCCACATAAATGATCTCTCCCTGGTCGTCTGTCATCAGGTAGACGCCGGGGGAATCGGGAAAATCCTTTATTTTCGTCTTATCAACCACAACAACAACTCCCGGGCCTCCCGCACCCCCAGGGACAAAAGGACGCACGCGTAAACAATGGCGGCCAGAAGGAGGCAAAGACAGAGGCCCAAAAAAGACGGTTGTAAAGAAAACCACGCCTGCCAGGCCGCCCAGGCGGCGCCGGCCGCCGCGGCCGAGGACGCCAGGACTCCTACGGCGCATTCTTCCATGGCGGCGCGCAAACCGAATCCGGTCCTGGTTTTCAACCGGCTGTAGAGCAGGCAAAAATTGGCGGTTGCCGAAAGCGCGCTCGCCAAAGCCAATCCCGCGATCCCTAAGCCGAACACAAAAACAAATACCAGGTTCAAAATGATATTCAGGGCCAGCGACAGACCGGCCGTTTTAACGGGGGTCCTGGTATCCTGGAGCGCGTAAAACGCGTGCGACAAAAACCGGACGCCGGAATACGACAACAGGCCCAGGGCGTAGAAAAAAACCGCCACCGCCGTGATCGCCGTCGAATAAGAACCGAAGCTTCCGCGCTGAAAGATCACCTGGACCAGCGGCCCGGCGAACACAAGGATACCGGTCATCACCGGTAACATGGCGATAAAAAGCCCCTTGAGACAAAATACCAGGGACTTGTTTAATCCTTCCATGTCCTTCCTGCTTGACGCCGATGCCATCTGCGGCAAAGCCGCGTTGGACAAAGCCAGGCCGATAACGCCAAACGGGAACTGGATGATCCTGTTGGCGTAATAGATGGCGGCGATGGCCCCTTCCCCCACATAAAAAGAAAGGGAGGCGAAGATCGTGTCCACGAAAACATTCAACTGATAAATGCTCGTTCCCACAAGGCGCGGGGCGATAAGCCGGCCGATCTGAGCAATACCCTCCTGCCGCAAACCCTTCAGCGTCCAGGCGTCTTTCTCGAAGCGGATATGGTTGCGGACCAGGACCGGCAGCTGGATCAAGACCTGGAAAACTCCCGCCGCCAGCACGGCCCAACCCAGAAGATAAATGCCCGAAGGGCCTGCCGGCCGGATCAACAACGCCAGGGCGGATATCATAACACAGTTAAAAACAGCGGACGACGACGCGGGCAAGGCGAAAGATTTCAAAGAGTTAGCCATAGCCATAAGGAACGCCGAGACGGCGGCCAAAAACAGGTAAGGAAAAATGATGCGCGTCAGATGGACGGCCATGCGCAGTTTTTCAGGGTCGATCAGAAAACCCGGCGCGATCAGTTTCACGAGCGGGCCGGCCAGGAGGATGCCGGCCAGGGCAAGGGCCAAAGCGACGGCGGCCACGATCAGAAAAAGACCGTTGACCAGTTTCAGGAACTGCTGCCTGGGCCTGGAAACCAGATACTCGCAGAAAACCGGGACGAACGCCGCGTTGGCCGCGCCTTCTCCCACGATATCCCTGAAAATATTAGGGATGCGCGAGGCGACAAAAAAAGCCTGGGCCGCCGGACCGGTCCCGAAAATACCGGCGATCAGGACATCCCTCACAAACCCCGTTAACCGGGACAGGATCACCATAAAACTGATCGCCGCGGCTGATTTAAAGATCGTTTTATGTGGGTTCATATTATGGCGTATGGCATATAGCGTATGGCGAATAGCGAATAGCTTATAGCAAAAACAAAGTCAGAATTCTGAAATCGGAATTCGGAAGTCTGAAGTCCGAAATCAGAGAGCTGAAATCCGAAGTCCGAAGTCAGAAGACCGAAGGTCGAATGCAATGCTCTTCGCTCTTAGCCATAAGCCGGCAACTCTCGCCTGTACCTGATACTTGACAAGGCCTTTCTTATGTGCTATAAAACTGCATTCGAAAGGAGTCCCACTTATGCCACAAAGACGATGCGCATTAAAAAGGCTGAGGGTCGATAAAACCAAGGCTAAGGCAAACGCCAACAGAAAAGCCGAGCTCAAGAAAGAGCTTAAGGGTCTGCGCTCCCTGATCAGCCAGGGAAAGACCGACGAAGCCAAAACACAGCTGAGAGTCGTTTTCGCGAAACTCGACAGGGCTGTCTGCAAAGGGCTTCTGCACAAGAATACGGCCGCCAGACGCAAGTCTTCGCTTAGCGTGATGATTTCAAAAGCGAAAGCTTGATCACCAGACTTTCAAGAATGACATGTTCGCGAGCGTAGGCAGAGGCTGAAGACTTCAACCTTCTGTCCGCCTCGCACATAAGTTTGACGCCCCGGGCATACGTGTCCGGGGCGATTTTTTTCTCAACCCCGAACTTCTCCCACTGCCAGAAAAGGCCTCCCAGTACCTTCTCCGGACGCTCCCTGGATTGCAAAAGGCCTGAAAGGATCTTCAAAGACCTCTCAGGCTTCTGCTCGGCGATCGCTCGCCCCAGATCAAACACATTCAAGGGGGCGGCTTCCTTAAAACTTACACTCTTGACCCCGGCGGCCTCCAGGGCCCTGACCAGAACTTCGTGGCCCCGGGCCTGAGGGATATCGATGACCAGCAATGTTCCGGGCGCGCCTGTCCGGCATATTTTTATCAGGGCTTCCTGGGCGGATTTTTGCAGGCAATGGGCCAGCCGGACCACAACCACGCGTTTGCGGGCGCCTTCCGTCGGCATCATGCGCAGGGTTTCCTGGAGGACGGCGGCCGACACGTTCCTGTCGTCGCCATAAAGAAGGGTGTAATTCAATTCCTTGAGGTCAGAGGGAAATAAATCCCGGGAGAGAAGCTCAAGTTTCTGGTGCTTCCCGAATTCGTCGCTGCCCAGAAATAAATAGGCAGAAGGCTCTACCATGCCTCAACCGTGGTCTCCACGATCCTGCGGGCAAGGTCTACGGCGGCATCCCTGATCGCCTGGGATTCCGTCTTGGCGAGGGCCCCGGTCACAAAATAGGTCGTATCTCCGGCAAATCCGTCTTTCTGCCAGAGCACCTTTCCGGTCTTGTTGTCGGTGAGCTTGATATTGACGAACAGGGTCACGCGGAACTCCTCGGGATTGTCATCCGAGGTCCGCAGGCTGTCGCGGCGGTAATTGATCAGATCTCCTGTCAGGACGAGGTCCGCCTTTTCCCGCTGGGCCGTGCGGAGGCTGCCGTCAAAATTGAAGCGTTCAACGACAATATTGGAAATGGTGCTCTCCAGCAGAGGGAAATAGGATTTGAAGCGCGAGCCCTCGGAATATTCGGACGTGGTATTGATCTTGTTGACAAAGGGTTCCACGTAAATGGTCTTGTAGCCGGTTTGGTTGACGAAACCGCCGCGCGTGGTATAACCGCAGCCGGCGAACAAGACGGACAGAAACAGGCCCGCGAGGGCCGAACACATCAGGCGCTTCATGGATTTTGCCCCTCCAAAGCCTGCATCCGTTCCAGGGATTTTTCGCCCCAGACCGAGCGCGGGAAATTTTTAAGAACGAATTGGTAATAGATCTTGGCGCTCTCCGGGGCCCGCTGTTTCTCATAGAACCGCCCCACCTCATAGTTGGACTGCGCCTCCTTGTCTCTGAGCTCGTCGATCCTTAAGGCCGCCTGTTCGGAAAGCTCGGCATCCGGATGGGTGGCCAGGAATGTCTGGAATTTTTCGACGGCCTCCTGCGTCATGGTCTGGTCATAAGAGGCGTCCAAAGAAGAGCGCGCCGCGCAGATGGCGATCTGGAACTTCGCGGGTTCGGCCCATTCGGTGGCCGGATAATTATCCAGGACCTTCTGGAACTCCTGGGTGGCCTCGGTGAAATCCCCCTTGGCCTTGAGCGTCAAGCCGATCTTGTATTGGCTCGCGGAGGCGAATTTCCCGTAAGGGGCATTCTCGATCACCTTGCGGAAAATTTCCAGGGCCGCGTTCTCTCCGGTGAAATTAAAACCGATGACATTCTGGCGGAAGTCCAGGAGTTTTTGCGCGACGATATACTCCTGCTGGAGGATATCATCCGTTCTTTCGGTGAAGGGATATTTGTCGATGACTTTCTGGTAGGCCTGAAAAGCCTCATAAAGCTTGCCCATCTCCTCCAGGGAGCGGCCCATATAATACTGGGCTTCCGGGGCTTCCAGGGCATCGGGGTAATACTTCACGAGCTTTTTAAACTCGTTGTAGGCGGTTTCGTAATCCTTGATCTCAAAATAGCCCAGGGCGAACCTTAATTGTTCCTGGGGGCTCTCTTTAGGCGCGTTTTTTGGATTGGTCCATTTCTTTGATTCTGGCGTCCAAATCCAATAGCCGAAAGCAGTTTGGGAAAAAAGGAAAACCGCGAAAATGGCGGTCAACAACCTCTTCATCATGGGCTATAATCTACCACAGGCCCAGGGCTTTGTCAACGACGGGTGGCAGGCACGATCAGGCCTCAGGCCTTTTAGCTTATGGCATATAGCATATGACGAATGGTTATGGCTAAGAGCGAAGGGCATAGGGCAAAAACTTTTTAGGAGTTAGGGACTAGGGTTCAGGGACTAGCCCCTAACACCTAGAACCTAGCACCTGAATCATTCTTAATTTTTAATTGTTCTTCGTCCTTCGGTCTTCTGACTTCGGATTTCGGATTTAGCTCTCTGATTTCGGACTTCTGATTTCCGATTTCCGACTTCTGTCTTCTGCTTTTGCTATAAGCCATTTGCCATAAGCTATAAGCCAATTCTTAATTCTTCATTCTTCATTCTTAATTGTTCTTCGTCCTTCGTCCCTCGGTTCCCGCTGGCAGGTCGTTTGAAAACCTGATACAATAGCCCCCATGCTGAAAATCGGCGACCTGACCCTTCATTCCAATGTTCTGCTGGCCCCTTTGGCCGGGATCACAGACTCTTCCTTCCGCCTGTTATGCCGTCAATTCGGCGCCTCTTTTACCTTTGTGGAAATGATCAACGCGCGGGCCATTTCCCATAAGAACAAAAAGACGCGCAAAATGCTCGAGACCGACCCTCTGGACAAACCGATCGGCATCCAGCTTCTTGGCGCCGAACTCCCCTATCTGCTGAAAGCCATGGACATCCTGTCCTCCTACCCCTTCGACCTTCTGGACTTCAACGCCGCCTGCCCCGTGCGTAAGGTCTGCCGACGCAACGAAGGCGCCGCCCTCTTAAAAGACTTACCCAGATTTTCCCATATCCTCAAAGGCATGGTCCGCCACGCGAAAAAACCCGTGACCGTCAAGATCCGCAGCGGTTGGGACGCTGAAAGCCGCAATGCCGCGGACGCGGCCCTCGCCGCGCAGGACGCCGGGGTCAAAGCTGTCTTCATCCATGGCAGGGACCGCCAGCAATTCTACAAGGGGACCGTGGATTATTCGGTTATCGCCAGGGTCAAAAAAAGCGTCCAAATCCCGGTCGTGGCCAGCGGCGATATCTGGTCGCCTTTGGCCGCGCGCAAGATGCTCGATGAAACCGGTTGCGACGGAGTCCTGGTCGCCCGGGGCTGTCTGGGCAATCCCTGGATCTTCCGTCAGATCGAGGATTACTTCCGGCGCGGGACTCTCGGCGCGCAGCCTGATCTGGAAGAGATCTTAAGCGTCATGCAACAGCACCTGGAACTCATGATCGCCGAACACGGAGAAAAAAACGCGGTGGCTCTCATGCGCAAATTCATCGGATGGTACCTCAAAGGCAAGCGATTTGTGCGGACAGTGCGCCAACGCGTCAACACGATCCGATCGCGTCAGGAATTCCTCGAACTCCTCGCCCACACAAGGCAATTGGCACAATGACAAAAGTGTGATAGACTCTATATGTTCGTCGAGGAGGGGTGTGTGATGGGGAAAAAAAGAATGGCGGCTCTGGCATGCTTATGGGCGCTTTGTCTGGCGCCCGCAGCGGCACAGGCCCAAAAATTCAACGATTTCAGGAACGAGCGGGAACAGCTGGGCTTTCCTGCCAACCCGACACCCGCGCCTTCCATTCCCCAGATCAAAACACCCGAGATCCAGTCTTCCCTGCCGGAAACCCCTCAACAGACCACCCTGTCGAATGCCTGGGGACAGCCCAAAACCGTCGCTCCCTCGCCGTCCGTGCCTGATGTTTCCGAATCACCCGGTCTTCCCCTGATCGGCCCTTCGGCCACCTCATTAAAGAGCCCGTCGGATATCAAAAAACCCAAGATCAGCGTTCCGAATTACGAATCCAAATACCAGGCCATGCTCAATGCCAAGGCCGCGGCCGTCGTTGACCGCAAGAAACAGATGAAACTTGTGGACAGGCTGCTGGAAGAAATCGCGAATTACGGAATCTGGATTGTCCTGGGGCTCGTCGCCTTCATCATGGTTTACACCCTCTGGAAAGAAAAAGAGATCGACGAGAAAATCGCGGCGGAACAGGAAAACATCAAGCAGGTGGGCGCGCCGGAAAAGAAAGATATCTGGAAAGAGGGATTCTAGACGAAGACACGAGGGACGAAAAGCAATTAAGAATGAAAAATGAAGAATTAAGAATGATTTAGGTGCTAGGGGCTAGTCCCTGAACCCTAGTCCCTAACTCCTAAATTGTTTTTGCCCTATGCCCTTCGCTCTTAGCCGACCAATTCTTCATTTTTAATTCCTGTTATTACCGCCTGCCTTTACAAATCCTCAAATAATCCTCAAGCACCTGCCTGTGATCAAACGCCATTTCCAGTTTTTTCCACTGTTGAGGCGAAAAAATACCGGCGTCCGCGGCGTCAGAGGCGGATTTCGGCCTCCCTTCAGCCCGGCAGGTAAAAACAGTCGTGATCGTCTGAAAACGGGGATCTCTCAAGGGAGAGGAATAGGTGTGCATCTGCCGCAAACCCGTTACCTTCAATCCCGTTTCTTCCAGGGCCTCGCGCGCGGCAGCCTCTTCCAGCGTCTCCCCATAATCCACAAATCCTCCAGGAAGGGCCCAGCCCATTGGCGGGTTCTTTCGCTTGATGAGGACAATTCCGCCGCGGACCCTGATGATCGCGTCCACGGTCACAAAAGGCCCCCAGGCCAGATTTTTTTCGATATGGCCCAGGTAACCGTCCACCGTTTTGCTTAACGCCTGAAAACCCCCGCCTTTTGAGCCCGCTGTCAGGAGGACGCTGGCCGGCAATTTTCGCGGCGGCAACAGGCGCAGAAAACGAAAAAGTTCCTGGGCCGCGACACGCGCGGCCAGGGAAGGTTTAAGGCCTGCGGAAAAGACCGGCAGGGCTATCGACAACCCCTGCGTGTTGCGGCATCGCGAAAATACGGCGGCATAGGCCAAACGCAGCTGCCCCTCGGTCGCTGCGCGGTCTTCATCCAGGGGCCAAACAATAAGGCCGCGCGCCTTCGGATAAACACCTTCCTTTTGTCCGGAGACGATCATGACGTCGGGACGGATGGAAACAGGCAGTTTTTTGAACAGGCGGATTTGTGTTCCCCTGATATTCACGGTTTTCCTTTTTTTGTTTTTTTCCCAGGAAGGTTTTGGCCCGCCTTTTCTTTCGCCGCCTTCGCGGCCAGGGCCAGGGCCTGGGCCTTGGTCCTGACCTTCCCTTCAACCTGCGCGTCCTCCACAATATCCAGGATCACCGAAAACAAGGGCCCGGGTTTTAATTTCAGCTTTTTGATAAGATCGGTCCCATTCACCAGCCTGACAAACGGCTCTTCCTTTAACGAGGAAAAGTACTCCTTGATCAGGGAAAAAGAAACGCGCTCATGCCTCAGCCGGCTTTCCGCCGTGGCCAGGGGCCCGCGCGTGGCCCTCTGGTCCGCGATGGAAACCAGAAGCACGCTGACAGCCTCGTCTTTGGTGTCACGAAAAAACCGATGCACCGCGCGCTTGGTCAAAACCGCGTTATCGGCCAGATAGCCTGGCCGCAGATGCCAGAAGATGATCGTGTCCAGCGCGAAGCGTTCCTTCGTCGAAAGCCTGAGCTTCTCGGAAACAGCGTCGGAGATGATGCGGCCGATGCGTTCGTGCCCATGAAACATGGTCTTTCCGGCGCGCACCTCATGGGCCTTGGGCTTGCCGATATCATGCAACAGCGCGGCCAGCTTGATCAGCTGGCGGCGGGTCCTGTCGGCGCTCATCGGTTCGTCCAGATATTTCACCAAGTCGCCTTCGCCTTGCATGCGCCCCAGCTGCTCTTCCAGCTTGCGCAAAGTCTCCAGGGAATGCCCCCACACATCCAGGTGATGGTATCCGCCCTGCTTGACGTTGTGCATGACACGGATCTGCGGAATCACGAATTCAAGGATCTTTTGGGCATCAAGCTTGCGGACCACCGAAAACGAATCTTCGGAGCCGAAAATCTTGAAAAGTTCCTCGCGCAGCCGCTCCCCGGCCACGTCTTTGAGTTGTTCCCTTTTTTGCCGGGCCATGAGCGCCGTGCGGGGCTCGATCTTAAAACCGAGGATGGCGCTCAAACTATAAGCCCTCAGGATACGCAGCGGGTCCTCATCGAAAGAATCCTGGGAGACGCGGCGGATGACTTTCGCGCGCAGGTCCTTCAATCCGCCCAGGGAATCCAGGAGTTCCTTTTTCTCCAAAGGCAGGCGCACGGCCAGGGTGTTGACCGTAAAATCCCTCTTTTTTAAATCCTCCTGGAAATCGCGGCCGCGAAAATCAACAAAATCAAAGGTGAGCGGAAAACCGCAGGCCTGATCTTTGAGCACCAGCCGGCAGCAGCCCCTCTCCTTGTCCAGGACCACGAAACCTGCCTTCAACTCCCTGGCCAGGAGGCGGCCGAAATCGACGGCGCCGCGGTCCACGGCGAAATCAAGGTCCAGGGACGGTTTTTTGCGCCCCGTCAAAAGGTCCCTCAAAAACCCTCCGACGAGATAAACCTCCCTGCCGCCGGATTTTGCCGAGCGGCAAACGCTTAAGAAAGGCCTGGAACGGAAAATTTCATGCTGGAAGATGGCGGAGAGAGTCTTGCTCATAGGGCGGTTTTTAAAAACTTTAGAAGTTCTGATGAAATATCTCGGACCGCTTGATGACATCTTCATCCACAAAGATAGGGGCCTTCATTCTGACGGCCAGGGCAATGCTGTCGGAAGGACGGGCATCCACGATTTTCTCCGGGCCTGAGGCCGGTTTTAAAACCAGCTTGGCGAAAAACGTGCTGTTTTCCAGCTTATCGATGACAACCTTGACCACGCGGGAATCCAATGACTCCATAACGCTGATCAGAAGGTCGTGGGTCAGAGGACGCGGCGGTTTCACCCCGCTGATTTTCATCTTGATGGCGTTGGCTTCCAGAAACCCAATGACAATGGGCAGGATCCTGCTGCCGCTTTTCTCTTTGAGCACGATGATCTGGTCCTGCCTTTTTTCATCAATAATGATCTTGCTCAATTCCATTTCTATCATGATATCACCCAACATTCACCATCACTCTAAGCCAATTCTTAATTCTTCATTTTTCATTCTTAATTGCTTTTCGTGCCTTCGTCCCTCGTGCCTTCGTCCATCGGTCTCTATCGACCAGGGATTGACTACTTGCCTGCTTTTTTCAAAAGGTCCCTGAGTTCGGACATGAACTGATTGACGTCTTTAAACTGCCTGTAGACGGACGCGAAGCGCACATAAGCCACTTCATCCAGAGATGCCAGCCGGTCCATGACCAGCTCTCCGATTTCGGCGGAACGGACCTCCCTGTCAAATTTCCTGCTGATCTCCCTTTCGATTGAGGAGACCAGGTCCTCGATCTTTTCCAGGGAAACCGGCCGCTTCTCACAGGCCCTGACCACGCCGTTATGGATCTTCTTGCGGTCAAAGGCTTCCCTGCGGCCGTCTTTCTTGACCACCAATAGCGACGTCTCTTCAACAACCTCATAGGTGGTAAAACGCCGGCCGCACTTGGCGCATTCGCGTCGGCGGCGCACGGCATTCCCTTCGGAACTTCCGCGGGAATCAATGACTTTGTCATCCAGGCAACCGCAAAAAGGACACTTCACGTCGATTCTCTCCGAATCCCATCACCGATTCCAATGGTTTCACCGGCGTAGGGGTTTTTAAATGAGGAGGTTATCCGGTCCGCTTTCCTTTGACTTTTCTGACCTTGATCTTGGCTTCTTTCAAAAAACTCATGGCCATATGGTCAGGATAATGACCGGCCATAACCACTTCCCTGATGCCGGCGTTGATGATCATCTTGGCGCAAATAATACAAGGCTGATTCGTAACGTAAAGAACGCTGCCCTCCAGGGAAACGCCGTGCAGGGACGCCTGAAGCAGGACGTTCTGTTCGGCGTGCAGGCCGCGGCAAAGTTCATGACGTTCGCCGGAGGGAATCTTCATTTTTGTCCGCAGACAGCCCGCCTGCGAACAATGTCTGATTCCCGAAGGTGTTCCATTATATCCTGTGGCCAGGATACGCCTGCCCTTGACCACCAGCGCGCCGACTTTGCGGCGCAGGCAGGTCGAGCGCTGGGACACGAGCCCGGCGATCCCGAGAAAATATTCATCCCACCCGGGCCTCAGGTCTTTTTTAGACATCAGAGGGCCCCCTTGAATTCTTTCCACAAAGGCTTGTACAGCGGAAATTTCCTGACAAGGGCCTCCACCTTTTTTGAAGCGGCCAGGGCCGCGCCTGCTTCGCCTTTGGAAGCGATGACATCGCAGATGATAGAAGCGATCTGCTTCATTTCGCGTGGGCCCATGCCCCTGGTCGTGACCGCGGGGGTCCCAAGCCTCAGACCGCTCGTCTGGAACGGGCTTTTCTTGTCAAAGGGGATCAGGTTCTTGTTGACGGTAATGCGGGAGGCATCCAGCATGGCCGCGGCCTCTTTTCCGGTCAATTCCTGCTGCGTCAGGTCCACGAGCAAAAGGTGTGTATCCGTGCCTCCGGAAACAATGCGCAGCCCTTTGCCCGCCAGGACAGCGGCGAGCGTTTTGGCGTTATCCAGGATCCTGCGCTGATATTTTTTGAAAGAGGGGTTGAGGGCTTCCTTAAGCGCCACGGCCTTGGCCGCGATCACATGCATCAAAGGCCCGCCCTGAATTCCCGGAAAAACGGTGCTGTCGATCTTTTTAGCGAATTCCTTGCGGCAAAGGATCAGGCCGCCGCGAGGGCCGCGAAGCGTCTTGTGCGTGGTTGTCGTCACAAATTCCGCGTAGGGGACAGGAGAAGGATGCAGGCCGGCGGCCACAAGGCCCGCGATATGCGCCATGTCCACAAAAAGATAGGCGCCGACGGAATCGGCGATCTCGCGAAATCTTTTGAAATCGAGGATCCGCGGATAAGCCGAAGCCCCGGCCAGGATCATGCGCGGTTTATGGCGAAGGGCAAGATCCGCCACTTCGTCATAATCGATCATCTCCGTCTTCGGGCTCACCCCGTAAGAGACGATCTTGTAAAACATGCCGGAAAAATTGGCCGCCAGTCCGTGCGACAGATGGCCTCCGCAGGCCAGATCCAGGGCCAGGACGGTGTCTCCGGGTTTCAAGGCCGCGAAATAAACGGCCATATTGGCCTGGCTTCCGGAATGAGGCTGGACATTGGCGTGTTCTGCGCCAAAAAGCTGCACGGCGCGCTCCCGCGCCAGCCGCTCGGCTTCGTCGACATATTCGCAGCCGCCGTACCAGCGCGCGGCGGGATACCCTTCGGCGTACTTATTGGTCAGGACCGACCCTTGCGCTTCCAGCACGGCCTGGGAAGTAAAGTTCTCGCTGGCGATCAGCTCGATATTGCGATGCTGGCGAAACAGTTCCCGGGCAATGGCCCGGAAAATTTCCGGATCCGTTTTTTTCAGAAAGCTTATGGCAGGCATGATCGTTCAATCCTTTCTATTTTTCTGATTCGCCGCTGGTGGCGGCCGCCTTCAAAGGCCGTGGCCAGCCACACCCCGATGATACGTTTGGCCTGCTTGCGATTCACAAAAAGGGCTCCCAACACAAGGACATTGGCGTCATTATGCAGCCGCGACAGACGGGCGGCTTTCTCGTTATAACACAAAGCCGCGCGCACCCGCGGCAGCTTATTGGCCACGATAGAATTGCCAATGCCGGTCTTGCAGATCAAGATCCCCCGCGCGGCGCGGCCCCTGGAAACGGCTTCAGCGACCTGATAGGCCGTATCCGGATAATCCACGGACTCCTCGGAAAAAGTGCCGCAGTCTTCAACGCGCAGACCGCGGACTTTCCCCAGCAGGCCCTTGACGTATTCTTTCAGCCGGTAGCCGCCGTGATCCGAACCCAGGCTGACGTTCAGGATGCCTTCCTTCATATGAGGCCCCCCAGTTTGTCGATCATCTGAGAAATTTGACCGAAACATCTCCTGTAATATTCTTCCGTGCCTCCGATGGGGTCCTGGACTTCAGCCTCAAACGCGCTCAGGCCCGCGTACTCCCCCAACACATGCACGCGGCCGGCTTCGGAGGGATACTGCCGCATGAGTTCTTCCTGATGTTTGCGCTCCATGGTCAGGACCACGTCCGCCTGCCGGACCAACTCGCAGGTCGCCTTTCGCGCCCTGTGGTCGTACGCCTTTAGCCCGATGGACTCAACGAGCCTGAGCGTCTCGATCGTAGGCGCCATCCCCAGGAAAGCAAAGGTCCCGGCGGACTGGACATCCACATCCTGGCGGCCTGTATCCAGAAGCTTTTTTTTCAACAGGTATTCCGCCATGACGGAACGGCAGGAATTCCCCGTGCAAACAAACAAAACCGTTTTCTTTCCCGCGACCGAAAGGATATCTCCCGCCGGGACGGCGCCTTCGCGCAGGACCTTGAAAGGAAGCGCCGTGGCGTCCACGACGCTGGATTCTTTTTTATATTCCGTGGGGCCGGCGTCCAGCACAAGATCAACTTCCCCTTCCAGGCTCGCCAAAGCGGCGCGGGCGTCTGTGGGCGCGGGTTCTCCGGCGCGGTTGGCCGAAGGCGCCACAACGGGAAAATCAACGCCGGCCAAAAAACGCAGGGCCACGTCATTCTTGGGCATGCGAAGGCCCACGGTCTTCTCATGAGGGGCCGGCAGAACAAATGTCACAGGGCCCGGCCAGAAACGGCTCATCAATTTATAGGCGCGCGGAATGACGCGGACCGCGTATTTTTCAACATCGTTCCTGTCGCTGATATGGATCGTGAAAGGTTTGGCCTGTTCGCGGCTTTTGAGTTTATTCAGCCTTTCCATGGCCTCCTTATGCAGGAGATTGGCGCCTATGCCGTAAACGGTTTCCGTGGGAAAGACCACAAGGCCTCCCCTGTCTAAGATTCGCGCCGCTTCCATAATCAGACCGTTGTCAATCGCGCGCGGCTGAATGGGGTAAATGGCTGTCTTGATCACACAGAAACCTTTATCTTTCTGATGGCATGCGCCTGTTTCTTCCGGAAGGCCTTCAGCCTGGAGGCCTGCGAACGGGAATCCAGGGCCAGGAGGGAAACAGCGAACAGGGCGGCGTTTTTGGCGCCGGCCTTGCCGATGGCAAACGTCGCCACGGGAATACCCGCCGGCATCTGAACAATGGACAAAAGGGAATCCAGGCCTTTGAGGGCCTTTGTTTCGACGGGGACACCAAGCACGGGAACGGTCGTAAATGACGCTACGACACCCGGCAGGGCCGCCGCGCCGCCTGCGCCTGCAATGAACGCCTTAACGCCCAGATTATTCATGGCCAGGACGAACGCCTCAAGCTCGCTGGGGGACCGATGAGCGGAAAGGACTTTGGCCATGACGGGAACGCCAAAATCCTTTAAAATATCGATGGCCCCCTGCATGGTTTCCAGATCAGAAACACTCCCCATCACGATCGCGACCTCAGGCTTTTTCATATAAACTCCTTTTGACAGCAATTGAAAATGAAGAATTAAGAATGAAGAATGATTTAAGCTAGTCCCTGGACCCTAATCCCTGGACCCTAAAGCCGTCCTCACTTTTTCAAAGCCCGCCAGCCGATGTCCTTGCGAAAATGCGCGCCTTCATAATGGATTTTTTCAACAGCCTCATACGCGCGGCCGCAGGCACTTTCAAGGTTGTCACCCAGGGCGGTCACTCCCAGCACGCGTCCGCCGCTGGTCACCAGTCCGTGATCGGAAATTTCTGTCCCGGCGTGAAAAACAACAACATCAGGCACCCCTGCCGCCTCTTCCAGGCCGGTGATCGCCTGTCCCTTCCGGTAATCCCCGGGGTATCCCCCGGAAGCCATCACCACGCACACCGAAGGCCTCTGATCCCATTCCAAAGATGGCGCAGGGCCTCCTTCAATGGACCAAAGCATGGCCTCCACAATATCCGATTTCAGCCTGACCAGCACAGCCTGCGTCTCAGGGTCCCCGAACCGCACGTTAAATTCAAGCACTTTCGGCCCCTTGGCCGTCAACATAACTCCGGCGTAGAGGATGCCTTTATACGTCATCCCTTCGGCGGCCATGCCATCGACAACCGGCTTGATCACGCGCGAGAGAATCTCAGCCATGAGTTTATCCGTAATGACAGGGGCCGGAGAATAAGCTCCCATACCGCCGGTATTAGGCCCTTGGTCCCTGTCAAAGATCCTTTTGTGATCCTGGGAAGAGGCCAGCGGAACCACGCTCTTGCCGTCCGTCAGCACAAGAATAGACGCTTCTTCTCCTTTCAGGAATTCTTCGACGACAACCGATTCCCCCGAGGCCCCGAAAATTTTTTCTTCCAGTATGCCGCGGCTGGCCTTTTCAAGTTCCGTCTCGGATGAACAGATAACCACGCCTTTGCCGGCGGCAAGGCCGTCGGCCTTCAGGACCACCGGGAATTCCCATGACTTGGCTTTGGCAAGGACCTCCGAGGTCGCGCGGCAGACGGCAAAATCCGCTGTCGGCACGCCGAAACGGACCATAATCTCCTTGGCGAAATATTTGCTGGCTTCCAGCCGCGCGGCTTTGAGGCGGGGACCGAATATTTTGAGGCCCGCGTGTTCGAAGGCGTCCACGATCCCTGAGGCCAGCGGAATTTCCGGCCCGACGACGGTGAGGTCCACGAGGCGGTGTTGCGCGAAATCCAGCAGGCCGGCGATATCGTCGGATTTCAGCGGGACGCATTCCGCCAGGGAAGCGATGCCGCCGTTGCCCGGAGCGCAGTAGATCTTTCTGACCAGGGACGATTGGGCGATCTTCCAAACCAGGGCGTGTTCCCGGGCGCCGGACCCGACGACCAATATCTTCATGCGGATATTCTCCTCAAAATCCCAGCGTCTATTTAAACGACGGCCACCCCGCCGACCCCGTTGACAATCTCTCCGATGATCGAGGCCTTGACCCCCGCCCTGGAGAAGGCGCGCACAACATCCATCTTCGCGCCGTCCCGGACGACGACCGCCATCCCGATGCCCATATTGAAGGTCTTGAACATTTCCTTATCGTCGAGCCCGCTATGATGCTGGATCTCCTCAAAGATCTCAGGCCTCGCCCAGGCGTTCTTATAAATGATCATCGTGTTTTTGGGAGGCACCACGCGCACAGCCTTATCGTAAAAACCTCCACCGGTGATGTGGGCCATGGCCTTGATGGAAAAACCGGACGCGTTGGCTTTTTTGAGCACGGAAAGCACGGACTTGACGTAGATCCTTGTCGGTTTTAAAAAATCATGGGCGCGCCCTTTCAATTCTTCGGAAGAAAACACCTTGCGCACCAGGGAAAACCCGTTGGAATGCAGCCCGGAGGATTCCAGGCCGATGACCGCGTCCCCGAGGACAACCCGGTCAGCGCCGAGGATCTTTCTCTTGTCCACGACTCCGACGCAGAAACCCGCCAAATCGTATTCCCCGGCCTTGTACATGCCGGGCATCTCGGCGGTCTCTCCCCCGACCAGCGCGCAATGGGCCAGACGGCAGCCTTCGGCCACCCCCTTGACGATCTCACGCAGCACCTGGGGCTCGATCTTACCCGTCGCGATATAATCCAGAAAGAACAAAGGCTCCGCCCCGCTGCAAAGGACATCGTTGACGCTCATGGCGACCAGGTCGATGCCGACCGTCTGATGAATGCCGGAGGCGATGGCGATTTTTAGTTTCGTGCCCACGCCGTCGCAGGAGGACACCAGGACAGGCTGGGCGCAACGGACTTTGGACATATCAAAGAACGCGCCGAATCCGCCGATGGAACCCAGAACGCCTGGCCTCTGGCCTTTCTTCAAAATCCCCTTTATGTCTTCCACGAAAAGGTTGGCCTTTTCGATATCAACGCCCGCTTTTTTGTAATTGACTGTCATTTTCGCCTTTCTTGCCTTGTCTTAAAAATACGGCTCACTTTTTCGCGTTTTTTTCCAACGCGTATTTCCCCCCGCATCCCGGGGATTTGAGAGGATAATGACCCGAGAAGCAGGACACGCAATATTTGTCGGCGGCCATCCCCATGGCCGACATCATGCCTTCCAGACTCAGATACCCCAGACTGTCGACATCCAGATATTCGCGGATCTCTTCCATCGAATACCTGTTGGCGATCAGCTCCTGGGGCGAAGGAAAATCAATGCCGTAATAACAGGGAAACCTGTGCGGCGGACAGGAAATGCGCATATGCACTTCCTTGGCGCCGGCCTGACGGAAACCTTTGACCCGGGTGCGCGAGGTTGTCCCCCGCACGATGGAATCATCAACGATGACCACGCGTTTGCCGGCAACCACTTCCCGCAGGATATTGATTTTCACCTTAACACCCAGGTCACGGATCTTCTGATGAGGCTGGATAAACGTCCGGCCCACATAATGATTGCGGATAGCCCCCAGTTCCAAAGGAATGCCGGAGGCGTGGCTGTAGCCTAAGGCCGACGACGTCCCCGAATCGGGGATCGGAATGATAAAATCGGCTTTCACGGGGTGTTCTTTGGCCAGGGCCGCGCCCAGCTTCTCGCGCACCAGGTGAACGGTCTGTCCGAAAATGATCGAATCGGGCCTGGCGAAATAAATGTGTTCAAAAATACAACAGGAATGCCGTTTGGCCTTGGGGGCAAAGCGGATTGACTTAAGGCCTTTCTCCGTGATGACCACCATCTCTCCCGGCTCCACCTCCCGCACGTATTCCGCCTCAATGAGATCGAACGCGCATGTTTCCGACGCCAGGACCCAGCTGGAACCCTTCCTGCCCAGGCACAACGGCCTGAACCCCTGGGGGTCTCTGACGCCGATCAATTCTTTTTCCGTCAAAAGAACCAAAGAATACGCCCCGCGGATACGCCCAAGGGCGTTTTTTAACTTTTCGGTAACCTGCCGCGATTCGGCCCTGGCCATCAGATGAACGATCACTTCGCTGTCGCAGGTCGTCTGAAAGATCGAACCCGCCCGTTCCAGCTCCCTTCGCAAAGACGCGCTGTTGATCAGGTTCCCGTTGTGGGCCACGGCCAGGGAATTGCCCAGATAATCCACAAACAGGGGCTGCGCGTTTTTCACGAGGCTGGAACCTGTGGTGGAATAGCGCACGTGGCCGATCCCCCTGTCGCCCTTGAGCAGACGCAGGTTCTCTTCGTTAAAAACATCCGCGACAAGCCCCATATCCTTACGGATGCGCAATTCCATACCATCGCTGGTAACGATGCCGCAGGACTCTTCCCCCCGGTGCTGAAGGGCGTAAAGCCCCAGATAAATCAAATAACTGACGTCGGGACAGCCAAAGACGCCGAACAGGCCGCAATAGTGCTTCGGATGATCAGGAAAAGATGTCATATTCATAGGAAGAAATTGACGGCGTTCAGAAAAATCTGGAAACCATCGCCGTGGCGTTTGAGCCCGGCGCGGGTCCAACGCGGATGCTGAAGACTCGTCAGGTGGCGTTCCGGATGGGGCATCAGGCCGAAAACCCGGCCGGTTTCATCGCAGATACCTGCGATCGAATCGACGGAGCCGTTGGGATTCACGTTGCCAAGGCCGCCCTTCTCGTCGCAATAACGCAAGACAACCTGGCCCTGCTCCCGCAGGCGGGTCAGCACCTCTTCGTTGCCCGGGATGAACTTCCCTTCTCCATGCGCGATAGGAAGATAAATGACCTCCGGCATCGAACGCGTCCAGACGCACCGGCTGTCCTTCTCTCCTTTCAAATACACCCATTGATCCTGGAACATCCCGCTGTCGTTTAAAGCCAGGGTCGCCTCCTGTCTGAAACCCTCGCTGCCCGGCAGGAGGCCGGCCTTGACCAGGACCTGGAATCCGTTACAGATACCGATCACCAGGCTTCCCCGGGCGATGAAAGCGGACAATTCGTCGGACAATTTATATTTTAACTCATTCGCGAGGATCTTGCCAGCGGAGATGTCGTCGCCGTACGTAAAACCGCCTGAGATGGCCAGGATCTGGTAGTCCGCAAGCTTTCCGGCAGACCGCGATAATTCATTGATGTGCACAGACTCAGGCGAACCGCCGGCGCTTTCAAAAGCGAAAGCGGTTTCGAGATCGCAGTTGGTGCCGGCGGCCTTAAGGATCAGAACTCTGGGTTTAGCCATAATAATTAAATCCCCAATTTCCGATTACCCGTCCGAATGATATTTTGGTGCGGGACATTAGGATTTTAAGCTTTGTCAGCGTTTATGATAGAACTTGTTGATGATATGGACCACATCTTCGGGCTTGTCCACCAGCGAGAACAGGCTCAGGTCGTGCTGGCCGATACAGCCGCGCCGCAGGACCACGGACATGACCCAGTGCAGGAGCCCTCTCCAGTAGCGGCTGCCCACCAGGATCACGGGAAATTGCGGGATCCTCCCCGTCTGGATCAGGTTGATGGATTCAAAAAGTTCGTCGAGAGTGCCGTATCCTCCCGGAAAAATCACAAAAGCCTTGGCGTAACGCACAAACATGACCTTGCGGACGAAAAAGTAATGGAATTCCAGAAGCGTCTTGATGTAAGGGTTCGGCCTTTGCTCCGTGGGGATGTAGATATTCAGGCCGATGGAAGCGCCCTCGGCGCGCGCGGCCCCTTTATTGGCCGCCTCCATAATGCCGGGCCCTCCGCCGGAAATGATCTCATAACCCGCCTTGGCCAGAAGAAACGCGGTCTTTTCCGTCAGCCTGTAGGCCTCATCCGAGGGGGCGAGCCGCGAAGAGCCGAAGAAAGAAACGGCGTTGCGGAATTTGGAAAGGATCTTGAACCCCTTGTCAAACTCCTTGGCGATCCGGGCGACGCGCGCCTGATCCGCTTCCTCGAACAAATCGATGCGGGTATGTTCGCTTTTACGCAAATCCTTTTTGCCGGGGATTTTTTTCGCCATGGCTACACGCTTTGCAGGGTCGCCTGCCAGGCTTTTCTCAAAGCCTCGACGGAAGTTTCCACGCATCCTTCACCTTTTAAGCCGAAGATCTTCAGGCTGGGGTGCTCGGCCACGCAGCCGACCAGGCCGTAAGCGACGCCTTTCAGGGCGCGCTCAAAGGCCTTCTGCGATGAACGCTCCACCTCCACGACAAACCGGGAATGCGATTCCGAGAAAAGCAGAAAATCATTGCGCCTTCGCGTTCCCCTGGCAACGACATCATTGAGGAAAATATTGGCGCCGAGGCCGCCTGCCAGACACATCTCGGCGACAGCCACGCCCAGCCCGCCTTCGGAACAATCATGGATGCTGCGCACAAGCCCCTTGGAAACAGCCGCCGAAAGCCCAAGCATCTGTTTTTTGGCCGCCGGAAAATTCACCGCCGGCACCGGCCCTGACCGCGCCCGCCGCAGAAGATCATAATGCGAACCGCCCATCTCCTCGGCCGTCTCCCCCAGGATATACAAAAAATTTCCCGGGGTCTTCAAATCCATGGTCACACAGCGGCTCACATCCTCAACCACGCCGATGGCCGAAATCAGCAAAGTGCCGGGAATGGCGATCGTCCTGTTGTGATGGGTGAACTCGTTATAAAAACTGTCCTTGCCGGAGATAAAAGGCACGCCGAAGGCCTTGGCCGCGTCGTAACAGCCGTAGGCGGCCCTGACAAGGGCCCCCAGCCGGTCGGGCTTGTCCGGGTTTCCCCAGCAGAAATTATCGAGAATGGCGACTTCTTTCAAAGACCCGCCGACGCAGATGATCTGGCGCAAGGCTTCATCAATACAGCCGGCCGCCATCCAATAAGGATCAAGGTCGCCGTAGAGAAAATTGATCCCGTTGCTGACGGCCAGGCCTTTTTGCGAATCAAATCTAGGCTTAATGACACAGGCGTCCGAAGGCCCGTCGTTGCGGACACCGACCAAAGGCTTGATCACGGTCGCCCCCTGGACCTCATGGTCATATTGGCGGATCACCCATTCCTTGGAGGCGATATTCGGCATCGCCAGGAGCTTCAGCAACTCGCCGGTGAGATCTTTTTTCGGGGCCAGGACCCTGGCTTTGAGATGGGGTGCCGTCCAGACCGCCTTTTTGGGGGTCAGGGGCAGGCCGTCGTGAAGAAATCCCATATCCAGGTCGCAGACCTTCTGCCTCTTGTAATAAAGTTCAAGCCGGCCGGTCTTCGTGAATTCCCCTATCTCGGTCGCTTCCACGTCCTGCCGTCGGAAAAGATCGATCAATTCAGCGGCTTTGGCCCTGGGAACGGAAAGCACCATCCTTTCCTGGGCTTCCGAGATCCAGATCTCGGTATAGCTCAACCCCTGATATTTCAAAGGCACCTTGTCTAAGTCCACACGCGCGCCGCAGGCGGCGCCCATTTCTCCGACGGCACTGGAAAGGCCGCCCGCGCCGCAATCGGTGATCGCGCTGTAGAGCCCGCGATCGCGCGCCTGCATCAGCGCGTCGAGCACTTTTTTTTCCGTGATGGCGTTGCCGATCTGGACAGCGCCCGATGAAACGGTCTCGGATTCATGCGTCAGTTCTCCGGAAGAAAACGTCGCGCCGTGGATGCCGTCCCTGCCGGTCCTGCCGCCGACCACGACAATGGCCTCTCCGCTGGAAACCTTCTTGAAGGAATCCTCTTTCGGCAGGATACCGACGGTCCCGCAATAGACCAGGGGGTTTCCCACGAACCGTTCGTCGAAGAGCACGGCGCCGTTGGCTGTGGGGATCCCCATCCTGTTGCCGTAATCGCGCACGCCGCTGACCACGCCTTTCATGACGCGCCGGGGATGAAGACTTCCCTTGGGAAGCTTGTTTGCCGGATAATCCAGGGGGCCGAAACAAAAAACATCGGTATTCAGAACAGGTTTGGCGCCCATCCCCGTGCCCATAGGATCGCGGATGACGCCGCCGATCCCCGTGTTGGCGCCTCCGTAAGGCTCCAGGGCCGAGGGATGATTGTGGGTCTCGACCTTAAAACAGACGTTGTAACGCTCATCAAAACGGATGATGCCGGAATTATCCTTAAAAACGGACACGCAAAAAGGCCTGGAAAGTTCTTTGGTCGCCTTCATGATGGTGTCTTTGAGAAGACTGCGTATGCGGCGGCTCTTGAGCTTCTTGACCCTCTTGCCCTTCTCCTGATAGTCGATCGGACCGCGAAAAGTCTTGTGCACGCAGTGTTCCGACCACGTCTGCGCCAGCGTTTCCAGTTCGCAATCCGTCGGGTTGCGCTTGAGCTTGCGGAAGTGCGCCTGGATGCCGCGCATCTCCGGGGCGTTGAGATACAGCTGTCCCTGCCGGCTCAAGGAAACCAGCTGTTTGTCCGAGGCCGACAGAAGGTCAACGGTCTTTAAGGAAAAAACATAATCGGGGACGCTGGAAAAATCTTTAAGGCGGTGTTCCTCTTGCGGCAAGACGGACTGGATGAGCTTATTGTAGAGAAGTTTTTCGGCGATGGAAAAAAGGTCTCCCTGGGACAGGGAACTTTTGAAAAAATATCTTTTCGCCGTGCGAACGGAAGAACAGGAGGAAATCCCCAGGTCCCTGATGCCTTTCAAGGTGGAATCTTCAACGGGATCCATAACGCCCGCGTGGTAGATGACCTGAAGGGAGGAATAACCGGGCAGCCCGGCGGGATCCTGGTCCCCCGGATAAACGTCTGATTCTTCGGTGACTCTGTCGGTCAGGAGCTCATCAGCGATTCGGCGGGCCTGCTGGCTTGTGAGTGAGCCGATGAGAAAATAGATGTGGTGGAGCCTTATGTCTTCGACGCCCTTGTATCCCAGGTGGGCGATTTCTGCCTTGAGGCCTTCAGAAAAACCGCTGAAAACCCCCTCTTTTTCCCTGATTTCAACGCGCCAATACATTGTGATGGAACCCCACAGGAGTGATGCGGCCCTAGGCTTAAAAAGTTCCTTGCCTTTATTTACGGGATTTCTGCCTGGAGCGAAAAGTCCTAAATGAACGGGCTTTTTTGCCTCAAAGCGGAAAGCTCAAACCATTCGCGAAGGAGGAATCAACGCCCTTGGTCATCAAACAGCTGCCGGGCATTCCGCTTCAAGAAACAGAGGGTTTCATTATAGCAAAACAGGGTCAAAAATCAACCCCTCCCCCATCCCGGAAACAGCGAATTTTCCTGTTTTTGGCTAAAAAAACAGGGTCGTATGAAGAAAACGCGCCATCGTGAAAAGGGCGAGCCGGACTTATAAACCCAGCTTCCCGAAAATCCTGTCGATGTGCCTCAAATAATATTTGATATTGAAGCAGGATTCGATCTCGCCGGCTGACAGGTAACGCTTGACCTTAGGGTCGTTCAAGAGCACGTCCTTAAAATCGCGGTTCAACGAACGCGAGGCAAAGGCGTTCTTTTGAACAATATCATAGGCCAGGGGCCTGCTTAACCCTTTTTTCATCAACTCCAAAAGCACGCACTGGGAGAAAATCAGGCCGTTGGTTTTCGAAAGATTCTGCATCATGCTCTTGGGATACACGTTGAGGCCTTCAACGACCTCAATGAAAAGATTCAGGATATAGTCCAAAAGGATCGTCGAATCCGGCAGGATCACGCGTTCAACAGAGGAGTGGCTGATATCCCGCTCGTGCCAAAGGCTGATATTTTCCAGCTCCGCCAGGGCATTGGTGCGCAGGAGCCTTGCGAGGCCGCAAATCCGTTCACAGATAACGGGGTTGCGTTTATGAGGCATGGCCGAAGAACCTTTCTGATCCCGGCCGAAGGGCTCTTCGGCTTCCTGGACTTCCGTGCGCGACAAATGGCGGATTTCCGTCGAGAATTTCTCCAGAGAGGCGGCCGTGATCGCCATATTGACAAGGCATGCGGCGTGACGGTCGCGGGAGACCACCTGCGTGGCCCCGTAAGAAATCCCCAGCCCCAGCTTGGCGCAAACAAACTCTTCGACTTCCGGTTCAATATTGGAATAGGTGCCGATCGTGCCGGACAACTTTCCCACGGCAATGCCGTTCTGCGCGGTGCGCAGCCTGTCAAGGTTGCGCTTCATTTCATCATACCAAAGAGCGACCTTCCAGCCGAAAGTCGTCGGTTCCGCGTGGACGCCGTGAGTGCGTCCGACGCAGGGGGCCGTCTTGTATTTTTTCGCGGTTCTGGACAAAACAGGCAGGAGTCTTTCCACGTCCTCGATGAGGATGCCCAGGGCATCGCGCATCTGAACGGCAAGGGTTGTGTCCAGGACATCATTGGACGTCAGGCCCATATGGATATATTTCGCGTCAGACCCGAGGCTTTCGGAGAGATTGTTGACAAAAGCCACGACATCGTGCTTCGTTTTTTCTTCGATCTGCTTGATCTTTTCAATATTGATCTTGGCTTTTGATTTAATGGCGAGGACGGATTTCTTGGGGATCTTCCCGAGCTTCTGCCAGGCTTCGCACACGCACAGTTCAACCGAGAGCATCGTGTCAAACTTGTGCTCTTCGCTCCACACTTTCGCCATTTTCGGCAGAGAATAGCGTTCGATCATGGTCCCCCCCCCATTTTTCAAATCCTGACTTTCCGTAGGCACTGTTTGGACGCGCCCTACTATAACAAAGTTCAGAAATCAAGTCAATGGAAAAAGGGCAGGCTCCTGCCCTCAAAAAAATCTTAACTCCTTGTGATAAAAAGACTTCTAATCTAAAACCTTGAAAGGGACATCAATGCTTTCCTTGCGCCCTTTTGGCCTGTTTTTAGCAGAAAACGAGAAAAAAAGAGGAAGGGCCAGCATCAACAGGGACAGCAGGCAGCGAAAAGCGAAAGGAAGCGCGAAAAAAACAAAAAGCATTCCCAATAAAAGACTTTTGGAAAATATGATCTTTAAAATCCAGAAAAAAACAAGCAGGCCTGCAAAAAAAACCACAGGAATGCCGGCCTTCAACAGCCAAACGGGCATCGCGGAATTCCCTGTTTTGAACGGCATTTTAAAAGATGATCAGGCTGGATAATACAAGAAGGAAGGAAATAACCATCAGTATGGCGCCGAAGACGCGGGGGTGCTTCAGCAGGACCTCGGTCACATTTCTGCGCTCATTCAACATTTTTTCGAGCTTATCCGTGGAAAAATTCCTGTCCAGCCCTTTTTCGACCTTTCCCAGGGCCTTGGGCACAAGAATCAGGCTGATAGCCACGGCCAGTCCCAGCACGCCGGACAACATGCTGATGATATGAAGGATCTCGATCTCTGTCATGTCCTCCCCCTCTCTCTCTGATAGAAATATATCCTTTGGCTTCTATTCTAACACAATCAGCGTCAAATGACAAAGAGACAAGCGTTTCAAAGATTCCGCGCGCGGTTACGCCTTCAAAGCCACCCGCAAAAACACAAAGCGCAGATGGTTTTAGCGTCGATAAGCCTTCCGCGCGCCATCAAGCCGCGCACGCGCCGCCTGTCAAGAACATGCGTTTCGATCACCTCTTCGGCGTCCTTCTGCCGGAAGGAAGGCGTTAACTTTTGCGCCTTGTAGATATGGATCACCTCGGTGGAATAGCCGGGGACAGGGACAATTTTGCCCAGCAGGGAAAAACGCGCGGCGGCATAGCCTGATTCCTCCTGCAGCTCCCGCCGGGCGCAACGCAGGAAAGATTCGTTTTTTTCCGGCGTCCCCGCGGGGAGTTCATAAAGCCAGGCGTTGATCGCGGGCCGGAATTGCCGCAGAAAGATCACGCGGTCCGGGGTCAGGAAAGGAACGATCAGGGCCGCGCCCGGATGCCGGATGACTTCCGCCGTGATAGACCGACCGTCCGGCAGGCGCCGGCCCTGCAGGGTCACATCAAAGATCCTGCCGCGATAAACAGTGGTCTGTCTTTGCGGTTTCATCGCAATAAATAAACCCCCAGCAGAACCAGACAAATTCCCGTCAGCTTCATCAGGGTCACGCCCTCGCCTAAAACAAAAACACCCATCAGAAAGGCGATCAGCGGATAGGCGCCGGCAATGGGAGTCACGCGGGAAACGTCCCCGGTTTTCAAGGCGTGGTAGAACAGGAGTTGGCCGATAAAATTGGCCGTAAACCCTCCAAAAATAATCAGGCCGATATTGCGCGCTGGCGTCCGGGCGAGTTCAGTGAGGATTTGCGGCCTGAAGATCAGAAGGATAATAGCGCCGGAAGACACAGCCAGACAGCGGACAAAGATACCGGCCGGCGGGCTCAGCTTCGAAAGGCCCATTTTCTCAAACACAGGCACAATGCCCCAAACCAGCGCCGTCAACAATGCGAAATAGTAGGAAGTCATAACAATTAAAAATTAAGAATTAAGAATGAAGAATGATTTAGGTGCTAGCCCTTGAACCCTAGTCCCTAACTCCTAAATTGTTTTTGCCATATGCCCTTCGCTCTTAGCCATAAGCTCTTAAGCCGCTACTGACTGACTTAATTTCCAAATCCCAAATCATAGAAACAATTAAAAATTAAGAATTAAGAATGAAGAATGATTTAGGTGCTAGCCCCTGAACCCTAGTCCCTAACTCCTAAATTGTTTTTGCCATATGCCCTTCGCTCTTAGCCATAAGCCATTCGCCATAAGCTATAAGCTATAAGCTATAAGCCCATTCTTAATTCTTCATTTTTCATTCTTAATTGCTTTTCGCCCCCAGCTATTCCACATCCCTGATCATGGTCAAAAGCATTTTGAAACGCTCTTTGGCAAAAACCGCGTGAGGGACATTGGCCGGCATAATCACCATCGAGCCGGCGCTCGCGACAACCTCATCTTCGCCGATAACCAAAAGCGCCTGGCCTTCGAGCACCTGAAGAATGGCATCAAACGGAGCGGTATGCTCACTCAAATTCTGACCCGCGTCAAAAGCGAATAAAGTCATGGTGCCGGATTTATTGCCGACCAAAGTCTTGCTGACGACGGCCTGCGGCGAATAAGCAATGCTTTCTTTCAGATCGATGACATGTGTTTTCATAAGAGTCCTTTCGTTGGTATCATCTCCCCTGTCACGTGGAAAATAGTCAATAACTTAGCTTCTCCGCCTACGGCTACCGGCTCGCTTGAGTTATGCTTACTGGTGCCCCGCTTCGTACAATATCACAAAAATTTCTTCTCACTCCGGGGGGTTCCCCGCCTTCGGCGGGATTTCGTTCAAGATAAAACATTAAGGTGCTCAAAATTCGCGCAATAACTTAGCTTCTCCGCCTACGGCTACCGGCTCTCTAAGTTATGCTGATTGACACCCCGCTTCGTACAATATCACAAAAATTTCTTCGATATTTTTGTTATACTTCACGGGGTTAGTTCGGGCCGCCCCTTTGGGACTTATAACTTAGTTCGCCGCCTACGGCTACCGGCTCTCTAAGTTATGCTTCTTGCTCACCCCGATCACCTGGAAGCTGCGCAAATTTCTTGCGAAATTTGCTTGCAGGTGACGGGGTTAACCCAGAAAGGGTAGGCCTCCGCATTCCGTATAAAGGAGGGCCTAATTCGGGCAATAACTTAGTTCGCCGCCTACGGCTACCGGCTCTCTAAGTTATGCCCTCACTAAAAGCATTTGCCTGTTTTCTTTTTCAGGCAGACATCCCGCGAACATTGATAACAGATCTCATGGGCCAACTCCCGGCCATGAATGAAATCATCCACATTCTGAAGCGTCACCGAGGCGATATTGGTCAGGGCTTCGCGCGTAAAAAATCCCTGGTGAGAGGTCACCAGGACATTGGGAAACGTCAGGAGCCTGGCTAAGACATCGTCGGCAATGACCTGCGTGGAAAAATCCTCAAAGAAATATTCGCTTTCCTCTTCATACACGTCCAGGCCCGCGTAACCGACCCTGCCCTTTTTCAAGGCCTCGATCAAAGAACGCGTATCAATAAGCTTGCCGCGCCCCGTATTGATGATCATGACGCCTTCCTTCATGCGGGCGATCGTCTTGGCATTGATCATCCGGTAAGTCTCTTTGCTCAGAGGACAATGCAGGGAGATAATATCGGACTTCCTGTAAAGGTCTTTCAAGGAGACGTAAGAAAACCCGATCTCCCGGGAAAAATCCCTGTCCGGCCGGACGTCATAAGCCAGGACCTCCATGCCGAAACCTTTGAGGATCTTGATCAGTTCCTTGCCGATCGCCCCTGTCCCGATCACGCCTGCCGTTTTCGCGTACATATCAAACCCCAAAAGCCCCTGAATGGAAAAATTGCTGTCCCGCGTCCGGTCGTAGGCCTTATACGTCTTGCGGTTCAAAGATAACATCAGGGCCACGGCGTGCTCGGCCACGGCATGGGGCGAATACGCGGGGACCCGCACGATATGGATTTTCCCGTAGGCCGCGCGAAAATCCACGTTGTTATAACCGGCGGACCTCAACGCGATCAGCCGGACCCCGGCTTCATGAAGGGTGTTGAGCAGGCGCTCATCGACGATATCATTGACGAAAATACAAACAACGGGACAATTTTTGGCAAGAATAGCCGTTGCAGAAGACAGGTGGGATTCGATATATTGGATGGAAAAATGGTGTTTCTTGTTGGCCTGGTCAAAAAAGAACCGGTCATAAGGTTTGGTGTCGAAAAAAGCGATCTTGGAAGCCATAAATCACCTTGGACAAGAGGACAAAGAAACAGCAAGCTGTTACTGCCCGGCTCTCAGACGGCGCTTGAATTCCTGCCAGGGGAAACTATTGCCGGGACACTCCGTGCGGGCCCCTGGGGCATCCTTATGCCGTATGACACGGCTGGCGGGAATACGATAGTAATCCTGAAGGGTTTTGACCAGAAGGACCAGCGAATCCATCTGTTTTTTAGAGGGTTGCTCGCGCGTAAAATCGCCGACCACGCAAACCCCGATGCCTTTGGCGTTCATGCCGCCGGCCTTGCAATGCGCTCCGTCAAGCTGTTTGATCCATCGGGGCGAAGCCTCAATTTGGCCCTCGACGCGCGTCTTGGTGCCGTTATCGATGACGAAATGGTAGCCGAGTCCCCGCTCAAATCCCCTGCGGCGATGCATCTTGTCCAGGGACATGGCATCGCCTTCATCGGTCACACTGTGATGGACGACGATATACTTCCATTTTTTAGAAGAGAACAACGGCACGACCGGCCGAAGAGGCGCGGCGCCCGGCACCAAAAGGGTCTGGCCGGTCTTCAAATCCCGGGGGTTGGCGATACGGTTAGCCTTGAGGACCGCATCCGTCGGAACGTCGTACATGCGGCTGATGCGAAAGACCGTTTCCGCGGGGCCTACGGTATGATAAATGTCGTGGCGCGCCGCCGTTTCATAAACAGGTTTATAGACCATGTCCCCTGTTTTCGGCGGGGTCGCGCACGAAGACAGGGCAAGGGCCAGGATCAACAGGCCCGCGAAACGCGGAAAAAATCCGTATTTTCGGGAACGCCGGGCAAAGATGCGCATCAAATCTTATCAAAAAGAAGCAAAAATCCCATGACGATAAAAATAAGCGCTCCGGCCATTTTCAACCATTCCGGCTTCAGGAAGCGCGACAGGGCCACTCCGATGACGACGGAAACCGCCGTGATCAGGCAATACGCAGCCACAGACCCCAGGAGCACGGCCCACGGCTTTTGGGATTTGGCCGCCATGGTCAGGCCGACGATCTGCGTCTTATCCGCGAGTTCCGCGAAAAAAACCGCTCCGAATGTGGCTAAAAAAACTTTCCAGTCCATAAACCCTCGCTTGTTACGCGGAAAGCACTTTTTCCTTCAGAGGATAAGCACCGCAGGAAAACGCTTCTCCTTCCGGACAATACCCCAGGCTCACGCATTTGGCCCCGGCATCCTTGAAAACCTCCGGCAGCATCCGGCGGCAGACGTTCAACATCTCCTCAGCCAGGCGCTTGATCTCCCATTGCGCCCTCCGACAACAGCGCTGTTGAAAAAAATGAAGGATCTCCCGGCAGTTCATGGTCACGACGATCTTTGTCTCGGCGGCCTGAGGCAGGACAAAACGAACATCCTGATAAGCCTTCTCGCCCACCTTGCCCTTGACGCGGAACGCCTCCAGAAGTTTATTGTAGCTGGCCTGGATCATCTCCATGGTCTTTACGAACTGCCCCTTCAGCTCGGCGTCCCCGGCGATGGCAGGCGGAATGACATAATCAAAATCCGTTTCCTTGACATAGCGCTGGCTTTGCTGCGAATATGAGGCAATGCGATGGCGGACCAGCTGGTGCGTCAGGGCCCTGGACACCCCTTCCACGGCGAACGTGAACTTCACGTGCTCCAGGGGGCTTTCATGGCCTGAGGCGACCACCTTGCGGATAAATTCCGCCTGCTTCTGAGGAGTTTGCGACTTCTCATCAAATAATTCCCCGGCGAATTTTGACGCGTAACACTGGCGGCAGGCGGCGTAGATCAAAGCCACCGGATTCTGGGACATCTCTAAAAGACGGACATTCAATCTTGTTTCGGGCATTGCGTCACCTTTTCTTCGGTTTCCTGACGTATAAACTTTTTAGTATAATACCAGACATTCGGCGGGCTGTGAATGATCTTTTTCCTCTTTTATTTTTATTTACAACGGCACGCTCTTTGTTATAATATTTTTAACATCGGTCCCCTAGCTTCTGGCCACATGGAATCAACCATGAGGAAGCTTAAGAGTTCTTCCAAGAAGAACTCCTGTAAGAAAATCGTCAGCCTGGGTTTTCGTAAACCCAGGCTTTGTTTTTAAGGTCATCCAGCGAGCCGGCATCGAAAGCGAAAATCCAAGCGTGTTAACGTATCATGAAAGCGTGCACCCATGACGGAAACTTCAGGCCCTTTGAAACAAACCCCCCTTGTCTCCTGGCATAGAGCCCGCGGGGCGCGTATGGCAGGTTTTGGCGGCTGGGACATGCCCATCCAGTATGCCGAAGGCATCCTCGCTGAAACCCTTTATACGCGCCAGGCCGCAGCCTGTTTTGATATCTGTCACATGGGGGAATTTCTTGTCAAGGGAACTCCGGAAGAATCAGGCCTGGAAAAAATCATCACAGTCCGGCTTAAGGATATCCCTGAGGGCGCCTGCCGTTACGGTTCCATCCTTAATCCCGAGGGCGGCGTGATAGATGACCTGATCGTCTACCGCAAAAAACAGGATGAGTGGATGATCGTGGTGAACGCCGGGACCCTGGAAAAAGACAGGGAACATTTCAAAAAATTCCTTACCCGCGACGCGGAATTTTGTGATCTTTCGGAAAAACTGGGAAAGATCGACCTTCAGGGACCCCTGGCGCGGGAAATCCTCAAGACCCTCGCCCCTGAGACCTGCGGGCTTTCCTATTACACCTTTATGGAAACCGATCTTCTGGGAAGAAAAGCCCTGGTCAGCCGCACAGGATACACGGGAGAATTAGGATACGAGCTCTTTTTTTCCAGGCCGGGCATCCCCGAACTCTGGGAAACCCTGCTTTCAGACAAAAGGCTCAAGCCCGCAGGCCTGGGAAGCCGGGACATCCTGAGACTGGAAATGGGATATAGCCTCTATGGGCAGGACATTGACGAGACCACCACACCGCTGGAGGCAGGACTGGAGCGTTACGTCGATTTCCATAAGGATTTTATCGGAAAAGAGGCCCTCCTGGCCCAGAAAAATTCCGGCATCCCCCGCCGCAGGGTCTTCTTCAAAACGCTCTCAAGGCGCTCGCCCCGGCACCTCCAGAAGATCTATTACAACGAAAAACCCTGCGGGGAAGTGACCAGCGGCAGCTTCTCCCCTCATCTGGGATGCGGTATCGGCATGGGATTCACCGGTCCCATCGACCTTGCGCAGGGCGAGGTCATATCCGTCGGAGAAGGAACCCCGCGCATCGAAGCCGTGGTCACGGACAAACCGTTCATGAAAAGCACATCTTTAAAAAAATAGCGGGATCGGCCTGAAAAACAGAACATGGAGACATCATGAATATTCCCGAAGGACTGTATTTTACCAAAGAGCACGAATGGGTCAGGATTGAAGGGACGGCGGGGATCGTTGGCATCACGGATTACGCCCAGCACGCCCTGGGGGACGTGACGTTTGTGGAACTCCCGAAGCCGGGACAGCCCGCCAGGCAGTTCCAGATCGTGGCCACAGTCGAATCCGTTAAAGCGGCCAGCGACATTTTTGCCCCTGTTTCCGGCTCCGTCACCCAGGCCAACCACCAGCTCAACAACCAGCCCGGGCTCATCAATCAGGACTGCTACAACCAGGGTTGGATCGCAAAGATTTCTCTCTCTGATCCTTCCGAGACGAAAAATCTCATGGATAGCGCGGCTTACAAACAATATGTGGAAGGATTGGGGTAATGGGAGACCATATCGCCAATACGGACCAGGATATCCGGAGCATGCTTGAAGCCATCGGCGCCTCGAGCGTCGAAGAGCTGTTTGCGCCCGTTAAAAAAACGCAAAGGCCCGCATCTTTCCGCCTGCCGCAGGGACTCAGCGAATTTGAGGTCTTAAAAAAACTCCAGGGGACCGCGGATAAAAACGACAAAAATCTCCTCTATTTCACGGGCGCGGGGTTCTATGACCACCACATCCCTTCTGTCGTCGACCACCTCAGTTCGCGCAGCGAATTTTATACGGCCTATACGCCGTATCAGCCCGAATGTTCCCAGGGGACTCTGCAGGCCATCTACGAATACCAGAGCGCGTTGTGCCGCCTCACTGGCATGGAGATCGCCAACGCCTCCCTGTATGACGGAGGGACCGCGCTTTATGAAGCCGTGATGATGGCCCGGCGCCTGACCGGCCGCGACCGCGTCCTTGTGGACAGCGCCGTCTCCCCCATTTACCGCACCATGCTGACCAGCTACACCAAAAACCTGGATATCAGTTTTGTGGAAATCCCTGTGGCGCACGGCCGCACGGACCGCGCCGGCCTCAAAAAACACCTGACACAGGAAACCGCGTGCGTGATCGTGCAGAACCCGAATTTTTTCGGCGCGATCGACGACTATTCGGATATCGCGGCGCAAGCACGCGCCGTCGGGGCCATGGCCGTTGCCTCTGTATATCCGGTGAGTTTAGGTATGCTCAAGACCCCGGGAGAAATGGGATTTGATATTGTCACGGGAGAAGGCCAGAGCCTCGGCCTCCCCTTATCGTTTGGCGGGCCTTATCTGGGATTCATGACGACCAAGAAGGACCTGGCCCGTAAAATGCCCGGCCGCGTCGTCGGGCAGACCGTTGACTCCAAAGGCCAGAGGGGTTTTGTCCTGACCCTGCAGGCCAGGGAACAGCACATCCGCCGCGAAAAAGCCACTTCCAACATCTGTTCCAACGAAGCCCTCTGCGCGCTCAGGGCCGTGATTTATCTGTCGGCCCTCGGCAAAAAAGGCCTGGCGGAACTGGCGGAATTGAACTACCAGAAGGCCGAATATCTCAAACACCTTTTATCCGGGGTCAAGGGCGTGGAAGTCAAAAAAAGCTCGCCGACCTTCAATGAATTCGCGATCGTCCTCCCCAAAAATCCCGACGATGTCGTCGCGGCCATGTTCGAAAAAGGCATCTGCGCCGGGTTCCCCCTGGGGCGTTACTACAAAGAGATGGACCGCTACATGATCGTCGCCGTCACCGAAAAACTCAGCAAGGATGACCTCGACTATTACGCCAAAACACTGGAGTCCGTGTTATGGGGATAAAGACCGGCAGAAAATTGATCTATGAACTCAGCCGCGCGGGAAGACGCTGCACTCACCTCGGCGCGCTGGATGTGCCCCAAACCCGCAGGCCCGAAGGCCGTCTGTTGCGCCAGAACGCCTGCGATCTGCCGGAGGTCTCCGAACTCGACCTGGTCCGTCACTTCACGAATCTTTCCCGGCTGAATTTTTCCGTGGATACGAACTTCTATCCTCTGGGTTCCTGCACCATGAAATACAATCCCAAATTCACCGAAGACATCAGCCGCATGGAAGGATTCAGCCGCCTCCACCCTCTCCTGCCTCAGCTCAAAGGCGGCTTGGAGCGGGCGCAGGGCAGCCTGGAGGTCCTTTTTGAAACCGAAAAACTTTTGTGCGAAATCACAGGCATGGACCATTTCACCCTGCAGCCTTCGGCGGGCGCTCACGGCGAATTGACAGGCGTCATGCTCATTGCCGCCTACCATCGCAGCAAGGGCCGCAAAAGAAAATATATCCTCATCCCTGATTCGGCGCACGGGACCAATCCCGCGAGCGCCGCGATCGCCGGCTATGAGATCATCAACATCCCCTCCAATGAAAAGGGAACCATGGACATCGAACGGCTCAAGGAACATCTCAACGAGGATGTGGCCGCGATCATGATGACCTGCCCGAACACGCTGGGGATTTTCGAAGACCAGATCGACGAAATCAGCCGCCTGGCGCACAAAGTTGACGCGTTGATGTATTATGACGGCGCCAACTTAAACGCCATCCTCGGCAAATGCAGGCCCGGGGACATCGGCTTCGATGTCATCCATCTCAACCTGCACAAAACGTTCTCAACGCCCCACGGAGGAGGCGGCCCGGGAGCGGGGCCTGTGGGCGTCAAAGAAAAACTGGAAAAATTCCTCCCTGTTTCGCGCGTCCGCAAAACGAAGCAGGGTCTGGCCCTGGATTATGAGGCGCCGGATTCCATCGGATATATCGCGCCCTTCTACGGCAATTTCCTGGTCATCCTCAAGGCCCTGGCCTACATCCTCTTTTTGGGCAAAGAAGGACTGGTCCGCTCCAGCGAACAAGCGGTGCTCAACGCCAATTATTGCCTGGCCAAATTGAAACACCTTTACCAGCCGGCGTGCCAGGCGCGCTGCATGCATGAATGCGTGCTTTCGGCAGGCCCGCTGGTCCCGCTGGGCATCCACGCGCTGGATATCGCCAAATACCTCATTGATTGCGGCATCCATCCGCCCACGATCTATTTTCCGTTGATCGTCAAGGAGGCCCTGATGATCGAACCGACAGAGACGGAATCCAAAGAAACCCTGGACTTTTTTATCGACGCCATGGCGCGGGCCGCGCAACTGGCCAAAGAAAATCCCGCTGTCCTGAAATCAGCCCCGGTCACCATGCCTGTGGCAAGGCTGGATGAAACAAAAGCCGCGCGCGACATGAATTGCGCCTGCCTGTGATCGGCCATCCGCTTGAAACAACAGCCATAGGTCACAAGTCACCAAGACGGCAAGCGGTAAAAGGTCAATTTAGAATCAGGGCAACCAGGTTTTAGGTGTTAGATTCTAGCTAAACTCTGACAGCTAAATCATTCTTCATTCTTAATTCTTAATTGTATTTATCCTATGCGCACATTCCGCCTCATCCTGTCCAAATACAATGATGCCGCGACCAACATGGCGCTGGATGAGGCCTTGTTCCTCTCCTATCAGGAAAAAGGCACCGAGCCGGTCTTAAGGCTTTATGGATGGAAGCCCGCCGCGGTTTCCTGCGGCATCTCCCAGGACCCCTCGCAGCTTTTTCAGGATGGCCACGCCCTGAATTCCTCCTCTTTTGTCCGTAGGCCCACGGGCGGCGGCCTCATCTATCACGATGATGAATTAACCTACAGCCTTGTCGCCTGCGCCGAAGACCTGGGACTGGAGACGATGTCCGTCAAAGATTCCTATGAAGCCTTGACGTCTTTTCTGATCCGCGCCTACAGGGCCATGGGATTGAATGCCTGCTTCGCGAAAGAGGCCTCTGAAACAGATTCCACAGCCTCGCCCGCGGAGATTGCCAGCGTCTGTTTTGGCCGCAAAGAAGAATACGACATCCTGGTGGGCGGCCGCAAGCTGGGAGGCAGCGCGCAAAAACGGGCCAAAAATATCATCCTCCAGCACGGCTCAATCCCTCTATCCCTGGATCACGGAAAACTCACCACGCTTTTAAAAGATCCTTCTCTTGGCTGCGCGATCCAGGCGACAAGCCTCAAAGAAGCCCTGGGCAAAGACATCAGCTCTCACGAACTAAAAGACACGATCACCGACGCCTTTTGCTCTCACTTTCAGGTTGAACTCCGGGAGTCCGGGCTCACGTCCAGAGAGAATGACCTCGTCCGGTTCTTGAAGGAAACAAAATACGGCACTCCTGAGTGGAACCTGAACAAAAACGACCTTTCGAAAATCTCTCCCCATGACGATCGAACGCAAACCAGCCTGGCTTAGAAAAAAGATCGTCTTCAGCCGGGAACACGGAACAAAATCCCTCCTGACAAACCTGCGCTTAAACACTGTCTGCGAGGAAGCCCGCTGCCCGAACATCTCGGAATGCTACTGTCAGGGGCACGCCACATTCCTGATCATGGGGAAAAACTGCACCCGCGGCTGCGCCTTCTGCCATGTGACAAAAGACAGAACCCCTGAGCCGCTGGACCCCATGGAACCTCAGCGCGTGGCTGAGGCTGTCCGTCAAATGAAATTAAAGCACGCGGTCATAACCAGTGTCACCCGCGACGACCTGCCGGATGGAGGGGCAGGGCATTTTTGCCGCGTGATCGGAGAAATCCGCGGCCTTGGAGCCAAGGTCACCATGGAAACACTGGTGCCTGATTTTCAGGGAAACCTTCAATCCGTGCGCGCGGTCAGCGAAAGTTCACCGGACATTTTTGGCCACAATATCGAGACCGTGCCCAGGCTTTACCGGCTCAGGCCGCAGGCCGACTACAAGCGGTCCCTTGAGGTGCTCAAAAACGCCAAAGCGTTCAATCCCGTCCTGTTGACAAAGTCCGCGCTGCTTTTAGGGATGGGGGAAACAGAAGAAGAAGTGATCCAATGCCTGAAGGACTTACGGCAGGCGGAATGCGATTTTCTCGCCCTGGGACAGTATTTGAGGCCGGATAAAATTAACGCCGAGGTCAAGGAATACGTGACCCCGGCGGCTTTTAAAAAATATGAGGAAACAGGCCTCGCGCTGGGATTTCTTCATATCGAAAGCGGCCCTTACGTCCGCAGCTCTTACAACGCCTCCTCTTACCTGGACTGCCGCCGATAAATCCCGGAGAAAATCTCAAATCCTGGTTTTCATCAAGATCGTAATGACCGAGGCCAGGGAAGCCAGCATCAAAAACAGCCCCATCCATCTGGTACTGCGCACTTCTTTCTCCATGGAAACTGGCTCCATGCGCCAATTGATGCTTTTATAAAAAGCGATCTGGATGCGGATGGCATCGCGCGGTTTCAGATAAAGAAAGAGCCCGATCACGAGGCTTACGCCGGAAATCACGTACAACACGGGCAAAACAGGAAACAGCCGGCACATAAACACCTCCCTTTCCCTTATGAAGCTTTGCGATTCATCTTATACAAGCCTCTCGATCGTCTTTGAATGGACGTTTGACGGCGGATGAAAAAAAACTCACCATCCCCCAAAAGATCAGCAATAACAAACCGTAAAGGCTCACCGGAAAAAGGACGCGCCAAAAAACATTGGCTTTTTTAAGAATGCGGATGTCTTCGACAAGGATCACTTCGCAGGCGCCTGCCCCTCCATCCGTCCTGGAAACGCTTGTCCTCCAGGAAATCTCAGCCCCCTCCCCCGACGAAGGCCGGGCGCGGACATTGACAAGCCGCCCACGGATTTTTATCTGGTCGCCGTAAACCAAAGAAGCCAGGATCCTTTCCAGTCTTTTGTCCGTCACAAGAAGATGATTGTTGGAAATCTCGCCCCAGCCGAAAGACAAAGGTTCCCGCCAATCGGCCCAGCAAAACCGGCAATCCTGGGAAAAAGAAAGGGTTTTGGCCCGGTAAATCTTTTTCGAAAGGTTCTCCCCCCAGATCAGGCAGACGTCGAACGGAAAAATCTTGTCGTAATTATGGATGCTGAACGTCCTGTAGTTGAGCTTATGGACAAGCATGGCGTTGATCTCATATTGATAGAGGGCCTCGAGCTCATAATCATAACCGTATTGAGAAAAACGGACAACCTGGGGCGGGCTGACAGGGGTCTGCAGAGGCTCTTGAAGGGTTTCAGGGGCGATGGTCTCGACGCTCTTGGTATTGTTACGATTAAAAAAAGACAGGCCCAAGAGGGCAACCAGCAGCCAAAAGGCATTCTTCCTGCGGAACGCGATGATATTCACTCCGATATTATATCACCTCATCCATGGCCGGGTGCAAAAAAAGGAAGGCAAGGGAAGAAGACTGGTATAGATGTTGGGCATAGCCTGCCCTCTAGCAGCCCTTCCCTTGCCGAAAAGCGTGGCACACTCGCTGTTGCCGGTGCCACTTCGCCTTACATTAAAAATTTAACATATTATTCAATGGGATTTCAAGGTGTCCCGCAAATAAAGGTCAAATTTCCAGGAGAAAACACGGTTTTTTTGAGGAACAGGATCACTGAATTTTCCCTTGAGAATTTTTTCTCAACAACCCCAACAGGAAGAAAAAACAAAGATTGCCAAAAATATAAAGCGCCAGGCAAAACCTGTAAAATCGGGGGTTATATTGAAAAAGAACGGTGTGCCTGCCGGCCGGAAGCGCCACGGCTTTAAAAAGGGAATTCGCCTTGCTGATTTTCTGTCTCTTCCCGTCCCTGTAAGCCTCCCAATAAGGGTCAAAACTATCCGCGTAATACAAAAAACCCGGCTCATTAAGATCGACGAAAACCTCTATGCGATTGGGTGAAAATCCTCTGACAGACACGCCACCTGCGGGACCCCCTCCCCCCGCGCCGAGAGCCTCATCAAGCGCGGGTTTCCCGCCCTCGTCTTCGATCAAAAGGACCTTTCGCGCTGTTTGCGCGTCGCTTCTTTCCAACCGCCCGGCTCCTGTCCCGACAGGCACGACAAGCGCCGCCTCAAAAAGCCTCAGACGCCCGGACGGAATCCCCGCCACAACCTCTTTGACGGGGTTCGGGATGCCCTGATTATGCCAAAAGAGGAAATAATCCCTCAATTCGAAAAAATAGGGCGGGACAAAACGATGGACAAAGACATGTTCTGAAAACCGGACCGGCTGGACCTTCAGGGACGCGGCGAAACGCTTGACGAGTAACGGCTTGTATCCATAAAAAGGATCCCCGGCCCGGACTTCGGCCGTCAGGCGTTCATCTTTGTAAACCGGCTCCCCGGGCAAAAATTGGCTGTCTTGCGCGCCCTGACGCCTTTGCATTGTCACAGCGGGAAAAATACCGGCATGAAAAAGGAACAAGTCGGCGGCCACAAAAATAAAAAGAGCGGCCACGCGCAAAGAGCGCCGCGCCGTCCCCGCGCGCAAAACGAACAGAACAAAAAAACCGGCCCCGAACAAAAGGATGCCGCCCCAGGATTGATCCAGTGTCCGCGCCAGGTCCGATACCGCGGCCCCGTCTGTTAACGCCAGGCGGCCGGATAAAGTGTTGACGGCCTGCGTTTTCCAGGGCAGCGCGGCCTGAAAATACAGAAATGATACCCCTGACGCCAGCGCGATGAAAGCGCCCAAAAACAGGAATTTAAGCCGTGCGCGTCTTCCTGCGGGACCCTCCCAGACATCAAAAAACAGATCCAGGCCCCAGCAGGCGAAACAAACCAGGAAAAAAACAAAAAGAGGGCCGAACGTGTGCGTATTCCTGATCGTGGCAAAAAACGGCACAAACGCCCGCAGGAAATCGAAAACCGGCCCTGTCATAAACAAAAGGAGGACCCCCAGCATCAAAGCGAAAGCCGCCCTGTACTTGTGCCGGGCAAAAAACAGCCCGGCGCAGGCGAACAATAACGGCAGGAGGCCGATATAGAGAAAAGATTCAGAAAGGAACGTATCGTTGAAAAAGTGGATGATGAACGCGTAGGGGGCGAAAAGAACCAGAAAATCGGCGGGCGCGGAATGGGCCGCGAAGGCCTCCAGCCTCGCCGAAGGCAGCGCGAACTGCCGGAAATACGCGAAGGCCGGAAACAAGTGGGCGGTCAGAAAAAGAAAGACAGCGCCGGAAGCCAAAAGCCACAGCCGGCCTTTGACCGGCACGGGCCGGCGAAAAGGCCCGACAGCCCTTGTTGCCAAAAGGAAACCGAAACAGGCCAGCAGAGAAACGGCGATAAACGCAAAATGATACGACAGCGCCGCGATCCCCAGCATATACAAAAAAATCAGAAAAGACCGCGATTCGCGCTCCTCGAGATATTTCAAAAGAAAATATAGGCATAACGGAAAAAGATAACACGCGTACACAAAACCGTGCTGTCTCAAATAGGACGAGCCAAGGGAAGAAAACGCCAGGATGAAGACGCCCAGGAACGCGCTCCGGAAACGACGCGCGATGCGGCGGAAAACAAGATAGGACCCCGCCAGAAAAACCAGGTAACGCAGCAACAGGTCCCAGTGATAGAGGGTCAAAATCTCCCAGCGGAAAATCCGGCCTAAAAACACCAGGGCGAGGGTCAAAGGATCCAGCAGCCGCAGGAAATAAAAATTCAGGAAAAAAGGCTCGCCGCAATGAAGGTAGGGGTTCCACAACGGCAGAATGCCCTGGTAGAGAGAATCGGCGAAATAGTAAAAAACCCCGAACCAGGCCAGGCTGTCGTGGGAGGCCATGCGCTCATGGGTGATCCACACCCGGAATTGCAAAAGAACAAGAACGGCCCAAACGCAGGCCAGGGCCAGGATGTCCCTGCCCTTCCCGGAGGCGATGTTTTTCAACAAGATCCCGGCTGATTTCACGGCCTTCATGAACTGCCCTCCGTTGATTTACGAAAAACGCGTCCACGCGCCGATCAATCCCGCCAGGAGAATGATCAGGGCAGGTTCAATCCTGGTAAACATGAAAACCACAAAAGCCAGGACAACAGCCAGGATGGAAAACCCGTGCGACAGCTGATGGAAAGAAACCGTCTGAAACGCGACGGCCAGGATCATGGAAAAAACAACGAGCTGGATCATGCGAAAGGCGCTTTTGACCTGGGGGACGTCCTGATATTTGAAATAACAAAAGGAGGCTACCATGACAAAAAGCGCCGGCGCCAGAAGATTGGCAAAATTCGTGATGAGGACCCCTGCCAGGCCGGCCATCTTATAACCGGTATAGGTGGCGTACTTGACGGAAATGGCGCCCGGGAAGATCTTCACAAAGCCGGAGATGTCCAGGAACTCCGACTTTGACAGCCATTGGTACTTCTGGACGATCTCCCGCTCGGTCAGGGGCAAAAAAGAATAGGCTCCACCGATGGCAAACAATCCGATCTTGAAAAACGAAAGGAACAACTGCCAATAAATCATAAGGCCCCCCTGTTCAATATTTGGCGACGACCTGAAAATAGACCCAGCCGGCGTCATCGTCGGGCCCGGTCGCCCTGACATAAGGACCCGTAAAAAAGCGCGCCACGCCGGCCTCAAATTTGACGTTCCGGAAAGCCTCGTATTCGGCCCGCAGCGACACCTCGTTGCCGACATGAGAATCCGCGTCATTGCCGGCGGATGAGCGGACAACCGCGCCGGATGAGTTGACCCAGGAATCCGAAACGCTCTCAAGCCAGAAGATGTTGACCTGAGAAATGAATTTCCATTTTTTCACCGGGGAAACTTCCAGGCTTAAAGCCACCTCACGCATATTCTGCCAGCGGAAAAAATCCATAATCCCGTAAGGTTCGTGGGTAGACTGGTATAAGGGAATAAAGGTGCCGGATGTCCCGTCATCAGGGTCTTTGTCGCCCGTCGCCTCGTTATATTCAAGCGTCAACCGGGGTTTCCATGCCGCCTGGTCCCTGCCGTAAGAGACGTCCGCGTGGATCGCGTAGGCGCTGATCGTCCTGGAACCGATGGAGCCGAACTGATAAGGGACTTCCACATCGAAACCCCAACCCTGCGTCAAGGCGCCGTAGGCGCGAAAGCCCGCGGTATAACGCTTCGCCTTGGAGGAAACATTGGTCACGGCCTGGGTCAGAATATAACCTTCCAGGCCCGGGAAACCTGGCCCCTTTTGATAACCCCCATAAACCCCCGCCAGGAACTCCTGAGGATGGGACCTGTTGAAATGGCCGTCCTTGAATTTGACATCCTGCCCGTAAAGAAAATCCAGCGAAAAGGCGGACCGTCGATACTGAAGGATGGCGCCGTCGAAATGACGGATCCTGTTGGACCATGAAGACGCCCAGATCAGGCGTCCTTTGCCGTATTTCATTTCCTGGCGGCCGGCCTTCAACCCAAACCCTGAATCCAGGATGTCATATAAATCCAGAAAAGCCTGGTGCAGGTCAAAATCGTCTTTCTGGGATGCCGTGCCTTTGAGCCGATAGCTGCCCGCCTGAGCGTCCAGGCCTTCCACAAAAATTCCTGCCACCCGGTCAAAATCTTCATCCCTCAACAACGCGTTAAAATTCACGCGGATGCGGTTTAAAAACAGGTTGCCGCTATCTTTGCGTGAGCCGTTAAAATCAAAATCCTCTTTATATTCCGCGCGAAACCGCTCGTCGCCGCCGATCTTCCAGCTCCAGGGGCCCACCGAGGCCGACGCAAAGACTGTTTGCGCGCAGAACCCTGAAAGAATAACCGCCGCCAGCGCCAGAAGCCTTTTCATTTTCCCGCTCCTTTTTTCAAAATCCCCGAGGCCCAGATATCCAGGACCGCTTCCAGGGCCCGCTCAAAACTCAAAGCCTCCTGCTCCAGAAACCTGGGATTGACCACGGCCTTCACCGCGCCCAGGTAGGCTTCAACGGCAATCGCGGGATTGACTTTGCGAAAAATACCCTTCTTCACCCCCCGCTCAACCTGAAAACGGATGCTTAAGATCTTCTCGTTTCTATAGCGCAGGAATTGTTCCCAGAGATCGGGCAACTCCGCGGAAATCTCCTTAAAAAAACGCTCAAACCAGGGCCCCAGCTTCTTGCGCAAAAGAAAAATACTGTCGGAAAAGACCTTCAAGGGATCCTGGCGCGTCTGTTCAATTTCCTCCAACCCCCGGTTGATCTCCCTCTCCAGGTCCAAAACCAGACAGCGGGCGATCTCTTCCTTGCCCGTAAACTCTTTATAAATCGTGTTCTTGCTCATCGACAGGTCACCGGCGATCTCATCCATCGTCACCTTGCGAAAGCCGAATACGATCATGCGTCCTCGCGCGGCATTCAGGATCTTTTGCCTGAGAAGTTCTTTTTTCTCCACCGTACCCTCCACAGTTACATAAATACTAATATGGTCTTTTTAGTATTCTAACAGGAATACCCGCTTTTGAACAACAAAAAAACCATCTTTTTTTTAGATGGTTAATAAATGCCCGTCATCTCTCTCAAAAATGCTTCAAAGAGTTAATAGTGCGGGGGCGGAGTTTCGTCCTCCTGCTTTTTGACCAAATCGCCGGAATCGATCCGATCCTTAAAATTTTTCAGCTGAATCTGCAGGGCCTTGATATGTTTCTGCTGCTCCAAAAGCTCTTCATTCAAATCCGCGATCATCCGCTCGGCAAACGCGATCCTTTTCTCCATTTCAATCAGTCTTTTTTCCATAATCCCTTAAGCGTATAACTGGTGCCGTTTTTCCCTGATCTCCTCATTGGCCAGATACTCGTCAAACGTCGTGTGGATGCGGTCGATGTATCCTTTGGGAGTGATCTCGACGATCCGGGTCGCCACGGTCTGGATCAGGGTGTGATCGTGGGACGAAAAAAGGATCGTTCCTTTAAACTTTTCAAGCCCCCGGTTCAGGGCCGAAATAGATTCCAGGTCCAGGTGATTGGTCGGTTCATCAAAAATGAGCACGTTGGCCTGCTGGAGCATCATGCGCGCGAGCATGCAGCGGACTTTTTCGCCTCCGGAGAGGACCTTGACCGGTTTCAAAGATTCTTCGCCGGTAAAAAGCATGCGGCCCAGGAACCCCCGCACGAAATTTTCATCCGTGTTGGAGGAATACTGCCTGAGCCAGTCGATCATGTTGAGTTCGCTCTCAAAGTATTTCGCGTTATCTTTAGGGTAATACGCGCGGCTGGTGGAATACCCCCACTTGAAAACCCCGCTGTCGGCCTGCATCTCCCCCATCAAGATCTGGAAAAGCGCCGTTTTTGCCAGGTCATTGGGCCCGAGGAAAGCGACCTTATCGCCCTTTGAAATGGCGATGTCGAGATTCTCAAACATCACCTTACCATCGATGGTCTTGGACAGACCGCTCAAGTCCAGAAGATCGTTTCCGGCTTCCCGCTCCTGCTCAAAACCCGCGTAGGGATATTTTCTGGACGACGGCCGGATCTCCTCGATGGTCAGCTTCTCCAGGATCTTTTTACGGCTGGTCGCCTGCCGGGATTTGGAGGCATTCGCGCTGAAACGCGCGATAAAATCCTGCAGTTCCCTTCGCTTCTCTTCGATTTTTTTATTGGCTTCGCTGCGCTGCCTTAAAGCCAGCTGGCTCGATTCCTGCCAAAACGTGAAATTGCCGGGATAAAGCTGAATTTTGCCGTAATCGATATCGGCGATATGCGTGCAGATCTTGTCCAGGAAATGCCGATCATGGGAGACCACGATCGCCAGATTTTCAAATTCGCACAGGAATTCTTCCAGCCACAGGCAGGTTTCAACATCCAGATGGTTCGTCGGTTCGTCCAAAAGCAGGATATCGGGGTTTCCGAACAAGGCCTGCGCCAGCAGGACGCGGACCTTCTGCCCGGCCTCCAGCTGTTTCATGCGCGACGAGCAAAGTTCCTCAGGGATACCCACCTGGCTCAGCAGTTTGGAGGCGTCCGACTCGGCATTCCAGCCGTCCAATTCCAGGAACTCATGGTCCAGGTCGGCGATCAGCATGCCGTCGGCGTCGGAAAAATCAGGCTTGGCGTACAGCTCCTCCTTTTGCTTCATGATAGCGTAAAGGCGCTTATGGCCCATGATGACGGTTGTCAAAACGGTCTCTTCGTCAAAGGCGAACTGATCCTGCTGCAGGACGGAAACGCGCTTTCCCGGGGCCACGCTGACCTCGCCAGTCGTTGTCTCGATCTCACCCGAGAGGATCTTCAAAAAGGTGGATTTTCCCGACCCGTTAGCCCCGATCAGGCCGTAGCAATTCCCCGGCGAAAAAACAATATTGACGCCGGAAAAAAGTTTTCGCTGGCCGTATTGGAGGGAAACGTTATTGACTGACAACATAAAACAATCTCCTTAACAAAGGCGGGCTTGAAGCGTGGTTGCCCCGTGCGTGATTTCGACATTCGTCGAAATCAATGCCGCAGGGACTGCCCTGGATATGAAACAACGTAGTTGCCCCGTGCGTGATTTCGACATTCGTCGAAATCAATGCCGCAGGGACTGCCCTGGATATGAAACAACGTAGTTGCCCCGTGCGTGATTTCGACATTCGTCGAAATCAATGCCGCAGGGACTGCC